>UQIN01000004.1 GCA_900541035.1 uncultured Collinsella sp. | reverse complement strand
CTCACCGTCGAGGGCGACCTGCCCAGCTCCCTCGCGATCTCCCTGCACGAGGCCCCGCGCTCCAGCATCCTCTGGACCGTGTCCCGCTCGTGCCTCGTGAGCCTGCCGTAGGCCCTCGGGACCGCCCTCGCGGCGCCCTTCCCGCTCTTTCCGCTCTTTCCGGACATGACGTCCTCCGATCTCCCGGGGCCGGCCGATCCGGCCCTCAGGGTATCGGGTTCCCATATTCATCCGTACATGTGCGGATGAATATGGGAGGTGTTCGGATGAAGTTGATATTCAAGGGTTTGGTATGCCTGCAATGTGCAGCGCATAAATTCGGTGCCGCAGCGCGATGCTGATGCTATAGTTACTGCGGTTAATGAGGGTCAAGAGAAAGGTTACAGGTGAAATCCAAACCTCGACCATACAGTCGATGACCCCATGCAGGTGCTTTCTGCGCGTGCACGGGGTGTGAGCGCCGAGCGGCGTGCCGCCCGCGCATGCGTATGCATATCTAAAAGTCCACGGATTGCGTGCCGGCATGGTCGCGCGGTCCGCAGGAATAATGATGGGGAGCACCATTGAATTATCTGAGTGAGATGCTCAAATTGCCGGTCTTGGACGTCGACGGCGAAAAGCTCGGCGTTGTGAACGATTTTGGCATTGCAACCGGCGAAGTTTTTCCGCACGTGACGTCGCTCGCGTTCCGTGGTCCCGGCAAGACACCGTTTATGATCAGCTGGCGCAAATGGGTCGACCGTATCGACGAGACGGGTGTGCACCTTAAGACGTCGGCCACCGAAATCCGTTTTTCGTACCTGCAGCCGACCGAACTCTTGCTCGCCCGCGACGTACTTAACAAGCAGATTGTCGACACGCAGGGCATGAAGGTCGTGCGCGTCAACGACATCAAGTTCTCCATGTCGGGCGAAAATCAGCTGCGCCTGCTGGGTGCCGAGGTCGGCGCCCGCGGTCTGCTGCGCGCGATCAGCCCCACACTCGAGCATGTCGTCGAGGGCTTTATGAAGCACCTGGGCAAGCCGCTCAGCGAGGACATTATCGCCTGGTCTTACATGGACCTGCTCGATCGCTCGACTAAGAACATCCAGCTCTCGGTGTCGCACAAGACGCTTGGCGAGCTGCATCCTGCTGACATTGCCGACATCATCGAGCAGCTCGACCCGCGCCTGCGCGCGCAGGTGTTCGCGCAGCTCGACACCGCCCAGGCCGCCGAGGCCATCTCGGAGTTCGATGACGACGAGCTCATGACCGAGATGCTCGAGGGCCTGTCCGATACCGACGCATCGTCGATGCTGGCCATGATGGACCCGGACGACGCTGCCGACCTGATCGACGAGCTCGATTATGAGAAGGCCGAGAAGCTCCTGCGCCTGATGGGCGTCAAGGAGGAGAAGGCGATTCGTAACCTGCTGGGCTACGAGGACAACACCGCCGGCCGTATCATGACCTCGGAGTTTGTCTCGCTGCCCGCCACGGCGACGGTCGGCGATGCCATCGAGGCGATTCGCAAACTCGACGAGGACTTTGAGAGCGTCTACTACGTCTATACCGAGGATCCGAGTGGCATGCTGACGGGCGTGCTCTCGCTGCGCACGCTGATCGTGGCCGACCGCGACGCCACGCTGGGCCAGCTCGCCTATCGCGACCTGGTCTACGTGTCGCCCGACGAGGACCAGGAAGACGTAACGGACGAGATGACCAAGTACGACCTGGTTGCCATCCCTGTCTGCGACGAGAACCGTCATATCCTGGGTATCGTGACCTTCGACGACGCCATGGACGTTATCGCCGAGGAGCATCAGGAGGACCTGCAGATCGCCGGTGTCGGCTCGGGCGATAGCGCGTCGGACGACTCGACGAACGTGCTCAGCTGGTTCGTGCATCGTCAGTACTGGGTCGTCGTGTGGGGCATCGCCTCGTGCATTATGGCGACCGTGCTGGGGACTGCGCTGGGCTCCGCGCATCTGGTGGTGTTCCCCATGTGCGCCATGCCGCTCGTGCTGCTGGCTGCCTCACGCATGGTGTCGTTCGTCAAGAACTACTTCCTCGAGTACGACGGTCACGACGACGAGCCCAAACCGTACCTGGGATTCTTCTTCCAGAGCACGGGTATGGGCCTGATCCTGTCACTCGTGACCTACCTGTGCGCGCAGCTGGTGCGCACCGCCGCGTTCCCCGATGCCACTATGTTTGAAGAGCAGCTCTTTACCGGCTGCTTTAATATCGCTGCCGTCATTTGCCTGGTTGGCAACATGAGTGCCGTGATTTACCTGATGGTGCTGTTCTGGCGTGACGAGCACGACCTCAATACGTCGGGTACCGCCATGAACGTCATCGCCGTCATGATCTCGTGTGTGGCGTACTGCATCGCCGCGGTGCTGCTCACCATGTCAGTCGTGGGTTAGGTGGTCGCGTGCAAAATACGAAGCAAAAGCCGAGCACCAAGCAAAAGCTGACCATCGCGGCCATCTTTGGCGCCATGGGCCCCGGTCTTCTGGCGGCGCTTTCGGGCAATGACGCCGGCGGCATCGCCACGTATTCCAGCGCGGGCGCCAGCTATGGCTATAAGATGCTCTGGATGCTTCCCGTCATGACCGTGCTGCTTGTCGTGACGCAGGAGACCGCGGCGCGCTGCGGATGCGTCACGGGTAAGGGCTTGGCGTCGCTCATTCGCGAGCGCTTTGGCGTGCGCAAGAGCGTGCTGGCCATGGCGGCGCTGTTGATCGCCAATACGGCGGTGACCATCTCGGAGTTCGCGGGTATCGCGAGTGGCCTTGCCCTCTTTGGCGTTCCGGCGAGTATCTCGGTGCCGCTCGTGGCGCTGCTGGTGTGGATGCTTACCATGTCGGGCAGTTTCCAGCGCATCGAGAAGATTTTGCTGCTGGTAAGCTGCGTGTTCGTGACCTACATCGTCGCCGCGTTTATGGCCGGCCCCAACTGGGGCGAGGTCGCGGTCGACTTGGTCGTCCCCAATATTCAGAATGATCCCAGCTACGTGTCGCTTGTGGTCGCAACAATCGGTACCACCATCGCACCGTGGATGATCTTCTTGGCTCAGAACAACGTGGTCGATAAGAATGCGGTCGAGGACGACATCGTGCTGCAGCGTATTGATACCGTGAGCGGCTCGATCGCTGCTGATATCATTGCGGGCTTCATTATTATCACGACCGGTACGGTGCTGTTCCCGGCGGGTATTCAGATTAGCGATGCCGCCGATGCCGCCCGCGCGCTGGAGCCCATCGCGGGCCAGTGGTCCACGGTGCTGTTTGCCTCGGGCCTGGTCGCAGCGAGTTTTTTGGCTGCCTGCGTGCTGCCGGGCGTTACGTCGAGTGCCATCTGCGAGGCTTTTGGCTGGGAGCGCGGCGCCGATCGCAGCTGGGACGAGGCTCCGGTTTACCGCGGCATCATTACGGCCATCATCGGCATTTCTGCCGTGTTGGTGCTCATGCCTGGCGTCGATTTGTTCCAGATTATGATGACCTCGCAGGTCATCAACGGCGTGCTGCTGCCTGTAGTCTTGGTATTCCAGGTGGTTATCGCGGCGGATCGCCACATTATGGGCGCCAACCGCAACGGCCGCGTATGGAATGTGCTCACTTGGGCGACTATCGGCGTGATTACGGTGCTGACGGTCGTCATGTTTGTGCTGCAAGCGATGGGCTACAGCGCGTAGCGCCCACTTTTGCTTCCGAACAGGCCGCAGCGATGGGCTGCGGCCTGTTTTTCGTCTGCTATAGGGTGTTAGTTATATAGCAATGGACAAAAAATGCCAAATATGAGTACTGTTGCTAAGTGAATAGCATTTACATCCTAAAAGATAATGAACATAGCCTTTAGTATGTTCATTAAAATTGGCTCCAATACGCCTTAAACCAGTCAGGTTGGCTGCTTTAGGGGGTTGTAGGGGTCGCTCGGACGTCATTTTGGGTGGTTTTGCCTGCTACTAAAATGGTAACAGTACTCATATTTGCCTTTTTTGCCCACAGACCTTTGAGGGTGCGGCGAAAAGGGCTTGTTTTGATTGTTTGGGGCAGGCACGAGGCGCGGAAACGATGTCTGGAGCGACGGAGCGGCCTGGAATTCATCCGTAGAGGTCTTCATTGGCTGCGCCAGGAGTGTCCCTAACTGCCGGAGGGGGTGTCTGCCGTGGCAGACACCCCCTCCGGATGTGGGAAGTTTGCGCTGCAGGTTACTTGTCGGTGCCCAGCTTGTGCGGCTTGAAGGCGAGCGCGTTGACGAGTGCGTCGGTGGCAGACTTGACCGCTGCCGGCTGCGGGTCGTTGACGTGGTCCTCGGGGTGCACGGGCAGGTCCTTCTTGACCGCGTCGTGGATCAAGTTGAGATACTCGGTCACGCCGGTGGTCGATAGATGCGTGCCATCGCCGTCGAACAGGTCATTTCGGTTAGCGCTGTATCCGTACCAGTCGACAACGCGCACGTTCTTGTAGCGCGTAGCGGCGTTGGCGATGGCCTGGTTGGTAGAGCCAACCCACGGCTGCGGGCTGCGCGTGTTCACAAACACCACAATACGCTTATCTTCTGCATCGGCCATGATGGCGTCGATCTGGTCGTCGGTTACCAAGCCGTTGGTGCCCAGGGCAAAGACCACGATCTTGCCGGCAAGGTTCTGCTGGATATAGCCCTCAAATGTCGCGCGCCCCGCATCAAACTGGCGGCCCTTTTCGGCATCGATATGGCTGTGCGGGAACACGCCGTCAAAGGTGTCTACGGCACGCAGCGACACGGAGTCGCCGATCATAAGCAGATCGTAGGAGCCATCGGGGAAGCCGTCGTTGTCCTTGTCGGTGTCGTCGGCCGCCTGCTGGTCGGTGGGCGCGGTGTTCTTGGCTTCCTTGTTGAGGACTTCGGCGCCCTCGCCGCTCAGCGCAGACGTCTCGGGCACAAAGATCAGGCCGCCCAGCGCGATAACAAGCACGATGCCGCAAGTGGCGCACGCGGGAATATGCGCGCGCACCCAGTTGGCGGGCGTGGTGGTGCCGTCGCGGAACTCGGATACGGTGCGCCCAAAGGCGCCCTTTCTAAACGGCGTCTCGATAAAGCGATATGAGCATTCGGCCACGGTGACCACCAACAGCACCTGCAAAATGTACTGCCACCACGGTGTATCGTTGATGTTGGCGACCGGGTTCATAAGCAACAGCAGCGGATAGTGCCACAGGTAGATGCTGTATGAGCGCTTGCCAACCCACACGAGCGGCTCGGCGGACAGCGCGCGGGCAACCATTCCCTGGGGCTGCACGCAGGCCGCGATGACCATGAGCGTGAGGATGGAGCATAACAGCGTGCCGCCGCGATACTGGAACGCAGTGTAGCCGTTGGTGAGCGCGACCATGGCGGCAAGGCCAACCAGACCCACGACGCCCAATACATCGATGGATGCGGGCGAGGACCAAAAACGCACGAGGGCGCTCGGCTGTGCCGGGACGGTCTCGGCTGCGCCGTCGGTTGTAGCGTCATGCTTGCTCTCGGCGTTCTTGCCGTGCTTGGCGGCGTCAGCCAGGCGATTGAGCCCCAAACGATGAGCGAGACGCACCGGCGCCAGGTCGCGATCGGGGATAAAGGCCATCCAGGCGCCCAGCAGCAGCGAGAACACGCGGGTGTCGGTGCCGTAGTACACGCGGCTGGGGTCGGCGGCGGGGTTATAGAGCACCATCATGGCGATGGCGGAGAAAGCAGCCAGGCCCAGAACCACGCGGCGCGTGTTGGGCTTGCTCATGTGCATGGATACCATAGCGAGCAGCAGCGGGGGCCAAACCAGGTAGAACTGTTCCTCGATGGCGAGCGACCAAAAGTGCGTAAGCGGCGAGGGGTCGCCCAGAGCATTGAAGTACGAGACGTTTTGGGCAATCTGCCACCAGTTGTTGAAGAACAACAGCGACGGCAGAATGTCGGGGCGCATCTTGGTGAGCATCACGTGGTTGAAGACGGTGCACAGCGCACAGGTCACCACCACGACGGTCACCACGGCGGGGACCAGGCGACGGATGCGGCGGATCCAGAAGCTCTTGAGGTCGATGCGGCCGGTCTTAGCGACTTCGTTGAGCAGCAAGCGCGTGATCAGATAGCCCGAAAGCACAAAGAAGATCGTGACGCCAAGCAGGCCGCCCTGAGCCCACGTGAGGTTAAGGTGATAGAGCACCACCGCGACGACGGCGAGCGTACGCAGACCGTCGAGTGCAGGGATGTAGCGGGACTTGGGGCGAGCAGGCGTCTGCTCCGCGGCGGGAGTGTTGGCGCGGCCCGCGTTGTTGGCAGAAGCGCGATGGGGGCTCGCGGTGCGTCGCGGTTCGTTGGCACGGCGTCCGCCCTTCACGCGTTCGTGCGGTGCCGGCTCGTTGCCCGTGCGGCGTCGACCGCGCGAGCCCGATTGCGAGAGTTGTTCCATAAAACATCATCCAATGACGAGAATAATCAGCACGCCTTCATTGTAACTGCCTGCTCCTGTGAATGCTTGCTGCTGGCGCAAGCTCAAGCGCGCGTCCACATCAAAGTGAACTAAAGTTATAGGGGGTGCGAGAGTGCACGATCGACGGCCGACGGTGGGCATAAGGCCCGCAGATGAGGAGGTTTCCATGGCAGATCGCGGCATCGTTGCGGTGTTCGGCAGTATGAACATGGACCTTTCGGTGGCGTGCGAGCGCATACCGCGTGCGGGCGAGACCGTCGGCGGCAGCGGGTTTATCACCAACGCCGGTGGCAAGGGCGCTAACCAGGCCGTTGCCGCCGCGCGCATGGGTGCGCACACGTGCATGATCGGCGCGGTCGGTCGCGACGCGTTCGGCGCGTCGCTCGTGACGGGGCTCCAAGACGCCGGCGTGGACTGTGACTTTGTAGTGCATCGCGATGACGTGGAGACGGGAACGGCGACCATCATTCGCTGCGAGGGCGACAACCGCATCATACTGTCATCGGGCGCCAACCATGCGCTTGCGGGCGCGGACGTTGCCTGCGCGCTGAGGCGTCTGGTGGCCCATGAGCTCGACGGCGACGCCAGCGAGATTGCCCCGGCTGCCGGAAGCGTCTTTATCGCCCAGGGCGAATGTGACCTTGCGGCGACGGCCGAGGCGCTTGTTTGCGCTCACGAGCTGGGGTTCTATACGGTCTTTAATCCAGCGCCCGCCTGCGAGCTGCCTGCGGAGGTCTGGCCTGCGGTCGACCTGGTCTGTCCCAACGAGACCGAGTGCCAGGTGCTGACGGGAATCTTGCCCGCGGACGATGCAAGCTGCGTCGCGGCGCTCAACGTCCTGCTCGCTAGGGGTGCCGGAGCTGCGGTCATCACGTTGGGCGGTGCCGGCTCGGTTACGCTCGGCGATGACGGTGAGCTGCTGCGCATGCCGGCACTTTCGAGCACGGTAGTCGATACCACGGCCGCCGGCGATACGTTTATCGGCGCGTTGGCGGCGGCTCGCCTAGAGGGCTTGCCGCTCTTTGAGTGCATGGCCGCGGGTGCTCGCGCCTCGGCAGTGACGGTGTCGCGCCTGGGCGCTCAGCAATCGATTCCCACGCGCGCCGAAGTTGAACATTGGTTTGGTTAAACGATAAAGACGGAGAAGCGGAGTAGAACAATGGCAATCAAGAAGCTGATCCTTGATCTGGATATGGGTGTGGACGATGCGATGGCGCTGGCCTATGCCATCGCGAGCCCCGAGGTGGAGCTCGTGGGTATCACCACGTGCTTTGGCAACGTGCGCGTCGAGCAATCGGCGCACAACTGCCTGGCGGTGCTCGATCTGCTGGGTCGCCCCGAGGTTCCGGTGTACCTGGGTGCCGACCGTCCTCTGCAGGCGACTGAGCCCTATACGCCGCCGGCGTCCACCGCGCTCATTCACGGCAAGAACGGCATCGGCGGCGCGAGCGTGCCCGCGTCGCCCTACGAGCCGGTGGGGGCGACCTCGGCCGACGGCAACGCTGCGGTCGATTATTTGATCGATGCCGCGCGCACTTATGGTCCCGATCTGGTCTACGTAGCGACTGGCCCGCTCTCCAATCTGGCGCTCGCCCTGGAGCGCGATGCGGCGGCGATGATGTCCATCGGCCGCGTGGTCGTGATGGGCGGCGCCCTTACCGTGCCCGGCAACGTGAGCGCGGGCGCCGAGGCCAACATGGCGAGCGACCCTGAGGCGGCCGATGCCGTGCTGCGCTCGGGCCGTAAGCTCACCATGGTGGGTCTGGACGTGACACATCGCGCGGTGCTCACACGCCGCGACATTGCCGGCTGGACGGGCTCGGGCACTATGGCCGGCTGCGCATTTGCGAGCATGGTCGAGCACTACATTGGTTCGTACGAGATGAACGCGCCCTACCTGGGCGGCTGCGCGCTGCACGATCCGCTTGCCGTTGCCGTGGCGATTGATCCCACGCTCGTGGGCGCACTTGGTTGCAACTTGCGCGTCGACCTGCTCGGCGAGTATCGCGGCCGCACTATCTGCGACGAGCATCGCCTGTCCGACCCCGACAAGAGCGCGCTTGTGGCACTCACCGTGGACGCCCCGCGCTTTCTGTCCGAGTTCAAGGCGCGCATGGCCCGCATCCTAGGCTAGGCTCGGGATCGAAGCACGCCCATCTGCTCGATGTGGCCGCTGGCGGGCCGACATCTACCGTTCGCCAGCCCGATGGTCCCCGGGGCGGGGAGAGCGCTATAATGCATTCTGCATCTTGGATTGTTACTCCTGTGTGGAGGCATGCCCAAGAGCAATACAACACGGATTGTTACGTAAGGCATGACCGCAATAGCACTGCTATTGGCTATCATGCCTTTTTCTGTGAGTGTTCTTGAAAGGAGGTTCACCATGCTTGCAATTAAAAAGCTTAACAACAACGCGGTTCTTTGCCGTGACGGACAGGGGCGAGATGTCATCGCCATGGGCAGGGGCGTCGGTTTCGGCGGAGATTTTCCTCGAGAGCTCCCTCTTTCTAAAATCGAGCATACGTTTTACGACATTGATCCTAAAGGACAAGATGTCATGAGGGATCTTCCCTCGGATATCGTGATGTTTGCGGCGAAAGTTATGGACATCGTTGCCAACGAACTGCCCTACGACCTCTCGACCAATGCGACGCTGTTCATGGCTGATCACCTGTCGTTTGCCGTTGCGCGAGCCCAAAAGGGGGTCCGCATCGCGATGCCTCTTGCCTATGAAGTGCGGGAGACGTATCCGAAGGAATACAAGGCTGCCCAGTTTATCGTCATGCGACTCGAGAAGGAGCTCGGAGAGCGGCTTCCCAAGGATGAGATTGCCAGTATTGCGATGAATCTCGTGAACGCACGGGTTGTTGAAGCCGTCAAAGCCACGGCCGAGCCCGCAAAGCAGTTCGACGATATGCTCGAGGACGTTATCGAGATTCTCGAAAGCGATTTCCGCATTATTGTCGACCGCGATTCCTTTGATTTCACCCGCTTCGCCACGCATCTGCGGTACCTGTTCAAGCGCATTCAAGCCGGCGAGTCGCTGAACAGCGCCAACATGCAGATGTACAAGAACTTTCGTGAGGAGTTTCCGCAGTTGGCAGAGTGCGTGAAGCATATCGGTTCCTATTGTCGTGAAACGTGGGACGCCACGCTCTCCGAGGAGGAGGAACTCTATCTGATGATCCATCTCAACCGGATCATCTCCAAAAAAGGATTGTAACCCGTAGCCATTCGGGGCATGACCTTTGCCGATTCGAACAGTAAGCCAAGATTGTGCAAAGGAGCCAATGATGGCAAATTACAAAAAGGTGGCAGAGCAGATTCTCTCCACTGTGGGCGGGGCGGAAAACGTGGCTTCGGTTACGCATTGCATGACGCGCCTGCGCTTCAACCTCAAGGATGAAAGCCTCTCGAATGATGAGAAGCTTGAGGACATCTCGTCTATCATCAGCGTCGTGCACGCCGGAGGGCAGGTGCAGCTGGTGGTCGGGCCCACGGTCGACAAGGTCTACGACGAGGTGTGTAAGCAGGGCGGATTCGAGGTCACGGTATCGATTGACGAGGAACTCGATGGCCCTCAGCTTAGCTGGAAGGAGCGCTTGGCGCCCAAGCACCTCTTCAATCAGCTGCTCGATGCCGTGAGCGGCGCTATCACCCCGATCCTTCCGATCTTTTGTGTCGCCGGTATCTTCAAGATGCTCGTTATTCTGTTTGGGCCCGAAGGCGCCGGTTTTATGTCCGAAACGAGCGACCTGTATCGGATCCTTTCCCTGGTGGGCGATGCGGCGTACTATTACTTCCCGGTATTTGCTGCCTACAGTTCGGCTAAGAAGTTCAAAACGAGTCCTGTGCTGGCACTGCTCATCGCTGTTGTGATGATTTATCCCGACATGCTCGCTATTGTTGAGGACGGAAAGCCTTTCAGCGTCTTCGGCATCCCCATGCAGCTCGTCAACTACACCCAGGCTGTTCTTCCGGTCATCTTGATCACCTGGGCCCAGTCCTATGTTGAGCGCTTCTTTAAGAAGATCTCGCCTGATATGTTGCGCATTCTGATCGTACCCGTGGGTACGGTGCTCGTGATGTTGCCGGTCGCGCTGTGCCTCTGCGGCCCTGCCGTCCAATTTGTCATGGGCCTTGTGGCCGATTTCATCATTTGGCTCGCCTCTGTTGCCGGTCCCGCTGCGACCGCGGTTATCGGCGCATTCTGGAATCTGATCATCGCCACCGGCATGCACGTGCCGATCTATACCGCCATATTGCCCGCCGCGCTCCAGAACGGTTACGACGCCATCTTATACCCCGGCACCGCGGTTGTAGCCTACACCACGCTTGCCATCGCGCTCGCCTATGGCCTGCGCGCTAAGGACAAGGAGAGTCGAGCCACGGGCTGGAACTTGTTCATCACCTATGCCTTCGGTCGCGTGAGTGAGCCCATCATCTACGGCATCCTGTTTCGCGACAAGAAGGCTCTTGCCTGGAACATGATTGGTGGTGCTGTCGGTGGTCTGCTGGTAAGCCTTCTTCATGCCAACGTCTATATCTTCACTGGCGTTGGTTTCCCATGGATGAACGTGCTCATGTTTGCTCAGGATATCATCCCTGGCACCATCGGGTGTCTTGCTGGCGGTGCCGTGACGTTTGCGTTGGCGATGATTTTTGGATTTGAAGGACAGGAGAAGATGCCGTTGAAGTCCAAGAGCGGCGATTCTGAGGCCGTTGAATCCGTCGAGGCATAAGAGGCTACTACACAAATATGCTCCCCAGCCGTTGCGCGGTCCGACCCCTTGGCCGCGCAACGGTACTGTGCTGTTGCGCGGCACTTGCCGAGTCCGTTGCGTTCGACAGTGTGGGCCGGGAATTTGATAGAAAGGACGACACCATAATGTTTAGAGAAGATTTTTTATGGGGCGGGGCTCTGGCTGCAAACCAGTGCGAGGGAGGATGGAACGAAGGCGGTCGCGGTTTAGCCAATTCCGACATGCTGCCGTTTGGCGATCAACGCATGGACGTCATGCGGGGAGACCTTGATCCGCGTGCGTTGGCACCCGACAGCTTCTATCCCGCTCGCAAGGGCATTGATTTTTACCATAGGTACAAGCAGGATATTGAACTGTTTGCCCAGATGGGTTTTAAATGCCTGCGCTTATCAATCGCCTGGAGCCGCATTTTTCCCAAAGGAGACGAAGCCGAGCCCAATGAAGAAGGCCTTGCCTTTTACGAGGATGTTTTTAGGACGTGTCGCGCGCATGACATTGAGCCTTTGGTGACGCTCAACCACTATGATGTCCCCATGCATCTCGTCGATGCGTATGGCGGATGGCGCGATCGCAGGTTGGTCGACCTGTTCGAGCGATATTCGCGTACCGTGTTCGAGCGCTATCGGGGATTGGTCAATTATTGGCTGACCTTTAACGAGATCAACATCATGACGCAGGCGTGCTTTATGGCGGCGGGGATCATCTTCGAGCAAGGGGAGAATCGCTATGCAACGGTTCACACGGCCGTGCACCATGTATTGGTTGCGAGCGCCCGTGCGGTCGGGGCGTGTCATGAACTGTGCCCTGGGGCGAAGATCGGTTGCATGCTCAACGCAGGTGTCTTCTATCCGGCTACATGTGATCCGGACGATGTGCTGGCTGCGCAGGCCGAGAATCGCAGCCATTACATGTTTACCGACGTCCAGGTGCGCGGTGCGTACCCGAGCTATGTTCTCAAGGAATACGCCCGCCATGGTTTTGAGGTGCCCTATCGGGATGATGACCGCGAAGTACTGGCTGCAAACCTGGTCGATTTCGTCTCGTTTTCGTATTACTCGACGCGCGTCGCAAAAGCGCATGCGGAAGGTCAGTTCGATTCGAACCTTCTTCGCTCGGCGCCTAATCCGTATCTAAAACAGGAGCCTTGGGGGAGGTTTATCGACCCCAAAGGGCTGCGCGTCACCATGAATGAAATCTGGGATCGCTATCAAAAGCCGCTGTTCATCGTCGAAAACGGTTTGGGTGCTCCTGATGTGCCGGAAGATTCGGGTGAAATAGAAGACGACTATCGAGTTGAATACCTGCGGGCCCACATCGAGGCGATGAGGGAGACCGTCGAGCTCGACGGGGTGGAACTCATGGGATATACCTGTTGGGGCCCGATCGATTTGGTTTCGGTCGCCACAGGACAGATGCGTAAGCGCTACGGGTTTATCTATGTCGATCGAGACGATAGCGGTGCGGGCTCGTTTGAGAGACGTAAAAAGAAAAGCTTCGAATGGTACCGACGCGTAATAGCAAGCAATGGCGAAGACCTTGCGTAATAACGTTAAGATGGACAAATGCGCCCGTTGGGGGAATAGTCGTGCCACTTCGCTTGACAACAGGCTAAACTAGCTATTAAACATTTACTATTCTGTTTAGATTGAATTTGCGGTCGTTTAGTTGCCGAGCCACGGGGCGGTCAAGCCACGATGCTCGGCCGCGACCGATGCTAGGGGGAACGATGGCTAAAGCAAGCGTCCGCGAGATCAGCCGCATTACCGGCTTTTCGCCCGCAACCGTGTCCAACGCGCTCAACCGCAAGCGCAGCGTGAGCGAGGAGACCGCCAAGGTCATCCTGGAGTGCGCGCAGTCGCTTGGCTATCAGCAGTCGACGCAGCTCGAGAGCATCCAGTTTGTGCTTGCGCGCAAGACGGGCGCCATCCTGGACGAGAGCACCTTCCATCCCGCGGTCATCGAGGGCGTGGAGCGCCAGGCGCGTCGCCACGGCATGAGCACGAGCTTTGTCTCGCTCGACTTTAGCGACCTGGACGCCGTGCGCCCGCAGGTCGAGGGCCTTATCGCCGATCCGTCAGCCGCTATCGTGCTGATGGGTACCGAGCTGGGCGAGGAGGACTACGCCCTGTTTGCCAACGCTGCTGCCCACCTGATCGTGCTCGATGGCTGGAGCGATCGCCAGTACTTCGATGCCGTGGTCATCGCCAATACCGATTCGGTGCTGCGCGCCGTTGACCATCTTATCGAGAAAGGTCACAAGCAGATTGGCTATCTAGCGGGCGACCTGCGTATCCGCAACTTTAAGGACCGTGAGCGCGGCTACCGTCAAGCGCTTGAGGATGCGGGCCTTGAGCCCAATCCGGCATGGCATGTCACCCTGGGCACCACACTCGAGGGCGCTTATCACGACATGGGTGCCTGGCTCGACACCGTCTCGCGCGACGACCTGCCGACGGCCTTCTTTGCCGAAAACGACGTACTCGCCGTTGGTGCCATGCGTGCCCTCAACGAGCATGGCGTGCGCGTGCCCGACGATGTGTCGATGATCGGCTTCGACGACCTGTCCGTGGGCGCGTTCTCCAATCCGCCGCTCACCACGGTGCATGTTCCCAAGCACGAGGTGGGCGAGATCGCGGTGCGCCGTCTGGTGGGCAACATCCGCAATCCCAAGAGCTATACCTGCAAAACGGCCGTCTCGACCTATTTTGTCGAGCGCCAGAGCGTGCGCGAAATCTAGGCGGAGACGGCATCGCCTGCAGCGTGCCAAAGCTCGCTAGGGCAGTTAACATAGCGCTATTCAAAAGAGGGTCCTTCGGGGCCCTCTTTTTGTTGCCCTTGTATGTTCAGATTGTTTACATACCGTTTAGGCTGATTTCTCTACCGTTTACGAGACTTTCGCGCTAAACTTTTAAACAAAAGAGTAAAACATTTAGTAAACAGAACAAAACGAAACATGCGTCTGTTTACTGAACATGTGACTAGGGGAGGACGTACATGGATAAGATCAAGCTCGGTTTTGTGCCTACGCGCCGCAGCATCTTTAGCGCGCCGGACGCGATCAAGTATCGTGGTCTGACGGCTGACCGTCTGCGCGAGATCGGCGTCGACATCGTTGATATCGACGACATCAACGACGAGGGCCTGCTGTTCGACGACAGCCATATCGAGCCTATCGTCAAGAAGTTCCGCGCCGAGGGCGTCGACGGCATCATGCTGTGCCACGCCAACTTTGGTACCGAGTACGTCTGCGCCCGCCTTGCCCGCGAGCTCGGTCTGCCCGTGCTGCTGTGGGGCCCGCGCGACGAGCGCCCCGAGCCCGACGGCACCCGCCTGCGCGACAGCCAGTGCGGCCTGTTCGCCACCGGCAAGGTCCTGCGCCGCTTCCAGGTCCCCTTCACCTACATGACCAACTGCCGCCTGACTGATCCCGAGTTCGAGCGCGGCGTCTGGGACTTCCTGGCCGTGTGCAACGTCGTTAAGACCTTCAAGCACACCCGCATCCTGCAGATGGCCACCCGCCCGTTCGACTTCTGGTCGACCATGTGCAACGAGGGCGAGCTGCTCGAGAAGTTCAACATCCAGCTTTCGCCCATCCCCATGACCGAGCTGGTCCAGGCCGTGCGCGACGCCCAGGCCGACGAGCAGGCCATGGCCGCCATGCTCGCCCACATCGCCGACAGCTTTGAGATCTGCATCCCCGAGGATAAGGTTCCCGCGGTCGCAGGACTCGCCATCGCCATGAAGCGTCTGGTCGAGAAGTACGGCTGCAACGCCGGCGCCATCCAGTGCTGGAATGCCCTGCAGGACGAGCTGGGCATTATGCCCTGCGCCGCCAACGCCATCCTCAACGAGATGGGTATCCCGGTCGTCTGCGAGACCGACATCCACGGCGCCATCACCGCGCTCATGGTCGAGGCTGCCGACCTGGGCCGTCACCGCGGCATGTTCGCCGACTGGACCGTCCGCCATCCCGACAACGAGAACGGCGAGCTGCTGCAGCACTGCGGCCCCTGGCCCTGCAGCTGCGCGGCCGTCAAGCCCAAGCTCACCTATCCGCTGGCCTTCGATCACCCCGGCGCGCTGACGGCCGAGGCCAAGCACGGCGACCTCACCCTTGCCCGCTTTGACGGCGACAACGGCGAGTACTCGCTGCTGCTGGGCAATGCCCGCGGCATCGACGGCCCGGCCGGTATGGGCACCTACCTGTGGGTCGAGGTCGAGAACCTCAAGCGCCTCGAGGCAAAGATCGTCGAGGGCCCCTACATCCACCACTGCGTGGCCATCCACGCCAACGTGGTGCCGGTGCTCTACGAGGCATGCAAGTACATCGGCATCCAGCCCGACCTGTACGACCCCATCGAAGAAGACGTCAAAGCCTACCTGCGAGGAGAGTAGAAATGGCAACTATCGAAGAGCTTGAGTCCCTGCGCTGGGACCTCCGCCGCGATTGCGTCGACATCATCATGGCCGGCGCCGGCGGCCACATCGGCGGCGACATGTCGGTGATCGACGCCCTCATGACCCTCTACGCCAACCACCTTAACATTTCGCCCGAGACCGTCGACGATCCCAACCGCGATCGCTTCGTGCTCTCCAAGGGCCACGCCATGGAGGCCTATTACGCGGTGCTGTGCCACGAGGGCTACCTGGACCTCGACGACGTCAAGGCCCGCTTCTCCAAGTTCGGCAGTCCTTACATCGGCCATCCCAACAATAAACTCAAGGGCATCGAGATGAACTCCGGCTCGCTCGGTCACGGCCTGCCCGTGGCGGTGGGTATGGCGCTCGCCGGCAAGATGGACGGTCGCGACTACCGCGTCTACACCATCATGGGCGACGGCGAGCTTGCCGAGGGCTCGGTCTGGGAGGGCGCCATGAGTGGCGGCAACTACCAGCTCGATAACCTGTGCGCGCTCGTGGACCGCAACCGCCTGCAGATCAGTGGCAGCACCGAGGACGTCATGAAGCAGGACTCGCAGGAGGAGCGCTGGGCCGCCTTCGGTTGGAACGTGCTGTCCATTCCGGGCAACGACGTCCAGGCCATCGACGCCGCGCTGACGCTTGCGGCCGAGACCAAGGGTAAGCCCACGGTCATCATCCTCAACACGGTGAAGGGCTACGGCTCGCCCGTCATGGAGGACAAGGCCGGCTGGCATCACCACCTGCCCAACGACGAGGAATATGCCCAGATCATCGCCGATTTCGCTGCCCATAAGGAGGCCATCAATGGCTAACAAGATCGCCAACCGCAAGGTTATCTGCGACACGCTGCTCGAGGCCGCCGAGACCGATAAGGACATCGTCGTCCTGTGCTCCGACTCCCGCGGCTCCGCGTCGCTCACGCCGTTCTTCGATCAGTATCCCCAGCAGTCCATTGAGGTCGGCATTGCCGAGCAGGACCTGGTGAGTATCGCCGCCGGCATGGCTTCGTGCGGCAAGAAGGCCTGGGCCGCCTCGCCGGCGTCCTTTGTGACCACGCGCTCGTATGAGCAGTGCAAGGTCGACGTCTCGTACTCCAACACCAACGTCAAGCTCATCGGCATCTCGGGCGGCGTGTCCTACGGCGCTCTGGGCATGAGCCATCACTCCGCGCAGGATATCGCCGCCATGAGCGCTATCCCGAACATGCGCGTGTATCTGCCGAGCGATCGTTTTCAGACTGCCGAGCTTGTGCGCGCCCTGGTTGCCGACAACAAGCCGGCCTATATCCGCGTGGGCCGCAACCCGGTCGAGGACGTGTATACCGAGGACGAGTGCCCGTTCCAGATGGATCGTGCCACCTGGGTGCGTCGCGGCACCGATGTGACGATTGTCGCCACCGGTGAGATGGTCCGCCATGCCGTGGACGCCGCCGATCTGCTCGCCGAGCAGGGCATCTCCGCCACCGTGCTCGACATGTACTGCGTCAAGCCGCTCGATGCCGAGGCCGTGATCGAGGCCGCTGGTGCCACGCGCGCCGTCGTGACCGTCGAGGAGCACAGCCCCTTTGGCGGCTTGGGCTCCATGGTCGCGCAGGTCGTGGGCGAGCATTGCCCGCGTCCGGTCAAGTGCCTGAGCCTGCCCGACGCGCCGGTCATCACCGGCACGAGCCCCGAGGTCTTTGCGCACTACGGCCTCACCGGCGAAGGCATTGCCAAGACCGTTGCCGAGTTCCTCGGCAACTAGTAGACACAGACGCTGCGCGGCCGCCAAGCACCGCACCTTGCCGTTCAAACCGTCGCTTGCGTACACAAAGTACGCGGCGCTCCTCTTTCACGGCAATCTGCGGCACTTGGCGGTCGCTCGCTCCTTGTCCGCCAGGCTGTCTTTGATTTGGCGGAAGGAATGGGAGAGTACATGAGCAAATACATCATCGGAATCGATCAATCCACGCAGGGCACCAAGGCGCTGCTGGTGGACGAGGGCGGCCATCTGATTCATCGTGCCGACCGCGCGCATCGCCAGATCGTCAACGAGGCCGGCTGGGTGAGCCATGATCCGGCCGAGATCGCGGCCAACGTTCTGGCCGTGGCGCGCGCCGTGGTGGAGGAGACCGGGGTCGACCCGGCCGACGTCGCCGGCATTGGCATTTCCAACCAGCGTGAGACCACCGTTGCCTGGAACCGTGCGACGGGCGAGCCGCTGTGCGACGCCGTGGTGTGGCAGTGCGCCCGCGCCCGTGAACTGTGTGACGAGCTGGCCGCCCGCGAGGGCGTGACCGAGCTGGTGCGCGACACGACGGGCCTGGTGCTCTCGCCTTACTATCCGGCGGGCAAGATGGCCTGGATTCTCGCAAACGTGCCGGCGGCTGCTAAGGCCGCTGCGGCGGGCGAGCTTTGCCTTGGCACGATTGACGCCTGGGTGGTCTGGACGCTCACGGGCGGCGCCGAGTTCCGCTGCGACTGGTCCAACGCCAGCCGTACGCAGCTCTTTGACCTGCGCCGCGGCTGCTGGAGCGAGCCGGTGTGCGAGGCCTTTGGCATCGATCCGGCCTGCCTGCCGCAGGTGACCGATTCCGACGGTCTGTTTGGCACAACGGACCTGGATGGCTTTTTGCCCGCACCCGTGCCGGTACACGGCGTGCTGGGCGACAGCCATGCGGCCCTGTTTGCGCAGGGTTGCCACAGCCGCGGCATGGCCAAAGCGACCTATGGCACCGGTAGCTCGGTCATGATGAACGTCGGCAACGAGTTTGTCGCCAGCTCGCACGGGCTTTCGAGCTCGCTTGCGTGGCGTATGGATGGCGTGACCGAGTATGTACTCGAGGGCAACGTGAGCTACGCCGGCGCCGTCAAGACCTGGCTGCGCGACGACCTGGAGCTCATCAACAACCCCGAGGAGGTCACCGACCTGTGCTACGCCGCCAACCCGGCGAGCCATGTTTACTTTGTGCCGGCGTTTACCGGCCTGGGTGCGCCGCACTGGGCAAGTGATGCCGAGGGATGCGTTTTTGGTATGACACGCACCACGGGCCGCGCGGAGTTCGTAAAGGCTGCCGACGAGTCGATCGCCTATCAGATTTTTGACGTCATTGATGCGATGGTCGAGGATTCGGGCGCGGCGCTTGCCGAGCTTCGTGTTGACGGCGGCCCCACGCGCGACGCGTACCTGATGCAGTTTGAGAGCGATTTGGTCGGCTCGCCCATCCGCATTGCGAGCAACGACGAGATGAGCGGTCTGGGCGCGGCTTGGGCCTGCGGTATCGCGCTGGGCATGTATACGCGCGATGTCGTCGACGTCTACGGCGCCCGTGGCATCGTGGAGCCGTCGATGCCCGCTGACGAGCGAGCCAAAAAGATCGCCGGCTGGCGCCATGCCGTCGAGGCGACTATCTCGTACTAAATGCGTGATGCCGCGGTAGAGTCGCGGCAATGCGTACGAGTGACGCCCTGGGGCGATGTCACGGAGTACTATTCGGTCGACAGGTGAAGATGCGAACGAGAGGACGATGTGATGCGGTAGAGTCCAACGCGTCGAATGATGGTCTACGTATGTGGGATTCTATTCCTGAGCTGCGGCGTTGTAATGAATGCACGCACAGCGCTCGGCGTGACGCTGGGCGTCTCTGCGCGGCTCGTCCCCGTGGCGCCCGACGGCATGGTGCAGACGCTCTCCCAGGTGTTTCACTGTGAATTTGGTAAGGCGAAGTATTTCTTTGACGGGAGCTGTGTGGGCATCTCACTGGTCTACGGGCTTGTGCGTACGGGTGCTGCGGTGGGCATCGGTATCGGCACCGTAGCCGCCGCGCTCCTGGCGGGCGGTATCTGCACGTTTTGGGGTCGTCTGCTCAACCGCAGGCTCATGGCCTTTATGGAAGAGCCTGCGAGCATGTAGACGCATTGAGCGAGAGGGGAGCGGCCATGAGGCAGCTGTTTGGAATTGATATCGGCGGAACGAGCGTCAAATGGGCGATTGTGAATGAGAACTACGAGTTTGGTGACCGTGGTTCGATTCCGACGGCGTTCGTCTCGGCCGATCAGCTGGTCGACGCGCTCGCGGCACTCGTAGGGCCGTATCGCGGACAGGTTGTAGGCGTGGGCATCTCGGCCCCAGGTGGCATCTTCGGTTACGAGGTCGATCCAGACGGGACGATCCATCGCGGTGGTGCGCTGCCGTACATGGACGGGTTTCCGCTTGGCCGAGCGCTGCGCGAACGGCTGGGGCTGCCCGTGACCGTTGTCAACGACGGCAAAAGCTGTGCGCTTGGCGAGTACGCTGCCGGTGCGTTGCGCGGCGTGGACGTGGGTTGCGTGGCGGTAATCGGTACGGGCATCGGCGGAGGCATCGTGGTTGACGGCCGGGTGCTGACAGGTGCGGGCGGCTTCGCGGGCGAGTTCAGCTTCCTGTCCAACAACGTAAGCGAACCGCTTGATCATCGTGATACGTTCGCGACTTCGAGCGGATGGCACGGCCTGCAGAATCTCGTGGCAGTCGAACTTGGCATTTCGGATGAAGCTGAACTGGAGGCCCTCGATGGCCGACGGATCTTCGGGCTACTGGAGCACGGGAGCGCGTCCGAGGTCGACGCTGTGCAGCGCGGATTGGATGCTTATGCTGAGCTGTTTGATCGTGTGCTTGTGAATCTGCAGTGCGTCATCGACCCGGCAGTCTTCGCGATTGGTGGCGGCATCAGTTGCCATCCCGCGCTGTTCGAGGCGCTTGACCGTAAGATGGATGACGTCATGGCGCACTACACCGGTTTTCTGAAAGATATGCCTCGTCCGCACGTGGTCCCGGCGCAGCTGGGTAACGACGCCAATATTTACGGTGCTGTCGCAACTTGTTTGCGAGTGCTGTAAGTGCAGGCCATCGATTGGTCTGGTGGCGATTATTGCGATTGACCCGGTGGCGATTACAGTTGCTGCCGGGTTAGAAAACTAGATGCTGAACGCTCGATATTATCGGCTGCGCGGCGCCCCGTCCCAAAGTAGTCATTTGGGACGGGGCTTTTTTGACTGCTATCATGGGTGGGATTGTTGCGACCAGCTAAAAGGGCCCCCGTCCCAAATTGACTACCGAGAGGATCTGCCATGGAGCGCATCGCGAGTTTTTCCGTTGACCATCTGCTGCTTGAGCCCGGCGTCTATGTGAGCCGCGTCGACCGCGATCCGGCGACCGGCGCCGCCGTCACCACCTTTGACCTGCGCTTGACCACGCCCAACAAAGAACCGGTCATGAACACGGCCGAGTGCCACACCATCGAGCACCTGGGCGCGACGTTCCTTCGCAACCATGCCGAGTGGTCGAGCCGTATTGTCTACTTTGGCCCTATGGGCTGCCGCACGGGCTTTTACCTGGTTGTGTTTGGCGAGGTGACGAGCGAGGAGATCTTGCCGCTCGTGCGCGAGTTGTTCGAGTTCGTTGCTGGCTTCGAGGGTGATGTCCCCGGTGCCGCTCCCGAAGAGTGCGGTAACTACCTGGACCAGAACCTTCCCATGGCAAATTGGCTCGCGCGCCGCTATCTCGACCGCGATTTGATCGATATCGATGAGGCACACCTGCACTATCAGCAGGCGTAAAGGTCTCGTCGCTCAAAATGAGCTCACTGGGCGCCTTCGCTTATGCGGGGGTGCCTTTTTGTTGAGCGGACATGGCGGACGTTTAAAACCGCGCGTGATTGTTCTAGAATGTTTGTAATATCACATAAACGAACAGGAGCGAACATGCATATCTACTCTGTCACCGATCCCGAGTTCAAGCCCTACGGCCGCGTGTGGGACGACGTTCCGTCTGCCCTGACCGCTCCGCTTACCGAGGCGCTCTCCGCAACGCCCATCCCCGAGGGCAGCAAGTACGTGGCCTCCGCGCCCGAGCTCGAGCAGGTCGAGGGTGCCGACACGCTCGGCCTGCTCATGTATGGCGGCCGTCCGTTCCAGCTGGGCTGGTGCAACGGCCACAACACGAAGCTCAACTGCTTGGAGTATCACCGCGCGAGCGAGTTCAACCTGGGTGCTCGCGACTTTATCCTGTTGCTGGCCAAGCGCGAGCAGATTGTCGACGGCAAGCTCGACACCGCGCAGGTCAAGGCGTTCCGCGCGCCCGCCGGCACGCTCGTTGAGGTCTACGGCACCACGCTGCACTACACGCCGTGCATGGTCGACGACGGCGGCTTCCAGGTGATGGTTGCGCTGCCCGCCGGCACCAACGGCCCGCGCCCCGAGGCTGCGGCCGACATGCCCGCGGCCGGCGACAGCTACTGCTACTGGAAGGCCGACAAGTGGGTTCTCTGCCACGCCGATAGCTCCAAGGCTGCCGAGGGCGGCTACGTGGGTCTCGTCGGCAAGAACTTCGACATCACCGTGGATTAGGGTCCTTCGTCTCGGTCTGTAACAGTTGGCGCGCTAAATCGTCTCTATATGTTACAGATCAAGACGAACCGCGGGGGGCCGCCCGGACAATCTCAATCTGTAACACCAAGCCCGGTTTTGACGGCCTAACTGTTACAGATCGAGACAAGCGGGCCCAACCCACCACAAAGGTGCCTGTCCCCTTTGCGGTGGTTGCCTAGAGCTGGCTGCGCAGGTAATCGGCCATATAGGGGACGGCGAAGCGCACGTAGCCGCGGCGCGCCTGCTCGATAACGCCGGCGCCGATGAGGCGCCGGCGATACTTTTGCGCATAGTCGGGTGTGACTGACATGCGCTTCGCAACATCAGAAATGCGAGACACAGCGTCTTCGTCATCAGTCATTGCGGAGAGAAACGCGACGTCTTGGTCTGACAGCGCGGCGAGCGTCGTTTCGCACACATCGTTTTCGAAATCGACTTTCGACGCCTCGATGGCTCCGTCGATTAACCCTTGCGTCGCACGTTCGCCTGTCCTGCAGCGATTGGCGATGTTATAGCCGATGAGTTGCAGCATATAGGGCGAGCCTTGGGTTGCGCGAGCGGCACGGAGGCGAAGATCGCTTGGAATATCAAGGCCGAGCTCATCGAAAGCCCGCTGGTAATAGGTATCGACATCTCCGACCGAAAGTGGCTCGAGCGTGACCTTTCGAGCGCGGTTGAGAAATGTCAGCACACGGTCATTGAGTGTTGCGCAGACGGCTCCCGGAAGGCCCGCCATGACGAGCGCGACGTTGAGTCGTTCGCCGACCAGCTCTTGATAGGCGGTGACGAGCTGTCTGATCTCGGGTGAATTTGCTTGGAGCTCGTCGATGAGGATGAGGATGCCGTGCCCCTGCTCGGTCAGTTTGCGCGCGAGCTGCGTGAGCTTGAACTGAAAGCTCTTGGTCTCCTGCACGTCTCGTGTGAACTCGAGGCCTGCCGAGAGCCCGAAAACACTTAGGCTGCCGCTCGCGAGTTTGGGAAGGCGGCGTTTGTTGACGTAAGGTTTGCCTGCTTCTTGGATTTTCTCGACAATGCGCTCGAGCATATCCTCGGAGGCTACGGTAGGCGTGGCGACAACAAAGCCGAGCTTGCGTGCGCGGTCGGCAAGTTCCCACAGAAGAACTGTCTTGCCGCTGCCTCGCTGTCCAAGCATGAGCATGGCTCGGTCGCGATTGCCCGGTTCCTGCTCAAGGCCGGATATGAATGTCGAAATTACAGTTTCGCGCCCGACGAGATAGGATGGGCGATTTCCAAATGAGGGGGAGAAGATGGTTTCAGTCATAAGTCTCCTTTCCTTTCTTTCCTATTTTTTCCTTTCTTTCCTATTCAGTCAAATGGTCTGCCACCCGAGGGCGCCTTCGCTGTTGTGGAGGCGCCCTTTTTTGCAAGTGAGTAGACTTTTTGGCTTAGTCTGACCACGCCGGAACATGCCAGGTAAGCTACCTGAGGTTTTGATGGCGTCAAAGGCGGGTCTGGTTGAGTTTTGCCAAAAAGTCTACTCACTTGACGTTCGCGGCGTGTGGGCGGGTGCTTTTTCGTGCACGCGAGGTATCAAAAAGTGTCAGGAGCGCACCGTCTGCCGATATGCGGGAGCGAAAAGAAGTGTCGACCTGCGCCGTTGCCGTTGAGCGACGTGCCGTTTATAGAGATACTGAGCCTATGACAAACAGCGTGTGAAAGGATCGATGTATGGCTTTCCGTAAAGACTTCCTGTGGGGCGGCGCAACGGCTGCCAACCAGTGCGAGGGCGCCTACAACGTGGACGGCCGCGGCCTGGCCAACGTGGACGTGGCTCCGCACGGCCCCGAGCGCTATGCGGTGGTCTCCGGCCAGCGCAAGATGCTCGACTTCGAGGACGGCTATTACTATCCCGCGCAGACCGGCATCGATTTCTATCACCATTACAAGGAGGACATCGCCCTCTTTGCCGAGATGGGCTTTAAGACCTTCCGCATGAGCCTGGCTTGGACCCGCATTTTCCCCAACGGCGACGAGACCGAGCCCAACGAGGCTGGCCTGGCCTTCTACGAGGACGTATTCCGCGAGTGTCAGGCGCACGGCATCGAGCCACTCGTTACCATCACGCACTTCGACTGCCCGATTCACCTCATCAAGGAGTACGGCGGCTGGCGCAACCGCAAGCTCATCGACTTCTACAAGAACCTCGCGACCACGATCTTCACCCGCTACAAGGGTCTGGTGAAGTACTGGCTTACCTTCAACGAGATCAATATGATCTTGCAGCTGCCGTTTATGGGTGCCGGTCTGGTCTTTGAGGAGGGCGAGAACAAGGAGGCTGTCGAGTACCTGGCCGCCCACAACGAGCTCGTCGCCAGCGCTTGGGCAACCAAGATCGCCCACGAGATCGACCCCGAGGTCAAGATTGGCTGCATGCTCGCCGCAGGTAGCTACTACCCCTATAGCTGCCGTCCGGGCGATGTGCGCCAGGCGCAGCTCGACAATCAGGACAATTACTTCTTCGTCGACGTCCAGAGCCGCGGCTACTACCCGGCCTATGCCGTCAAGAAGCTCGAGCGCTTGGGCATCGATGTGGGTATGACCGACGAGGACCGTGAGATTCTGGCCGCCAACACCGTCGACTTCATCAGTTTTAGCTACTACAGCACCCGCTGCTCTGCCGGTGCCGACAACCCCGATGTCGAGCGCACCCAGGGTAACGCCTTCGCCGGCGCCAAGAACCCCTACCTGCAGGAGAGCCAGTGGGGCTGGGCCATCGATCCGCTGGGCTTCCGCATCACCCTCAACGACCTGTACGACCGTTATCAGAAGCCGCTGTTTGCGGTTGAGAACGGTCTGGGTGCCAAGGATGTTGTCGAGGAGGATGGCTCCATCAACGACGACTACCGTATCGACTACCTGCGCCAGCATATCGCCGCGATGCGTGATGCGGTGACCGAGGACGGCGTTGACCTGCTGGGCTACACCACCTGGGGCCCGATCGACCTGGTGTCTGCCGGCACAGGCGAGATGTCCAAGCGCTACGGCTTTATCTATGTCGACCGCGATGATGCGGGCAACGGCACTCTCAAGCGTTCCAAGAAGAAGAGCTTCGACTGGTACAAGCATGTCATTGAAACGAACGGTGAGGACCTGTCCTAAGGGCACTGAGGCGCTCAACTTCAGAGTCTCCTAACCAAGGCGCCCGGCGAGCAGTTAATGCATGCCGGGCGCCTTGCCGTCTGCGGATTTTGGGACATGCGGCCCGCTTTTTCGACCCATCTGTCGGTACACTAAAAGCACTATGGGTACCCGCGAGCGACATATCGGCAACGCGGCCGCCCGATCCGCACCCGTGGCGGATCCTATGGGTGGCAGGCTCTTCGCCATGCCGCGATTCCTTGTTGGCATAACACATCAGGTGTACTGCCACCGCGTCTTCGCTATCGCCGGCGCCATCACCGCGCTGTTCCTCATGCTTTTGGCAGTCTTGCCGGCGCTGTTCGCCTTCGACCCCAAACTTTCTAACGCCGTGCCCGCCTATAGCGAGGTGTCCGAAGAGGTCGTGGATGCGCTCATCCATTCGAGCTCTCTCCCGCTGCTTGTCGCCGCAATTGCATTTTCGATCTGGGGCGTATCGGTCTATCTGCGCTGTTTGGACTATGTGTTGCGCCGCCGCCTTGTTGCCGTCGCCACCATTTGCGCCCTGTGGATGATCGAAGTCATTCTCAAGTACAAGTCGTTCACACCGTTCTATGCCACCGTGCTGTGGTACCTGTACTACGTGCCCATGACGCTTATTCCGCTGCTCTACCAGTTGTGTGGTCTGCGCCTTGCGGGCCTGGAGCAACACCGCCCGGGTCGCCGCTACTGCGCTGCGCTGTGGATTGTGGCTATCCTGCTTATCGGATTTGTGCTCACCAACGATTTTCACCAGCAGGTCTTCCACTTTGACCGTACAAGCGACACCTGGAGCAACGATTACACGTACGGCTGGGGTTATTTCGCCGTCCTCGTGTGGACGGCCTTTAACTTTGTGGCCTTTTTTATCCTGGTGGGCCGGTCCTCGTCCTTTCGCATCCAACGTTTCTCGGGCACGGCGGCGCTCGTGCTGCTGGGCGGCGCGTTCTTTGCCATCTCATATGCGTTGCGCGTGCCCTGGGCATGGAGGCTCAACTTCTCGCTCATCTATTGCGTCTTGTGCGTGGTGGCGATGGAAATCTGTCTCGATTGCGGTGTCGTTCCGTCGTATCACGACATCGCCGGCATCTTCGACACCTTGCCGCTTGACCTCAAAGTTCTAACGCGCGACCTGCAGGAGGTCTATGCCACGCCGGTGTCAAAGCCAACGCCGGTAGGCGTGCGCGAGGAGTTGCGGACCCAGGAGCACGGCCGCGCCCATGCCTTTGCCGTGGCGTCCGATCCCGATGTGATGTACCGTGCCTTTCCACTGCTGGGCGGATCGGCCCTGCTCGCCCAAGACGTGTCGGAGCTCAACGAGCTTAACCGTGAACTGGCACATCGTCGCATGGAACTGCAGCGTCAAAATGAGCTGCTCGCCGCCGACTACGACCTTAAGACGCATTTGGAAGATCAAGAGGCCGAGACCTTGCTGGTCCAAGACGTGGATCAAGCGCTTGCCCGCGCGCTCGAAGGGATGTACGACCTGCTGAGCTCGCTGCCGCCGTTGACCGACGAAGTGTCTTCGCACGAGCGTTACCGCATGCTGCAGCGCGTCAAGATGCTCGTCGCCTATTGCAAGCGCAAGGGGTCACTCACGTTGGCGCAGCACGGGGAGAGCGGCTTTGATCGCGACCGTATTCAGCTCATTGCCAACGAGCTCGCAAGCGACCTGCGCACCATCGATATCGATTGCGCCTCGATTATCGCCATACGGCGCCCGTTGCACGCCAGTACAGTAAGCGCCCTGTACGACTGCGTGTATGACTTTGCGTTTTTTGCCTACACCACCGACCATCCGGCGCTTATGTATCACTTGGGCGACCATGACCGGTGCAGTGTCGAGCTGCGTGCCACGCTTTTTTCCAACGATGATGAAGATCTTTCGCAGACGCCCGCTGCGCAAGAGCTCGAAAGCGCTCTGCAAGGGCGCAACGTGGCATACCGCCTTGAGGGCGAACCCGGCCAGTTGCGTATGATCGTGTTGATGCCGCGGGCGGGTGAGTGACGATGCAGATTTCGCTCATCCTTCCCCAAATCGTTGCACTCGATATTGTCTTTGCCCTGGCTGCGTGCCTGCAGACGATCCACGTTCCGCTCATCGCATCGCGCCGCTCGTCCTATAACCGTAAGGCGGTTTGCACCTACGAGGCGAGCCTCGTGCTTCACCTGGTGGTTTCGGCGCTTATCCTGTTCGCGTCGTCTGGCTCGTATCTGGTGGCGCCGCTTGACGTTTGCGCCAGGGCAATGGGCGGAGCGCTGTGGCTCAATGCCGCAATCTTTGCCTATGGCGTGGTGCTTATGGTGCGCTATCGTCGCCCCGTCATGCTGGTCGAGCTGCTGCTTGTTGTCGCCGTGACGCCGCCGGTGGTTTTTGCCATGGGCTCGGCGTGGACCGTTGTCCTTATCGCAGAGGGAGCGTTCTTCCTGTTCCGTTCCATCGCGGCGCTCTTGATGGACGTCCGTAACCGCCAGGAGGATATCACCGCGTTCTCGACGATCGAGACCATCAACGTGATTCCCGTGGGCATCCTGTATCTGGACCCGAGGGGCCGTCCGCTGCTCATGAACCGCTGCATGCGCAAAAACCTGGTGGAGCTTCATATGCCCACCGACCTAGGCGATATGAGCGGTACATGGAACGGCCTGCGCAAACTCAGCATGCAAATGCCCGAAAGCAGCCAGAACCGTGTGCGGATTAATCTGGACCGCTTTGGTGAGGCGCGGGCGGTGGTCGAGGTTTCTCCCGCCGAGATTCGCTTGTTTGTGCACGATGACGTTATGGTTTCGGGCCGCCTCTTTGAGCGCATTATCGGCCTGGATGTAACAGAGTATGCGCATGCTCATGATCGCCTAGCGCAAGCCAACCACCTGCTTGAGCTTGCGGGCCAAGAGCTCCAAGCCCAGATCGAAGAAGTCAAAAAAGTTGCTGACAATGCGGCCTATCTGCGTATGCGCGCTCGCGTGCACGACGTGATCGGGCAGCGCCTGTCCATCCTCCATCGTTATCTGGAGGAGGGGCGCCTGGATGACGAGTCGCTCGAGCAGATCGACCCGCTGCTGCGCTCAATTGCCGCCGATTTGCGCAGTGGCGGTGCCAGCGAGCCTGCAGAGCAGCTGGGTGATATCGTCCATGCTTTTGGCCTGGTGAGTGTGCAGATCGATGTTGAGGGTGCGCTGCCTGAGGACGCGCGTGTCGCCGCCGCATTTTTGCAGATTATCCGTGAGGCCTCGACCAATGCCACCAAGCATGCACAGGCCCATCGGGTCCATGTGCGCCTGTGGCGGGAGACGTCGGAAGACAGCGCTGTTGCGCGGATGACCGTTTCTAACGACGGCGCGCCTGCACCCGTATCGTATCGCGAGGGAACGGGTATCCCAGGTATGAGGCATGTCGCGCAAGATCTGGGCGGCTGCCTGGAAATCCATGCCGCCCCGCCCTTTACGCTTGCGGTGTCCATCCCGCTCAACGCCAGCGCCACAGCTCAAAGGAGAAGCTCATGATCCGCGTCCTTATAGTCGAAGACCAGGCCATCCTGCGCGAGAGCCTGGCGCGTTCCGTTGGCGACCAGCCCGATATGACCGTTGTTTCCGCCATTGCCGATGCTTCCGAGGCCTTGGGTGTCGCGCTCAAGGAGCGCCCGGACATGATACTGATGGACGTATGCACCGAGCATGATTCCAACGGCATCGTGGCGGCGGCGCGCATTAAAGAACAACTGCCCGAGTGCCGCGTCATTATCATGACCGGCATGCCCGAGATCACCTTTGTCGATCAGGCCCGCGAGGCGGGCGTCGATAGCTTTGTGTACAAGAACGTCGGTATCGACGAGTTGTTCGCCGTGATGCGCTCCACGCTGGCGGGCTATTGCACGTTTCCCAAGCCGCCCGAGAGTATTTTTTCGGGTACGGCGGCACTCGACGATGTTGAGCTATCGATCTTGCGCCTTGCCTGCGAGGGCAAGAGCCGTCGCGAGATCGCGGCCGAGCTGTTTATGAGTGAGGGCACCATCAAGCGTCGCATCTCGGAGATCCTCAACAAGACCGGCTACGACAACATCATGCGCTTGGCCGTGCGCGCAGTAACGGAGGGCAGCATCGTTCCCAATATGGAGCGCTAGCGCTCGTTACGCATCGGCACAAAAACGACGGGGCCGCAGGATCAACTCCTGCGGCCCCGCCTGACATGTGCGCGGATGTATCCGCCAATCCGCGGCCGTCGATGTCTGCCGCTACACGATGGTTGCGCTGTAGGAGGCGACGTCCTCGTAGGAATCGGTCAGGTAGGCGTCGATGCCAATGGTCGTGTTGACCAGGTCGTCGAGGCTATCGAGCTCGCCGCTCGAGAACGTGAATTCCTCGGTGGCGTTGGTGCCGGGCATCAGGTGAGCCGAGAACCAGGGTTCCTTCATGGTGCCGTTGACGTTGGTCTTACCGCTGGGAGCGTAGAAGGTCAGGTCCTTGTCGCTCTTGTTGGTGATGTTGACGACAAAGCCGATGTCGCCCCAGTCGTCCTTGAACTTCTCGGTGACGGTGATGGTGCACAGATCGTCATCGGCGACGGTGACGGCGGGGGAGATTTCGGCGCGCTGGACGTCGTCGTCTTCGACGGCCTCATCGATCTCCTCTTCCTTTTCGGCAGCCTCGCGATCCTTCTTCACCGTGCCGGACAGATCCTTGTCGGACTTGGTAAAGACGAGGTTGCCGTCATCCTCTTCGAGGATGAGTTTGCCGTCCTTGAGCTTCATGTCGTGCGACTCATCTTCGGCGGTGATCGTCACGGTGGTGGCGTCCTTTGCCTCCCATTTAAGGTCGACAACCTCAAGGAACAGGTCAAGGGCGCCTGTACCGTCCTCATCGAGAATCAGGACGCAGTGGACACCCCAATCCTCGAGCATCTTCATGTACTCATCGGTCAGCTCTTCGCCATCCACGGTTCCACCCGAGAGCTCCCAGCTGCCGACGAAGTCGGCCTTGGGGTCTTTGGCGCCGCCGCTGCAGCCCGTCAGGGCAAAGGCGAGCGCCAGGACGCATGTCAGGAATGCGAGCACGGACTTTTTGAACGTTGTCTTCATGGTGTCCTCCTTAATCGAACGAAACCCATAGAAGCAGGAGCGGGGGCGGCGGATCCCCCGCCAATTACCAGATAGAGGGGCTAGGGCCTGGGCGTTCCGCAGTTGCTGCAGAACTTGCCGCCGTTTTCGCTGCCGCAGTTGGGGCAGAACCACTTTGCCGGTGCCGGGGCGGGTGCGGGACTGCCGCACTCGGAGCAGAACTTGCCGGTGTTGGTGGCGCCGCAGCTGCAAGTCCACGTGCCGGCCGCAGGTGCGGCGGCGGGAGCCGGTGCGGGGGCGGGAGCCGGAGCCGGCTGCGGGGCGGCCTGCTGCTGTGCCTGGCCGGCGGCGAACAGCTGGCTGGCGTTCATGCCGCCCATGCCACCTGCCATGCCCATGCCCATAAAGCCTGCCATCGCGCCGTTGGGGTTGGCGGCTGCCGCGCGCATCGCATCGCTCTGGGCGCTGGCGATGTTGGCTGCCGCCATGGTGGGATCGCGCATAACCGCGGCTTTCTGCAGGTCCTTGATCATCTGCTCGTCTTCTTGCGAGGCGGCGATGGAGTTGACGCCAAAGCTCACGATCTCGACACCACGCAGGTCGCGCCAGTCGGCAGAGAGGACCTCGTTGAGCGCGCGGGCGAGCTCGGTGGTGTGACCGGGGATGGCGCTGTAGCGGATGCCCATCTCCGAGATCTTGGCAAAGGCGGGCTGCAGGGCGGTGAGCAGCTCGGACTTAAGCTGGCTGTCGATCTTGTCGCGCGTGTAACTATCGGTCACGTTGCCGCATACGTTGGTGTAGAACAGCAGCGGGTTGGTGATGCGGTACGAATATTCGCCGTTGCAGCGCACGGAGATGTCGACGTCCAGGCCAATGTTGTTATCGACCACGCGGAAGGGCACGGGCGAGGCGGTGCCGTACTTGTTGCCGATGATCTCCTTGGTGTTGATGAAGTAGACACGCTGGTCCTTGCCCGCGTCGCCGCCAAAGGTAAAGCGGCTGCCGATATTGGCGAAGGTCTCCTTGATGGAATCGCCCAGGTTGCCGCTAAAGACGCTCGGCTCGCTGCCGGTATCGAAGACGAACTCACCGGGCTCCAGCGCGACTTCGATGATCTTGCCGTTTTGCACCACGAGCATGCCCTGGCCGTCGTTGACGGCGATGACCGAGCCGTTGGAGATGACGTTGTCCTCGCCGCGCGTGTTGGAGCTGCGGCCACCGGTGCGTTTGCTGCCCTTGCAGGCCAAGACGTCAGCAGGCATCGATTCGCAGTAGATAAATTCCTTCCACTGGTCGGCCATGACGCCGCCGGCAGCTCCCAATCCAGCTTTCAAGAGTCCCATGGTGATCTTCCTTTCTCGTCAAAGGCCGGGTGGTATTGGTTGGATTGCTTAGTCGTCCTTGTCGTCTTTCATGACAACGGTGGTCTCGGTGTGGCTGAAGGTGTCGTGCTTCTCGGTCAGGTCGAGCTCGCCACAATACTCATCGGCATGGGTTGCTTCGTTGGCCGTCTTGAGCTGGCCTACCAGCAGCACGTCTCCGATGATTACGATGATCAGCGGCGCAATGATGTCGATGAGGATGCCCTCGATATCAAAGGTGAGGTAATCCGGATCGAAGGCGTATTCCCCCATAAAGAGAATCTGGGAGAGGATAAATCCGATCACGAAGAACAGCACCGAGGCGATGGCGAGCTTGGGCTTGGAGCAGGGGAGCTCGCCGACCAAGCGGCCGGTCTGGCCGTTCATGGCAAACAGGTAGCTCTTGCCGTTCCACGAGGTGGAGAGCATCCAGACGGGGAACAGGGCGTAGTCGCTGTCTTCCCAGGTGTAGTCGAGCTGCTTGCTTTCGACCGTAGCATCGTCGTATTCGTCGACGACGGTCTCTCGCAGGGCCGAGATCGTGCTTTCTTCCATACGGCGCTCGGCGCGCGCCTTGCAGGTCTCGCAGTCCTCGTCGTAACGGTTGGCGATGTAGCCGGGCATATATGCGACCGAGAACGGACGCAGTGCGCCGTAGTCAAACGGCTCGATGGCGTCCATGTGGCCGTCGGGCATCTTGGACGATCCGTCGACGGGCACGCGCTTAAACGAGATATTGCCCTTGCGATAGGCATCGTAGTGGTCGGTGGTCGTGACGGTGCGGTCGGATTCCTCGGTCACGGTCTCGTTGGTCGCGTCAAAGTACACTTCGCCGTCAACGCAGGCACCGTAGAGCCAAAACGGCACGTAGACACCTTGGACCTCGTCAATGTGGTTGCCGGTGACAAAGCTCTTGGGCAGCAAGATCTTGCCCTTGTAGTGTTCCTTGAGTGCGGCCGTGACGTCATCGCGCCCGAGCTTAAATGGAATCACCAGGTCGGGCGAGAAGTCGCCCGAAAGCTGACCGGGCGCTACGGCGGAGTTGCCGCAGTACGGGCAGGTGGTGACAGCGACGGTGCCGTCGGACACGAGCTCGGCGCCGCACGACGAGCAGATGTAGCTGGCGTTTTGGGCCAGCTCCTGCACGGCGTCGTCGGCAGCAGGTTTGGGAGCCGCGGCTGCGGCATCAGCTTTGGCATCTGCCTTGTCCTGGCGCTCGCGATAGAGAGCCTCGACTTCTTCGACTTCAAAACGCGAATCGCAGTAGTCGCAGACGAGCTTTTGCTCGGCACTGGCAAAGTGAAGGGGGCCGCCACACGCGGGGCACTGATAGTTGACGCTCTCGAAGGCCATGATCGGTCCTTTCGCTGCCGGAGACTATGCGCCGATGGCGCCGCCGCAGTATTCGCAGCGCCCGCTGGCATCGGGAATGGTGGTTGCACCGCAGAAGGGGCAGGTGACCGCGGTCTTGGGGGCCTTAGCGGCCACGACGCTGTCGCGCGTCTCCTGACGCAGCTGCACCAGCGCATCGCGGACTTCGGTTGCCTGGCGCTTGGCCTCGCGGTATTCGATGGAACCGCGCTGATCGATGGTGGAGTCGTTCACGCGCAGGTTGATCTCGGTAAAGTACGGCGTGTTGACGTGAATGGTCAGGTTAAAGTCGTAATCCAGGTCGTAGCGCGGCGGGTCATAACTCTCACGCTCGCCGTCCTTGGTCTCACGATAGATCTCGGTGCGGTGCTCATCGATGTCCATGTCGCAGCCGAGTACCTGAGAGAACTCGATGATGTCGGGGTTGGCGTCACGCCAGCGCGTCTGCGAAGTAATGATCAGCAGGCCCGCGTCCTCGTCGAGCATAATATTGGTGCGCCCGGCCGAGAGCGTGCGCGTGGGGTTGAACGATGCCAGGCGCTCGGCATTGGCCTCGCGATAGGCGAGCTGCTCGCGAATGTCGTCCGCGGTGCTAGAGCGATAGCCTCCAAAGAAGGGAGAGAGCTTGCCGACGCACTCTTTGCACAGGTAGCCTTCGTTGATCTTGGTCTTACCTAGAAGTCCCAGCTCGGTACCGCAAATCGCGCACTCTTTCTTCTCGAACATCTTGTCAAAGAAGCCCATGGTTGCCTCCCATCAACAGGTAGCGTGTGTCACTTTTGATGATGGGGGAGCGCGCGATCTTTCACGATACCCAGACGGCTCAAGAGGTCTCCACAACTGGGACACATGGCCCATTTTTCATCCCCAAATAACTTGCGGTGAAATAGTTCCTAAATGGCGGCCTTAGAAGGCCAAACAGGAATTATTCCACCGCAACTTCTGGGTAGTCATTGGGGACGTACTTAAATGAGTGGCGGTTGGGGACACTCCGTGCCGAATGTGGGTGCCGCCGCTTGCTACGCGACGGTGATGGCGACCTGAGCGTAGCGGGTGCAGGGACGCTCGGCGCGCGTCTGCACGCCGAGGGTGAGCACGATGCGGTCACCGGGTTGTGCATCGGTGGGTACGGTGAACGTGGCGTTCGTCGCGCATTCCTGCCACAGCGACAGATCTTGAGCGCCTGCATAGCGCGACGGCTCCACGGCGACATCCCAGTGCGCGTCGAAGCCCCTACCATCGGGGTCGACGATGGTCGCTGCAAGAGCAACGCGCTCGCCGGCCGCGGCGCTCATGTCGCCCGTGACCTCGGCAACATACGCCGGATGCGAGCAGTCCGCGGGCCCATGGGCGCACCACTGCGCACGAGCGGCGAAGTCTTCCTGATAGGCGCGCAGATGGGGATTAGGATTGCCATCGACGGGCGTGCCTATGGCTGCAAAGCCGGCAGGTGCGTCCGAGTCGGGATGCCCGTCGAGGAACATGCGGCCGAGCAACGTGTCAAAGTCGCGGTTATCGATGCCGCGCAGGCCAAACGGCAGCAGCGGGATATAGGTCATTGAGTCGCCTTCGGCCATAAAGTCGCCGCGCTCAAACTGCATCGCAGGCATGCCCTCCAGGCCCCAGTCCAAGCGCGCATGCTTGCCAAACTGAAAGCGCTCGGGCTCGTTTTCGTACACCTTGCCATCGCCATAGAGCATATAGCGCGCCATAAGGGGACCGTTGCCCTGCGTGAGATTCTGTTCGGGCCAGGGAGCCTGGAACAGCGGCAGTGTATCGGGCTGAGCCATCTTGGCATCGACATAGCCGCCATACATATAGGGCACACACCAAAAGATGAGATCGGGGAAGAGCTCATGCCCATGGTCGAGCCAAGAATTGTCCTGCCCCACACCATCGGCAACGCCCATCACGCGTACCTTCTGATAGACACACTGTTGCACAGAAGGCCATTCGGGTGTGGCGCGATAGCGCTCGGCAATGCTCATCAGGGCGCGAACGATCGTATTCATACCGCCCCAGCTGAGCAGCCAAAGCGTACGCGGGTCATCATCCAAGATTGCCTGAGCAATCACGCGCGAACCCTCAGTCTCCTCACGCACATCGCCCTCAAAGGCAACGTTGCCCACAAAGGTACGCTCAATCATCTGAGCCGGCGAAGGAAACGGCGGCTCACCGGCAGCGGCCGCATTAGCCTGCAGCTGAGGCCAAGCCTGGGCATATTCATTGCTCCAGAGGCTCTCGATCCAATGCTCAGGAAACGGTCGATACTCACGAAGCTCCCCAGCCGTGGGATCAGGTTCATGGGGCACAACATTCCACTCATAAGAGCGACGCCCTTTAGTCCGCCAATGCGGATTCACCTCGCCGAGCGTATGGACGCCATCCCCAAGAAAGTGATACTGCGAAGCCGTATACACCACAGCCTGCACATCAAGCAAGTTAAGATACAGAGCCAAATGAACGAGCGAGTTCATATCATCGACTTCCATATCAGTAGTAACAATCACCCGAGTTAAATCGCGAGTCATAAGAAAGCTCCAACCAAAATAATTTCAGCCAGTTACGCGCAAGGCAAGACGGGACCCACGTCCCCATCGCCGTCAACCCGGCGGCCCGCCGGAAGCGCTCACCCAGGGTCAACAGCAACGTCAACGCAGCGGGGACCGGGGCTTAGTCTTGCAAACATTCCGCAGGGGGCATGGGCCGGCGCAGCGCGAAGCGCAAAGCGCCGACCCATGCATGCCCGAGGACGTTTGCAAGACTAAACCCCGGTCCCCGCGATGGGAGGGCTTAGCGGCCGACCCTGGCCGACCACTCCCAGCAGCCCACCGGCTCGCCGTCGATGAGTACGTTGCCCCCGTCGAAGTCTTGATAACACAGGTCGTTGAATTGGTGGATCCACACGCCATGGTTGAACGTCTTCTTGGGCGAGCCGTCGGCCTCGCGGTAGCGCCCGGTCAGGTCCTCGACATGGCTAAAGTAGGTGAGATGCACGTTGGCGCCGGCAGCGCGCAGGCGAGCCGTGAGCGGCAGCACGGTCTCCTGCGGTATCACGAGCTCATCGCCCTTGGAGTGCGTAAACCACAGCGGTGTCTTGGCAAGGGCAGCAACGTCCTCGTCCGTGGCGTTGTACCACGGCGCGCAGCAGGGAAGGCCCGCGGCGAAGAACTCGGGGTAGTCGGCGCACAGGCGCAGCGTCATAAAGCCGCCGTTGGAAAGGCCAGCGACCACGATGCGGTCGGTGTCGATGCGGTCGGCATGCTCGGCGACAAACTCGTCGATGAGCGCCTTAATGACGGGGGAGTAGATGCTCTGGTTGGAGTGGCCGAGCTGCTCAGTGCCGTTGTCCATCCAAAACGTGGGCGACTGCGGCACGAGAACCCAGGCAAAGCCGCCAAAGTAGCGTTGGATCTGCGCCTGGCTGATGGCCGTCACGCGGTTGCCGATATAAGCGCGCGTGGCGCCCTCGCCTTGCGTAGCGCCCTTGCCCTCGCCAGCGCCGTGCAGGTACACCACGAGCGGGGCCTTCTGGGGCACGACTGTCGTTTCGGGCGCGAAGGGGTTGAAGCAGGCGGAGTCCTCGGCCTTAAAGCTGGGCTCAAAGAAGCCGTACTCGAGCGCGATGCCGTTGACGGCGGTCTTTTGCGTGGCATTGCTCCAGCCCTTGAGCGCGGGACAGATGTCGCCGCGGCAGGTGTCAAAGACCAGGCCGCAGGTTGGATCGTCACCGTCATTGCCGGGAAGGGCCGCGAGCTGCGTGATGCGCAGCTGGTCGTCGAGCAAGCGCGAGCCCATCACGCTGCCCTCGATCTTCTTGGTCAGGCGCTGCTCGGCGATCTCGAGCGCCACATGGGTGCCAAAGGCGAGCTTGCGTCCGCACTCATCGCACGGATAGGCGGCGAGGACGTCGACATAGCCTACGGAAGGTGCGGCGTGGTCGGCGCCGCGCTCTTTGCGCATCAGGATCTCGCCCGTGCGTTCATGGCGCTCTACATATATATGGAAGGTGCGCGCATCGATATCGTTGGCGCGAACGGTGCACGGCAGGTCGAGCACGACTTTGCTGATCCAGGGGCCAAAGTCTCCCAGCGTGGTGACGGTTGCGTAGGTGCACGATTTGAGTTCCATGAGCTGCCTCCTCTGCGCCGCGAGTGGTAAACATCAGCGGCAATACAACTTAAACATGTTTAGTTTAATGCAGAGCTACAGAACAGGCAGATGAACTCGGTAAACGGTCAAAATGAACACTCAACAAATTACTAAACATTCGTTTATCACCATTTAGCAGGGCTTTTGTTGATGGGTCAACAAAGAATAGAGGTGTTTACCAAATTAAAAGACCACGTAAATAGGCATTTAGCAGCAGAGCGTCAAATAGACAATCCCTTACCGTTCAAGTACGTTCACCCCCGATTTCCTACCGTTCACCGGACTACAGACGGCAAAATTGCCACAAATTAGACGTTCCGTGTAAACTAAAGCCCGTAAACGTTCAGTAAACACATTGTTTACGACAGCGTATCCAAGGGTTCGGTGGCCGTAAGGGGTTATAGTCGCCGAGCCAAAGGCGTGCCTACGCCCAAACGAGTAGGCACACGATGATATGGGGAGGGGTCCCATGGCAGTAGATAACAAGCAGATTGCCACCGATGTCCTCGAGCTCGTGGGCGGTGCGGAGAATGTTTCCGTCGCCACCAACTGCATGACGCGCCTGCGTCTGACGCTCAAGGACAACAACAAGGCCGACGTGGAGAAGATCAAGAAGGTCAAGGGTGTTCTGGGTTGCCAGTTCGCCGGCAGCCAGCTCCAGGTCATCATCGGCCAGAACGTGCCCAAGGTGCTCGCCGAGTTCGTCGCCATGTCCGGCGTCAAGCAGGGTGCCGCGGTCGACGAGAACCTCGATGCTCCCAAGGAGAAGTTCGAGCTCAAGAACCTGCCGAACATCATCCTCGACTATCTGTCGGGCTCCATGACCCAGCTGATCCCGCTGCTCATGGCCGGCGGTCTGTTCCGCACCATCGCTGCGGTCCTCGGTCCCACCATGCTCGGCGTTCTCTCTGACACCGATCCGACCTACACGTTCCTCTACACCACCCTGTACGAGGCCACGTTCACCTTTATCCCCATCTACCTGGGCTATGCCGCCGCTAAGAAGCTCGGCGCCTCCCCGGTTCTGGGCATGCTCCTCGGCGGCGCCCTCATGGCCCCGTCCGTCGTGAGTGTCGCGACCCAGGATGGCGGCGGAATCATCTCCGTCTACGGCATTCAGATCGCCGCTGCCAACTATCAGCAGTCCGTCCTGCCGATTATCCTTTCGGTGCCTGTCCTCTACTTCGTCGAGAAGTTCTTTAAGAAGGTCATGCCCGACGTGCTCTCCACGGTCTTCACGCCGTTCTGCACCATGATCGTTACCATCCCCATCGCCTTCATCGTCCTCGCCCCGCTCGGCAACGAAATCGGCAGCCTCATCGCCAATGCCCTCTTTGGTCTTGCTGACATGGGTGGCATCGGTATCCTGCTCGTCATGGCCGTCCTCGGCGCCTTCTGGCAGCTCTTCGTGGTCTGCGGTATGCACATGCCCGTCATCCTGCTCGCTCAGGTTCAGATCATCGCTGCCGGCTATGATCCCTTCGTCTTCGTTTCCACCAACTGCGCTATGGCCGCTGTCTGGGGCTGCGCCTTCGGTGCCTTCCTCAAGATGAAGAACCCCGACGAGAAGGGTCTTGCCCTGGGCTACGTCATCTCCGCCATCGCCGGCGGCGTCACCGAGCCCGCACTCTTCGGTATCCTCATGCGCTTCCGTCGCACCATGTTCGGTATGTTCATCGGCGGTGCCATCGGCGCTGTGTTCTCCGGCCTCATGGGCGTTACCTATTACCTCGCTGGCGGTGCCTCCAACTTCCTGGTCTTCACCAACTACCTGCAGGGTGGCCAGATGAACACCGTCTGGGCTATCGTCGGTATGGCAATCTCCTTTGTCATCGCCGCTGCCGTCGTCTTCGTCGCCGGCTTCTCCAAGGAGGAGCTCGCCGAGATGGAGGCCTAAGGCCAAACCATTCGGTCGCATACGACCTTACCTACACGACAGGGCCCCGTCAGGCGCAAGCCCGGCGGGGCCCTTTTGCAAGGTAGACTGATTGGGACGGGAGATGCCCGCCCGCAAGGGTTTGCTAAGCGACGGGGGCTTTCGCATCAGGGGTTACCGCGAAAGCTTCTGCCGGTTCGCAATTCCTTTATCGAGCGAAAGGACATGCAGATGAGTTTGGGAAAACTGACCGTCAACGGTCGTCAGGACGGTTTTTTGTGCGAGGGCAAGCCGTTCTTTTGGTTTGCCGATACGTGCTGGAGTGCGTTTACCAGCATCCCCGAGGCCGACTGGGACTACTATCTGACCCGCCGCGCCGAGCAGGGCATGAACGTGCTGCAGATTAACACGCTGCCGCAGTGGGATCGCTGCTGCCCCGATCTGGGCATTTGGCCCTATGCCAGCGAGGATGGCGTGCGCTTTGATTGGTCTCAACCCAACCAGGCGTATTGGGATCGCGCCGCCGCCATGTGCCGCGCTGCCGTCGAGCACGGCATTCGTCCGGCGCTCGTGCTCATGTGGTGCAACTACGTGCCCGGTACCTGGGGCGCTAAGATCGCCGAGCGTTGCGGTGCCGAGGTTATGCCGCGCGAGGAGGTCCGTGCCCACGTTGCCCGCGTCGTCGAGAACCTGGGCGAGTTCGATCCCGTCTATGTGGTGACGGGCGACACGGACTTTGCCGGTGACGAGGCGATTGCCTATTACGAGGATGCGCTCGACGAGGTTGCGAAGCGCGCGCCCGAGGCCCTGCGTACCATGCACATCAATCGCGGTAACCGCACGATTCCCGCGCAGTATTTGGACCGCCTGGACTTCTATATGTTCCAGCCCGGCCACAACTACGAAGGCCAGCCCGAGGCCTGGCACCTGCCGCAGGACTTTATCGCCAGCTATCCCAAAAAGCCGATGGTCAACTCCGAGCCCTGCTACGAGCAGATGGGTGCGTCGCGCAACGTGTACTGGCGTTTTACCGCGCAGGACTGTCGCGCGAGCGTGTGGTCTTCGATCCTTGCCGGCGCCAGCGCGGGCGTGACCTACGGCGCCCACGGCGTTTGGAACTGGCAGACATCGCGCAGCCAGGGTTCGGTGCTGGGCGAGGGCTTTGACATGCCGTTCCGCTGGCAGGAGTGTCTGCAGTTTGCGGGCGTGTGGGATTTTGCCGCCATCGAGCACGTGCTTGCCGGCCTGGGTGCCACGGCTAGCGACGACGCTCTCGCCGTTATCCCGGCACAGGAGCTGCTCGATGACGCGCGCGAGTCCATCCGTGTGGCGCGTATTGGCGAGCGTGTCGTCACCTATCTGCCGCGCACCACGGCACTTACGTTTAAGCTCGATAGTGCGCGCGGCTGGTCGGCGACGGCCCTCGACATGGAGGCCAAGCGCATCGCCAAACTGCCCGTGCGCGACAACGGCGACGGCACCGTGCGCGTGGCTCAGCATCCCTTTGAACACGACGCCCTGGTGATCCTGACGCCCGAGCGCTAACGCCCGAGCTTCGATTCCGAGTTTCTCCCTCGGCCCGGATCGCTTTTAACCCCCCTTTCTCCGACACCAACAACCCAGTCCCCTTTATAAGTTGCGGTGGAATAGTTCCTAAATGACAGCCCCGGCCGGCCAAACAGGAACTATTTCACCGCAACTGCTGTTGGGGCATTTGCGCCGGATGCGTAACAGTTCGGGCATTGCGTGGATACTAAGACCCATTCTCCATTAAAATGGTTTTCCGGACATCTAAGCGGGTGGGGGTTACCATGAGGGACCTGGGAGACACAACCGCATATTTGCGCCGGGGCATACGGGAGATTCTGTGCCTGGCGCTTTTCTTTTTCACGTTTTTGGCCGGCGAGTACCTCTTTGACGTGCGCGTGGCCGAGTTTGTGCCGGCGAACGAGGTCGTTATCTACGAGAGCATCGTCGTCGGCGCGAGCGTGATCGGCTATTTTGTGCGTCCTCTCCTGTACTATCGCCGTCCCCAGACAATCGATGCAACGAGCGATATGACGGGCGTGCTGCTGGTGTCGGCATTGCTGCTGCTGATTATGGCGGCGCAGTTTCAGGTTGTGATTGCGGGCGGTCTGGTGGCGTACTGCGCCCTGGGCTACTGCGGATCGACCGCTCATGCCAATCTGGCGCGGCGTTTTGCGCAGACGCCTTGTCTGGCACGTGCCGTGGCGGTTTCTTATGCTGCGGGCATTTTGGTACAGGTGCTCAACCATATGGTGATGCCTGCGGGCATTCCTCAACAGTTTGTCCTTATTGCCTGTGCGATTGCGCTGGTTGGGCTGCTTCACGGTACCCGCCGAGCTAAATTACGCGATGAGTCCGCGCCCGAGTTCGAAGCCGAGATTGCCGAGCTATCGGTCGATGCGTCGGAGCATGGCGCCAAGTGGCGCGATAATCCCGAGGCAAAGGCGGCCTTCCAGGGTGCCGTAGTGCGCTTGACGGTGGCGACCGCCTGCCTCACCGGCGTATTCGCGGCTCTCAATGCCGGTCTTACGACCTCGCATGCCGCCGGCGCTATCGATCTGGGTGACTGGCCGCGCTTGCTGCTGGTTGTGAGTGCGCTTGCTGCCGGCGCCCTGTATGACCTGCGCGGACGCTCGTATATGAATATCATCATGACGTGCGCCGCCATGCTGTCCACGCTTTCGTTCTTTGTGCTTATCACCGATGGCAACGGCGGCAATGCGCTCGCCGCCACGATTATCTTTTACCTGGGCACGGGCTTTTTCGTGGTGTTCTTCACCGCGAAGTTCGCCGCGATTTCGATGTATGCCCGCTGGTCGTATCTGTGGCCGTGCATGGGCCGCGTCATCAACAACATTTGCTCAATGCTTGTGACGGCTCCGGCGGTGGCGATCATCTCGAGCCAAAACGTGCTGATGGCGGTGGGTGTCGTACTCGTGCTGTTTGTCGGCATTGCGATCTCGCTGTTGGGGCAGTTTGGACAAGGCGTTGAGGACGAAGCGGGTCACAGGGGGCTGGCGTTTGCCACCGACGATCTTGGCGGGAGCCGTGCGCCCGATCAGGTCGACACGGTGTCCCTGGAGACACCGGAGCTTTCGTTTGACGATCGACTCGACGGTTTTGTAGCCGCCTTTGGACTTACCAAGCGCGAGCGCGATGTACTGGAGGCGCTGGTCGTATCGGACGACAGCGTGCAGGACGTTGCGGCAGCGCTCTTCCTTTCGCGTTCTACGCTCTACCGCCATATCGCCTCGATCAACAAAAAGACCGGTGCCGCCTCGCGCGTGGCCCTCATCAATTTCTTCTGGTCCTGGACACCCCAAGACTAGCCAAAACCACCACGAAGGGGACAGGCACCTTTGTGGTGGTTTTACCTGCAAAAATATGAATATGAGACATTTGTCACCTGCCGTTTTGGCGCTCAAAGGCATATGAATGTGATGTTGAGCGGAGCAGAACGGAAGGGGTGGGCCTATGGCGTCTCGTGGTTGCTCGTCTAATAAAATTGCGGGCGCGCTTATTGCCGTGGTGGTCCTTGCTGCGGCGGTGACGCTTGTGCGGGCATACGGCTTTGGTGCCCGTGCCGACCAGGGAAAGAACGCCGCGCAAGCGTTGCTGAACGATTGTGCTGCCGATCCGGTGGCAGTCAAGCTTATCGAGGACGGCGAGGCGCGGACGATCTATGAGACCGACGATGCCGAGCTGGTCGCATCGACTTTTGCCGCGCTCGACGATTGCACCGTGGGAGGTGCGGTGGATGAGCGGATGAGCGATGCCGGTCGCACGCTCGTCTTTGTCTATGAAGACGGCTCGGAGCAATCGGTGGAGTTCGAGGGCGGGAATATCGTGCTCGACAAGACGGCATATCGCCTTGACGGTGCCGATGAACTGTGGCGACAGCTAGCCGCCATCAAGAACAGCCAATGAAATGAGGGGTGTACGGGATGAGTGATTTGAGATTCTGCCCGGCGTGCGGGATGCAGCTGCCGCGGGTCGCCGGCGCGCCGGTGCGATTTTGCCCGGACTGCGGTGTTCGGCTTGAGAGCGTTGAGGATGACCCGGGTGTCGCGGAACACGCAAATGGGGCGGCTGCCGATGATGGCGCGGGCGAAGGTTGTGAGCCGAGCGCGAACGCGCCGGTCGATGTGCCGATGCAGGATGCCGACGCCGCGTCGCCGGTCCGCGACGTGGCCGCAGCGGATGCTCCCCGCGTCGGCGACCTTGAGCTCCACACCGCATGCGATGCCTCTGGCGGCCAAGCGCTCGCGCAAGTGGCGCTGCCGCGGGGTTGGCGTATCGAAGAGGCGCATCTTGAGCGCAGCAGTAGTTTCGACTGCCCGATTTCAGTTGGCGTGACGGCGGCAGGCCCGGCGGGCGAACGCATCATGTATCGCTCCGAGCTCTGCTACGTGGACGCGGGCGCCGTTGCCAAGCGTATCCCCACGCAAACCGAGCGCAAGGCGTTTGTGCACGTGGAGGCGGCGTGCGACGAGTTAGCTCAAGCCTGCGCGGCGCAATTGGGCGCACGGGCGGAGGTTGTGGCCGAGCAACCCTATCCGTCGAGCGCGGCAGGCGATATTGAACATGAGCGTGCTCGCGTAAAGCGCGAGGCTGCAAACGACTTTGCGATTCAGGGCTTTTCGATGGAACCGAGCGATGTGGTCTATGAGTGCCGCATGCGTCGATATCGGCTCGCGGGCGTCCCGGCGCCTACCGAGCTTGCAGTGGCGGCAAAGGTCGAGGGCTATGTAGTCTCGATCGGTGGAGTCGCGGGTTCTGTGGGTAAAGGCGTTGCCGCCGGGGCCGAGGCGCTGCTGGGCGCGGGCCTTTCGAGCGGACTGATCGGTGGCGTTCTGGGTAAGCGCCTGCGCGAGCGCCAGGCGGCTGCGGCGGCGGGTCAGCGCGCCGCGAAAGATCAGGCTCCGGATCAGGGCGATTGCCCAGACGGGGTGCCGTTCAAGCTGGGCGCGGCAGACCTGTTGCAGTGGCGTATCAGGGACAGCTTCTGCCTGGTTGCGCCGGAAGGCCGTCTGGACGAGGCGGCCTCCACGGCGCTTGCCTCAATGGCATCGACCCTGCGGCTCAACCCGTCGATTGCGCGCGAAGCGTGCGCTCAAAAGCAGCAGATGGTGCTCGAGCAGCGTCAGCGCACGCAGATGAACATCGCCCAGCAGCAGCAGCAGTTCGCAGCCTGGCAGCAGATGCATGCCTCGCAGCAGGCGGCGTTCGACAGCTACCAGCAGGCTTGGTTTGAGCGCAGCGATCGTCAACACGCCGCGAATATGGCCGCCAGCACAGCCAATTTCTCCAGCGCAGGTGTGGGAACGGGCGCGGCCTCGTATTCCGATGCTATCCGCGGGGTCAACCATTACACCAGGCCCGACGGTACCGATGTCGAGGTTTCGGTGATGGCGGACCAAGCTTGGGTGAACGGCTCGGGCGACGTGATCGGCACGCGCGATGGATTTGAGCCCGGTTTTGGTTGGACGGAGCTGCCCCGTCAATAGCGTGAGTGGGCTACGGGAGGATCGGTGTCGAGGCGTTGCCCGGCACTGTGATAAGAAACGGGAAAGGAACAACGATGAGGGAGACGGTTATTTCGCGCACGGCGTTTGTCGCGGCGGCGGGAACGGCGTTGCTGACGCTTGCGGGATGCGGCGGACAGCAGGCACAGGACACGACGGGTTTTAACGACGATCGCCCGGTAAAGGACAAGATGGATGCGGGCTCGTCATCGGGTGATTCCGGTGATGCGGGCGGCGGTGCGGACACAGACAGCGGCTCGGCGGACGCGTTCGATACGTGGTCGGATGACTGCTGGGATGCGCACCGCAACATCAGCATCGCAGCGTTGCTCGAGCTTAAGGGCTGGCAGTTGCAGGAGTTTGCATCGCAACAGGGTTATACCTGGCAAGATGCGCTCGAGATGTACGAGAACGAGGCAGGTCGCGTGCTCAGCGTCTGCAATATCAGCAAGGATGGCGCAACCGAATGGCTCGGCGAGGATGAAATCGGAAAGCTCGACAAGGGCGGCACCGGGAGTACCGTGATGTTTACGCTGCAGCTTGCGGGCTATTCGAGCTGCGAGGATGTTATCGCGGGCTTTTCCGTTCCGGTTGAGGACCGGGCGCAGATCACCTCGGGCTCGTGGATCGCGTGCGTCTACGGTTCCAACATGGCGCGTCACGTTGCCATGGTGAGCCAAATGGAAAACGGCGACTACCGCCTGGACCTCATTACCGAGGAGGCCATCAAAACCGGTACGTTTACCCAAGGCGGCGGTGCCCCCACGATTAACGAATTTTGGCAGGAGAAGACCGGGCGCGCGCTCGGCTAAGTGCGATGCGGCCAATAGCATAGCGAGGGACGAACATGATGAACGAGATGACGATGAGCCGTGCGGTCTTTGTGGCGGGCGCGGGCGCGGCGGCTTGCGCGCTGGCTGGCTGCTCGGGCACAACGGGCGGCGCCAAAGCAGCGAGCACGGCGGACGCCGCCTGCGTGGACGACAATGCCAACGTGACGGTCTATGCCGCGATCAACTTGGGTGGTGCCGATCTGGTGCGCCTGCTCAAACATCAAAATTATGAGTGGCAAGGCGAGAACGTGGGCTACGGCGCCGCCGATGACGCGGGATTTTTCGCTTTTACCTTTTCCAAAGTTTCGAACGATGTGGACGAACTTGCGAACAGCGCGATACCGCTTTCGGAGTCCGAGTACGAGGAGCTTGAACCGGGCGGCGGAGACGAAAGCGTCGCGATTCTGCTCTCGGTGGGCGGCTATACGAAGGGCGAGCGGGCGCTCATCGGCGCGATTGGCGATGCGGCGATGGTGCAGGAGAAATGCACGATCAATGATGCCCTGTATTGGCTGGTCAAGGCGCTTGACGGCCACCGTTACGTGATTATGGCCAACGACACCGAAGACGATGGCGATAGCGCTCATGACATCTATATCTACAATGAGTCTTTTATTCGCACCGGCTATCTGAGCGGCGGCGACCAGATCGATATCGACGAGCTCTGGAGCCGCCTGACCAACGCCTCGTAACGCCCCAAAACCACCACAAGGGGGACAGGTACCTTTGTGGTGGTTCAATAAGTTGCGGTGGAATAGTTCCTGAATAAGGCTTGGGGGTCTTAAAACAGGAACTATTTCACCGCAACTGCTGAGGGGACGGGTTGTGGAAACGGCTGCCGTGGTGGACTCGGGCTGTCTGTTACAGCAGCTCACCGTGACGGGCGATGTAGCGGCGCTTGGCCAGTTGGGTGAGCGCGATGTAGGCGGCGACAATGCCGATGAGCAGCGCGAAGAAGCTCGGCGGCAGCGGCATGAGACCCAGCGCATCGGCGATGGGGCTTGCCGGCAGCCAGGTGACGAGTACCAGACCCAACACGGTGAGGGCGCACAGTGCCGGCGCGGCGTGGTCGCGCAGACTCGGCAGGCGCGGGGAGCGCAGCATGTGGACCACGAGCGTCTGCGACCACATGGACTCGACAAACCAACCGCTCTGGAAGAGCGCCGTAAAGGCCGCCATGCCTGCGACGTCGCCTACAGCGGCAAGCTCTGCCCAGCTTGCGCCCACGGCGTCGGGGCACACCACAAAGAAGAGCGCGGCGAAAGTCGCGATATCAAACAGTGAGCTCACGGGACCCAACTCGAGCATAAAGCCCTTAATGGACGCGGCATCCCAGGCGCGCGGACGGACAGTCCAGGCGTCATCGACGGTGTCCCACGGCAGCGCGATGCATACGATCTCGTAGACCAGCGACAGCAGCACCAGCTGCAGAGCGCTCATGGGCAAGAATGGCAAGAACAGGCTCGCGACGGTCACGGATAGCACGTTGCCAAAGTTGGAGCTCACCGTGGTCTTGAGGTACTTGAGCAGGTTGCCGTAGGTGCGGCGGCCTTCGATGATGCCGCGCTCGAGCACGCCCAGGTCCTTCTGGAGCAAGATGATGTCGGCGGATTCCTTGGCGATGTCGACGGCCGAATCGACCGAGATGCCGCAGTCGCTCGCACGCATGGCGGCGGCGTCGTTGATGCCGTCGCCCATAAAGCCCACGGTGTGGCCGAGCAGCTCGCGCATGACGCGCACCAGACGCGCCTTCTGCAGCGGCGAGAGCTTGGCGAAGAGGTAGGTGTTCTCGGCGCGCTCGGCAAGCTCGGCGTCGTCGAGCGCATCGATCTCGGAGCCTAGCAAGACGTTGCTCGCGTCGATGCCGATCTGCTCGCAGACGGTGGCGGCGACACGGTCGTTGTCGCCGGTCAGGACCTTAACGGCTACGCCCTTGGCCTCGAGGGTGGCGACGGCGCCCGCGGCACTTGCTTTGGGTGGATCGAGGAAGGCCAAAAAGCCCATCAGCACCATGTCGCACTCGTCGGCGATGCCAAACTCGCCCACGCAGCGCGGATTGGTCTTCTGCGCCACGGCAATCACGCGCAGGCCCTCGGCATTGAGCCCGGCGACCTGCTTGCGAATCTGGGCGAGCTTTTCTTCGGTGAGCGGCTGGGCGGCACCATCGACCTCGACAAAGGAGCAGATCTCGAGCATTTCCTCGGCAGCTCCCTTGGTGACCATCTGGGTTTTGCCCTGGGCGTCGGCGACAACTACGCTCAGGCGACGGCGCGAGAAATCGAAGGGCACCTCGTCGACCTTGGTATAGCGGTCGCGCAGGCTCTGGCCCAGCATGGAATCGGGTGCTGCGGCCGAGGGCGTCACATCGGCGCGGTCGATGACGGCCAGGTCGATAAGGTTCTTGAGGCCGGTCTGGAAGAAGCTGTTCAAAAACGCATGGCGCAGCACGCGTGCGTCTTCGATGCCGTCGGTGTTGAGGTAGCGCTCGAGCACGATGCGGTCTTCGGTGAGGGTGCCGGTCTTGTCGCAGCACAGGACGTCCATCGCGCCGAGGTTTTGGATCGCCGGCAGTTCCTTGACGATAACCTGGCGGCGGGCGAGGTCCTTGGCGCCCTGCGACAGGCTCGTGGTCACGATGACAGGAAGCATCTGCGGCGTGATGCCCACGGCCACGCTCGTGGCGAACAACAGCGCATCGATGACGTTGCCCTTGGTGGCGGCGTTGATGGCAAAGACGGCCGGCGCCATAACGAGCATGAGGCGTACAAGCAACATGGAGACGCTCGAGACGCCGCGGTCAAACGCGCTCTTCTCGCCGCGCCCGTTGAGCATCTTGGCGATGCCGCCCAGGTAGGTGTCCGAGCCGGTGGCAACGACAAGCGCCATGGCGGTGCCGTTTTGCACGGAGGTGCCGGTAAAGACGATGTTCTTGCAGGCGGAGAGTGGCAGCGCGGAGCCGTCGGCACCCTCGACGACGGTGATGGCAGCGCTCTTCTCGACGGCCTCGCTCTCGCCGGTGAGTGCGGACTCGATCACAAACAGGTCGCGCGCGGTGATGATGCGGGCATCGGCCGGCACCATGTCGCCGGCAGAGAGGCGGATCACATCGCCGGGGACGAGCTCATCGAAGGGGATTTCGATGCGCTCGCCGTCGCGCAGGGCGCAGCAGGTGTTGGAGACCAGGTCCTTGAGGGCCTCGGCAGCATTGCCGCTGCGGGCTTCCTGGATAAACTTCATGCCGCCCGATACCAGCAGCATGATGCCGATGACGATGACCGTGGAGGGGTCGCGCTGTGGCTCGGGCACGGCGAGCACGTCGATGTAGAGCGAGACCAGTGCGAGCGCGGCGAGGATACCGGCGAAGGGATCGATGAATGCGTCGGCGATGCGGCGGGCGAGCGTCTTGGTCGGCGCCTCGATGGTGTTGGGGCCGACCGCGCTCAGGCGCTCGGCGGCGTGCTCGGCGGTGAGGCCGTCGGCCGTGGCGTCGAGCAGCACGAGGGTGTCCTCGGCGCTATGGGTGGCGGCGAAGACGGTGTTCTTGGACAGGCCGGCGTGAGCGGCGGGGCGCGCCGTGCGGCGGCGCTTGGAGATGGCTTCGAGTACCGTGGCGGTTTTGAGCATCAGCATAGGGTCCTCCTTGTTGAAGGGAGTTAGCGTACGTGTCGTATTTGCTTCAAAAAACCTAGATGTCGCTCACGTCATGCTCGCGAACCACCACAAAGGGGACAGGCACCTTTGTGGTGGTTTTGGCGATTAGTTCGTGGCGCTTATGCGTGTGCGGAATCCTCGCGGCGTGCCGAGGGCGACATGCAGGTTTTTCGACTATGGCTGCCTTCCATGGCACACCTCCTTAAGGCCGGGCGCTGCGCGCTTTGGGTATCTCGTACCCGTTTGAATCCGCCCGTATTCTTGATGAGGGGGTTTATCGTGTCAACCCCATTGTTCGGAAAACCATTGCCCCTGACAAAGCCTTTACAGAATGCCGTGGCCTGAAAGCGCACCCGCAACGCGCCCTGCCTGCGCTAAACTGGAGGGCACGTACGCAATTACGAGAGGAGCCCACATGGAGGCTTACAAGCAAGAGTTCATCAAGTTTATGGTTGAGTCCGACGTCCTTAAGTTCGGCAGCTTTACGCTCAAGAGCGGCCGTCAGTCCCCGTTCTTTATGAACGCCGGCGCTTACGTGACGGGCTACCAGCTCAAGAAGTTGGGCGAGTATTACGCCCAGGCAATCCACGATAACTTTGGTGACGACTTTGACGTGCTGTTTGGACCGGCCTACAAGGGCATTCCCCTGGCCGTCGTGACCGCCATTGCCTACCACGAGCTGTACGGCAAGGAGGTCAAGTACTGCTGCGACCGCAAGGAGGCCAAGGACCACGGCGCCGACAAGGGCAACCTGCTGGGCTACGAGCCCCAGGACGGCGACCGCGTAGTCATGGTCGAGGACGTCACCACCAGCGGTAAGTCCATCGACGAGACCTATCCCAAGGTCAAGGCTGCTGCCGATGTCGAGATCAAGGGCCTGATTGTGTCCCTCAACCGCATGGAAGTCGGCAAGGGTGGCGTGACCACCGCGCAGAAGGAGATCGAGGCCAAGTACGGTTTCCCCGTCGCGAGCATCGTCTCCATGGCCGAGGTCGTCGAGACCCTCTACAACCACGAGATCGACGGCAAGGTCGTCATCGATGACGAGCTCAAGGCCGCCATCGACGCCTACTACGAGCAGTACGGAGTCCGGGAGTAGTTACGCGGTTTTCCAAACCGCGTAACGGCTCGACGCTGCGCGCCGCCCAGAGCGACAATTTGTCATTCAAAAAGGCAAGGCATGACCAGAAGGTCTATGCCTTGCCTTTTTCATGCCAACTTGTTCGCTCTGGACGTCGCTCGCTGTCCGTCCTCTACCTGCGGCGTTGTCTTGCCCCGGATGCGGCAGTAGTCATTGGGGACGTTCTTGTTTGACTAGTCGTTTAAGAACGTCCCCAATGACTAGTCAGAGATGAGCGTGGATAATCTCCCGGTTTTGGCCTGTGTGGGGGCTCAAAGTGGGAGATTATCCACGCTCATTTGATAAGTGTCCGAAAATCCACGCTCGTTTGGTCGGTGCATGTCTACGCAGCGTAGGTTGTCGAGGGCAGTCTTCAAATGGATACTGACTCTTGAACCGGTTCGCTCCATTCCTCCAATCTGATCGGACATCTCATGAACCAGACACCGCAAAGCAATGTCCCCCATACTTTTTTGGCAGCACATGCCATCAAGCGGCCGCGCGAAGATCGCGGCCTCACCCAGCGCGCCCTGGCGGAAAGCCTTGGCGTGACCGATAAAGCCGTCAGCAAGTGGGAGTCCGGCCGCGGCCTTCCCGACATTTCCCTCGTTGAGCCTTTGGCCCAGAGACTCGGCATAAGCGTGGCTGAGCTTTTGGCTGGTGACATTCGGGCCAACGCCAACCGTGCAGGCAATATGCTCAAAGGCGTCTTTTACGTTTGCCCTATCTGCGGAAACGTTGTGCACGCGCTCGGAGAAGGCAGCTTTAGCTGCTGCGGCTCCACGATGTTTCCCCAGGAGGCCGAAGAGCCGGACGCGGACCACGCCTTTTCCATCGAGCGCATCGAGGACGATTGGTACGTCACGTTCGACCATCCCATGACCAAGGATCATTACATTAGCTTTGTGGCATATGCGACTATGGATGGCATCTGCCTCAAGAAGCTCTATCCAGAGCAATCGGTGCAACCGCGTTTTCATATCACCGGACGCGGCAGAATGTACCTCTACTGCAACCAGCACGGACTCTTTGTTTTGCCGACGCCTCGCAAGTAAAAGCCCGCTGTCCGCCCGATGCCCCTGCGCCAACGAGTTGCGGTGGAATAGTTCCTGAAAGTGCTGGTTTAGAGCCTAAACAGGAGCTATTTCACCGCAACTTAGGAGGGCGATTGGAGGCGCGGTGGGGCCGGATTGTTATTTGAGGCCGGGGAGGCGGGTGTAGGGGAACGAGCGCTCTAGGAACTCGGCGCAGCGGGCGTAGTCTTTGGCAAAGTAGCTGCTGTAGAGCGAATCGAGCACGTATTGCACGGCGATGTGGCTGGCGAACTGCGTGATGCGGTGCGTCATGCTCTCGTGGTCGCTCACCGTGAGGTAGGCGGCAAAGCCGGGGTGCAGGCGCGCACAATAAGGTGTGCCGATGACAATGACGGGAACATGTCGGCTGCTGAGGATCGGCAAGATTTCCTTGAGGTTGGGTGCAAGGCCGCTGTAGGAGATGACGATCGCCACATTGCCGGAATCCGAGGCGAGCGCCGTGCGCACCTGGGCCTCGGTGCTGCTGTAGCATGTGGCGCTCTTGCCGGACGAAAGTAGGCGGTCGCGGAACATCCCCGCTGGATAGAGGTTGTGCGAGCCGGTGTAGATATCGACCTGCCGTGCCTTCGCGATCAGTTTGGCGGCGTGGTCGAGCTGCGCGGGGTCGAGCAGCTCCTGCGTCTCGGCCAGCGTGGTCTGGTAGAGCCCTTCCATGCGCTCCATAACCTGCGCGGGCGTGGACGTGGCATCGAAGGGAAAGTTGATGTCCACGTCGCGGCGGTTGCCTGCTTCGGTCGCCAGGCGGATAAGCTCGACCTTGAGGTCCTTAAAGCCCTCGAGGCCGAGCTTTTTGCAAAAACGGTGCACGCTTGCGACCGAAACATTGGCGCGGGCGGCAAACTCCTTAATGGAGAGTCCGCGGATGTCCTCGCCCATGGCAAGGGCCGAGATGCCGAGCTGCTGCTCGGTAGGGGTTAGGCCCTGCGCCTCGGTAATCTTGCGTTTGATATCCATTCGAACTCCCGCACTCGCCAAACCTGCCAAAAAGGGACGGGTTTATTTTGGCAGGTTTTGCCCGAGAAGGGTAACGGGGCCGAGGACACCGCTGGGCGCGACGGGCTCGGTGAGGGCGAAGATGTCGGGAATCGCATGGTCGAGTGTGTTGATGACATCGATGGCGAGCTCGTGTGCGCCGGCGGTAAGCGCGCCTGTCGCAAAGCGGTAGGGCGGGCAGATGCGCGTACCGAGCGTTTGTCCGTCGAGCGTGAGCGTTGCGACTTCGTAGGCATCCCCCAGGTCAATGACGGTGTGGGCGAGGCCGTCGGCTAGCTCGAACGACGTGCGATAGCGGAACGTGCCACATGCGCCGGGGAACTGCTCAGCCGTGAGATCGCACAGGCGCTCGAGCTTTTGCGGCTCGCCAAAGGTTCCATCGCTGCCGACAGGGGAGAGGGCGACGGTCCACGGTCCGTCGATGCTAAGGCAAACCGCATCATCCGCATTCGTGTTCGCCCCGTCATCGAGTCCGACCTCGTCGCCCGTTCCCAGAACAACAACGCAGCTCTCGAAGGGCGCCAGCTCCAACGCGCCATCAAACGCAACGGGTTCGGTGCCGTTCAGCAGGTCGAGGCGCGTGCCGCAAAGGCGCTCGCCTCGAGCAAGTGCAACCGTACAGCAAATACTTTCACGCGGATGCTCGTTGACTAGCATCACATAGGTCTCGCCCGCACGCTTGTAGCGAAGTGCGCGCAGCCAGGGCTGTGGCCTATCGGTCACAACGGTCTGCAGCCCCGCGTCTGCCAGCGCGTCCGCCACATCGGCAAGTGGCGTTGCCGTAAGCCCGTCCAGATCGGCTGCGCCATCCGCGTCATAAAGAGCGCCGGGCACTTCGTCAGCAGCGAGCACCGTGACACCCGCGGCCATCATGCGCCTCACCTCTTCCGCTGTAGCCGCGCCAATAAACGAAGCCCCGGGCATAACAAACGCCTGGTAGCGACAGCCATTAACGGCAAACGTCCCATCGGCAATCGAAACCTCGTAGCGGTCCTCATCCTCAAAAGCCTCGGCAGGCACAAAGTCAAAATCGATCTGCGCGCGCGTGAGCTCGGCCGCTACGCGCTCGACGGGCATGGCGTTGCCGGCCCATTCGGCGTCGGCATGGTACAGAACGGCGACGGGGCAGGCGGCAGTGCCTCCTGAAAGCAATGCGGCCGTGCGATTCATATAGCGCATGAGCTGGCCAAAGTGCGGCCACTGCGGGTTGTTGCCGTGCGCGTAAAAATGCGGCGGGCAGTCCCAGTCGGGGAAGGGCGCCATGCTAAACGCGTGCGGCGTAAACCAGTTAATACCGCGGACGAGCATGTGATCGGCGATCCACTTCATCTCGCGCAAACCCTCGTGCCAGCCAAAGGCGCCAAAGACCTCGGCCATGCAGCGCCCCTGCTTTTTGGGGTCGAGGCGCGCGGCCGAAGAGCCCAGCTTGGCAAGCGCGTAGGTAAAGAACTCCATGTTCCACGCGCCGTGGAAATAGCTGTAGTGCCCACGGCCAATTCCGGGGACAAGCTGGTTGATAACCACATCGATGCCTGCCATGTCCTGACCGGCAACCGCGCGGAAGTAGTGCCCGGCGCCCTGGCCCAGGCGCGTGTGGCAACTCTTGTCCTCGATCACGTGGCCAATGTGCATAACGCCGTGCGTACGGCACCAGTCGCCGATCTGCTCGTCAAAGCACGCGCGGTAGTGCTGCGTGGCAATATCCATGTAGGCGTGACGGACCTGGGCGCCGTCTGCCTCGCGCGTCCAAAGGCCGTGCAACTTGGTAAGCCAATTCTCGCCAAGCGCATCGTGTAGGCGGCGGGCAAGCTCGTCCGACCACGGCAGCGCCAGGTCGCTTCGCCCGATAAAGCTGCTGGTAGAGGCATCGTCGAGCGTGGTGCCCTTCTCGTTCATAAAGCCGGGCTCGTCGGTAAAAAAGCCCAAGATCGTTTTGCCGAACTCGTCGCCCAGGTGCTCAAACGTGGGTTCGTAGACAGCGTCGATCAGCACACGGCACGAGGCGGCATCGACCATGTTGATGTACTCATCGCGAAAGCCGGTCTTTTGGCTGGTGACGTAGAGCTCGATCGTGGTGACACCGGCGGGGGCGTCAAAACGCAAGCGGGCGGGTGTGCCATCGTCTCCTTGCTCAACAGCGAGCGCAAGGTCGAGCGGCGCACCAGCGGCATCAAAAGCCGCCGCGCCCACAAAGCGCTCGGTGGGGTCCATGAGATTACCGAGCTTGATGGTCGTGGACGGCTGGGGACCAACGACCGTAATCGTGCGATGCTTGAGCACGGTCTTCTTGAGCGCGGGGTCGATGTCATCGCCTTCGAGCGCGCCGTTGGCATAGCCTGTGGGGAAGTGGGCGTCGTCGAGCAACCAGATCTTTAACCCCAGGCGCTTGCACTCGCCGATGATAAAGCGCAGGTCAGACCACCAGCCGTCGCGACAGAAATCGGGATGCGTGCGTGATTCCAGGCAAACCTCGCGGATGTCGGCCCCGGCAATCTGCTCCAAATACTCGGTAATCGTCTCGCGCGCCTCGCCCTTGAGCCACAAGAACGGAAGCACATGGTTGTCGTAGGTGCCGCCAAGCACCTGCTCAAAATACGTCGCCATATACGCTCCTCCAAAACCAGCCTTTCAAATCCATTGAAGTCAGAGTACGCCGAGCGCGCCGCCTTGCTAATATCAAAACCACAGCAGAATATGACTGAATCAACGATAGGAATACTATGGAGCTCACGCGTCTGGATAACCTGCTACTCGAGCTGACCAACAGTGAGCGAGCCTATCGCGCGGGCGCCCATTACGACTGGAGCGATGTACTTGTTCAAGGTAATCAGGCAGATATTGATGGCCGATACATTCGTAAAATTGGCAACCCAGCGCTCGCCCTACGACAAGAAGGTATGCCCGATGGTCTATCGATTGTTCGCAACTCGCGCTTCAATCCCGTGCCGGAACATGTCCACGATTATGTCGAAATCAGCTATATCTATCGAGGACGAGCGCCGCAGATCGTCAACGGCGCGCCGCTCATGCTCGCTCAAAACGAGGTCCTCCTGCTCGATGTCGCCTGCCCGCATGCCGTAGGCGAGCTCGGCGAGCACGACATTATGCTGAGCGTTATCATCTCGCGGCCAATGCTGCGCCGTAGCCTGGAGCAAAGCCTTTCGCCCACAAGCGCGGTCTCGCGGTTCCTGCTCAATGCCCTCACGGACGAAACCGACCACCGCGGACACGTGCATTTCCATACGGGCGGCAGCCGTCGCGTGCGCCGCTACATGCAGGAGATGCTGTGCGAGCGTCTGGACCCCACGCCAGCGAGCCCCCAGATTGTCTCGAGGCTGTTTGAGCTGCTGTTGGTCGAGCTCATGCAAAGCTACGAGGCCGGTCTTCTGCGGTCGGACGCGCCCGCGCTGCCATCGGCGCAGGTCGCGGCTGCTATGGGCTATATCGAGCGTCACGCCTGCGATTGCGCGCTCGACGACCTCGCCCGCCATCTGCACCTGAGCCCCAACTACGCAAGCGCCCTACTCAAGCGTCAGACAGGCCGCACATTCATGCAACTCGTGCAGGAGGGCCGCCTGGCGCGCGCAGCGGCACTGCTCGACGCCGGTGCCACGGCAGAGGCGGCTGCGCGCGAGGCGGGCTATGCCAACATGAGCTTCTTCTACAAAAAGTTTGCCGAGCGCTATGGCTGCACGCCGGCGGCCTATCGTCAGCGTTTGCCCAGATAAAACCTACCAAAATAAACCTGTCCCTTTTTGGCGGGTATCAGGAAGTGTCAGGGGCGGGACGGCGGCAGGCCGCGGGCGCGAAAAGAAGTGTCGGGTTTGGCGCCCCCGCCTCCGCATGTCTCCCGCGTGGGCGATACTCGGCTTATCGACCCACGATGCAAAGGAGATGCTCATGGCAAACATCAAGTTCCCCGAGGGTTTCTATTGGGGTGGCGCCACCGCCGCTAACCAGTTCGAGGGCGCTTGGAACGTGGACGGCCGCGGCGCTTCCGTCGACGACCACTTCCTGGGCGGCAGCTACAAGGAGCCGCGCCAGATCACGATCGACATCGACCCCAATCGCTTCTACCCCAACCATGACGGCATCGATTTCTACCATCACTACGAGGAGGATATCGCACTGTTCGCCGAGATGGGCTTCAACATGTTCCGCATGTCCATCTCCTGGAGCCGCATCTTCCCCAACGGCGATGATGCCGAGCCCAACGAGGCCGGTCTCGCCTTCTACGACCGCGTCTTCGACTGCCTGCGCGCGCATAACATCGAGCCACTCGTGACCCTCTCGCACTACGAGATGCCCTATCACCTGGTCGAGAAGTACAACGGCTGGGCAAGCCGCGAGCTCATCGGCTTCTTTGAGAAGTATTGCCAGACTGTCTTCGACCGCTACCAGGACAAGGTCAAGTTCTGGCTGACCTTCAACGAGATCAACTGCGGCACCATGGACATGGGCGCCATGATGGAGACCGGCCTGATCCAGGGCTTCGAGGGTCCGGCAAGCGCCATCAAGACCACCGCCCAGCAGCGCTTCCAGGCCCTGCATCACCAGTTCGTGGCCAGCGGCCGCGTCGTGCGCTACGCCCACGAGCACTATCCGCAGTTCAAGATAGGCAGCATGGATTGCTTCATCCTCTCCTATGCTGCGACGTGCGACCCGGTCGACGTGTTCGCCACGCAGCAGGAGATGAATACCATGAACTGGTACTGCTCCGACGTGCAGGTGCGCGGCAAGTACCCGTTCTATGCCAAGCGCTTCTGGGCCGAGAACGATGTCGAGCTCGTGATGGAGGACGGCGACCTGCAGGATATCGCCGACGGCAAGGTCGATTTCTACACCTTTAGCTACTACATGTCCGGCACCGTGGGCACCCACAAGGACCACGAGATGACCGAGGGCAATATGACCTTTGGCGGCAAGAACCCCTATCTGGAGTCCACCGACTGGGGCTGGCAGATCGATCCGCTGGGTCTGCGCATCGCCCTCAACGAGATTTACGCCCGCTACGAGATTCCGCTGATGGTGGTCGAGAATGGCATGGGCGCCTACGATGAGGTCGAGGAGGACGGCTCCATCCACGACCCGTATCGTATCGCCTACTTGCGCAGCCACATCAAGGCCATGGGCGAGGCCATTGCCGACGGCGTCGACCTGATCGCCTACACCTGGTGGGGCCCCATCGACCTGGTTTCCGCCGGCACCGGCGAGATGCGCAAGCGCTACGGCTTCATTCACGTCGATAAGTACGACGACGGCACCGGCACCTACGAGCGCCGCCGCAAGGACAGCTTCTACGCCTACCAGAAGATCATCAAGTCCAACGGCACCGAGGGCTTGGAGTAATTGAGTTCCGGCGATTGAGTTCCTGCGTTCTGACGAACGCCGGACCGGCCGCCGATTTCGTGACCACGAATGTCGACGACGACGGCATCTGGAACGCCTTCGTGCACCTAGGGCTCATCGAGGGTTAATCAACAAAACGGGCGCCGATGGACAAAGACGTCGGCAGAGTTTTCGATTCGACTCCCCACCTTAGTTTTTGGTCCAATTGGCACTATAATCACCGTAGGCATGCGCACTACGTTGCGCTTAATCAAGAGGAGAAAACGTATGGGTCTGTTTGACATGTTCAAGAAGAAGGCTGAGCCCGCTGCCGCTGCTGCTCCCGCCTCCATCTCTGCTTCTGCCGGCGCCGACGTGCTGTGCTCGCCCGTCAAGGGCAAGGTCATCAAGATGGCCGACGTGCCCGATCCCGTCTTTGGTGGCGAGGTTCTGGGCAAGGGCTGCGCCGTGTGGCCCGAGGACGATCTGGTCTACGCCCCCTGCGACGGCAAGGTGACCGTCACCATGGGTCATGCCGTGGGCCTGCAGTCCGATAGCGGCATCGAGGTCCTGGTGCACGTCGGCGTCGATACCGTCAACATGAACGGCGACGGCTTCGAGGGCTTCGTCAAGGCCGACGACGTCGTGAAGGCCGGTCAGCCCATGCTCAAGATCGACCGCGCCAAGATCGCTGCCGCCGGTTACAAGGACTGCGTCGTCGTGGCCGTGTCCAACACCGCCGAGTTTGCCGATGTCGAGCTCGCCGTCGAGGCCGACTCCGCTGTCGCCGCCGGCGATGCCATCGTCAAGGTTGTCCGCAAGTAAATCGCGGCATCGCATAATGTCTAAGGGTGGTCGGATTATCCGGCCACCCTTTTTTATTGCACGGTACGGATGCGTTTTATTGCACGCTGAGCGGACTCGCAGACCGTTCGGACGTTAAAACGAACCGACCGCGCCTTCGTGCTGCCGAGGGTGTTCATAAGTGGATAGTATGTGCTTACTATCACAACGTGCGCCGTGTCTGGGAAGCGCGGTGCCGCTCATTGGGAGGAACATCATGAAAAAGAAGCTGCTGCTTGCGCCCCTCATGGCCGTTTTGGTTGCATGTGTGGTCGTGCTTTCCGGCTGCGGAGGCCCCTCGATCGAAGAGCTCATCACCGAGGACCTTACGACTCAGTTCGATGAGGTCAAAAACGGTGGCGACGATTTCCTCTCTGGTCTGGAAGAGGCTTCGGGCGACGAGTTCGAGCAGCTGGGCATCGATCCCAAGGAGTATGCCAAGACCTATCTCGAGGGCTTTGATTACGAGATCGGCGACGTGACGGTCGACGAGGACAAGGGCGTTGCAACCGCCGAGGTCTCCATCACCTGCAAGTCTATGAACAAGATCGTCGAGGACTTCTCCACCCAGTATCAGGAGAAGGTCGCTGCACTTGACACGGTTCCTTCCGATGACGAGCTGTACAAGATGGCCGGCCAGGTGATGGTCGATGTGACCAAGGCCACCGAGCCCAGGAAGACCACGGTTATCTTCAAGTACACCTGCAACGATGACGGCGAGTGGTCTGCCGACGACTCCGTCAACTCCGAGATGATGGATGCAATGCTGAGCTAGTTTGTTGCGGCGTTTTACCAAACGCCGCAACTGCTCGACGCTGCGCGGGCACCAGAGCGACAACTTGTCATTCAAAGAGGACGGCATGACCAGAAGGTCTATGCCGTCCTCTTTTCATGCCAATTTGTTCGCTCTGGTGCCCGCTCGCTGTCATTGCCGAAACATCGGCGTTGCCATGGCAGTCATTGGGGACGTTCTTAAACGACTACTTTCCGCGCGACAGAATCTATGCAGCCGTGTTGAGCGACAGCCCCGCTACTCGCCCAGAATCAGCGCCGCGAGCTCATCCTGGGTGTCCACCACGTAGTCGGCGCCGGCGGCTTCTAGCTCTGCGCGGCCACGGAAGCCCCAGGCGACGCCGGCGCTCTTGAGGCCGGCGTTGTGACCGGTCAGGATATCGACATTGGAATCGCCCACATAGAGTGTGGTTGCCGGGTCGGCGCCTAGCTCTTTCATCACATGCAGCGTAACAGGCGCCTCGGGCTTGGGTGGAAACACGTCGACACGACCCTGCACCAGCGCAAAACGATCGGGGCCAAAGTACTTTTCGATAAGCGGAGCCGCCGAAATATGGTCCTTGTTGGTAAGCACGGCAAGCTCAACGCCCGCGGCGCGCAGACGGTCGAGCATCTCGACCGTGCCGGCATAGGGGGCGGTGTGGTCCTCCTTGTGCTCGCCGTAATAAGCCCTAAACTCGGCGAGCGTCTGCTCAAACATGCGGCCGTCGCCCGCGTACTCGGCGGGCATAAAGCGCTCGACCAGCTTGAGCATGCCGTTTCCCACCTTGTAGCGGTACTTGTCCACGGCAAACGTGGGCCAGCCGTGCATCTCGCAGGTATGGTTGCCGGCTGCCGCCAGGTCCTCGAGCGTATTGAGGATGGTGCCGTCCAGGTCAAAGATCACATGGGAAAAAGCTGCTGCCATGGGTGCTCCTGCCGCTTGAGTTGTAAAACGCACCCCATGATACTGGGCATGCGTGCCGGGCATGTTTGGAATCTGAATATCTTTAATAGCCCTGAGCCTTTGTCGTTAGCAAATCCTCGGCAGCTGCTCTCCCACGAGCATGTCGAGTATGCGGGTCGAGCCCCAGCCGGTGCGTACGCGCACGGCGGGGCGGGCGTCCTCGGCAAGCGGCAGCACGCGACCGATGATGGCGGCATTCTCGCCGTAGCGGGCGGCGCGCATGGCGGCCAGTGCCGCATCTGCCTGTTCGGCCGGCACCACGGCGACCATCTTGCCCTCGTTTGCCACCTGCAACACATCATAGCCGAGCATCTCGCAGGCTGCCTGCACGTCGGGGCGTACGGGCACGGCATCCTCGTCGACCTCCATGGCAACGCCGCTGGCCTGGGCAAACTCGTTGAGCGTGGACGCCAGGCCACCGCGAGTGGGGTCGCGGAAGCAGCGCGTATCGGGGGCGGCGGCCAGCACGTCGGCAATCAGGTGGTTGAGCGGCGCGGCGTCGCTTTCGATGGTGCTCGAAAACGCCAGACCCTCGCGCTGACTCATGATGGCGATACCGTGGTCGCCGAGTGTACCCGACACCAGGATGACATCGCCAGGCTGGCAGTTGGCGCCGCTGAGCGCCACGCCCTCGGGCACCTCGCCCACGCCGGCGGTATTGATGTAGACGCCGTCGGCCCCGCCGCGCTCGACCACCTTGGTGTCGCCCGTGATGATCGCCACGTCCGCCTCGCGCGCCGTTTCGGCCATGGTCTGCACGATTTGACGCAGCTTGTCCATGGGGTAGCCCTCTTCGAGGATAAAACCGCATGAGAGGTAGCGCACGTTGGCGCCCGAGGTCGCGACGTCGTTAACGGTTCCGCACACGGCGAGTCGGCCGATATTGCCGCCGGGGAAGAACTGCGGCGAGACTACAAAGCTGTCGGTCGACATGGCGATGCGCCCGCTCGCGGGCAGCGCAGCGACGCCGGCATCGTTGCCCTCGAGCAGTTCGGGCGACCCAAAGGCATCCAGAAAGACCTCGTCGATAATGCGCTTCATCATCTGGCCGCCGGAGCCGTGGCCCAGCAGGACAGTGCTATCGGTGACGCTATGGGACATATCGAAAACTCCAATCGTGGTGCGTCTGGTGCGTGGGGGCGTTCGGGCTAGATTTGGTATCTAAAGTACGCAGCGCAGCTGCCTTCCGAGCTCACCATGCACGGGCCAACAGGATGCCCGGGCGTGCAGGCGTGGCCGAAAAGTGGGCAGTCGCTCGGTGCGATGGCCCCGCGCAGCACGTCGCCGCAACGGCATCCGCGCGGCTCGACCGTCGGTTCAACGGGCACGTCATAGCGGGCGCCGGCGTCAAAGCGCGAGAACTCGGGGCGGATGGAAAGGCCCGAGGCGGCAATCGGTCCCAGCCCGCGCCATGTGGTATCGCACGGCTCAAACACCTGCTCGACCAGTTGGCGCGCCACGGGGTTGCCGTCCACGTTGACGCCGCGACGGTACGCGTTGTCGATCGCGGGCCGCCCCTCAACGACCATCTGCACCAGCATGCAGATACCCTGCAGAATATCGACCGGCTCAAATCCCGTGACCACGCCTGGGGTCCTAAACTCATCGACCAAAAAGCCAAAGGGTACCAGGCCTGTGATGGTGGCGACGTGGCCCGGCAGGATAAAGCCGTCGATAGTGGTCTCGGGGTCGTTGGCAATCGCGCGCAGCGCCGGTGGCGTGGTCTTGTGGGCGCAATAGACCGAGAAGTTCTGGAGTCCGCGTGCATCGGCCTCCAGGATGGCGGCGGCGATGGTGGGCGTCGTAGTCTCAAAGCCCACACCCATAAAGATGACCGGGCGGTCGGGGTTTTGCTCAGCGATGTCGAGTGCGTCGAGTGGTGAGTAGACAATGCGGATGTCGCGCCCTGCCGCCTTTTGCGCGGCGAGCGAGGTGGACGATCCAGGCACGCGCATCATGTCGCCAAAGGTGGTGATGATGGCGCCGTCTATGTTGGCGAGCGCGATTGCATGGTCGATATCGCGGTTGGCGGTAACGCAGACGGGGCAACCCGGGCCGCTCAGCAGCTTGAGTCCCGCCGGCATAATGGAGCGAAAGCCATAGCGACCGATGCTCACGGTGTGCGTGCCGCAGACTTCCATAAGGTTGATGGTGCGGTCGCCGACGAGTTCACGGATGCGTTCGATGAGCTCGCGGGCCAGCTTGGAATCGCGAAATGCCGAAAAGTCGATACCGGAGCGAGCCGGCTGTCCGGCCGCCACTAGTATGCCTCGGCCGGGTTGCTGGCCAGTTGGTCTTCTTCGACCAGTTCGGTCATGGTGTTGACCAGGTCGAGCGTCTCCTGCGCCTCCTGCTCGTCGACGATCTGGATGCCAAATCCAGCGTGCACCAGAATATAGTCGCCTACTTGTGCCGTCGGCACGAGTCGTAGCGACACCGGACGCTCGATGCCCATCATGTCGACGGTGGCCTTGAGGTCGTCGTCGCGTTTGACTACTTTGCCGGGAACGGCAAGGCACATATTGCTCCCCTTTTATACGCTTTGCGCTGGATAGGCGCTTGATAATCCATTGCTTGATGGTAGCGCTCGCGGGGTTCGCGGGCAAACGCGTTACGCCCGTGAGACAGTTGGCGCGGCGACGAGCGAAATCGGGCTACTGCGATGCGATCTGCGCGAGGTTGGCGCGCGCGATTGCCGCCTGACCGTAGGCGATGCAGCCGTCGTTGACGGGCACGGAGTGGGGAACCAAGACAGTAAGACCCATGCTTTTAAGCTCGCGGGTGAGGAGCTGGAGCAAAAGTCGGTTCATGAATACGCCGCCCGAGGTCGCGACGGTGTCGATGCCTTCGCGAGCGCAGATTTCGCTTGCGATACGTGCCGATACGCGTGCAATGGCGATATGGAAGTCGAGCGCGAGCTTGTCGGTTGGCACACCGGTCTCGATTCCACTCAAAAGCGCCTCAAAAAGCGGTTTGGGATCCAAAATGAGGGGGTTGTCCGAGGCCGCCTGGACAGTTAGTTCAGATACGTATTTTTGTGATGGGCTCTGGGTGGCAAAAGCCGTCTGCGATGATCCCAAATGGGTTGATTTGGGGTGTTCGGCAGACATATTTGCCGCAAATAGGGTGTCTGGAGAGCCTTTTTTGGCCAAATCTGAGGCAAAAATGCGGGATAGGGGGTCAGTAGTTAATACATATCTGAACAAACTGTCCAGCGATGTTGAGACGGATGCGGATACGCCAGCCTGATTGCCAGTGAAATGGCTGTTTTCGTCGCTAAAAGCGTGCCAAGCGGCGGCTTCGAGCTCAATGGCGGGCTCGCCCTCGTAGGTTGCAGTGCCGCAGATGCCCAGGATTGCCGCCGCGGCGTCAAACAGACGGCCCATACTGCTCGTTCGCGGGCTGTTGATGTTTCGCTTGATCATCGTGGTCGTGATACTGCGCGTCTGCTCATCGAGGCCGCCCAGGAGTCCCGCGGCACCCGGATGTTCGAGTAGATCGAGCTCGCTCAGCAGGGCAAAGGCGTTGCGTCGGGCGTCGCGCACAGATGCGGCGCCACCGGGGAGTGCCCAGGTACGCAGGTGCGCGGTGCGCTCAAAATCGGCGAGGCCGGCGACAAGAAACTCACCGCCCCAAATGGTTCCGTCGGTGCCAGCGCCCGTTCCATCGAAGGCGATGCCAAGTACGCGCGCATTGGGTGCAAGCTGTCCTGTGGCGATAGCCTCAGCCATCACGCTCGCGATATGCGCATGATGGTGCTGGACTTCGATAAGCGGCAGATTGCGCTCGCGCGCCTGTTCGCGTGCCCACTGACTCGATAGGTAGCTGGGGTGCAAGTCGCAGGCCAGCGCGGCGGGCGCTAGGTCAAAAAGGTCTTCCAGTCGCGTGCGTGCCGCATTCCACGCATCGAAAGTCGCACCGTTTTCGACATCGCCGATATGCTGCGACACAAAACAGGCCGACGTTCCATTCGCGTCTTCGCGCGTGAGTGCGATCGCGGCCTTTTGCTGCGGGCCGCAGGCGAGCACGCAGGGCGCGGCGCTGGCGAGTGCCGGCAGCGGCAACGGCTGCGGGGCGTACCCGCGAGCGCGGCGCACGGGCATAACGACCCCGTCGACCACACGTACCACGGAGTCGTCGTAGCGCGAGAGGATCGCGCGGTCATTGCCGAGCAGCGCGTCGGCGATGCCGGCGGCAACGAGATGCTCCCAGGCAAGATCGTCATCGGTCTCGATGGGCTCTTCGCTCAAGTTTCCGCTGGTCATAACCAGCGCGTGCATGCCATGCGTTTCTGCCGCGGCAAGCAGCAGATGCTGAAGCGGGGTATAGGGGAGCATGACGCCGAGCTCGGGCAGATCGTGCGCAACGGACGGCGCAAGTGCGAGAGCATCGAAGGAATCTCCCATGCCAACACCACGCCGGCGCAGCAGCACGATGGGGCGGATACTGCCGGCCAGCAAGTCGCGCTCGGCGTCGTTGACACGGCACAGGCGCTCGGCATCGGTAAGGTCGCGCACCATAACGGCAAGCGGCTTGTTGCTGCGGCGCTTGTGACGGCGCAGCTCGACTACTGCTTGCTCGTTGGCGGCGTCGCAAGCCAGATGGAATCCGCCCAGGCCCTTGATGGCAACAATGCCGCCGGCCTCGAGCAGCTCGACACAGCGCTCGATAATAGCGTTGCTAGACTCGCGCGTGTCGCCGACAGCCGGCGTCGCCTCTGAGCTCTCGAGCACCATGCCGCCTGCCGCCTCGCGCCAGGTAATATGCGGCCCGCAGTCAAAGCAGGCATCGGGCTGCGCATGAAAGCGCCGGTCAAGTGGGTCGGCATACTCCGCGGCGCATTCGGGGCACATGGGAAAGCGATCCATAGAGGTGGCCGCTCGGTCATAAGGCAGCGAGCGGATGATGGTAAAGCGCGGGCCGCAGTTGGTGCAGTTGATAAAGGGGTAGTGATAGCGTCGGTCGGCGGGATCGAACAGTTCGCGCAGGCAGTCGTCGCAGGTGGCGATATCGGGCGAGACGAGCGTCGTATGCGCAGTCTGGTCCTGTGACGCCACAATGCGAAAGCCCTGTTCATTGGCAGTATCCCAAGTGCCGGGCTCCAAATCCGCAACGTCGACGCGCTCCACGCGGGCAGCCGCGGGTGCGTGCTCCGACAGCGCGGCGACAAAGCCGTCGACGGCCGCACCCGAGGCATGCGCCTCGACATGCACGCCGTCGCCTGCGTTGAGCACCCAGCCGCAGATGCCATGCGCCATGGCCTCGCGATACACAAACGGCCGCATGCCAACGCCCTGCACAATGCCCGTCACATGAATATGCACATGCCGCATGCGGCTCTCCCTCATCAAAACCGACCAAAAAGGGACAGGTTTATTTTGGTAGGTAAAACATCTAAACCTGCCAAAACAAACCTGTCCCTTTTTGGCAGGTGCGCTGCGGGAAATCCCGCTACAGTCCTAGGCTTTGTCTGGTGGCGGCACACGTGAGCTCGCCGTGCTTAACGCCGCGCAGCCCCAGCAGGCGGTCGGCCAGCTCGTAGACGCGCTCGCCGCGACCCTTGAGCGCCAGAATCTCCAAGCAGTTGTGGTGATCCAGATGCACATGCATGGTTGAGACGATCTCGTCGGTGTAGTCGTGCTGTACCTCGTCCAGGCGGCGCGTTAGATCGCCGGTATGGTGGTCATAGATCATGGTGAGTGAACCGATGACCTGCTCGTCGGGCGTGCGCATCTGCTCCTTCGCGATCGAGGCGCGAATCAGGTCGCGTACGGCCTCGGAGCGGTTGGCCACGTCACCGCGGCGCGCGATCTGCTCGTCAAAGCGGCGCAGCAGGTCGTCGGGCGCGGTGACCGAAAAGCGTACCAGCTCGGAGCCGGAACCACTACAGTGGCAGCCCGCGTCACCGTCCGCCCCGTGCGGATGCTCGTGCTCGTACCCGCAGCCGTGCTCGTGTTCGGCCACGTTACACCAGCTTCACGGAGCCGACGGAGTTGTGGTCGGCCTCGATGGCCTCTTCGTAGCCCTCGAGTGCGTCGTGGGCCTCGTGCAGCGCGGCCATGGCTGCCTCGAGCTTGGCGCCGATGCGCTCCATGTCAAAATTCTCGGTCGCATGCAGCAGCTGATGGCTCCACTCGTGAGCGAGCTCGATGGTGTCGTCGACCTGCTTGACGCTCATGGCAAGCTGGCTCATGTTCATTCCAACATCATGCATGGGAAATCTCCTTTTGTATGGGGCAGTTCAGTGGTTCAGATTTTACTACGCCCACTCTGTGCGCAGCTGCATAAGAAAACGGGTGCGAGTCTGTGCGACTCGCACCCGTTCACTGGGGGCTGTTTGTAACTACCATACTATCCGTGGTCGCACGCGCCGCACCCGGCAGTCCGGCGAGCGGTGCAAAACCGCTCATGGACGGCGGGTAAGTAACAAGCGTATTACAGATGCTTCTCCAGCAGCGCCTGCAGCCTCGCCTTGGGCAGAGCGCCAACCGAGCGGTCAATCTCCTCGCCGTTCTTAAACACAATCAGCGTGGGGATGCTCATGACGCCATACTTCATGGCCAGGTCCTGGTTATCATCGACGTTGCATTTGGCAACGGCAAGCTTGCCCGCCAGCTCATCGGCAACCTCGTCAACGATGGGCGAGAGCGATCGGCAGGGCCCGCACCACGGTGCCCAAAAATCGACCAGCACGGGCAGGCTGCCGTTAACGATGGAATCGAAGTTCTCGGGGGTAATCTGCTTAATGTCAGCCATGGTGACCTCCATAATGTGACGCGGCTCAGCCGCGTAAAACTCAGTACGACCGTGCTTATACCCAGCGGCCCGCAAAGCAACCACTCGCGGGCGGCTCTTTTATCAAAAGCGCCGCAAAACCCCTTTCTTCAGATATGGGGATATAAGGCGCATCGGCGTCAGCCGATATACATATACGGCTGCAAGTGGTATACTGTTTTCATGGATAGATACAGGAGCAACGACAACATAGTCTGGGACTGCGACTACCATGTGGTCTTCTGCCCGAAATACCGCAGGAAGGTGCTCGTGGACGGCATCGGCTCCCGCTTCGAGGAGATCGCGCACGAGGTCGCGGAGGAACTCGATTTCGAGATAAGGGAAATCAAGGTCATGCCCGACCGCGTGCACATGCTCGTCTCAGTCGACCCCCAGTTCGGCATCCACCGGGCCGTGAAGCGCATCAAGGGCAGGACCAGCCACGACCTGCGCGCCGAGTTCCCGCAGCTGAAGCGCAAGCTGCCGACGCTCTGGACGAACAGCTACTTCGTCTCGACCGTCGGCGGGGCGACGCCCGAGGCCGTCAGGCAGTATATCGAGGACCAGAGGAACGCGTGAGGGCCATGGACAAGACCTTCGAGTACCGCATATACCCGAGCGCCGAGCAGGAGGCCCTCCTGCAGAAGACCTTCGGCTGCTGCCGCTGGGTCTACAACAGGGTGCTGGCGATGAGGCGGGACGAGTACGCGTGGACGGGCAAATCGAGGCACATCAACTCCTACATCACCCAGATCCCCGCCTGGAAGAGGGCGGACGCGCCGTGGCTCTCCGAGGTGGACCCCATGGCACTGCAGCAGTCCCTGCGCGACCTGGACAAGGCATTTAAGAACTTCTTCCGCGCACCAGGCAAGGTGGGCTTTCCGAAGTTCAAGTCCAAACGCGCGGGGAGGAAGAGCTACCGCACGAACGGCGTCGGGATAATCGACGCCAGGCACGTGAGGCTGCCAAAGCTGGGGACCGTCAGGGCGCGGGTGAGCCGTCCCGTGGAGGGGCGCGTCCTGTCCGCGACGGTCAAGCAGGTGCCGAGCGGCAAGTACTACGTGGCGATATGCTGCGCGGACGTCCCCGCCACGGACGCGCCGGCCCCGACCGTCGGGTTCCTGGGAGTCGATGCGGGAATACACGACATAGCCACCTGCTCCACGGGGGAGCGCCTGCCCAACCCCAAAAACCTGCAAAGGAGCGAGAGGAGGCTGGCGCGGGAGCAGCGGCGGCTCTCGCGCCAGCGGAAGGGCTCCGCAAATCGCGCCAGGCAGCGTGTCAGGGTCGCGCGGGCGCACGAGAAGGTTGCCAACCGGCGGAAGGACGCCCTGCACAAGTTCACGACGCATGCGGTGGGAGAAAGCCAAAACATCGCGGTCGAGGACCTGAACGTCAGGGGCATGCAGAGGAACCGCCGCCTCGCCAAGGCCGTGGGCGATGCCGCCATGTCGGAGCTGGCGCGCCAGCTCGAGTACAAATGCGCATGGTCGGGGCGCGGCTTCGTAAGGGTGGGCAGGTTCTATCCGTCCAGCAAGACGTGTTCCGCATGCGGTTACGTCTACAGGGGACTGACGCTGGCCGAACGGGTATGGGACTGCCCCGCGTGCGGCATGCGTCACGACCGCGACCTGAACGCCGCCGTCAACATCGCCCGCGAGGGAAGGAGAATCCTGGAAGGTACCGCAGGGCATGCGGGAACCGCGGCAGACGCCGCAAACGCTTGTGGAGAGGGCGTAAGACCTACGGCTGCATGCGCAGTCTAGGCAATTCTCGGTGAAGCAAGAATCCCCTGGCTTTAGCCATGGGGAGTGTCAAATAATGGTGGGCACGCAAACGATTGGAGAGCGCATACCTATGTCACAAAGCCAGAAAAAAGAAGCCATCGCCCAGGCGGCCGAGCAGGAGCTCGCATCGCTTGCGGGTCGTGGCGTGCGCATCGCAGGCAACGCGTGCTCGCCGATTGTGCTGGTAAAAGGCGATTTGGATGAGGCCGAGCGCTCGGGCGGCGAGCTTGCCGCAGGCGCGGATGGCGCGGCGCTGCGTAAGGCGCTCGGGGCCATCGGTTATGCGCCCGAGGATTTCTGCGCGCTGGCAAGCGTTGCCGGCGTGGGCGACGGAGCGGTCGCGGTGGGCGAAGCCCTGCCGTGCGAGCTGTTCCGCGAGGCGCTGGAGGCCCTGGACCCCGAGGCGGTACTGCTGCTGGACAACAGCGCGGCCGACGTCATGCGTGAAACCTATGCCGATATGCTCGTGGCGATCGATGACTTTGACACCGCCATGCTCAAGCCCGGCCTGGTCGCCCACGTGCAGGGGCGTCGCGTACTCGCACTCGATGGCTTTGAGGCCGCTCTGACCGACAAGGCGGCCAAGCAGCGCATGTGGGCCTACATTAAGCAGCTGACCCCGTCGGCCGCTCCGCTGTAACGGGCCTGCGCCGGCAAGGCGACCCGGGCGGTTGAGCCGCACCGCGAGTCCAGTGTCGCGCCCCTACATCACGGCGCGCAGCTCAAACCGGTCGCCGTTGATGCGGAACTGGCAGTTGCCGTTCATGCGCTCCACGGCAAGCTTAATGCTCTTGGTGCCAAAGCCGTGACCGGCATGTTGGGTCACGGGCATGCCGTCGACCATGCGCGGCGCGCGCCCAAACGTATTGGAAACCAAAAGCAGCAGCTGGCCGTCCTCAAACCGCAGGTCCAGGTCGACAAAGCGCTTGCCTTCGGGGGCGGCGCTTGCAGCGATGATGGCGTTTTCCAGGGCGTTCGAAAGCACGCTGAACAGGTCGGCATCGCCCACGTGAACGGTTTCGGGCACGGCGGCGCGCAGGTCGGCGGTGATGCCGTGCTTGTTGATATCCGAGCTAAATGACGAAAGCACGATATTGATCGTCTCGTTGGCGCAGTAACGGCGTACGGCGGTGCGGTCGTTGGCCTCGCAGAGCTCATCGATGCGCTCGAGCGCCTCGTCGATGTGACCTTCCTCAATAAGAACAGCCAGGCCGCGCAGGAAGTGCCGCATGTCGTGGCGAAGAATCGACAGCTCGCGTCCGGACTGGCGCCAGGCCTCGAGCTCTTTGATGGCGGAGTTGTCGCGCGTTTCGAGCATCCAGCGCTCACGCTCGGCGACTTCCTTTGCTTCGTATTCGCGCAGGTAGACGGCAAGAAACATAAGGTAGAAGGCGCAAAGGGCAAAGGCCAGAAACTCAACGGTCACCACCGAGCCCGAGTGGAACAGCGTGGTGTAGACGTTGGTGGCGTAGTCAAAGATGTAGTAGACGAGCGGCAGAATTAAAAGAATGCCCAGCTCAGTGGGGTTTTTAATCGCCAGGCGCGGACCGATATCGCCGCCCCAGTGCAGGAGGACGGCAAAGACGCCGAGCGTGGTCGCGATGCGCGCAAGGTAGTACGCAATCTGCGAGTCGGTGGCTGCGAATGCAGCGATACCCATCCAGTTGCTGAACTGGCAGCTCAGGTAGGCACTGGTGACGCCCAATGCCGCGAGCAGCGGACTTAAGCGGTAGCGCGCGCAGAGGAACATGATAAGCGGCAGGTGCACGACGAGCGGGTAAGCCTGACGGGCAAACAGTTCTCCGCCAACGGCATTGGCAATCGAGAAGGCGGCACCGGTTGCGGCACCGATCCCCAGCAATTCGAGCGCATGGCGTCGATTGATTTCGACACCGCAGAGCGCCGCCGAGGCAAAAACGCCAAAGAGCAGCGTCGTGGCGTGGTGAATCGCCCAAAGAACCATTTCGACCGATGCAGGCATCAGCGCCTCCCGCCCTCAAAGCGCACCGCAAAGTAGGCGTCCTGGAATCCCTGCTTGCTGCTGCGCGAAAGCGGGATGCTCGCGCCAGAGCGCATGACGATCTCCGTCCGATCGAAATGATCGATGTTGCGCAGGTTGACCTGGTAGCTGCGATGGCATTTAAAGAAGACCGCGTTTTGCGCCAAGCGGTCCTCGACGCTGCGGAACGACTCGAGCGCCTCGATATCGCGTCCGTCGCGCAGGTGGAAGACCACGTGCTTGTTGCGTGCCTCGGCATATTCGATGTCGGACAGGCGCAGGGCATGGTAACCAAAGGACGTTTTGATGACGAACTCGTCGGTCGCCGACGGTCGCATGCTCGAAAGCTCGTCGAGCAGCTGTGCCAGGCGCTCGTATGCCACAGGCTTGAGCAGGTAGTCGAAGGCGCGGACTTCGTAGGACTCCAGCGCAAACTCGGGTGACGAGGTGAGGAACACCAGGCGCACGGCGGTATCGGACTGGCGCAGCTCGCGCGCGGTGTCCATGCCGTTGACGAGCGGCATGATCATATCGAGCAGGATGATGTCGGCGCGCGATGCGGCATGGCGGGCCAGCAGGTCCTCGCCGCGCGTGACGAGCGCAACATCGACCGCCGTGCCCGTCTCGGTCGACCAACGGTCGATCATCCGGTGCAGTCTATCTAGAAAAGCGACATCATCGTCGCAGGCGATAATCTTGAGCATTCGGCCCCCTTAAGTAGTTCGATTTTGCCACATCGGGCACGCGCCGCTTGCGGGGGTGCGGACCGTTTGCGCCCCACGGCGTGCAGCTCGCGCCAAGCGGTGTTGCGGTGGCGAAAGATGCCTCCTGCGCCATCGAGAGCTCAGCTATCCTCAGCTTGCCAGTTCGAAAATGGACCTGCCACATGATTGAATCTTTATTTCAACTTTACACCTAGGTTTACAGCTGTCTTGTCAGCTGTAAACCTAGGTGTCATACTAAAGCCCCAAGATTCGCCAAAAGAGAGGGGCCTTGATGGCACAGAGCGCGAACATGGATGCGTCGGAGCTTGCACGCGATATCGCGGCCGGCCTAGCATCGGCAACGACGGCAACGGAGCGCGCGGCACTGGTGCCCGCAGAGCTCGTCGAGGCCATTCAGCAACTAAAAACCCAACGTGACGCGGTGATCCTGGCGCACTATTACGTGGCGCCCGAGGTCCAAGCCGTTGCCGATTACGTCGGCGATAGCTTCTACCTGGCAAAGCTCGCCAAAAGCCTGCCGCAGCAGACCATCGTGTTGTGCGGCGTGGAGTTTATGGGCGAGAGCGCCAAGCTGCTCAATCCCACTAAGACCGTGCTGCTGCCCGAGCCGGGCGCGGACTGCCCCATGGCTCATATGGTCAAGCGCGAGACGGTCGACGCGGCGCGCGCCGAGTACGGCGACGACCTGGCCGTGGTCTGCTACGTCAACTCCACGGTCGAGATCAAGAGCTGGAGCGACGTGTGCGTCACCAGCTCCAACGCCGTCAAGATCGTGTCCGAGCTGCCGCAGCAGCATATCCTGTTCATTCCCGACCAAAACCTGGGCCGCTTCGTAGCCGAGCAGGTGCCGCAAAAGCACGTCATCCTCAACAACGGCTACTGCCCGCGCCATCACATCATCACCGTCGAGCAGATCGTCGACGCGACGGAGGCCCACCCCGACGCGCTCGTGCTGGCGCACCCCGAGTGCAAGGCCGACGTTCTGGCCGAGGCCGACTACATCGGCTCCACCGCCGGTATCATCAAGTATGCCGAGGAGTCCGACGCGAGCGAGTTCATTATCGTGACGGTCCGCGGCGTGCTCTATGAGCTCGAGCGCCGCTGCCAGGGCACCGGCAAGAAGTTCTACTTCCCCGTGGTGCAGCCCACCTGCGTCAACATGGATCTCATCACGCTCGAAAAGCTCGTGCGCTGCCTGGAGACGGGCGAGGGCGAGGTGCAGATCGGCGTCTCGGACGAGGCGGCAGACCAGGCCAAGCTCACGCTCGACCGTATGCTCGAGTACGCAGCGCGCTAGAACAATGTTGCATGAGGGACGGTCCCTTATGTCACATTACAAGGGAGAGGATTCCTGTGGAAACCAAGCAATACCCCGATATGGAGTGCGACGTCGTTATTGCCGGCTGCGGCGTGGCGGGTCTGTACGCGGCCCTCAATCTGCCGACGAGCACGCGCGTGATCATGCTCTCCAAGGGCGCGGTCGATGAGTGCGATTCGATGCTCGCACAGGGCGGCATCTGCGTGCTGCCCGAGGGTTCGGACTACGATGCCTTCTTTGAGGACACCATGCACGCCGGCCACTACGAGAACCGCCGCGGGAGCGTCGACATCATGATTCGCTCGAGCCGCTCGGTCATCAACGACCTGCTGGCGATGGGCGTGGATTTTGAGCGCAAGGCCGACGGCAGCCTCGACTTTACCCGCGAGGGCGCGCACAGCCGTCCGCGCATTGCCTTCCATGCCGACATTACGGGCAAGGAGATCACGACCAAGCTGCTCCAGGCCGTTCGCAAGCTGGACAACGTGCAGATTTTGGAGCACGTGGCCATGACCGACATCCTGACCGCCGAGCGCGATGGCGCCACGGTGTGCACCGGCGTCGTCGCCGTAGCCGTGGACGAGGACAACTCGGTTCGTCCCGCCGACGAGCTGGCAAATGCCGCTGAGGGCGTGCATGCCGGTAAGCCGTTTAAGATCCATGCCCGCCACACGCTGTGGGCGACGGGTGGCATTGGCGGCGTGTACGACCACTCGACCAACTACCCGCAGCTCACGGGCGACGCCTGCTACATCGCTCAGGAGCATGGCATTAAGATGGAGCACCTGGACTACGTGCAGATCCATCCCACGGGTCTGTTCTCGCCGCAGCCGGGTCGCACGTTCCTGATCAGCGAGAGCTGCCGCGGCGAGGGCGCGATTTTGCTCAACGCCGCCGGCGAGCGTTTTACCGACGAGTTGCAGCCGCGCGACGTTGTCGCCGCAGCCATCCGCGAGCAGATGAAGCAGGACGGCACCGAGCACGAGTGGCTGAGCTTTGCCCCCGTCGAGCGCGACGTGGTGACCGGGCACTTTGCCAATATCCGCGCGCGCTGCCTGGAGGACGGCCGCGACATCTTGGATGAGCCCATCCCCGTTACGCCGACGCAGCACTACTTTATGGGCGGCGTGTGGGTCGACAAGGACGGCCGCACCTCGATGCCCGAGCTCTACGCCGCCGGCGAGACGGCCTGCAACGGCGTTCACGGCAAGAATCGCCTGGCTTCCAACAGCCTGCTCGAGGCGCTGGTCTGGGGTCGTCGCGCCGCGTGGTATATGCGTACCGGCGAGTCGCTGGCCGTGGAGCAGGCGGGCGAGCCCGCGCTCGATGGCCGTCATCGCGCCCTGAGCGCCGACACCCTGGCAATCGATGATTTGGCCCGTGCCGCCGGCACGCGGGCCGTGGAGGAGTAGACCATGAATCCCATTACCATGAAGCTTGTCGTCGATGATCTGATTCTGCAGGCGCTGCGCGAGGACATTACCTTTGAGGACGTGAGCACGGCGAGCGTGTGTCCCACGGCGCGTCCCGCCACGGTGGAGCTTATCGCCAAGGCCGATGGCATCATCGCGGGCTTGGATGTGTTCGCCCGTACCTTTGAGCTGCTGGATTCGCAGAGCTCCGTGTTGTTTGATGTCGCGGATGGCGACGAGGTGCACGCCGGCGATCACGTGGGCCAGGTTCGCGGCGACGCGCGCGTGCTGCTTTCGGGCGAGCGCGTGGCACTCAACTACCTGCAGCGCATGAGCGGTATCGCCACCTATACGCACAGGATGGCCTCGGCGCTCGAGGGCACCAAGACGGTGCTCGTCGACACGCGCAAGACCACGCCGGGCATGCGCGTCTTCGAGAAGGCCGCGGTCGAGATCGGCGGCGGCAGCAACCACCGTTATAACCTGTCGACGGCTGTCATGCTCAAGGACAACCACATCGACGCCGCCGGTGGCGTGGCGCGCGCGATTGAGATGGCGCGCGCCCACGCGTCGTTTACCACGACGGTCGAGATTGAGTGCGAGAACCTGGATATGGTGCGCGAGGCCGTGGAGGCCGGTGCCGACATTATCATGTTCGACAACATGACCCATGACGACATGGTCGCCGCCATCGAGCTTATCGCCGGTCGCGCCAAGACCGAGTGCTCGGGCAATGTGGACGCCGACAACATTCGCGCCCTGGCTGATCTGGGCGTCGACTACATTAGCTCGGGCGCCCTGACGCACTCCGCGCCGATCCTCGACCTCTCGCTTAAGCACCTGCGTCTGCTGGACGGTAAATAATGAACGCCCGCGAGCGTCGCCGTGCCATCATGGCCGTGCTCGAGGGGGCCAAAGATCCCGTTTCGGGCAGCGCGCTTGCCCGCGAGGTGGGCGTGAGCCGTCAGGTCGTGGTGCAGGACATCGCCCTGCTGCGCGCCGACGGGCACGATATCGTCGCCACCAACCGCGGCTACGTGCTGCAAGAAGCCGCGAGCAGTCCGGCTGTGCCCACGCGCCTGGTCAAGGTGCGCCACAGCGTGGAACAGGCGGGCGATGAGCTCACGAGCATCGTCGATGCGGGCGGCGCCGTGCTCAACGTGATCGTCAACCATCGCGTGTACGGCAAGATCACGGCCGACCTGGACATTCGCAACCGCCGCGATATCGAGCGCTACCTGCACGACATCGCCAGCGGCAAGAGCTTTCCGCTGCTGACGGTTACGAGCGGCTACCACTTCCACCGCATCGCAGCAGAAGACGAACAAACCCTCGACGAGATCGAGGCTATGCTCAAGGAGAAAGGCTACTTGGCAGACCTGATGCCCTACGAAGACGATTTGTCCTAGTCGACGCCGCATCTATAAGTTGCGGTGAAATAGTTCCTAAAATCGGCATCCAAGACATAAAACAGGAACTATTCCACCGCAACTGCCAAGGGTCCCGCTCCAAATTAGCTGCCCACATATGCAAAAGGAGGCCTCCGCGGCGATGCGGAGGCCTCCTTTTTTTGTGCACGGTGTACTTTTGAGTGTGCAGTGGGGGAGTGGTTACTCCTCGACGATCTCGGTGATCGCGCCAGCGGGGCAAGCGTCCTGGCAAGCGCCACAGGCGACGCAGGAGTCCTCGTCAGCGACGGTAGCGACGTCCTGGAGCTCCAGAACGCCAGCGGGGCAGGAGTCGACGCAAACGCCACAAGCGATGCACTCGTCGGCATCAATTACGGGATGAGCCATGGTAGTTTCCTCTCTGTTGACCGACGCTACAGGCGATGCGCGCCGGTTTGATTCGGGCAAAAACATACCACGGGAGCGACCGTTTGCAATACCCTCTGACCGGCATCTTCATACCGTTCGCCGAGTATGCCAAGGTTTACTAAAAAACGCGCAGGTGGGGCCGTTGAGCTGCGCAAATGTTAGCTAAAGGTGACTTGAAATATAGGGCGATTGAGCGTGCTTGCGGAAACCGCATCCCATTATTTTGTCGAAAAACGGGTTGCAGTTTCCGGTTAGGCCCGCTAGCGGAAAATGCGAGCCGGTATCAGCTCTCAAAACGGGATACGGTTTCCGGTTGAGCCTTCAGACGGAAACTGCGACCCGGAATCCACGCTCAAACCGGGATGAGCTTTCCGCAAGGCAGCCCCAGGCACCTTCGGACCCAAACCTCAGCCATCTCTACATAGATCTCGATAGATTTGCCGAGAACTCAAACAGTGCGTCTACCTGCGTATTTGCGAACCTAAACTCTTGACAATAAGAAATCTTATATGAATTGACTTAGATTTTGTATATTCCGGCCCATAAGGGGATACACTACATCCTGAAAGACAAGCAGAAACACCGCTCGGCAGACCGCCGAGTCGGTGCAAACGCACAAGAGAGAGGGAATTTCTAATGGGCAAGATTCTTGGTATCGACCTTGGTACTACTAACTCCGCAATGGCCGTTCTCGAGGGCGGTTCTCCGACCATTATCGTGAACGCCGAGGGCGACCGCACCACGCCGTCTGTCGTGGGCTTCCGTGCCGACGGCGACCGCGTCGTGGGTAAGGCCGCTAAGAACCAGGCTGTCACCAACCCCAAGAACACCGTGTTCTCCATCAAGCGCTTCATGGGCCGCAAGTACTCCGAGTGCACCTCCGAGATCAAGACCGTGCCGTATGAGGTCAAGGAGGGCCAGGGTGGCCGTGCCGTCGTCGACATCGAGGGCAAGGATTACACCGCCGAGCAGGTGAGCGCCATGACGCTCGCAAAGATGAAGGCCGACGCCGAGAAGTATCTGGGCGAGACCGTCACCGACGCCGTCATCACCGTCCCGGCCTACTTCAACGACGCCCAGCGTCAGGCCACCAAGGACGCCGGTAAGATCGCCGGCCTCAACGTCAAGCGTATCGTCAACGAGCCGACCGCTGCTGCTTTGGCCTATGGCCTGGACAAGCAGGGCACCGACCAGCGCATTCTGGTCTTCGACCTGGGCGGCGGCACCTTCGATGTCTCCATCCTCGACCTCGCCGACGGCGTGTTTGAGGTTCTGTCCACCTCGGGCGACAACCACCTGGGCGGCGACGACTGGGATCAGCGCGTCATCGACTGGATGGCCGATAAGTTCCAGCAGGAGAACGGTGTCGACCTGCGTCAGGACCCCATGGCCCTGCAGCGTCTGAAGGAGGCCGCCGAGAACGCCAAGAAGGAGCTCTCCGCCGCCCAGCAGACCACCATCAACCTGCCGTTCATTACCATGAACCAGTCCGGCCCGCTGCACCTCAACTACACGCTGACCCGCGCCGAGTTCGAGAAGATCACCCGCGACCTGCTCGAGCGCTGCAAGCAGCCTGTCACCAACGCCCTGCGCGACGCCAAGCTTAAGCTCTCCGATCTGACCGAGGTCATCCTCGTCGGCGGCTCCACTCGTATGCCCGCCGTCCAGGAGCTCGTCAAGACCATGACCGGCAAGCAGCCCAACATGTCCGTGAACCCCGACGAGGTCGTTGCCGACGGCGCTGCCGTCCAGGGCGGCGTGCTCACCGGCGACGTCGAGGGCATCCTGCTGCTCGACGTTACCCCGCTGTCGCTGGGCGTCGAGACCATGGGCGGCATCATGACCAAGATGATCGACCGCAACACCACGATCCCGACCTCCAAGACCGAGGTCTACTCCACCGCTGCCGACAACCAGACCAGCGTCGAGATTAACGTGCTCCAGGGCGAGCGCGAGCTTGCCCGCGACAACAAGTCGCTCGGTAAGTTCCAGCTGACCGGTATCCCGGCTGCCCGCCGCGGCGTGCCGCAGATCGAGGTCACCTTCGACATCGACGCCAACGGCATCGTCAAGGTCTCCGCTAAGGACAAGGGCACCGGCAAGGAGCAGCAGATCACCATTTCCGGCTCCACCGCTCTGTCTGACGACGAAGTCGATCGTATGGTCAAGGACGCCGAGGCTCATGCCGAGGAGGACAAGAAGCAGAAGGAAGAGGTCGAGGTCCGCAACCAGACCGACAGCCTGTGCTACTCCACCGAGCAGACCCTCAACGAGCTGGGCGACAAGGTTTCCGCCGATGTGAAGTCCAAGGCCGAGGCCGCTATCGCCGACGCCAAGAAGGCGCTCGAGGGCTCTGACGTCGAGGCTATCAAGGCCGCCGGCGAGTCCTTGCAGTCCGTGGCCTACGAGCTGGCCCAGGTTGTCTACGCCGACGCTCAGCAGCAGACCGACGGTGCCGCCGGCGCCCAGCCTGCCGACGATGACGTAGTCGACGCCGACTACGAGGTTGTGGACGACGAGGACAAGTAATCATGTCCGCCCGTAAAGCTCGCACGGAGGCGGCTGCCGTTGGTGCCGCCCCCGTTGACTCTGAGGAGAAGGACGTGAAGATTCCCGTAGAGGCCGCAGACGATACCGAGGTCAATGAGGCCCCGGCCGCCGAGGCTGCCGAGAACCAGGTAGAGGATTCCAACAAGGAGGCGACGATGACCGAGGACGAGATGGTGGAAGCCGCTATCCGCGCCGGTGAGGAAGCCGCCGACAACGACTTTAAGCTCAAGTTCGAGCAGGCCCAAAAGGAGCTTGCCGACGTGCGCAATGAGCTCGATGCTGCGGCAGAGGCCCAGAAGGCCGCCGAGGACAAGGCGAAGGACGCTACCGAGCGAACCGCTCGTCTGCAGGCCGACTGGGAGAACTTCCGTCGCCGCACCGCCAACGAGCGCATCGCCGAGCGCGAGCGCGCGACCGAGAAGCTTGTCACCGCGCTGTTGCCGGTGATCGACGATATCGAGCGCGCGATCGACCATGCCCGCAGCCAAGAGCTTTCCGACGACTTTAAGCAGTTCGTCGATGGCGTTGACGCGGTACATGCCAAGCTGCTCGACGTGTTTGCGCACGAGGGCGTTGAGCCCATCGACCCCAAGGGCGAGGCGTTCGATCCGCTCGAGCACCAGGCTGTGGGTCGCGTCGAGGACGCATCGCAGTATGACGAGACCGTCAACGACGTGTACCAGAAGGGCTACCGCATGGCGGATCGCATTCTGCGTTCCGCGATGGTGACGGTGACCTACGGTGGCGAGAAGCGCCCCGCACCGGAGCCCGAAGCGGCGCCCGAGGATGCTACGGCCGATACAGCCGAGAGCACCGAGGAGTAATTGAGAAGGGCCCCGGGGCAACACCCGGGGCCCTTTCTGGCCTAGTGCCATATGACAGTATGAGCCGCCGTCCGCAGGGGCGGCGGATATAACAGGAGAGGAGCTACGATGGCTGCAGGCAAAACCTTCTATGACATCCTGGGCGTATCCAAGAGCGCCTCCGACAAAGAGATTAAGAGTGCGTTTCGCAAGCTCGCGCAAAAATATCACCCCGATGCCGGCGGCGACGAGGCCAAGTTTAAGGAGATCAGCGAGGCCTACGAGACGCTTTCGGACGAGAAGAAGCGCAAAGAGTACGACCAGATGCTCATGTTTGGCGGCATGCCGGGCGCGGGCGGCGCGTATGGCGGCGGCTACGGTGCCGGTGCGGGCGCCAGCGGCTGGGGCGATATCTTCGACAGCATCTTTAGCGGCAACGGCGCCTGGGGCAGCGATTGGGGCTCGGGCTTCGCCGGGGCTGCGGGCGCTGCCGGTGCGGGTGCGGGTCGCAGCCGCGCTCGCAAGGGCGGCGACCTGTCGCTGACCGTCGATGTGACGGCCGAGGACGCGTTTCGCGGCGTGACGCACAAGGTCACCTACCGCATTCCCTCGACAGGCGAGCAACAGACCATTACGGTCTCGGTGCCCGCGGGTGCGGTCGACGGCGGCAAACTGCGCTACAAGCGTCGCGGCGAGTATGGAGTTGCCGGCGGCGAGCGCGGCGACCTGGTCGTGACCACGCACGTGGAGGAGCACCCGCTGTTTAAGCGTAAAGGTGCCGACGTGACCATGGAGGTACCGGTCTCGGTCTATGAGGCGGCGCTCGGCTGCACGGTGGACGTGCCGACGCCCGGCGGTGCGACGGTTCGTCTGAAGGTGCCCGCGGGTACCCAGACGGGCAAGAAGTTCCGCTTTAAGGAGATGGGCGCGCCCGACGTTAAGCACCGTGGCCGTACGGGCGCGCTGCTCGTCGAGATCAAGGTGCAGGTTCCCACGAACCTGTCTGATGACGAGCGCGATGCCATGACCAAGCTGCGCGAGGCCGACACGCGCGACTATCGCGAGAAGGTCAATCGTTACAAGGCGACGTACTAGGGCGGTCGCGGCGCGCGACCACGCCCGCGGGCTTATGATGGACGATAACGAGACGGAAAGGGGTCAGGTAGCATGGCCGAGGACAATAGGAACAAACCGCTGTACATGATCAGCGTGGCGGCCGAGCTGACCGGCATGCATCCGCAGACTCTGCGCGTCTACGAGTCCAAGGGCCTGGTGAACCCCCAGCGCTCGGGCGGCAACACGCGCCTGTATTCGCGTGCCGATATCGAGCGCTTGGAGCTCATCAACCAGCTGACCGACGAGGGCATCAACCTTGCCGGCGTGGTGCGCATCCTCGATATGAAGGAGCGTGCCGAGGAGCGCGAGCGCGAGAACGAAAAACTCCGTGCCCGCGTGCGCCAGCTCGAGGACGAGCTGCACGAGTACAAGATGCAGAAGAAGATCACCGCCCTGGCCCCGCGCGACGGCTCAGTTAACCCCGAACAGGTCATGCGCAAACTTTTGGGCGCAGGCGGGGATTTGTAGTTACGCGGGTTTACCAACCCGCGTAACCAGTTGACGCTGCAAGCCCGTCAGAGCGGCAATCTGCCTTTCAACTTCGGCGGCATGATCAAAAGATCAATGCCGCCTTGTTTCAAGGCACCTTGCTCGCTCTGGCGGGCTTTCGCTGTCCGCGCCAAAATATCGGCGTTGCCATGGCCCGGATGCGGCACTTGGGGACGTTCCTCACTTTGGAAATACGGCCCGCTCGCTGTCCGTTCTCTACCTGCGGCGTTGCCTTGCTCCGGATGCGGTAGTCATGGGGGACGTTCTTAAATGACTAGTCGAAAGGGACGCTCTTGCACCAAATTTGCCGGACCGCACCGGGCTTGCCCTTTACTTTACCGAGATAAAGTGAACGTGCAGATTCGTAACCCACTCGCAACCGTTCTATGGCACGATATTGAACGAATGTATGCTATGCGCCCAAATCTTTTGGGCAGAGTGGGAGATAGTATGGTCAAGCTGTACGAGGACGGCATCTACCTGCGCGGCGGCAGCGAGGTTGTGCCTGCGGCCGAGGCTGCCGAGCGCGGTATTACGCAGACGCCCGAGGATGCCAAGCGCGGCACCATCGCGTATTCGATTCTCCAGGCACACAATACGTCCGGAGACCCCGAGGCACTCAAGATTCGCTTCGACGCCATGGCGAGCCACGACATCACCTTTGTCGGCATCATCCAGACGGCGCGCGCCTCGGGCATGGAGCAGTTCCCGCTGCCCTACGTGCTCACCAACTGCCATAACTCGCTGTGCGCCGTGGGCGGCACCATCAACGAGGACGACCATGTCTTTGGCCTTTCCGCGGCCAAGAAGTACGGCGGCATCTTCGTTCCGCCGCACATCGCCGTCATCCACTCCTTTATGCGTGAGAACTTCGCCGGCTGCGGCAAGATGATCCTGGGTTCCGACTCGCACACCCGCTATGGCGCCCTGGGCACCATGGCCGTGGGCGAGGGCGGCGGCGAGCTGGCAAAGCAGCTGCTGCGCGACACCTACGACGTTGCCTATCCCGGCGTCGTCGCCATCTACCTCACGGGCACCCCGCGCCCCGGCGTCGGCCCGCACGATGTGGCGCTCGCTATCATCAAGGCGGTCTTTGCCAAGGGCTACGTCAAGAACAAGGTCATGGAGTTTGTGGGCCCGGGCATCGCGAGCATGACGACCGATTACCGCAATGGCGTCGATGTCATGACCACCGAGACCACCTGCCTGTCGAGCATCTGGGCCACCGACGAGGACACACGCGCGTTTTTGACCATGCACGGCCGCGGCGACGACTACCGCGAGCTCAAGCCCGCCGATGTCGCCTACTATGACGGCTGCGTCGAGGTCGATCTGTCCAGCATCAAGCCCATGATCGCGCTGCCGTTCCATCCTTCCAACGGCTTTGAGATCGACGAGCTCAACGAGAACCTCGAGGATATCCTGCATGAGGTGGAGCTCGAGGCTGCCAAGATCGGCGAGGGCAAGACGCACTTTAGCCTGCTCGACAAGATCGTCGACGGCAAGCTGCACGTGCAGCAGGGCGTTATCGCCGGCTGCTCGGGCGGTAACTACGACTCCGTGGTCCAGGCTGCCCGCGTGCTTAAGGGCGCCAACACCGGCTGCGGCGAGTTCTCGCTGTCGGTCTATCCCACAAGCCAGCCCGTGGCGCTCGAACTTACGCGCCGTGGCTACATCTACGACCTTATGGAGGCCGGCGCGATCGTGCGTACGGCGTTCTGCGGTCCGTGCTTTGGCGCCGGCGACACGCCTGCCAACAACGGCCTGTCCATCCGCCACACCACGCGCAATTTCCCTAACCGCGAGGGTTCCAAGCCGGGTAATGGCCAGCTGAGCGCCGTGGCCCTGATGGACGCTCGCTCCATTGCGGCGACGGCTGCCAACGGCGGCGTCCTGACGCCGGCGACCGACCTGCCCGAGGAGACTTGGGACGAGGCCTGCGAGTACACCTTTGACGACGCGCCGTACAAAAAGCGCGTGTACTGGGGCTTTGGCAAGGCGGAGCCTGCCGACGAGCTGGTCGAAGGCCCCAACATCAAGCCGTGGCCCGCGATGGAGCCCCTCGGCGACGATATCCTGCTCAAGGTGTGCTCCAAGATCATGGACCCGGTCACTACGACCGATGAGCTCATTCCCTCGGGCGAGACGAGCTCCTTCCGCTCCAACCCGCTGGGCTTGGCCGAGTTTACGCTCAGCCGCCGCGACCCGGCCTACGTGGGCCGTTCCAAGGAGGTCGACGCGGTGGAAAAGCGCCGCGTTGCCGGTGAGGCCGCGGGCGACCTGGCGGCGCTCGATGCCGAGCTTGCCGGCGTGTTTGAGGCGCTGGCTGGCGCGGGTGTCGCGGCAGACGCCAAGGCGACCGAGTACGGCTCCATGCTCTATGCCAAGAAGCCCGGTGACGGTTCTGCCCGCGAGCAGGCCGCGAGCTGCCAGCGCGTGATTGGCGGTCTGGCCAATATCGTTCACGAGTACGCCACCAAGCGCTATCGCTCCAACGTGATGAACTGGGGCATGGTGCCCTTCCAGATGGAGGCCGAGCCCAACTTTGAGGTGGGCGACTACGTCTTTGTGCCGGGTATACGCGCTGCGCTCGATGGTGACCTGAAGGACATCGCCGCCTACGTGGTGCGCGCCGACGGCACGGTCGAGCAGATTGAGCTCTATATTGCCGATATGACGGCAGAGGAGCGTGCCATCGTCAAGGCCGGCTGCCTGATCAACTACAACAAGTTCAAGGCCGCTGCCGAGTAACGCACATACTTGTCCGCCCCGGTTATACCTTTCCCTGCCGCTCACGCGCTTCGCGAGGGTCGCGTCAGAGAAAGGTATAACCGGGGCTACTTGTTAAGTGCTGCTCGTTGGGTCTTGAGGGCGCTAAAATCGAGGTTGCAACTCTCCTCTATGGGGGAGTGCGCCTTTGTTCATATGCTATCTAGAATTGACAGTATGAAGTTGGCGCTTTAAAGTGAGCTCAAAACACTCTCGTTTGTGGAGTTGAAGATGAAGCGTTGCACTTCTGTTTTGTTGCTGTTGGTGGCTTGCGTCGTCGCTGCTGCGGGCGTGGTCCTATTTGGCTCGCTTATCTTCTATGGGCCGAGTGGGGTTGAGCAGACGGTTGAGATGGCGTCCCTTGTTGCATCGATGCCCGGGCAAATGATTTCGGACGTTACAAAGCCCGATGAGATAACGCTCGATATCGAGGAAACGCCGGGCATTCTAAGCATAAGCAACTACCCCATGATTGAACTTGGCTCGTCTCGCTATACCAAGGACGAGAAGTTGTCCCGACAGGCGCTGGACTTGCTAAACGGGCGTTCGTTCAAACGCTGGGACGGTTGGGATGCCTATGAGCGCCGACGTGGTTCTGTGAACGGTGGCTACTATACAACGCTGAAGTTGTATTCATCTGATGGCAAACTGATGCGCACCGTTAACTACAATCCGGAATACGCAAAAGCCGGAGGTGGGGACGGCGTCTATATCCAAGATGGCGGCGTGACCTACATTCTTGAAGGCGACCAGCAGCAGGTGATCGATTTTTTGGATCGTTGCGTGATGGACGCGTACGACCAGACCTGCCTGCCCGACCCGCAGACTGCACGCGATGGTGGATCTGCTCGTACATGGCTATTCGAGGATGAGATGCCCTGGACCGCCGAATCGGGAAGCACGGGCTCGGCAAAAGAGTAGAGAACGCGACCACCACAAAGGTGCCCCTTTGCGGTGGTTTTCAGTCTGTCTCGATCTGTAACATCTGGGCCGTTAAAAGTGGGCTTGGTGTTGCAGATTTAGATTATCGATTCGGGTGTCTTCTGTTTATCTCGATCTGTAACAGGTGGACCCTTATTTGCCGAGTAGTTGTTACAGATTTAGATAAACGGGCGCCGCTGAGCATTTCATCTCAATCTGTAACATCTGGGGTCAAAAACGGCCGCTAGATGTTACAGATCGAGACAGATGAGCGCCGGAGTCGAAAATCACCACAAAGGTGCCTGTCCCCTTTGTGGTGGTGGGGGGCGGGCTCGATGTTATTGTGATCGCTGGGCAGCATTTTAATGAATGTCTCTACAGGATTTCATCTGGGGTGGCGGGTTTGGTTGTTTTGGGGATGCCGAGTTTGGACGACGCGAAATCGTCAACATTGTCCTTAATTCCGTCTTTGGTGTAGACGGTGACCATATAGGTGCTGTGTCCGAATTCGCTCTTGTCGCGTGTTGCCCAGGCCTGCCAGTAGGCGGCCCCACTTCGCCCTTCGATTTTTCCGACACGGCGGAGTTCTGTTCGCTTTAATTTCTGGTTGCTATAGATGGTTCGACCGTCCTCCTCGGTGAGCCCGCACTGTCCAAGCATCTTGTCGAGGACTTGGTTCATGTGGCGCTCATCGGTGTTTGGTGCGTAGTCGTAGGCGAGGGTGATGGAGTCGAGTGGCTGGTCGTCGATCAGATAGTTTAGCGCTTGAGGTTCAAGGCAGAAATGGGGGGAGCATCCGTCGATCTGACCGAGCAGTGGCAACTTTGACTGCCAAAATCCGGTGGGAATTCTATCTTCGTAAAACACGCCGCGGCAGATAAAGGAGAGCGAGGTGGCACGCGAGCCGGCGTCGACCATCCCGCACAAATCGAAGGGCGAGGCGATACCGAGAGAAAAGGGCGTGATGACGATAAGGAAGAGCATCACGATGGGTACGGCGAGAATGGCGATGACGTTGCGACCGGTGGAATGAGACGGCTTCATATGATCTCCCCGAAACAAAAAGCTGTTGAGGATAGATAGAAATAGATAAATTCAGATAACAAATTAAGTTTAATCTCATGGCGTGAGATGGTCGACCGTTAGCGTCGAAACCCACCACAAAGGTGCCTGTCTCCTTTGTGGTGGTGGGGAGCGAGCGGCTTCTTTTGGTGATAGTGTTAGCTGACGGTATCATTAGGGCAAATGACGCAGATCTGCATTGCGAGGTGTTTTGCTGTGAGTCGCTCTGCCCGTATTGGATTGATTGCTCTGGCGCTTGCGATCGCCGTGGTTGGTGTGGGCGTTGTCGGTATGGCATTTCTGCCTGCTGCGGTGACGGAGCCGGTGGTTAAGCCTGTGACTCAATCAGTCGAACTTCTGACCGGCGACGAAAAACCCGAGACCATTACTGTTGATTTTGATGAGAAACCGGCAGCGCTGGGCATTAGCAATTATCCGCGCATTCAGCTTGGGGCCATGCGCTACACCATGGACGCGAGCCTAATCAGCAAAGCAACCGAGCTGCTCAAAGGCAAAACCTTTAAGCGTTGGTACGGATATGCGTCCTATCGGGCAAAAGCGAACGACATGGTTGGCGGATGCCACTCTTCCATCGAGCTGGATACCGCGAACGGCGCAAAGCTATGTGATGTCTCGTACGATCCGGGTTACGAGGGCAATGAGGGTCCGGGCATCTACATCATGGACGGCGATGTGGCCTATGTCATGGAGGGCGACCAGACCGAGCTCAACGAGTTTATGGGTCAGTGCATTCAGGATGCCTATGAACAGACCTGCTTGCCCGACCTGCAGGCTGCACGCGATAGTGGGTCTGCTCGTACATGGCTATTCGAGGATGAGATGCCCTGGAACGCCGAATCGGGAAGCACGGGCTCGTCAAAAGAGTAGAGAACGCGACCACCACAAAGGTGCCCCTTTGCGGTGGTTTTCAGTCTGTCTCGATCTGTAACATCTGGGCCGTTAAAAGTGGGCTTGGTGTTACAGATTTAGATTATCGATTCGGGTGTCTTCTGTTTATCTCGATCTGTAACAGATGGACCCTTATTTGCCGAGTAGTTGTTACAGATTTAGACAAACGGGCGCTGCCGATCATTTCATCTCGATCTGTAACATCTGGACCCAAAAACGGCTGCTAGATGTTACAGATCGAGACGGTTGGTCGTCGGGGATGCAGTGGGTCGGCGTCTCAGTACCCTATCCTTCAATCACTCAGAAAATCTTATATATAGAGACTTAGATTTGTGTATAAGAACGCGCAAAGCTGGCAACAATACTTCTCGAACAACGTGAAGCCGCCCCGTAGGGCGGCCGCCCCAAGAGAGGTGATTCCATGAGAATCGATAAGCTAGCAATGACGTCGCGCGAGGCGCTGCAGACCGCCATGGGCACGGCTGCCGACGCGCAGGCCGGCGCGGTGGAGCCGATCCACCTGCTGTCTGCCCTGCTCGGCGCCGGCGAGCGTAACATCTCCGTGATCATCGAGCGCATCGGCGCCGATCCCGCTCAGCTCGCGCGTTCCACGCAGGATGCCATCGACCACGCGCCCAAGGTTTCGGGCGAGGGCCAGCAGATGGGTCTTTCCAACGAGCTCGTTCGCGTCATCGAGAAGGCTGAGAAGAAGGCCACCAAGATGGGCGACAGCTTTGTGGTGACCGAGCATCTGCTCATGGCGCTTGCCGAGGACAAGGGCGAGGCTGGCCGCGTGCTGCGCGACGCTGGCGTTACCAAGGAGCGCATCGAGCAGGTCTACGAGGAGCTGCGCGGTGATGACCGCGTGACGTCTGCCGAGGACAAGACTCAGTTTGAGGCACTGGAGCAGTACGGTCGCAACATCTGCGATCTGGCCCGCGCCGGCAAGCTCGACCCGGTCATCGGCCGTACCGACGAGATCCGTCGTACTATTCAGGTCCTGTCCCGTCGCACCAAGAACAACCCCGTGCTCATCGGTGAGCCGGGCGTCGGCAAGACGGCCATCGTCGAGGGCATCGCCCAGCGTATCGTGGCCGGCGACGTGCCGAGCACCCTGCGCGACCGCGACCTTATCGAGCTCGATATGAGCGCGCTGGTCGCCGGCGCCAAATACCGCGGCGAGTTCGAGGACCGCTTGAAGGCCGTGCTCAAGGAAGTGCAAAAGTCCGAGGGCAAGGTCATCCTGTTCATCGATGAGCTCCACACCATCGTGGGCGCGGGTGCCACCGAGGGCTCCATGGACGCCGGCAACATTCTCAAGCCGGCGCTTGCCCGTGGCGACTTGCACGCGATCGGCGCGACCACGCTCGACGAGTACCGCAAGTACATCGAGAAGGATGCGGCGCTTGCCCGTCGTTTCCAGACGGTGCTCGTCTCCGAGCCCACCGTCGAGGACACCATTTCGATCCTGCGTGGCCTTAAGGAGAAGTACGAGATCTTCCACGGCGTGCACATCACCGATGGTGCGCTCGTGGCGGCCGCCGACCTCTCCGATCGCTACATCGCCGATCGCTTCCTGCCCGACAAGGCCATCGACCTGGTCGATGAGGCCGCAAGTCGCCTGCGCATGGAGCTCGACAGCATGCCGGTTGAGATCGACGCCACCACGCGTCAGCTCACCCAACTGCAGATCGAGGAGCAGGCGCTCATGAAAGAGACCGACGACGCCTCCAAGGAGCGTCTTGAGGCCCTTCGCCAGGAGATCGCCGAGGTCCAGGAAAAGCTCAACGTGCAAAAGGCCGGCTGGCTCAACCAAAAGAACGCCATCGACCATGTGCAAGAGCTCAAGGGCCAGCTCGACGAGGCCAAGAGCGAGGAGGAACGTGCGACGCGCAACGGCGATCTGGGCCGTGCGTCCGAGCTGCGCTACGCCGTGATCCCGGGCCTGCAGCAGCAGATTCAGGAGTCCGAGGCCGCGCTCGAGGCGCAAAAGGAGCAGAATGGCGAAGGCCTCAACGAGCAGGTGACCTCCGATGAGATTGCCGAGGTCGTAAGCGCCTGGACCGGCGTACCCGTGTCCAAGATGATGCAGGGCGAACTCGACAAGCTCAAGGGCCTGGAAGGCGAGCTGCACAAGCGCGTTATCGGCCAGGACGAGGCCGTCTCCGCTGTCGCCGCGGCCGTGCGCCGCAGCCGCGCGGGCCTCTCCGATCCGGACAAGCCCATCGGCAGCTTCTTCTTCCTGGGCCCCACCGGCGTAGGCAAGACCGAGCTCGCCAAGGCGCTGGCCGAGTGCCTGTTCGACGACGAGCGCGCGCTCGTGCGTATCGACATGTCCGAGTACATGGAGAAGTTCAGCGTCCAGCGTCTGATCGGTGCGCCCCCGGGATACGTGGGCTACGACGAGGGCGGCCAGCTCACCGAGGCCGTGCGCCGTCGTCCGTACTCCGTGATCTTGCTCGACGAGATGGAGAAGGCTCACCCGGATGTCTTCAACGTGCTGTTGCAGGTGCTCGACGATGGCCGCCTGACCGACGGTCAGGGTCGCCAGGTGTCCTTCAAGAACACGATTATCATCATGACGAGCAACGTGGGCTCCAAGGCTATCGCCGAGCTTTCCGGCAAGGACGAGGAGGAGATGCGCCATCAGGTCGACGCGGCCATGGCTCAGACCTTCCGCCCCGAGTTCCTCAACCGTATCGACGATATCGTGGTGTTCCATCCGCTCGGCATGGCGCAGATCGAGAAGATCGTCGACATCCAGCTCGCCGACGTCCGCGCGCGTCTGGTCAAGGAGCGCATGACGCTTGCCATCACCCCGGCAGCCAAGCAGATGCTCGCCGTGGGTGGTCTGGACCCCGTGTTCGGTGCCCGTCCGCTCAAGCGCCTGGTGCAGCGCGAGGTCGTGGATGCCATCGCCGCCGCCATCATCGACGGCACGGTGCGCGAGGGCGATCAGGTGACGGTCGACGTCGACAAGGACGGCGGCTTTACCGTCGTGTGCGACAGCACGCCGGCGGCCACCTACGAGGTTCCCGACGCCGAGTAGATTTTTGGGACATGCCTTAAAATCTACCAGGCATCTCTAAACGCCAAGGGCGGCGGATCCAATTGGGTCTGCCGCCCTTTTTCGTGCGACAATCGATGATGCTGAACGTGAGCACATGGCAAGGAGATATGCAGATGAAAGACGAGAACAAGACGAACACGCCGGCGACCGAGGCAGCGCCCGCCGCACCCAAGCCTGCGCCTAAGCCGGCACCCAAGCCGCGCGACCCTTTCATTCGTGCCGAGAACGAGGACGACGACGGCTACGATCCCTACAGCGATCGCCGCCCCGAGCACGAGCCGATGTTCGAAGCCGACCCGTGGAACTAGGAAACGTCCTCTAGCTGACTGAACCGCGCGTTTCTGTTGGCTAGAGGCGTTTGTGTTTGGCCCCTCAGCCGTTCGACATCCTTCGGGGCGGTAGCAGAAAACTTGCTTAATCATTAATCAAGTTAAACGAAATCTTGTTTTCCAGCTAATCAAGAAACAGTATAATCTTGATTAGCTAGAGAGCAAGATTGGAGAATCATGGCATTCAACGACTTGATCGCCCAGAAAATAAAGGACTTTGAACAGCAGGGGGTTCCGCAGGTCTTTGAGCGAGACCTTGATCTAGGAAACCCACAGGAGCCAAAGCGCGACAACATCGTAAATGTGATTGTGGGGGCCCGCCGTTGTGGAAAGACGTATCGCCTGTATCAGGAGATGCGGCGGCTTCATAGCCGGGGCGTTGAGCTTGACCGGATGCTTTACTTCAATTTTGAGGATGAGCGCTTGCGCCCGTATGAGTCATCGCTGCTGGCGGACGTGCTCGACACGTTCTATGCGCTGTATCCTGCTGCTCGAACCGAGGGCGCTTACATTTTCTTTGACGAGATCCAGGAAATTCCCGAATGGGGTGCGTTTCTGCGGCGTGTAGTCGATACGGAGAAAGCGACCGTCTATGTGACGGGATCTTCTTCTAAGATGCTGTCCTCAGAACTTAAGAGCGAGTTCAGGGGTCGTTCTCTTGTGCGAGAGCTTTTTCCGTTGAGTTTTTCGGAATACGTTCGATATAAGACGGGGAGCGTTCTCGAGTCAGATGCGACCTTTTCCCCGAGCGATGCAGCGCTGCTTCGACATCATCTGATCGGGTATCTTGAACGAGGTGGATTCATCGCGACACTTGAGCAGACGCCTGCAGACGCGATTCAGCTGCTACAGGAATATGCTTCGCGAACGGTCGCCATGGACGTCGTTGAACGTTACGACGTCAAGAACCCTCGCCTGGCATCGCTGTTCTTGACGCGGTGTATGGCATCTTCGGGACGAGAGCTGTCAGTGAACAAAGTGTACAACGAGTTCAAGAGCAGACAGATACCCGTCAGTCGTAATTCGCTCAGCGACTTACTTGAGTATTATGAGGACGCCTACCTGTTATTTTCTGTGCCGGAGTTCACGCGTTCACTGGCAAATAACATGCGGTCTGCGTCTAAGGTCTACGCTGTCGACCCTGCGATGTTTGGAGCATTCTCTCCCGCATCGGCATTGGACCAGGGCCAGAGGCTCGAGACCGCAGTGTTCAATGCGCTAAGAAGAAGGACTCCCGCGGTGAGGACCGGCTCGGTCTGCCGCCTGCTAATCAAAGAGAAGAGCAAAAGCCATGAGGTGGACTTTGTGGCTGGGGATGCGCTTCTCATGCGGGCTTATAGCCTGATTCAGGTGAGTGCGGATATGGCAAGTGAGAAAACGCGCGAGCGCGAAATCGCCGCGCTTGATGCCTCGATGGCCCAGTTTGATCTTGGCGAGTCGGCAATCGTTACCATGGATGAACAGACCGATATTCCATGCGAGCACGGTGTGATACACGTTATGCCCGCATGGAAGTGGCTCCTTGCCTAATCATCTATGGGCCTGTGGGGTCAGGACCTCCTGGCTCCTTCATCACGGTTGGGGAGCACCTTGCTGCGCCAGGCTAGTCCTGGGCTTTGATACTCGGCAGCAGGATCTGCGCGAGGTAGTCGGTTTCGAGCTTAGTGGCACCATCGGCCTTGCCGTCTTTGCCAACCAGGTCGTTCTTGATCTGGCTATAGGTGTAGCGGTTGCCGGTCGTAAGCTCGACAAGCTCAATGGCCGTGTCCATGGGGTAGGTTGACACGGGGTTCTGCGTCCGTCCGTTGATGGTCTGGGGCACCACGTACGGATAGACGGGGCCGCTGGCGTAGACGGTATAACCGTTGCCTAGATTGGCTGCACCCAAAACCGTATCGCCTTCATCGGGCGTAAAGCTCTCGCCCTCGCGCACCGCGACGAGCGTCACGAGCGGCGTATTGGCGTCGTCGCCCAGATAGATGCATAGCGTGCTTCCGTTTTGCCAAGTTGCGACCTTGCCGTACCACTCGACGGGAATATCGAGCTGGTAGAGGTCGGTTGCCTTGTGGCGAGCGTCAGCATCACGGGACGCCTGTGCCTTTTGCGCGCTCACGGCATTGACGGCGGCGTCGCGCCGCGCGGTTGCTGCCTGCTGGAGCACTTTGGCAGCCGCGGCGGAGCTCGCACCGCCCTCCTCGGCATACTTGGCGGCGGCATCGATCTGGTCGTCAGTCACCGTGTCGGCCGAAGGCACCTTGAGCTTAAAGGTGGCCTGGGCACTTAAATCCTGTCCATCGCTCTTAACGGTGACCTGCGTCTTGGTGGTCGGGACGGTATAGATGGTGCCGTCGGCCGCGATGGGGGAGGCAGCGATGGAGAGCGTGTAATCGCCGGGCAGCAGTTTGATGCCGCGGCCGTGCTCGTCAACATAGAGCGTTTCGCTCACGGAGGAGCCGTCAGAATCCTGACCGCTCACCTGTACGGGAATCTTGGAGCCAGTGGAACAGTCGAGGCCCGCGGCATGCGCGCCAATCTGCACCGACATCATCGTGTGGGCATTGGCGGCGACAGCGGCAGCCTGCTCTTGCTGATATCCGTTCCAGGCAGCATAGCCTGCACCGCCGGCGACGAGCGCGACGGCCACGACACCGGCGACCATCAGATTGCGGCGCTTGGGCGACATCTTGCGATGGCGGACCTCGGCCTCGCGTGCCGAGGGAACGGACGGCAGGGGAATATCGCCCATGGCGATGGTCTCGTCCACGGCAGGAGCGGAGCCCAGGCCGGGAAGCTCGCGGGTCAGCGAATCTTCGGCCGGCAAGCTGTCGAGCAAGATGGTTTCCTCGCTCGTGTCGGATTCGGGCTGGTCGTCGGCCTCGCATTCGGTGTCTTCGTGATCTGCCTCATCTTCGGCGGGCTCAACGTCGTCTGCATCCTGATCATCGGACTGCGCCTCGGCTTCCGACTCATCCTGCACATCAACGCCCGAATCGTCAAACGCAATCTCATCAAGTGAAATCCGGTCTAGGCTCTCCAGGGCTTCGGCACACGCTTCTGCATCTTGGGCCGCATCCTCTTGGCCCATCGTCTCATCATTCATACATCCCCCAAGCTCAATATCGGGACAACACTGTACCCAAAAACGGGACCCCATAGAGCCGCCGCATGATTTGAAATCCGATTTTATATGTGCGCGTGTTTTTGAATAGATGATGATTAGAGACGCAACGACAAAAGCCCCCGGAAAGCGAGTGATGAAACGCTTTCCGGGGGCTCTGCGAGACATTGGATTGAAAATCTGGCAGGCGGGCCTATGCCCAGGTGCCAACAGCGACCAACATGTTACTCGGCGTGCGCGTAATCAACCTTGGCGCGGCGAGCGGTGGCCTTCTCCCAATCGCTGGTGCCCTCAAAGACATCCTGCTTGTAGGGATTGCGGCCGAGCTTCTTGGCGCGGTAGGCGATGTAGATGATCGCGGCGACGTTGGCGACCAGTGCGGCGATCGAGACCGCGGTAGCGGCGCCGGGGTCGAGCGTGGAGTGGGTCACAAAGATGGACTCCTCCTGGAAGTACGGGAACACCTGGGCAAACATGCACCAAATGGCCAGCGTAAAGGCGCGGTTCTGGATCCAGCCGCCCTTGTTCCAGATAAAGGCGGCGACGGTGGGCGCCAGCAGCAGCGCAAAGCCGCAGAACCAGGAGTGGGTGGGCAGGCAGTTGTAGGTGTAGCAGAAGTTCCAGATATCGTAGGCGATGATGTAGACCCAGGTCATGTCGGGCCACAGCATATCGGTCTGATCCTCGGAGGCGTAGACGCTCCACCAACCGGTCATGCAGAAGATGTTGATGATACCGGCGATGCCGTTGAACACGTTGTTCCAGCCGGCCAGCTGCGTAGCACCTTCGGAGGTGACCCAGGTGGACTCGCCCAGGACAAAGAAGTGATAGGCGCTCTCAAAGTCGGATACGACGGCGATCATGATGTTGATGGCGACGATCACAAACGGCCATGCGCGGAACCAATGCGCCTTGCCGATCTTTCCCCACTGGTACTTAATGGCAATGAAGCCCCAGCAACCGGCGAGCGCCGCGTATACCTTGGCGTAGTGGAACCAGCTGTTCTGGTACACATGGGTGGGGTTGGTGAGCGCCCACTCGGCGCCCTGCGAAACGCCCACGGCGATGGCGACGCAGTAGATGGTCATGGCCAGCGGAGCCACGCCAAAGATGATTGCCGCGCCCAGCTTGGTGCGGCGGCCGACTTCGTTGAGCACGATCAGGCCAATAAAGACCATGGCCCAGCCGGCCCAGTGGATAAGGGTATCGCTACCCCAAACATCGAACAGCATGCTGCTCTCCTTTCACACGCCCGCGGCCCCTCTTCTGATCGCGGGCAGTTTGGCCAAATGTCGTCAGTTCTGGGGCTTGCGCTCCGGATACTTGGCGGTATAGCCCTCGATGTGGAGTGTCGAGGCGATGATTTCCTTGACCGTCTCGTCGGGCACATCGGGGTGCGTGCGGATATACATCAACAACCCCATGATGAGGGTGTAGAACGTCTCGTAGACATGGTCGATGCGTAGCTCATGATGGGCGGCAAAATCCACCACGGTGGTGTCGCAGATATACTGCGCCACACGCTGGACCACGTTGTGCAAAAAGCCGCCGTAGAGCGCGCCGCTGCTTGAGGTGAGCGTACTCGGCAGCTCGTGGCCGCTGACGACCAGGCGCTTAAAGAGCGGGGCGACGGTGTCGAGTGCGCCCTCGATATCACCGACGGTGCGGTTGGCATTCCACTGCTCGAGCTCGGAGATAAAACCGTCGATCGCCTCGTCCATGACGGCGGTGACAGCGGCGTCCATGTCGGCAAAGTAGTGGTAGAACAATGAGCGCGTGCAGCCGGCTCGCTTGGTCACGGCCGAGACGGATAGATGCGACACGCCTAGCTCAGAGCTCACGGTGCGCACGGCGGCGAGGATCTCGCGACGGCGTTCGTCGCCCGTCAAGCGCTTTGCCGCGCTATCGGATGCGGGGACGGCATCGACCACAGAGGTATCTGCTGTGTTGTTGCCCATGTTTTGCCGCCTTTCATCCTCTTTTGCCTGACCGCTCGCCTAACAGTCTTGAATATTGTTGACGGTTCGTCAATACTATTTTTGACACAATGTCAACTAATGGCGGGTGAACGGCATGGGGGCATGCCCGGCCTGCAAAAAAGAGGGGTGCCGCGGTCTCGCCGGGCTGTGGCAAGAGAAGGGACAACCATGATTCTCAACGGACCGGGGATTAGCTACACCGAGCCCGACATCGGTTCGGAGTTCGTGCCGCCGCTGCCGGAGCATCCGCGCGAGGCCATCGTCAAGCTGTGCGAGCACTGCACCAACCGTCTGCTGCATCGCGATGAGCTGCTGGGCTACGAGTACTGGTCGTTTGCCGAGGCCGCGACTGACGAGCAGGCCGAAGTGCTCTGCAAGATGAAGATGCGCCGTCCCTATACGCTGCCCGAGATGGTCAAGCTCACCGGCATGCCCGAAGCCGATATCGAGAAGATGCTCGACGATATGAGCTACACGGGCCTGCTCGAGTACAACTGGGAAAACCCCGAGCGCGCCAAGCAGTGGGTGCTGCCCATGCTGGTGCCGGGTTCCGCTGAGTTTCTCAACATGCGCGTGAGCCAGCTCGAGGAGCACCCGGTCTATGCCAAGTTCTTTGAGCAGGCGTCCAAGGGACCGCTGTCCAAGGCCACGCCGATGGTGCCGCCCGGTGGTGCCGGCATCGGCATGCATGTCATTCCGGTCGAGAAGGCTATCGATGCCGCGAGCACGTCGGTGCCGATCGAGCATATCGAGCATTGGCTCGACAAATACGATGGCAAATATGCCGCTAGCACCTGCAGCTGCCGCGCGAGCCGTCGCGTGATGGGTGAGGGCTGCGCCGACGACCCGGCCGATTGGTGCATCGCCGTGGGCGATATGGCCGACTACGTGGTCGAGACCGACCGCGGCCATTACGTGACGCGCGACGAGGTTTACGACATCCTGCGCCAGGCCGAGGACAACGGCTTTGTGCACCAGATCACCAACATCGACGGCGAGAACAAGATCTTCGCCATCTGCAACTGCAACGTCAACGTGTGCTATGCCCTGCGCACCTCGCAGCTGTTCAACACGCCCAACCTGTCGCGCTCGGCCTATGTCGCCAAGGTCGAGAAGGACAAGTGCGTGGCCTGCGGTCGCTGCGTTGAGGTGTGCCCGGCCGGTGCCGCCAAGCTCGGCCAGAAGCTCTGCAGCAAAAAGGCCGGCGGACAGGTGCCCGAGTATCCGCGCCAGGAGCTGCCCGATGCCACCAAGTGGGACCACACCAAGTGGTCGCCCAACTACCGCAACGATAACCGTATCGAGACGCACGAGTCCGGCACCGCGCCCTGCAAGACGGCTTGCCCCGCGCACGTTGCCGTCCAGGGCTACTTAAAGCTCGCGGCGCAGGGCCGCTATGACGAGGCGCTGGCGCTCATCAAGCGCGAGAACCCGCTGCCCGCTATCTGCGGCCGTGTGTGCAACCGCCGCTGTGAGGATGCCTGCACCCGTGGCCGTGTGGACGCCGCCGTGGCTATCGACGAGGTCAAGAAGTTTATCGCCCAGCGCGACCTTGATGCCGCGACCCGCTATGTCCCACCCGTGGTGACACCGACGCGCGCCGGCGGCTTCGATCAGAAGATCGCCATCATCGGTGCCGGCCCGGCCGGTCTGTCCTGTGCCTTCTATCTGGCCGAGAAGGGCTACAAGCCCGTCGTGTTCGAGAAGAACGAGCGCCCGGGCGGCATGCTCACCTATGGCATTCCCAGCTTTAAGCTGGAGAAGGACGTTATCGAGGCCGAGGTCGAAGTTATTCGCCTGATGGGTGCCGAGTTCCGCTATGGCGTGGAGGTCGGTCGCGATGTGACGCTCGACGAGCTGCGCGCGCAGGGCTTTAAGGCCTTCTACGTTGCCATTGGCTGCCAGGGCGGCCGCCTTGCGGGCATTCCGGGCGAGGGTGCCGAGGACGTGACCGTGGCCGTCGACTTCCTTCGCGAGGTTAACAGCGGCAAGATCGATTCCCTGTCCGGCCGCACCATTGTGGTGGGCGGCGGCAACGTGGCTATCGATGTCGCGCGCAACGCCTGCCGTCTGGGTTCCGAGCACGTTGAGATGTTCTGCCTGGAGAGCGATGCCCAGATGCCTGCCAGCGAGGAGGAGCGTCGCGAGGCCATTGAGGATGGCGCGCACATCAGCTGCGGATGGGGCCCCAAGGAGATTCACCTGGACGAGGCCGGTCGCGTGTGCGGCATCACCTTCAAGCGCTGCACGCGTGTCTTTGACGACGAGGGCCGTTTTGCGCCCGAGTACGACGAGAACGATCTGCGCCGTGTCGATGCCGACCGTGTCGTCATGTCGATTGGCCAGTCCATTGTGTGGGGCGACCTGCTGGCTGGCTCCAAGGTGGAGCTCGGCCGCGGCCAGGGCGCCCTGGCCGATCCCCAGACTTACCAGACCGCCGAACCCGACATCTTTGTGGGCGGCGACGCCTACACCGGCCCCAGCTTTGCCATCGATGCCATTGCCGCCGGCCACGAGGCTGCCGTGTCCATCCATCGCTTTGTGCAGCCGGGCTCCACGCTCACCATCGGCCGCAACCAGCGCCGCTACACCGCGCTCGACCGCGACGATGTCGTGATCGAGAGCTACGACAACGCGAGCCGCGAGGTTGCGCATGTGGACTGCGAACGCGAGAAGGCTGCGCCGTTTAGCGAGTATGTTGAGACCTTTACCGAGGAGCAGGTGCGCGCCGAGACCGCCCGCTGCCTGGGCTGCGGCGCCTCGATCGTCGACCCCAACAAGTGCATCGGCTGCGGCCTGTGCACCACCAAGTGCGCGTTCGACGCCATCCATCTGGATCGCGACCGTCCCGAGTGCTCCATGATGGTCAAATACGAGCAAAAGCTCCCGAGCCTGGGCAAGTATGCTTTGAAGCGCGCCATCAAGATTAAATTTGGTAGGAAATAAGTAGCCATAACGGGAACGGCGAAAGGATTAATAGTGCACGAGCTCGGGATTGTGTATCACATCATTCGTGATGTTGAGAACGTGGCGCGTGCCAATGGCGTGCGTCGCGTTTCGAGCGTGACGTTGCTGCTGGGCGAGGTCTCGGGCGTCGTTCCCGAGTTGCTGCTCGACGCTTGGCGCTGGGCGGCAGATAAAAAGCCCATCGCGCAGGGCGCGGAGCTTGTTGTGGAGCCCGTCGAGGCCGTGACGCATTGCGAGGCATGTGGCCGCGACTATGCGACGGTCGAGCACGGCAAGACCTGTCCCCATTGCGGTAGCGGCGAGACATACCTGCTGCAGGGCCAGGAGGTCATGATCAAGCAGATCGAGACCCCCGACGAGGACCCGGCAGACGCTGTCCCCGACGGCCCTTCCGACGTCCCCGACGCCGTCGACGCCGCCAACCCCCTCCACATCGCCTAGGATTCCCTATAAGTTGCGGTGAAATAGTTCCTAAATTCAGCCTTCCGGCTCTTAAACAAGAACTATTCCACCGCAACTATTTTGAGTGGTTTTGTTGAGCATAAGTCGTGCAAATAGTCAAGCCATATCTGTTTAAACAAAATAGTGACAGTACGAGCACATTCGCATTTGCTTAATATCGATATTAATGAACAGCTTGCTTGTATCTATAAAATACATAGCTTGATGAGCGACGCTTTATCAGGCAATGAGCTGTAAACCGGCAACGTAATCAATTTGTAACAAATTTAGACGTTTAAACAAATAAACCAACCTTTTGCGAATTTAGCTATAATTCCACAAACCAAACAGGTATACTTCCTTAATGTCGTGTAGGAAATACGTAGACAAAAAGGAGGTTATGTGATGGTAAGTATTGTTCTTGCTAGCCACGGGGACTTGGCAGCTGGAATCAAGCAGACGGGCTCGATGGTCTTTGGCGATCAGCCGTCTGTTGCCGTGGTCTCGCTCGAGCCGAGCATGGGCCCCGACGATTTCCGCGCCAAGGTCGAGGAAGCAGTCGCTTCCTTCGAGGACCAGGAGCAGGTGCTCTTCCTCGTTGATCTGTGGGGCGGCACGCCGTTCAACCAGATCAGCGGGCTCATCGAGGGCCACGATTCCTGGGCTATCGTCACCGGTGTCAACCTGCCTATGCTCATCGAGGCATATTCGCAGCGCTTTGACGCAAAGAACACTGCACATGCGATCGCAAAACATCTCGTGACTGAGGCTAAGGCTGGCGTGCGCGTCAAGCCCGAGTCTCTGGAGCCCGAGGAGAAGAAGCCGGCTGCGGCCGCCGCTGCTCCTGCAGGCGCCATCCCTCCGGGAACGGTCATCGGCGACGGGCACATCAAGATTGCCCACGTCCGTATCGACACCCGTCTGCTTCATGGTCAGGTGGCCACCACGTGGACCAAGCAGATCAACCCCAACCGCATCATCGTGGTTTCCGACGGCGTTGCTCACGACGAGCTCCGCAAGACCATGATCGAGCAGGCTGCCCCTCCGGGAGTCCATGCCAACGTCGTGCCCATCAAGAAGATGGCCGAGGTCGTCAAGGACACGCGCTTTGGTGACACCAAGGCCATGCTGCTCTTTGAGAACCCGCAGGATCTGCTCAAGGCCATCGAGGCCGGCGTCGACATCAAGGAAGTCAACATCGGTTCCATGGCTCACTCCAAGGGCAAGGTCGTCGTCACCAACGCCGTCGCTATGGGCGATGACGACGTCAAGACTCTCGAGGCCCTCAAGGCCAAGGGCGTCAAGTTCGAGGTCCGCAAGGTTCCTTCGGATTCCTCCGAGGATCTCGACGCCATGTTGAAGAAAGCTAAGGCCGAACTGGCCGCTCAAGCATAGTAAAGGAGGGTCCGATACATGTCTGCAATCACTATTCTGCTTGTTGCGATTGTCGCGTTGCTTGCCGGTATGGAAGGCATTCTGGATGAGTTCCAGTTCCATCAGCCGCTCGTGGCATGCACGCTTATCGGTCTCGTAACCGGTCACCTTCAGGAGGGCATCCTCCTGGGCGGTTCGCTCCAGATGATGGCCCTTGGCTGGGCTAACGTCGGCGCCGCCGTCGCGCCTGACGCCGCTCTGGCCTCGGTCGCCTCTTCGATCATCATGGTGCTCGCCCTCAACGGCGGCGCTACCGATCCGTCGAAGGCCGTTACCGCCGCTATCGCCGTCGCTGTCCCGCTGTCGGTCGCTGGTCTGTTCCTGACCATGATCTGCCGTACCCTGGCTACCGCTATCGCTCACGCCATGGACGGTTGCGCCGAGAAGGGCGACTTCGCCGGCATCGAGCGTTGGCAGTACGCTGCCATCCTCATGCAGGGCCTTCGTATCGCCATCCCGGCAGTACTTCTGTGCATCATCCCGGCCGAGGCTGTTACCAACGCGCTTAACGCTATGCCCGACTGGCTGTCCGGCGGTATGGCTGTCGGCGGCGGCATGGTCGCTTCCGTCGGTTACGCCATGGTCATCAACATGATGGCCACCAAGGAGACCTGGCCGTTCTTCATCCTCGGCTTTGTCCTTGCTGCCATCCCTCAGCTCACGCTGATCGCCCTTGGCCTCATCGGCATCTCCCTTGCCCTCATCTACCTTGGCCTTAAGGATCTGGCCAAGCAGGGTGGCGGCACGGGCGGTGGCTCCGGCGACCCGCTCGGCGACATTCTGAACGATTACGAGTAGGAGGGGAGTGATACATATGGCAGAGAACAAGATTCAGCTCACCAAGGCTGACCGCAAGAAGGTTTGCTTCCGTCATCAGTTCCTTCAGGGCTCGTGGAACTACGAGCGTATGCAGAACGGCGGCTGGTGCTTCGCAATGATCCCTGCGATCAAGAAGCTCTACACCAGCAAGGATGACCAGATTGCCGCTCTTAAGCGCCACCTGGAGTTCTATAACACCCACCCCTATGTTTCCGCCCCCGTCATTGGCGTTACCCTCGCTCTCGAGGAGGAGCGCGCCAACGGTGCCCCGATTGACGACGTCGCCATTCAGGGCGTCAAGGTCGGTATGATGGGCCCGCTCGCCGGCGTCGGCGACCCCGCCTTCTGGTTCACCCTTCGCCCGATTCTGGGCGCTCTGGGCGCTTCCCTGGCCCTGTCCGGCAGCATCGCCGGTCCGCTGCTGTTCTTCTTCGCGTGGAACATCATCCGTTACGCCTTCCTGTGGTACACGCAGGAGTTTGGCTACAAGGTCGGCTCCTCCATCGCCAAGGACCTCTCCGGCGGTCTGATGGGCAAGGTCACCGAGGGTGCTTCCATCCTGGGTATGTTCATCATCGGCGCCCTGGTCGAGCGCTGGGTGTCCATCTCCTTCACCCCGGTCGTCTCCAAGGTCACGCAGTCTGCTGGCGCCTTTATCGACTGGGCTAACCTGCCCTCCGGTTCTGAGGGTGTTAAGGAAGCACTGACGATGTACAACTCCATCGGTGCTAACGCCCTTGATCAGGTGAAGGTCACCACGCTTCAGGCCAACCTCGATCAGCTCATCCCCGGCCTTGCCGCCGTGTGCCTGACCCTGCTGGTCTGCAAGCTCCTCAAGAAGAAGGTCAGCCCGATCGTCATCATCCTGGCTCTCTTCGCCATCGGCATCATCGGTCGCGTTTGCGGCTTCATGTAAGCACGTTTCGGCTTAAGACCGAGAATTGCTAGGCAAGGGCTTTTGAGCCATTGAAACGGACCGCACCCGGTGGGTACACTGGATGCGGTCCGATTGTTTTATTTGGAGGGCGAGGCGCGCATGGCGCAATCTCAGAACAGCACGGTCGATCTGGCAACGCCGGCAACCTGCCTGATGGGGCTTACCAGCCACGGTAACGTGATGGTGGGCAATAAGGCGTTCGAGTACTATAACGAGCGCAATCCCGAGGATTATATTCAAATCCCGTGGGACGAGGTCGACTATATTGCCGCCGAGGTTTTGCGCGGCACCAAGAAGATTACGCGTTTTGCCATCTTCACCAAGGACAACGGTCACTTTACGTTTTCGACGCGCGACGACAAAGAGACGCTTCGCGCGGTCCGCAAGTACGTCGACGAGGATAAGCTCGTGCGTTCGCCCGACTTTATCGATGTGACCGCCAAGGGCGCCAAGAGCATCCCCTCCGTCATCAAAAACCTCTTCCACAGGGGTGACTAGTCATTGGGAAACTGTGTCCCAGTTTGAGCGGGGATTCCGGGATGTAGTTTCCGGAACAGGCTCATTTGGGAAACCATATCCCGTTTCGAACGGAAATTCCGGGTCGCAGTTTCTCCGAGAGGCCCCATCGGGAAAGTCTGACCCAGAATTCGCCTAGATAGTGGGACACGCTTTCCGGAAAGCTTATCCAGGCGCAACTTCGAAGAGTGGCTATGCGCTGCATGGGAGTGGCGCAAATCTGCTACACTAGTACAACATGCCTCCGTAGCTCAGGGGATAGAGCACCGCTCTCCTAAAGCGGGTGTCGACGGTTCGAATCCGCCCGGGGGCACCAGGGAATATGACGGCGTTGCGAGAGCGGCGCCGTTTCTGGTTTGTGGGGGCCGCCGGCGGATTCGGGCCGTCGACACCCGCGTCACCAATTTCCCCGCGGGTGGAGTTTTCGAATCCGCCCGGGGGCACCAGAGATTTGCCGAGCCCGGTACCGCTATGGTGCCGGGCTCTTCTGGTTTAAAGTCACGTTCATCCATGGGCGGCATCCCACGTCAAAAGAAAAGCGCCCGCTTGCCGGGGGAGCAAGCGGGCGCTTCTGAGCGAATGTGTTTGCGGTCTAAGCCGCTCGGAGCAACAAGCGATCGACGTTAGTTGCTAGACTCGGAGTCGTCGCCGGAACCGGAGATGGAAACCGTCAGCGTAATCGTGCTGTCGGTGGACTGTTTGCCGGTGGGGGAAACACCCGTAACGGTGGCATCTTCGTTGCCGCTCACGGGATTGCCGTTCTGGTCACAGAAGCCAATGTTATAGAAACCGGCGTTGTTGAGCGCGGTAACGGCGGCGGAAATGCTCTTGCCGTACAAGTTGCCCGGGACGGCGGCCTTGCCGGACTTCTTGGCAATGACGACGGTAATCGTGGCGCCGGGCTTCTGCTTGCCGCTGGGGTTCCAGCTGATCACGGTGCCCTCGGTAACCGAGTCGTTCTCCTGGTAGCTCACGTCGACACCAAAGCCTGCCATATCGAGGGCGTTGCGCGCCTGGGCCTCGGTCATGTCGGTCAGATCGGGGACGGACGTGGTATCCGGGCCGCTCGAGACCTTGTACGAGATGGTCGTGCCCTTCGCGACTTCCTTACCGGCTTCGGTGCCCTGCTCAAAGACCTGGCCCTCATCGGCCTCGTTGGCCTGCTCGGAGGCGTTGCCCTTCAGGCCAACGCTTGCCAACGCGGCCTCGGCCTGGTCCTTGGTCAGGCCGACAAGCAGGGGAACCTCAACCTTCTCGGAGGGCTTGGGGCCCTTGGAGATTACTAGGTTCACCTTAGTGCCCTTGGCCTTCTTGGTGTTACCGTTGGGCGTCTGCTCGGCGACCTTGCCCTCGTCGACGTCGTCGTTGTAGCTCTGATCGACGGTGCCAACCTCGAGGCCGGCCTCCTTGATCAGCTCGACGGCAGTCTGCTGGTCCTTGCCCAGCACGTCGGGCACGGTGACCTGCTCGCCGCCAAAGAGTCCTGTGGCAAAGGCCACCACGATGCCGATGACGGCAACCGCTGCCACCACGGCGGCGATGATCTTGTTCTTGTTGGATTTGGGCTCTTCGACCTCGTAGGAGCCGGTGGAGCCCGAAACCGAGCTACGGGCGGTATTCTGGCCGCTCACGCCCGAGACGGGACGCACCATGGCGCGCGTCTGATCGGAAAGCTCGCGAGTCTTGGTGGCGCCCAGTTCACCGGGGGCACCGATGATGCGCGTGGGCTCCGAGACGTTGACGGCACGGCCCGACAGGTAGCTGTTGAGCACCTGACGCAGCTCGTCGGCGGTCTGGAAGCGGTTTGCCGGGTCCTTCTCCATGCACTTGAGGATGATGCGCTCAAGGTCGGCGTCGACACCGGAGTTGATCTGGCTCGGCGGAATAGGCAACTCGTTGACTTGCTTGAGTGCGACCGAGATGGCGTCGTCACCGTCAAAGGGAACGCGGCCGGTGGCGCACTCGTACATCACGACGCCCAGCGAGTAGATATCCGAGGTGGGGCCGAGGTCCTGACCGCGGGTCTGCTCGGGGCTGACGTAGTGGGCGGTTCCCAGCACGTTGTTGTCTTGCGTGAGGTGGCTGTTCTTGGCGCGCGCGATGCCAAAGTCCATCACCTTGATGTTGCCGTCGGGCAGCACCATGATGTTCTGCGGCTTAATGTCGCGGTGGATGATCTCGTGCTTGTGGGCGACCGAAAGCGCAGAGCTGATCTGCGAGCCGATCTGGGCGACCTTCTTGGGGTCGAGGGCGCCGTGGCTCTTGATGCCGCTCTTAAGGTCGGTGCCGCGCAGGTACTCCATGACGATGTAATAGGTGTCGCCGTCCTTGCCCCAATCGTAGACGCCCACGATATAGGGGGAGGAGAGACCGGCTGCTGCCTGGGCCTCCTGCTTAAAGCGTGCGGCGAAGGTTGCGTCGCCAGCATACTGCGGCAGCATGATCTTGACGGCTACCGTGCGGTCGAGGACCTGGTCCTGTGCACGGTAGACGGTCGCCATGCCGCCTGTTCCCACCTTATCCTTGAGGAGGTATCTTCCCCCGAGGACCCTCTGTTCCATTCCTGCTCCTAACATAACTATTCGCTCAACGATGTGTGTAGTACCTACGATGTGGCCGCTGGGGCCGTGTGGCGCGTTGCCGCTAACTCTTAGGCCGCGGCGCGCCTCGGGTGTCCGATTCGATCATGGGCATCACGCTCCCTGTGCGGCAAGCGCCGCGGTCAGGACGATACCGGCGATCTTGGCGGCCTTGACGTCATGCTTGTCGTAATCCTCCAAGGCCACCGAGATGGCGACCGTGGGTGAATCGTAAGGTGCAAAGCCAACGAACATCGAGTTGACGTTGGTGCCGCCGATCTCGGCCGAGCCGGTCTTGCCGGCGACCTTGACGCCGGGGATCTGGGCATCGGTGCCGGTGCCGGACTGGACGACGGCAAGCATGGCCTGCTTGACCTGGTCGGCCGTGGCGGAGCTGACGGCCTGCCCCAGCGAGCGGGACTGCGTGGTCTTGACCACGGTTCCGTCCGGGGCGAGTACCTGGGCTACAAAGTACGGGTCCATGACCACGCCACTGTTAGCGATGGCGGCGGCAATCACGGCGTTTTGCATGACGGTGGTCTGCGGGCCGGGCGTGTGGTCCATGCCGACAGGCTGGCCGGCGCCGGCCCAGGCGGTCTCCCACTCGGTCATGAGCGACGGGTCGGCCATGATGGAGGCCGCGGAGGTCAGGTCCTGGCCGAGCTTTTGGCCGTAGCCAAAGGCGTTGGCAAACTGTACGAGCGTGTTTGCGCCAACTTCGTTTGCCACCTGGCCAAAGACGACGTTGGAGGACACGGCAAAGGCCTGCTGCAGGCTGATGGTGCCGTAGCTCTCGTTGGCATCGTTGGTGACCGGTGCGTTGCCGATATCCATGGAGCCGGGCGCCTGGTAGGTGCTAGTCAGGCTGGCGGTACCGGTCTCGAGTGCCGCGGAAAGCGTAACGACCTTAAACGTGGAGCCCGGCGTGTACAGCGCGTCCATGGCGCGATTGTACATGGAGCCGTCCTCGCCGCCGCCCGTCTGCAGCAGGGCATCGATGTTGGTGTTGTCGTAGGTGGGCGAGCTGGCACATGCGAGCACCGCGCCGGTACGCGGGTCGATGACCACTACAGCGCCCTTAAAGCCCTTGAGCGCCTGCTCAGCAGCCGTCTGGATGCGCGAGTCGATGGTGAGCTTGGCGGTGTTGCCCGGCTGGGTCTGGCCCGCGAGCGACGCGATGGCGTTGTTCCAGCTAGAGTAGTCCTTAGAACCGGTGAGCGTGTCGTTCATGACGCTCTCGATGGCGGTGGTGCCATACTGCTGGCTCACGTAGCCAACCACGTGCGCTGCCAGGTTACCGTTGGGGTAGGAGCGTACGTAGGTGCCGTCCTCCTGCTGCAGCGACTCGGCCAGCGTCACGCCGTCGGACGTGATGATGGAGCCGCGCTGGATGTACTTGGAGCGGGCGATGGTGTGGTTGTTGGTCGGCATGTCCTGATAGTCCTTGGCCTTAATGACCTGGACATAGGTGAGGTTGCCGATAAGGATGGCGAACAGCGCCGTAAAGGCGAGCACCGCACGGGTTAGACGGTTGGCGAGCGCCACGCGACCGAGCACACCGGATTCAGGCGTATCGAGCAGGCGACGGCGCATGCGCGAGCCGACGGAATGGCTGCCGCTGCCGTAGGAAGACGAGGTGGCAAAGCGCGAGCCCGTCGGGGCGGCGGCAGATGCGACCTGATCATCGGTGATGGCGGCCATGGTGCCGGTGCCGGTAAGCTCGGCCTCGCGTCCGGTCGCCTCGTCACCGGCACGTAGCAGGAGTGCGACGATGATAAAGCTTGCCAGCAGCGAGGAGCCGCCCTGGCTCATAAAGGGCAGGGTGACGCCGGTCAGCGGGATCAGGCGGGTTACGCCGCCAACGATCAAGAAGGCCTGGAAGCTGATGGCTGCCGTAAGACCGGTGGCGCTAAAGGCGGCAAGGTCGGACTTTGCGCGGGCAGCTGTGGTCAGGCCACGCACGGCAAAGAGCATAAACAGGATGAGCACGGCGCCGCCGCCCAAAAGGCCCATCTCCTCGCCGATAGCCGAGAAGATAAAGTCGGACTCGACGACAGGGATGTTGTTGGCCATGCCGTTGCCGATGCCAACACCGACCAGACCGCCATCGGCAAGCGAGAAGAGCGACTGGACGATCTGGTAGCCCTGACCCTGGGCGTCCTTAAACGGATCGACCCAAACCTGGAAACGCACCTGAACGTGCGACAGGAACTTGTAGGCGCCCACGGCTCCAACGGCTAAGAGCGCAAGGCCGATAACGACATACGAAAAGCGCCCCGTGGCAACGTAGAGCATCAGCAAGAAGATGGTGTAGAACAGCACGGCCGAACCCAGGTCGCGTTCGAAGACGACGACGAGCAGGCACACACCCCACACGGCAAACAACGGCAGTAGCAGTCGCAGGCGAGGGATCTTAAAGCCCAAGATCTTGCGGTTGGAGATGGAGAGCAGCTCGCGGTTCTCGGCCAGGTACCCGGCCAGGAACAGCACGATAAAGACCTTGGCGAACTCGCCGGGCTGGATGGTAAAGCCCGCGATGCGAATCCACAGCTTGGAGCCCGAGATCGTGGTGCCGATAAAGATAGGCAGCATCAGCAGGATGATGCCGATGATGCCAAAGGTGTACTTGTAGCGCATGACCACGTCGAGGTTTTTGACTAGTGCAAGCGTTCCCACCATGAGCGCCACCGAGACAAACAGGATGATGAGCTGTGAGATGGCGAGAGCGGGGGCGAGACGCGTCACGAACGTGATGCCGATGCCCGAAAGTATAAATACGATGGGCAGGATGGCGGGGTCGGCACCGGGCGCCAAGATGCGCACGGCAATGTGGGCCGCGGCAAAGGCGGCAAAGAGGCCGATCGGTACGGCGAGCGTCTCAAAGGAGATAGCGGCGCCCGCAGTGAGCACGTACATCGCATACAGCAGGATGACGGGGAACGCCGAGGCGATGAGCAAGAGCAGCTCGGTGTTGCGGCGACTCATAAGCGGCACTCCCTTTCTAGTTCTTATCGGAGGCTTCGGCCTCGGCGGACTGTTCGGCGGTTTTCTCGGAATCTGATTCGGAGGTCGATCCCTGATTGGTGTTGTCGCGAATCGTTTGCGCGTCGATCACCTGGCGGGTCTGCTCCTCGTCGATCTGGTGGCGGTACTTGGATATCGTGTCCTGCGCATCGTCGACACTTGTTTGCGGAATGCCCGCCTTGAGGCGGTTTTGCGTGTCTTCGGGCAGGTCGGACAGCTTAATGCTGGTTTCGCTCTCGAGCCAGTGGAGCTTGAGTCCGAGCGGCTTGCCGGGCAGGCCGCGCCAGACGGCGACATTGCCCTGGTAGGTACCCAGGTAGTATGAGCCGGTGACACCCGTGTAGGCCCAGATGCCAGCTGCCAGCACAAAGACGAGGGCCAGGATGGCGGCGATAGTAATGTTGCGGCGACGCACGCGTTGCGCCTCGCGCATAACGCCATCGTCAACCAGGTCAACGACTACTACGGTCACGTTGTCGTGGCCGCCGGCGGCAAGCGCCGCGTCCACTAGGTTGTCGACGCAGATTTGCGCGGTTGAGGACTGCGTGGCGATGTTCTCGATATCGCTATCGGGAATCATGCTCGAGAGGCCGTCGGAGCACAGGATCAGACGGTCGCCTTCCTCGATATGCAGAGTGAAGTGGTCGGCATACATGGCGGGGTCCGAGCCCAGTGCGCGGGTGATGACCGAACGGTTGGGGTGGACGCGAGCCTCGTCTGCCGTGATCTCGCCGGCGTCCACGAGCTCCTCCACGTAGGAGTGGTCGCGGGTCACGCGGATGAGCGTGCCCTCGTGGAGCAGATAGGCGCGAGAGTCGCCCACGTGGGCGATGGCGAGCGTGTCGTTTTCGATGTAGGCGCAGGTGGCTGTGCAGCCCATGCCGGGCTTGCCCAGGCCGTTCAGGGCCGCCTCGATTACGGCGGCGTTGGCTGCCTCGACGGCTGCGGCCAGGCGTGCTGCGTCGGCGGACTGTGGGGCCGTCTTGGCAATAGTCTCGACGGCGATGGAAGAGGCTACCTCGCCGGCAGCGTGACCACCCATGCCGTCGCATACGCAAAAGAGCGGCGACTGCACCAGGTAGGAATCCTCATTGTGCGGGCGCACGCAGCCAACGTCGGAGCGGGCGCCCCACATAAGTTGCGTGGTGGTGCCGGCATCATAGGTCGAGTCGGTCTCGATGCGCTCCTCGGTCAGGGGCTCAAAGCTCATGGTCGAGCCGGGGTCTTTGAGCTTGGCCTCAACGGCGGCAACGTCGATTTCGGCGGTGTCACCGGGAGAGACGGTGTCGGTCACGGGGTTTGATTCGGAATCACCGGTGTCCGGGGAGTCGGGCTCCTCGGACACGCGGGCGGTCGACTCGTCGTCTTGCGGGCTGACGTCTATAGGCTCGGGCGCCGGCGTAGACGCGGGCGCAACCTCGGACGCCGGGGCCATGGGAAACGCCGGCGCGGCGGGCTCGGGTGCCGCAAACACCGCAGCGCTCTCGTTGATTGCCGCGGCGACGGGCTCTGCAAAGTGAGCCGGCGCCGGGGTTGCTTCGGGCGCTGTGGGCTGTTCCGCAGCATGTGCGCCGATGGGCGCCGCTGCGGCATCCTCTTCGTCCTCGTTATCGGCGAGATCCGAAATATCATGCGTTACATGCGAAAGAGGCAGGGAGAACACGGTGTCCTCGGGCTCCACGGGTGCGGAGTCCGCCGGAGCGGCGTGGGCCGGCGCAGCTGTGGCGGCGGCCGGTGCCTCGGTCATAGTTGCGGACTTGTTCTCCTCGTCGATCATCGACGGTTCACCTTCATGACCACGTCGCCAATCTGGACTTCGTCGCCCTCACGCAGCGTCGCGGGCTCCACGAGTTGGCGGCCGTTGACGAGCGTGCCGTTAAGTGAGTTGAGGTCCTCGATGATGAGCGCCGGGCCCTGCAGCGAAAAGCGCGCGTGCGAGGCTGAAACGAACGGTTCGTTGATGCAGATGTCCGAAGATGGCGAGCGACCGACGATGACGGGGCCGAGCATGTCTACGTGGATGCCGCGGATACCGCGCGGACCCTTGTCCACATCGATCGTCCAGATAGCCGAGTCGCGGCGCTGTCCACGCACAAGTCCCACGCCGGTCTTCATGACGGCGAACAGAAAGATATAGAGCAGGGCGACCAGGACGATGCGGCCTGCAAAAAGGACTATATCGATGTTCATAAGCGACTATCCCCTAAATTCAAAGGTACTCAGGCCAAACGTCAGCAGATCGCCGTTGCGCAGCGGGCAGCGCGTAATGCGGCGGTTGTTGACGAGCGTGCCGTTGGTGGAATTGAGATCCTCGATCGACCAATCCGAGCCCGTAAAGGTGAGCTGGGCGTGGCGGCGCGACACGTTGGGGTCGCGCAGGGCAATGTCGGAAACTGAGCGCTCGCGACCGATGGTCACCTGTGCGGAGGTGATGCTATGGCTCTCGCCGCTCACGACGTCGACGAGCTGGGCGAGCGGACGCTGCGGGGCGCGAGTGCTCGCCATGTTGGAGGCGATGCCGGCTGCGGCGCCTAGGCCCACGGCGGCACCGGTCGCGGCGGCTCCGCCCATGCCGGCAAGCGCGTCACGCGAGACGGTCTGCGGCACCGGGATGGGAGCGGCAGGGTCGGGGATGCTAGGCGCGAAGGGGTCTGCCACGGCAAGCGGGTCGGGAGCGGCGGCGCGAGGCGTCGGCTGCTGCTGGGGCATGGCGGCGGGACGCTGCTGCTGCGGGGCAGCAAACTGCTGCTGGCCGGCGCGCGGGGCGCTGGCGGCACGGCTTGCCGCGGAGTTGTTCTGGCCCAGGCCGTTTTGATAGGCGCGCTCTTCTTCGTACAGGCGGCCGAGCGTGGGGGCATCGACGTTCTCGGCAAAGACCGAGAACTTGCCGGCGCGCAGCTGCGGATCGATCATAAAGCGCACGAGGGGCTCGCCGACAAAGACATAGCGGCGCTTTTCGGCCTGCGCCTTCACAAACTCGCGGACCTCGCGCGAAAGCTCGGGGTAGAACGGGGCGAGCATGGGATCGTCGTCGGCGGCGATAAGGATGGTATAGAGTGCCGGCGCCGTGTTGACGCCGTTGATCACCAGAGTCTGATCCTCCATGTCGCGAGCGGCCTGCTTGGCAAGCTTCTTAAAGGAGAACGGGGCACGGGTGGCACCGAAGATGCCGGCCACGTGGTCCTCGAAGATGTTCAGGAAGTTCACGAAAGATCACTCTCCGTATAGGTTCTTTGGTATCCGAGCAAATATAGGCATATCCCAACGATTATAGAGGATAGGATTCCCGCAACCGCCGCCTTGGCGATGACCGCGGCTGCAAGGCTGGCAATTTCCATATGGTGTGCAAGACAGGACGCCGCTGCGCAGCCGATGCCGGTGACAGCGATGGCGGCGATTGCGGCAAGGTTTGAGCCCTGATTGGCACGCTTGGCATGGGCATTGAGCAGCGCGGATGACGCTGCGGCAGTTGCCGCGGCCAGCCCAAAGGCAGCCCAAAGGAGCGGGTCTCCCAGCGCTGCGGCAACGTTACCGAGCCCCAGCACGCCTCCGGCTGAAAGCGCGACTGTCGCCAGGCGGGCAAAAAGCGCGCCCATGCCCGTTGCCGCGGCGGCGCTTGCCGGGCCGAGCCAAAATGACGCGACGCCGGCGGCGACCCCAGCTGCCAGGAAGGTATTGCCGGTCAGACAGCCAAGCGCGAGTGCACAGGTGAGTGCGGCGCTCGCGGCAGCCTCGGTGCGACCCCAGGCGATCCACCAACCGGACATGGCGGCGGCAAAGATCACCGCGACGGGCAACATCGACAGGATGCTCTGCGCCTGCATGGTGGCGTTGGCCATGAGCACCAAAAAGCCCACAGCCGAGATGGCCGAGCCAATCTGGGGGGCCAGGCCAGCCGCCGCTCCGATTGCGATAGCCGCAATGACCAGGCCGGGAAGCGCCGCGACCCCGGCCGTTTGCATCAGCAAAAAGCTAAAGGTGCCGCACGTTAGCGCCGAGATAGCGCGCATGGTGTAGTCGCGCGCATGGCTCCAGCGCGTGCCCGCCCAGCCAAGTGCGGGGTCGACCTCGATGGCGTCGTCCTCGTAGTGCGACGGCTCGATACCGTCGAGCTCCTGCTCGTCATCCGAAAGCTCGCCAACCATTTGCTCCAGGCTGCGACGGCCTTCGCGCACGCTGCCCAGACCGGCAAGGAGCTGGTCGCAAAATGCCTCGATGCTGTTGGGGCGGTCCTGCGGCATGGGGGAGAGCGCGCTCATGAGCGCGCTCTCGGCTCCCGGGGGAAAGTGTGGTATCAGCTCGCTGGGATAGGTGGCGCCGCCGATGATGCGGTCGAGCGAGTCGGCGGGCGTGGCCGCCATAAAGGGAGCGCTGCCGCACAGGCCCTCGTAGATCACACAGGCGAGGGCAAAGACATCGGCGCGCTCGTCGACCGTACCGGTCTCGATATCGAGCTGCTCGGGCGGCATGTAGCCGATGGTGCCGCCGCGCGAGCCGCCAAAGCCACCGGCGGACGACAGCCGCGCCATGCCAAAGTCGGTGAGCTTTACATTGCCCGAGTGGTCGATGAGCACGTTGGCGGGCTTAATGTCCAGGTGGAGTACGCCATTACTATGGGCGAAGGTGAGCGCCTGGCCCAGGGCATCGGCAATGGCCGCGGCCTCGTCAAAGGTAAGTGAGTGGCCGTCCACGCGGTGCAAAAACTCGGCCAGCGACATGCCATCGACATATTCCATAACCAGGTAGGCATAGGCTGTGTCGTGCGTAAAGTCGATGACCTGCACGATATTGGGATGTTGAAGCATGGCGGCGGTGTGCGCCTCGCGCAGGACATCCATGATGTCGCTGGCGGGCATGCCGGCACCGTTGATAAGGGGGATGCGCTTAATGGCGACGCGGCGGCGCAGGTGCGTGTCGCGGCAGATCTCGATGGAGCCAAAACCGCCGGTCGCAAGTGTCTCGAGCGGCTGGTACCGCTTGAGCAGCTCGCGAGAGCTGGTGCCCTCCAAAGGAACGTCCGGCGAGAACCGGGCGGTATGTTGCGGGAAAAGCGGCATGGCCAACCCTCGTGCGTTTAAAGTTCGTTTGCGAGCGGCGGGCGCGGGGCCGAGCCATTCGCGGTGGCATAGATGCTGCTAGTGTAGCACGCTCGGGCGGATGGCGAGGATAACGGGATGCGAGGCTGCCTGTCTGTCTTGGCCTTAGCGCTTCTTCTTGTTCTTTTTCTGCTTGCGCTGCTTGCCCTTGGTCTCCTGGGGCTTGTCGCCCTGTTTGGCCTCGGCGGCGGCCTTCTCGGCCTTCATTTTCTTCTTCTTGGTCTCGATGCGGAGTTTTTTGTTGATACGGGCCTTGAGGAAGGGGCCAAACTGTTCGGCATCGCCACGGACGAAGGTGTCCTTGGGGATCGTCACGCCCTGGTCGGCGAACATGGCCACAAAGATGCGCTCGCCGTCGAGTACGTGGTCGAGCTTGTCAAACGGGAAGAACTGCGACTTGCCACTCTTGCCCCAAACCATCAGGCCGTCCTCGTTGGCGGCGACGCGGCGATAGCGGCCACCCATGGACTCGTCGGCCTCGACGGCGTCGATAAAGTCGCGGGCGAGCGTGTGGTGCAGGTTCTTGCTCCACCAGGCCAAAAAGGCGCCGAACACGATCAACACGACGCCGAACTTGATCCAGCTGCCGCCGGCCACCAGCATGCCGATGCCGATGAGCGCGGCAACTGCCGCGGCGACATACAGCGAGCCGCGACGCCTGGGCGAGGCGACCAGGCGGGCGAAGTCGGTGACCAGGTCGTTTTCGTACTGGTACTCGTTGAGGTACAGGATGCCGTCATCGGCTGCGGCCTGCTCCTCGAGCGCGACCTCGACCTGGTCGGCTGCTTCGGAGGGAACGAGGTTGCTCTCTGCGTCTGCCATGCTCTTTGGACTCCTATCGCGGCGGGCTCGCCGTACGGGTTATTATGGAATGCAGTATGCCGTGCGACCGCATGGCCGCCGCGGCAACAAGACTCAGTATACCCGGGGGAGCACCCATGGAATCGTTGTACCGAAAGTATCGCCCGCTCACCTTTGACTCCGTGGTGGGCCAGCAGCATATCGTCTCGACGCTCGAGCACGCCATCACCGAGGGGCGCCTGTCCCACGCCTACCTGTTCTGCGGACCGCGCGGCACGGGCAAGACCACCATGGCGCGCATTCTGGCCAAGGCGCTGCTGTGCCGCAATGCCGAGGCGGCGCGCGCCGAGGGTGCAAGCGGCTGCATGCCCGACGGTACTTGCGAGGAGTGCGAGCTCATTGCCGAGGGTAACCACCCCGATGTCTACGAGCTCGATGCCGCAAGCCGTACCGGCGTGGACAACGTGCGCGAGGAGATCATCAACTCCGTCAACTTTGCCCCGGTGCGCGGCAAGTACAAGATTTATATCATCGACGAGGTCCACATGCTCACGACGGCGGCGTTCAACGCGCTGCTCAAGACGCTTGAGGAGCCGCCGGCACACGTGATCTTTGTGCTGTGCACCACCGACCCGCAAAAGATTCTGGAGACCATTCTCTCACGCTGCCAGCGCTTCGATTTCCACCGCATCGGCAACGAGGATATCGAGCATCGCCTGTCTTACGTGTGCGAGCAGGAGGGCTTCGATTACGACGACGAGGCACTCGCCATTGTGGCGCGCCATGCCAAGGGCGGTATGCGCGACGCGCTTTCCACGCTGGAGCAGCTGAGCGTCTTTGGCAACGGTTCTGTGCATGCGGACGACGCCCGCTCGCTTTTGGGCGAGGTTTCGGACCAGATTCTGGGCGAGTTTTCCCGCGCCATTGCCGATCGCGATGTTGCCGAGCTCTATGGACTGATCCGTGTGCAGGTCGAGGAGGGCAATGACCTGCTGGAGCTGACGCGCGACCTGGTGGCGCATGTGCGCGACGTGTACGTTGCCTGCGTTGCCGGTGCCCGTGCCGAGCTGTTTGAGGGCGGCTCCGAGCAGGCCGAGGCGCTTGCTGCCGAGGCCGCTGCCTTTGGCGAGCATCCTGCCGACCGCCTGGCCCGCGTGCTGACGGTGCTCGACGATGCCGCACTGGAGATGAGGGGCGCGAGCGACGTGCGCCTGGTGCTCGAGATTGCCTGCACGCGTCTGGCGCGTCCCGAGGCCGATTTAACGATTGAGGCATTGGCCGAGCGCGTGGCACGCCTGGAGGCCATGATTGCCAACGGCGCCGTGCCGGCGAGCGTGGCTGCTGCTCAGGCCGCCGCGCCTGCAGCATCCGTACCCGCTGCTGCCCAACAGCCGACGCTCATTTCGGGCGCTCGTGCTGCCGCTCCGGCGGCATCCGCTGCCCCCGCTGCTACGTCCGCGCGCCAGGGCGGTATGCCTTGGGACCGCGGCGCTGCTGTTCCGGCTGCCCAGCCTGCGACCAAGTCCGCGGCTCCTGCGCCGGCGCCCAGACCTGTAACGCCTGCACCTCAGCCCGTTGCGGCTCCGGCTTCCGCGCCTGCTGCATCGACCGTGTCGGTGTCCAAGCCCAACAACGCCGCCCAGGTTGCCGCCGCCGGTGCTGCCGAGACCCCCGCGGTTGAGGACGCCGGCGAGCTCCAGCGCAAATGGGCCGAGGTCGTCGAGCGTGTCAAGGCGCGTCAGGCTTCCTACGCAGGGCTTTTGCTCAACGCCCGCGCCACGGCCGACGACGGCTCCAAGCTCACGGTCTCGTTCCCCGCGGGTTCGACTTTTGCCATTAAGATGCTCGGTCGCGCCGATACGCAGTCGGTGGTCCTGCCGACGGTCTGCGCGGTTTTCGGTCGTCGCACCGTCGACTATGTCCTGGATGGGGGTGGCACGCCGGCTCCTCAACATGAGGAGCATTCTCCATCTGCACGGGCTGCGGCATCTGCGGACCCGCAACCCGTGTTCTCGGCGGCCCCTGCATCCTCGAGCGCCAGCGCGTCGCAGCAGCAAACGGCACCGGTAGCGGCATCGACCCCGTCGGCGCCTAAGCCCGCGGCGCCCAAACCGGCTGCTCCGACACCCGCGCCCAAGCCCGTCTCGCCCGCGCCCAAGTCGTCTGACCTGGGCAAAGCCCCCTGGCTACGCTCCGACAACCCCGCCGGCGCTCCTGCCACGGGTAAGCTCCCGACCGAGCCCGCACCTCGTGCGCCCGAGCGCTCGGCTGCCCCCAAGGCTCAGCCTGTCGCGCAGTCCGCGCCGTGGGAATCCGAGCAGGTGCCCTACGACGACGCTATGGTCGGCGGCTTCGCTGTCGATGCGAGCGGGGACGATCTGCCTCCGTTCGACGTGCCGGGTGCGGCGTCCGCGCCCAAGTCCGCTGCTGTGGCACCCGCAGCCTCTGCAAACGACGACGTCCCCGCCGCTCCCTGGGAATCCAATCCCGGTGCTGGCAGCCCCTTCGGCCATCAGGGCGCAGCCCCGAGCATCCCGCAGACCGAGGACGAGGCCAAGGCCCTCATCCGCAGCGTCTTCGGCCAGGCCACCATCTTCAAACCGGTGGAGTAGCTGCGCAGGCGGGTATACTGCTCAAGAAGAGGACCCCTTGTCCGGGCGCATCTGTATTTCGGACATGTGTAGTGTGGTGCCGCGTATGTCGCATTTGAGCAGACAGGTGCGTGACGGTCGGCCTAGGATGCTGAGGTCGATACGATACGTCGCATGGCTGTCCGTGTACTCGACTTGCTCGGCGTTAATGGTTGCTCCGATTGCCAAATAAACGCCTAGCTCGGCATCGACAATCTTGAAGTCCTTTATCTTGACCTTGAACTCTTGATAGAGGGACGGGCTGTTGTAGTAGACGGTTCGGGTTCCGTCGGTGCACTCATCGGTCGTCTCCCATTTGACGACGGGCTGGTCCGAGCTGGCTATCAGCAGTTCTGCTCCAAAAGCTATGGCATGGGTGATGACAACCAGCAATGCCCAGCCGACAAAGAGATAGAGAACCACATATGCAACGGGGTGTTTTGAGCGGATGTTTTGGAGCGCGTCGGGGACATTCATGGGGCACCTCCAAATTGCGATCTTTGACAATCAAATTTTACCATGCCGTCATGAGCGCCACCTCGAGCGGCGGTTTAGCATTTTGCTATCTAGCTGGATGCAGAAAATGCCGGGTTCCGGCCCTGCTAGATTTAATTTGAGACATTTATGCAGATGCGAATTATTCAACTTTGCATAATCTTTGGGCGCGGCTTGCACTCCAGGGCATGTATATCGACTGAGGTAGCGTGTCCGCCCCGCTCGCTGACCTCGTGCCGTGGTACGATTTTTGAGTTTGAAAGCCCCGCCGCGTCCCGGCTGCCTTTGCAGCTCGTCGCGCGGCCGCACGTAAAGGAGCCATCATGGCCGGTATGAACATGCAGCAGATGATGAAGCAGGCTCGCAAGATGCAGGAGCAGCTTGCCGCCGCGCAGGAGAACCTCAAGTCCCAGACCGTCGACGCCTCTGCCGGCGGCGGTATGGTCAAGGTGACCGTCAACGGCGAGATGGAGCTCGTCAACCTCACCATCGACCCCGATGCCCTCGATCCCGAGGACGTCGATATGCTGCAGGACATGATCATGGCTGCCGTCAACGAGGCCGTCCGCGGCGTCAACGAGCTCGCCAACAAGCAGATGGGCGCCATCACCGGCGGCCTCAACATCCCGGGCATGCCGTTCTAAGACACGCATATATATGAGTGCGAATCACAGTCTGCAAAAACTGCTCGATGAGCTGGGCCGTCTGCCGGGCATTGGTCCCAAGTCGGCCCAGCGCATCGCCTATTACCTGCTCGAGGCCGATGCCGAGGAGGCCCGCCGCCTGGCCGAGGCCATCCTGGAGGTCAAGCAGGAGGTCCACTTTTGCAGTCGTTGCTTTAACTACGCCACGGCCGATGAGTGCTCCATCTGCCAGGACCCGATGCGCGACACCACTCGCATTTGCGTTGTGGGCGAGCCGCGCGACGTCCAGGCGATCGAGCGCACGGGCAGCTACCATGGCCTCTACCACGTATTGGGCGGTGTGATCAGCCCCATGGACAAGATTGGTCCCGAGCAGTTGCACATCCGCGAGCTGCTGGCACGCTTGGGCCACGAGGACATCCACGAGGTCATCATCGCCACCAACCCCAATATTGAGGGCGAGACCACGGCGAGCTACCTGGCCCGCACTATCAAGCCGTTGGGCGTCGAGGTGTCGCGTCTGGCAAGCGGCCTTCCCGTGGGCGGCGACTTGGAGTATGCCGACGAGCTTACGCTTGGGCGCGCCATCGAGGCCCGTCGCGCGATTTAGGTGGCGAGCCTGCTCCTGCCGTATGTTTTCCTCGCGATGCACGGGGTAGTCATATTTTCCCCGTGCGACAGTGAGTTTGTTGTGCAACAAAGATGCTTCGTATCCGCTTATCGCATGGATGCTTCCGCTCGCATCCTTAATTTGCCCATTCGTTGCGCAACCTTTTAGGTTCGCTGATACACTCAAATATGGATTTGAATGAATGCGCCGCTCCCGAGCGGCGTGTTTTTGTTGGAGGAGAACGCATGCGGCCCGGTGGCACTCAGACAAAGCGCGGCACCGCGGTGCGCATGCGACGCCGACTGGGCTTGGCGCCGCGGGCGTACGCACTGCTATCGTGCTCGCTGGTGCTGGTCATAGCTGGCGTTTCTGCCTATGGCATGACCGTGCCGTCCATGATGCAGGCGCATACCGCACGCGAACCGCGCGTGGGGCATGAGGTCAAAAGCGATCTGGGTACCACGACTGGATATGCTTGGGCAAGTGTGGTCGCGCATATTGTGTTTGGCACCGACGATGCGGACGGCGCCGAGGCTCCGGACAACGAAGTCACGCTTGCCAATGGCAAAACCATCGTGCTCACCAACACCAAGATCATCGATCGGTTGTCCAACAATAGCGTGGCGGCAACGGTGAATAAGGTCGAGCAGCAGAAGGAGCAGGACGCCCAGCAGTCCGGAAAGCCCGGTAGCTCGGATACTTCTGGCTCCGGCTCGGATTCATCGAGTTCGGGCGGCGGCTCTGGGTCGGGTTCCTCTACCGGAGGGTCTGGAAACGGCGGCTCGACGGGCGGCAACACTGACAACGATACAAACTCCGGTGGCCTTTCCGCTGCTGAAGAAGAGAGCATTCACAGTTGGCTTGTGACCAAGTACAACATGCTCGGCGGCTATGTTTCTCGTGCCAATGACGTGGTCTCGACCTATAACTCTACGGGAGATCCCAGACCGTGCGACAGCCTGGCGAATGACATGTTTGCCATCCGTGCTGAGTTCGGTCGACAAAGGTTCTCGACCGAATCTAAGTGGTATCAGCAGTATGCCAATCTGTGGGGCTGTTACACCAACCTATGTCAATGGGTCGGCCATTACGGCGATGATGACGTCGCGCTCGGTAACTTCAACAATAACGTGGCGGCGCTTGCCCTATGATGACCGATCTTGCATCCACCACACCACAATCGCTCGGTCGCGATCCCATGGTCGGTCTGCGCCTGGCGCGTGTCGACGGGTTTGAGCCGGCCATTGCGCTCGGCCAGGACGAACTGCCTGCCTATCTGCGTCGTTTTACGATGCTGTTTGCCGACGATGCCACCATGCGCCGTGGCGGTATCGGCCGCGTGACGCGTGCCGTCAACGCCCAAGGCGAGGCCGTGGCACTCAAACAGCTCATCTTGCCGACGCGCGATGAGTTTGACGACGATGCCGCTCACGAGGCGCTGGTCGCCAAGTTCAAGGCGGCGTTTCGCGAGGAATACGAATGCCATCGCGCCCTTTCGGGCCTTAAGGGCTTTCCCCGCCTCTATGGCTGGGGCGAGGTCGACGGTGTGCCTGCAATTGTCATGGAATGGGTCGAGGGCGAGACGCTTGCCCGCTTGCGTTCGCGACTTGCCGTGGACGATGCCGGACGCCTGTCGCCGCTTGTGGCGGCGCGTCTGGGTCGCGACCTGTTCGATCTGCTCTGCCGTATGAGCCTGGTGGGCGAGGGCTTTGTCCATCGCGATATCTCGCCCGCTAATATTATGGTGCGCACGGCGCGTCTACCGCTTGACCGGCAGCTTGCCGAGGGCACCTTTGACCTGTGCCTGATCGACTTTGGCTCGTCGCTGGCGCTTGAGCCTGCGTCGGCCGTGGCCGGTACCGGCGGCAAGGCATCCTTTACCGAGCGCTATGCCACGCTGCGTCGCGCGACGGTTGCCTATGCCCCGCCCGAGATGCTCACCGACGATATTCCCGACCTGCGCGCTTTACGTATGTCGCCGGCGATTGACGTCTATGCCGCGGCAAGCACGGTTTACGAGCTCATTGCCGGCGTCGCGCCATACGAAGCCGCGCCGGGCACTTCGGGCGCCTCGGGTTCGCGCAAAAAGACGCGCGACATCGCGAGCCCCTACCGTCTCAAGATGGACACGCGGCCCGACTATCCCATTGGTGCCCATGCGCCCGGTTGTGATTTGACTCAGCTGCTTCGTCGTGAGCCCGATGTGGCGCTCGCTGCGGCCGAGCAGGCCCAGCAGCTGGGGCTTGAGCCGGATTCCGAAGAGCTACGCGATGCGCTGGCGTTTGTCGATGCCCAGCTGTTCGACGTGGTGATGGCCTGTCTGTCCAGCCATCAAAAAGATCGTCCCGAGCCGGCGGCGGTCGAGGCGGCGCTCTCGGCGTTTTGTGACCACTATGCGCAAAATGTCGGTCGTTCGCTCCGCGGCGAGCCGCTCACGCCGTGCCCCATGGATGCGTCTGGCCGCGCGGTTCGTCACGCGGCGATGATCGGTGCGGCGGTCGTTTGCAGCGTGGTTTGGGCTGTGGTCGTGGTTTCGGCCGCGCTGCTGGCGTCGGGCGCTCGCGTGACGGCGACTTTGGGATCGCTCGTGTGGTCTGGGTCGCTACCGGGTATTATTGCCGCACTGGCGTTGGCGCTGCCAGGCATAGCCGGCGTTGCCGCGGGGGCACTTGCGCGCGATCGGCGCTCGGGGTTCCTGCAGGGTGTGCTTGCGCTTTCTGCCTGCGAGGTTCCGGTGCTGGTTGTGGCTGCATGTAGCGTATTTTCCCAACGCGCCGTGACGGGCGGCCTTGTTGCCGCTCTGGTTGCAACCTATACGCTTACGTGGTTTTTGCTTGCGATGGGCTTTGCCTTTGAACTTCCCGTTTCGGCACCGCGACGCACAAAAGCCCAGATGGCGACTCCGCTTGCCGGTGGAGCCGCAGCTGCCCGTACTTTTGGCGGACCTGTCGAAGTATCGTCCGATTCTATTTCTACGACCAAGGAGGCCTAGGTCATGGCATCTCAAGTTGAGCTCACCCCATGCGGGGCCATGTTTGACATCTTTAAGCGCGCGGCGCATCTGAGCCATATCGAGCTGTGCGGCTTGGTGCTTTCGTCCCGTCCGCTCGCCGACGGCCGCAGCCCGCAGAGCCGAGCCGCCGATCGCTCTTGGGTTTCCCGCTTTATCGTTCGCGCGCCGGTCGGCACGCTTCAGCAGCGCTACTTTGCCGAATACGGTACCTCGGCTGCGCGCATTATGTCGCAACTGGCCCTGCGCCAGCGCAATCCCATGGACTCCACGGCTGTGATCAATATGGTGTGCGGTCCTGCAGGTGAACCGATGGTACGCGCGCTCGAAGAGTGCCACCAGGACACGAATCTCTATCGCAACGCGCTCGATCGCCTGTCCCAGGCGGCGGAACTCATGCCCGCCGAGCGCGCCGAGGCCGTGCTGGTGCTGTTTGTCGCCGTCGGTTGTTCGGCGGATGTGCGGTCCTCGGTGAACTATGCCATCGACTACGCGCACGCGACCTGTGGCGGAGGCACATCCACGCCGCGTTCGCTTGGCATGTCGATGACCGCGGGCGAACGCGAACCCGCCCCGGCGCACCCCTTGGGCTTGCTGCGCGTACAAAACAGTTTTGTCGTGAGCGCCCCCGCGCTGGATTCAGCCGAGTGAGCAGGGTGTTGAGATTGGCGCGCTGGCCACTGGCGAGGGCGATATTACCGACGTCGGCGACGATGTCTCGGCCCGCCATGCCCATATCTGGTGCGATGCTCAAAATATCTGGCACGTCGAGGACTTGTCGTCCACCAACGGAACCGTGGTGGTAAACGGGGCCACGCGCGTCTGCATTCAGGTCGAGCCCGGCCGTTCCGCCCAACTCAATCCCGGCGACGAGCTCAAGCTCGGCGAATCCACTACCTATGCCATCCTCTTCGGTGCCCTCTAGCCGGCAGATGGGGACGTTCCTTTTCTGCCGGCACTTGGGGACACTCCTTGGCGCGCCAGAGCCAGTCGCCCGGGGATGGAGGGGCCATTTTGGCCCTTGGCGGTCAGTCGGGGCGAAACTAGAAGATCTTTCCGATTCGCGGCTGTTCATGCTTGTAGAGCATCTAAAACAATAGGATGTTATTCTGGAATATGCCGGGTGCGTGAACTTGCCTGTCTTAGCCTTAATAAGGTATAGGGGAGTTTGGCTCAGGGGTTCCGTCTTGTTCTTCAGCGCAGTATTGTGGGACAGATTTGCTGAGATTGGCGCCTTACACCGCAGAGCGCACGGAAGGCTCTCGATTTGTGTTCTGGCCCCAGAATACAGGGCCTGATACTTACCAACTGTGGCATGGATGTAACATCTGTAGAAATCAACCCTTTTGTTGTCGACCTTTGTAAGAAGAACACTGCCATCAACTCTTTGGATGACGAAACTAGGGTGCTTGAGGGGAGCCTTTACTCCCCTCTGAGAGATGACTCATGTTTTTCGCTTGTCGTTGTGAATCCTCCGTTACTGCCGATTCCGGATGAGATTCCTTATCCCTTCGTTTGAGATGGAGGACAATCGGGTCTGGATAAAACACTTCGTATTCTTAAGGGTGGCGATACGCATTTAGAGAAAAACGGTAAATACTGCTAATAGGGGTGACGACGATGGTGCAGGGGCGACCCGCGATGCTCTCATCAATACGTCGGATACTTGGGAAATCAGGTCTAGATGCATGTATGATGATGCTGTGTGGCTATTCAATTAATCCGCGTTCCGAATGGGTGCAGGGTATAGCTGCGACATCGTATGCTTTTGACCCGGCGCGATACTCAGATATTTCTGAGGCGGTTGACGAAGTTTATACGCACTATGCCGCGCAAGGCGTTTCGGAAGTTTGCACATCTACGTTACGGGCTTAGGTTTCTTCAAGCGAGCAGGCCGGTTGCGTTATTTCGAGCGATTTTTCTAGTCTAGACGACAAAAGGCAAAGGATTTGATGGGTATAAAACGCGGACGTTTGTTGGCGGATGCTCAAATCTATTGTGGCAATCGGGCGGTTGAAAAAGATATTTCAACCGCCCGATTGCCAGGTTCGTCGGAGGAGATGTCCGATTCCGACTCTCTTGTAGGAAGAGCTTGAGATCGTATTGGCCCAAGGCAATCTTAAAGCAGTCTCATTGGCAAATCTTCGCTCCTGTTGTGTTGAGGTGTAAGGTATCAGTGATTGATGTTTTGTGGCGGGTAGATTGGGGCCTTCCTTGATTCGATGCGTTCTCTCGAGGTTCATCAGAGCAAAAGGGGCTTTCGTCTTCATTGCTATCACGGTGATTGGAACCGCTCTCTCCTATGCCATGCCATACGTGAACGGGAAATTCTTAGATTTTCTTCTCGGTAACCGCAGCGAAAGAGACGCCGTACTCTTCGCGCTCCTGGTTGCGTCAATAGGAGTTTTCTCCACCCTCTTTACTTATTTTGCAGGAACACTTTCCATTCGCATAACCACGAGACTTTCCTTTGATCTTCTCAGGGAGGCCGTCTTGCGTTTTGAAAGAGACGATTACTTGGTGAGTCGGACCATCGATCCAGCCTATACAACGCAACGGATTATTTCCGACTCCAGCGTGGTCTCATCCTTCGTTTTGGCGAATTTTATCAGTGCGCCGCTGTCCATTGTAGCCATTCCCATCGTATTGCTTATCATATGGTCAATTGATTCAACTCTCGCGGTGTTTTCCATCATTCTCCTCATCGTGTATTTCTGTGTAATTACTGGGTTGAGGAAACTTTTGTATAGGGTCACGTATGAGAAGAAAGAGGCGGACAGCGCCTTTTACGCCGCAATTGCATCGCAGCTTAATCAGATTCTCAACATTCAACTGACATCTTCGTACGGCAAGAGCGAACAAGCGCTCGACGCTGGGTTTAAGAGCTATTTTCCCAAAGTTTTGCGCTCCGGAAAGCTATCATATTCTCTGACATCGCTCGATGGTCTTTTCGCAGCGTTGTTTCAAGCGGTGATACTTGTTGTTTCCGGAGTACGAATCATTAACGGAACTATGTCAATAGGCGAGTACACTATCATCGGTACATACTTCGCGGTTCTCTTTAAGACTTTGAAAAGTATGATGTCATTGTTCAAATCCTATCAAGATGCCAAAGCATCATGGGATAGGACGGCTATCGCGACGAGAGAAAAGGAGAGATCGGGGTGGAATCGGACCGATTTAGCTAAACTCGATGAAATAAATGACATTTCGGTATCTGATTTGGAATGGCTCTGTTAGACCAGGATTGACATGCCGACCTGCCGGCTAACTCGCCGTCTCCC
>UQIN01000003.1 GCA_900541035.1 uncultured Collinsella sp. | reverse complement strand
TGGCTGAACGGTATCGATACGCGGGTTCAACGGTATTATATTGACCACATAGATTTTTAACTTGCATTTCTACCCGCCCTTTTCGTAGAGTCGCCGATACGTGCTTAGCGCACCCTCGGCGCGTCCGGCAGGCTTTGCGAAATGGGATCCAGGAGACTTCGGCGCAGCATCATCTTGCGGAATGCTTCTAATGAGCCTCCCATCCTTCAAAAACAGAATCTCATCGCACAGCCTATCGACCGAATCCAAGATGTGGGATGACATGATGATGCACGTACCAGAATCGGCCAGCTTCCTGAGAATCCCGGAATGCAAGTCCACCCTGCTGGGATCGAGCGCGTTCATGGGTTCATCCAACAGGAGGTACCGCGCACCCGTCGCATACGCAATCGCCAAGGTAAGCTGCTGCTTCATACCCTGGCTCAGAGCGCGGATCCTCATCTTCGCGAACTCGCCTATCTGCGTTTGCTCCACTACCTCCTCGATATCACGAGCATGCGGCCACATATCGCAAACCATCTTGAGGTGATCTTCCGCACGCAATCCGGGATACAGCAGCGTTCCCTCACCAGGTGCATAGAAGATCATAGAACGGACCTCTCTCGCACCCGTACCCTGCACCTCATCCAGAACGATGCTCCCGTCCACGCGAGGACCCGGCAAACCTGCCATCGCACGCAGCAACGTCGTCTTTCCATGCCCGTTCGGAGCGACGAGACCGTAGACCGTACCCGGGGCAAACTCAGCGTTCACCGAATCTACGAGCACCTTCTTTCCATAAGAGATCGTCAGCGTTTGAAGGTCAATCATCGAGATCATCCCCTTTCGATCTTCGGAACACCCAGGCGCACCAACAACGGAGATACGGCGCCCAAGACCACCAGCAGAGCGCCCGATGCGCCGACGACCTCTCCAAAAGGCATCGCGTTCGTCCCTCGCCCAAGGAACCCAATCGTCCCCACCTGGGAAGCGGGATCAAACGAGGCGAATGGAGCCAGCAGCGCGGCGCCCATGCCCGCGCTTTCAACATGAGCGCTCAACGAACCCAACACCAAGAGAACCGCGCAAACCACTCCGGTGACAACGGGGCTGCGGCTAATCGCTGCTGTCAACGCAGCGACGACGGAAATCACGCCGTATGCCATGACCAGCAACGGAACGCTACGCAACACCGCCTCCCCCACCATGGACGTTGTCGAAGCCCCCGCTCGAATGAGAGCGACGGGATACTCCGATCCACCCGCACCGTTCTTAATCGCGGACACAACTGCAGCGGGAACCATCGACACCAAAAGCAGCGTCAAGCCAAGCAGGAGAGACAACGCAACAGCCGTCAGAAAACGCACATGCGCTGTTGCGGGGACTTGGAAAACCAGAAGGGAACGGCACTGCAGGTGGGTGCACGCAAGCGATGTGACAACCACGGGCAACAGCCAAAACAAGGAAGGAAGCGCTGCCTGGAAATACGAAAGGAGGATTAATGGGGGCATCTTCGTACTTAACTCGTAAACCTTGGGGTCCGGCAAGCTCGCGATCGACTCGAGCAGAAGGGCGCGCGCCTCCGCACGAGAAGGAGTCTCCGGCTCGATTCCGATCGATTGCAGGAGGGTCGCATCTGCCGCGCCCAGTTCGCCTCGAGCGCGCTCGTACGTCGCAAGGCTTCGAAACCCCTCCGCAGGCGTGGGCGCGTACACGAAACCCGAAAGAGCATCTCGCATGCCTTCCAGGGCCGCTTTGCCCTCGACGTCCATATTCGCAGCGTCCTGCTCTAGATACCGATCTATTGAACGGAGCTCCCCATCCCTATACCGAACAGCGGAAACGTCACCAGCGTCAGGAAACACCTCGACCAGAGCCGGGGCCAGCATCGCCGTCGACATTGCAATCGCGCATACGGCGAGGGCAGGAGAATGCAGGAGCAGCTTCCCCATCGTTCTTACGTATGCAACGGCGGAGGCACAAGCGCTCGAACGGGCTGTCGTTCTCGATGCGGTGAAGGAACCTCTCTCAAGACAAATCGGGGACATCGGGCGCGCGCAGCCGCTCTTTCCAGCAACGCAAAGCAGGCTAATTGCCAGCACCTCGATCCCGATTGCGCATACGAGGGTAATCGCGCCACGCTCGAAGCAAAGTCCAGGCAGATTCACTATCTGCGTTGTCGGGTACGGGCTATAGGCGCCGACGGTCAACTCAGTGTTCGCATACGTAAGGGGATTCAACAGGGCGAACTCACGTAAAGCGATGGATCTTCCGTAATACCCGGGAACCATCGTCGCCCCCATCAGGGCACATACGAACACGATTCCAAGCGTAGGGTTATTGGCAATCTTCACGGCAAGGTGAACGACGAGCGAGATGAACGCCGCCACCAAGAATTGCAAGATGGCCGTCTGTGCGAACACCAGCCAAGCCGGTTTGATAACCGGAGTCGCATATTGAACGTAGCCTATCGGATAGAACAGCGAGCCCGGGCCATTCTTCACAAGCGCGGCGATTATCCCTGGAAGATTGATGGCGAGGACGGCAAGCATTGCAAAAACACTCGCCCATACGCTCGATGCAACAAGTCTACCCAGCTCGCCCATCGGTGCCTGGATGATGAGCTTTTCACGTTTGTTAAGACGCGCGGCAAGGAACGAGACGGCAACGGCCGTTGCGACCCATAGCAAGTACTCCTTCGATCCGTCATAATAGGTGTACTCTCCATCCGATATCTGCAGAAACGGAAGTAGGGGAGAGAGCGGTGCCAAGATAAGACGTCCCGCGGCAAGAGGGTACAGAAGCGCGGGCATGCTTGATGAAGAGGTATAGACACCGTCCTCCCCCGCATTCACAAGCGCATCCGCATAGGATGCTGACAATTCCTGCTCAACACGGGTTATTCCCGACTCGAGGTATTCGACCCGTCCGTCGATGCCAGCCGCGCTCCTGAAGACGGGCAGAGCACAAAGAACCATCAACGCAACAACGACAACACAGAGCGACCTGGAGGAGAGAAGCGACCTAAAGATCGCCTTCGAGATTTTGAGCATATTCATCGCCAACCTTAACCTCATCCAGTCGGAACAGAGGGGCCGAACAAAATGCTCGGCCCTTATTACTTGCCGGCAAAGTCAATTTAACATAAACTGTTAAAAAGTAACCTGAGTTTTTTAAATTCTTTGGAGGTTATTATGAGTTCCGACAATCGCACTCCCCGGCTTCATTCCTTCCGCATCGCATGTGCGATAGCCTCTGCGACCCTTTGCGCCACCGCCATCGCACAAGTGGCGTTCTCCTTAAAGCCAGCAATCGAAGTGCTCGACAACCCTGTAATTGCAGACTCCCCCGCGTATCCAGCCCTTGCGATCTCGACATTGGTCCCTGCCGTCATCGGTATCGCTACGACCATCCTCAGCGCCGTTCTCGTGTGGACGATCAAGAGCGGAGACCCCTTCAAGAAAGGGTCTGCGACATGCTTGAAGGTGCTCGGCATTCTCTTCGTTGTTCAAGCTGCCACCAGCCTCTACGCCGGCTCACTCAAAACCTCCGTTTCGATGTTTGGCGGCGAGGGGGCCGTCGGCGCCCAAGAGATCGCTTCATCATTCGATTGGACCTCTCTGGTTCTCGGCATCGTCCTGTTCATGCTTTCCCAGCTCTTCTTGTACGCCCGAGAGCTGTACCTCGACTCCGACGAGATTGCGTAAGGAAACGCCATGCCCGTAATTGTTCGCCTCGACAAGATCATGGCCGAGCGAAAGATTTCCTCGAACGAACTTGCCGAAAGGATTGGAACCACGCCCGTGAACCTGTCCCGTATTAAAAAAGGGCATATTCGCGGCATTCGCTTCAACACACTCGAGCAGCTATGCCTCGCCCTTCGTTGCCAACCCGGAGACCTTCTCGAAGTCATGAGCGAGGAGGATGCCCGAAAGGAGTTCGGACTCGATTGGTCCGCCGAGGATTAGAGGGCGGTCGTACTCGCCCTGCACACGGGGATGCGAATCGGCGAGGTCTGCGGCCTTCGGTGGTGCGATGTGGATTTCGAGACGGGCCTGATCTCGATCAGACACTCGGTGGCGTACGCGAAGGGAATGGGTTCGTTCATCAAGGACACCAAGACTCATGACGCCAGGGGTATCCCCATCGACCCGGTCGGCCTACTCCCCTTCCTGAAGGAGACCCACGAGATCGACTGCGGAAAGCTGCGCTTGCGCGGCCTTACCGGGGCGGTCGAGATCGGGGACTGCTACATCCTGTCGGAGCCGGGCGCGACCTTCGCGACGACAAGCTATATCCGCAGGGCGTTCAAGACGTTCTCGGAGACCAACGGCCTCATGGGCACCAACGACGAGCTGATCACGTTCCACGGCCTTCGCCACACGTTCGCAACGCAGTGGATCCGCCAAGGCGGCGATATCAAGGCGCTCCAATCGATCCTCGGCCACAAGGACGCCATGGCGACGCTCAACGTCTACGCCGACATCGAGCCCATCTCCAAAATCCATAACATGCTGCGCGCCACGTCGTGCCTTTGGCGCGGGCACCTCGGGCCGAGGGTCGATCCGGGTCCCATGTTCCAACAGAGGATCCAGGAGTCCATCGAGACGCTCCAGGCGTTCGGCTACGGCATCACCGAGCCGGACGACCGAAATATCGCCATACGCGACGTGAAGACGAACAGTTGGCTCTAGCTCACCGAGTACGCGGCAGTGCTGGGCCCATCCCAACTGAGGTCACGGTGGTCCGATAGGGGCGCCGCCCGCGGCATGCGCCGCGGAGCGGTATCCCCTACCGAAGGGCGGGGATGCCCTCCGCTTCCAGTTCGGAATCAGCCGTCGGAGGCGTTCGGCTGACTGCGGGAACGGCCTGTCCGCTCAATGTGTTCGGCTGAGATCGGAAATCAACCCAACACGAGCCGGACACGCGCCAGACGGCTCTTCCCCGTACGGCCTTCCCCCTTACGCTCATGTTGCAGGCATGTAACGCCGCAGCGAGCGCGCCTTTTTTGCGCCAGACAGGTACAATGATGAACACTGTACCGTAGCGGAGCGCCCCGCGCGCGCCGCAATCACGCGAAAGGGTTTCCCATGGCCGAGATCTCGTCCTCCCGTATCGTCATCACCGTCCTTGGCAAGAACCGCCCCGGTATCGTCGCCGGCGTCACCCGTGTTCTGGGCGAGGCCAACGTCGACATCCGCGACATCACGCAGTCCATTATCGAGGACATCTTCACCATGACCATGCTGGCCGACACCGCCGAGTCCAAGCTCGACTTCGCCGAGCTGCAGAAGGCCCTGGCCGAGGCCGGCGAGCTTTCGGGCGTCAACGTGTCCATCCAGCGCGAGGACGTCTTTAACTTTATGTACCGCCTGTAGCGAACAAGCCGCCGGGGATTGCCTGACACGCGCATGCCCATGCAAGCCACCCCGATGCGGCCCGGAGAGGAGCGCGCATGGCCTACGACGCCAAGAAAATCTATTACCGCTTCGATGACCACTTGAGCCGACTGGTTCTGGATTACGAAGCAAGCCGCCAGATTTCGTCTGAAAGCGAAAGCCTCTACCACGGCCTGCCGACCGACCCTTATGACGAGGGCTTGTTCGAAGAGCACAATGTCAAGCGCGGCCTGCGCAATGCCGACGGCTCGGGCGTGGTCGCGGGCCTCACTCGTATCTCGGATGTGCACGGCTACAACAAGGTCGACGGAAAGGTCGTGCCCGATCAGGGCAAGCTCACGCTTCGCGGCTACAGCATCGAGGATCTGGTCAACAATGCCCAGGCCGAGAATCGCTACGGCTACGAGGAAGTCGCCTATCTGCTTATCACGGGTTCGCTGCCCAACAAGGAAGAGCTCGACGGCTTTTGCGAGCGCCTGGGCGCCTTTAGACATCTAAGCGACGAGTACGTTAAAGAGTTCCCTATGACCACGGTGTCGTCGAGCATCATGAACGTGCTCCAGCGCGCCGTGCTGCTGCTCTACGCCTTCGATGCCGAACCAGACGTGATCACGCCCGAGCACGAAATCGACGTCGCCATTTCCATGCTCGCACGTCTCCCGCGCATTGCCGCCTTCGCACACATGGCCTCGGTCGCCAAGCTTCGCGGCTCCGAGGTTCACGTGCCGCACCCCACGCCCGGTCTCTCCACCGCCGAGACCATCCTACAGGTCCTGCGCGGCGGCATGGCGTTCACCCGCGATGAGGCGATGCTGCTCGACGTTATGCTCATGCTGCATGCCGAGCACGGCGGCGGCAACAACTCCACCTTCGCTTGCCGCGTGCTGTCGTCTTCGGCCACCGACCCGTATTCCGCCTACGCCGCGGCTATCGGCTCGCTCAAGGGCCCGCGCCACGGCGGTGCCAATGCCAAGGTCGTGTCTATGCACGAGGACATCCGCGCGCATGTCTCCAACTGGGAGGACGAGGACGAGGTCGCGGCCTACCTGGGCAAGATCCTCGACAAGCAGGCCTTCGACGGCACGGGCCTCATCTACGGCATGGGCCACGCCGTCTATACGCTCAGCGACCCGCGCGCCGAGGTCTGCCGCCGTTACGCGCGCTCACTGGCAGCCAAGAAGGACTTGGGCGAAGAGTTCGCACTCATCGAGCGCATCGAGCGCCTGGCACCGCAGGTGATGCGCGACCACGGCATGACCAAGCCTATCTGCGCCAACATCGACCTGTACACAGGCTTTATCTACAAGATGCTCGGCGTGCCCGAGACGCTTTTTACGCCGCTTTTCGCCGTCGCCCGCATGGCCGGCTGGTCGGCACACCGCATGGAAGAGCTCTTCTGCGCGCATCGCATCATCCGCCCGGCATACCGTCCGGTGATCGAGCCGCTGGAATACAAGCCGCTCGCCGACCGCTAGGACGCGGACCGTTATAGAACCCGAGCGTGGCCAGGGCATCACCGCCCTCGGCCACGCTTTTTATGCCAGCAGAAAGGGCTGCATCAAATGATTGTGTTTTCCGATATGGATGGAACGCTGTTGACGAGCGATAAGCAGATGAGCGATGCCACCTGGGCGATGCTCGACGAGCTCGCTCGACGCGGGATTGAATTTGTGCCCTGCACGGGACGTCCGCTGTCGGGCATCTTTGAGCCCATCCTCGCCCATCCCGCCGTGCACTATGCCGTCTGCGCCAATGGCGCCAGCGTCTGGCAGCTCGACGACGATGTGCCCACCGACGCCTCGCGCGCCACGCGCATCTTGAGCCGACCGCTCGATTGCGGCATTGCCCATCGCATCCGCCGCATCGCCGCCGGCCACGATGTGACCTTCGATATCTTCGCGGACGGGCAGTGCTTCCTCCCCCGCTCGCTCTACACGCGCCTGGATGAGTTCTGCGGCGGCGACCCCCACATCGCAGCTTCGCTCAAGCGCACACGAACACCGATCGACATGGATATCGACAGCAAGATCGACGAGGTCGAGACGCTCGAACGCATCGCCATGTACTGGCACGACCCGGCCGATCGCGACGCCATCGCGGCGGAGCTCGACACGCTCGGAGGCATTGAGGTCACGCGTTCGTACGCCATGAATATCGAGGTCATGGGCGAGGGCGCCACCAAGGGAACGGCCCTCACGTGGCTATGCGAGCACCTGGGCGAGCGTCTCGCCGACGCCTGGGCGTTCGGTGACAACATCAACGACATCCCCATGCTGCAGGCAGCGGGCCATGGCATGGCCATGATCAACGCCGAGCCCGAAGATCGCGAGGCCGCCGACGCCATCACCGAATACGACAACGACCACGACGGCGTCGCCCGCACCATCATGGACGCCCTCGCCTAGTCATTGGGGACGTTCTTAAACGACTAGTCACTGGGGACACTCTTCGCAAAAAGCCGCAAGGACTGTCCCCCACTGTCGGCAGAAAAGGAACGTCCCCATCTGCCGGATTAGGAGAGACTCTCCAGCACGCGACGGAGCTCCTGCTGGACGGCGTGGTCGCGGTTACAACCCACCACACGATCGGCCACCGCCTTGAGCGCGGGGCGCGCGTTTTCCATCGCGCAGCCCGTGCCGACAAAGCGAATGATCTCGTAGTCGTTCATCGAGTCGCCAAACGCCATGACCTCGTCGCGACCAATGCCGTAATGCTCCGCGAGCTGCGCGATACCCGAGGCCTTCGACACACCAGGCTGCATGGCATCGATCCACGCGTTGCCCGAAGGCGCAAAAGTAAAGAGCTGACCAAGTTCGCGCTGTAGCACGTACGCGCTGTCCATAACCGCACTGTCGTCGCAAAAGATACTCGCTTTGATGATATTTACGCTGGGATCGGGCAGCTCCCAAATGCGCTCGGCATTGGGAAGGTCCTTATCGACCTCACGCACGAACTTGCACTCGTCATCGAGCAGGAAGGACTTGGTTCGGTCAAAGAGCGCAAGATGCAGATTGGGAAACGTCCTGACGGCTTGGGCGAGCCTTCGAATCGCCAGGTGGGAATACACCTCACGGTCTACCATCTTACCGTCGGCGTAGACCTGGGCGCCGTTAGCGGCGACAAAGTCCATCTTGTCGCGAACGGGCGCAAAGAACTCGCACAGGCGATCGTAGCGACGACCTGACGATGCAGCGAAATGCACACCATGCTCGTGTAGCGCCAGAATCAGTTCGTAGGTCTCGGGAGGCACCTGGCCGTTTTCGTCAAGCAGTGTGCCGTCCATATCGGATGCAATCAGTTTAAACATAGAAAAGCTCCCTTCGGGCTTGTTGGAATCGAACGCGTATCCGATTCCAACGTACCCAAAGGGAGCTCAAATAAGACTCCGCGGGCGTAAACGTTACAAGGACCTGGCAAATAGCTCACACATGCCAGAGGCCCTACGGTCGCGGCGTCAGGCAGCCCGCCAAAGAGCGTCCCCAATGACTAGTCGTTTAAGAACGTCCCCGATGACTAGTCGGCGTAGGTGAAGGTTGTAACGTCGAACATGCCCTCGGGGCGGATGCGGAGCGTCGGGATGACCGGCAGGGGCAGGAAGATGATGCCCATGATGGGGTCGAGCGGCGGCTCAATACCCATGGCGCGCGCCTTGACCATAAAGTCATCGTGCTGCGCGGCAACGTCCTCGGCCGTGCCCTCGCTCATCAGGCCACCGAGCGCCAGCGGAATGCGCGCCACAACCTCGCCGTTGCGCACCAGCACGTGGCCGCCCTGGCCCACGGCCTCAACGGCAGCCATCATATCGGCGGCGTTGTCGCCCACCACGCACACGTTGTGCGAGTCGTGGCCGATCGTGGAGGCAATGGCACCACCGGTGATGGTAAAGCCACGCACCCAGCCGCGACCGATATGCTTGCCAACCAGGCCCAGGCCAGCGGGGCCGTCGCCGTCGACGCCCTCGGCCTGCAGCGACACGCCGCGGCCATGGCGCTCGATAAGCATAATGCGACGCAAGTCCTCGGCGCTCTCGGGGCGGGCCATACCCGTGATAGCCATACCCGGGATGACATCGATAACGGCCTCGCCCGGCTTAAAGGCATAATCGAATACGTCGAGCGAAAGCTTCGGCAGCTTAACGGAAGCACGCAGCTCATCGGCAAGAGAGGCGACATCGGCCGTCTCGGGTGCGACCTCGCCCACAAAGGTGCCATCCTGCGCCACCAGAGCACCGGCGGCATATACGCGATGCGGAGCCTTGGCAAACGTCAGGTCATCAAGCAACAGCAGGTCGGCGCGCTTGCCCGGGGCGATTGCGCCGCGGAGCTCGTGCGGGTCGCGGCAGCCGTGGTCCAGGCCAAATGCCTCAGCCGTGGAAAGGGACGCCATGGAGATGGCGACCACCGGGTCGACGCCGACCTCGATGGCCACGCGGCAGGCATTGTCGATCATGCCGGTCGAAAGAGCATCGGAGGGAGCGCGGTCGTCGGTCGCAAAGCAGCAGCGGCGGGCGCGCGCGGGATTCTCCAGCAGCATCGGCGATAGATTGGCCAGGTCATGGCTGCACGTGCCTTCACGCAGCATCACATACATGCCGCGAGATAGCTTGTCGAGTGCCTCCTCGGGAATCGTCGACTCGTGGTCGGCGATAATGCCCGCTGCGGCATAGGCATTGAGGTCCTTACCGGCAACGAGCGGCGCGTGGCCGTCAACCTGCTTGGACGGCGTCTGGTTGGCAGCATCGATGCGAGCACAGGTCTCGGGGTCGGCCATAAAGACGCCCGGCAGGTTCATCATTTCGCCCAGACCAAAGACATCGCCTGGATGCTCGGCAAAAAACGCCTGCATATCGGCAGCCGAAATAACGGCACCGGCCTGCTCGTCGGGCAGCGCGGGCACGCACGAAGGCATCATGTACTTGATGGAGATGGGCGCGCGGCGACCATCCTCGATCATAAAGCGCAAGCCGTCGAGACCGGCAACATTGGCAATCTCGTGGCTGTCGGCAATGGCGGTGGTAGTACCGCGCGTCGCGGCCATGCGAGCATACTCGGCGGGACGGATGTTCGAAGACTCGATATGCAGATGCCCGTCAATAAAACCGGGAGCGAGATAGCGACCCTGGCAGTCGATGACCTCAGTTGCCTCGTAGGTGCCAGCGGCATCGTCGCGACCATCGTAGAGCACGCCGACGATTACACCGTCCTTGACAGCAACGCTACCGGGCGCCACACGCTGGCCATACACGTCGACAATCTGCGCATTGGTAAACAGCGTGTCGACGGGCACGCGCCCCTCGGCGGCCTCGATCACAGACCTCATGACCTCAACGGACATACATACTCCTTTAACCGTAGAAAAAAGCTGCGGAGCGGACAGACCTTCACCGCAGCAAACCAATAGCCATTGTATGCCCAAACGATGGGTCAACAATACGCCTCTCCGCTTAACGGCACCGCCAAATGATCCCTCCGTCCCCATGGGATCGTCGTAACCAAAAAGGCCGCAGTCGGGATTCCCGGCTGCGGCCTTATTGCACTTGTGAGGTCAACTCGCTCGTTAGACCAACTTGAAGCCCTTGCGCTTGCCTACGGAGAGGGTGTCGCCCAGTTTGAGGGCGCTGGGATCGATGTTGTAGCTCTTGGGAGCCACGGCCTTGCCGTTAATCTTGACGCCACCGCCGTCGATATCGCGACGAGCCTGGCCGGCGCTCGCCGAAAGGCCCAAGTCCTTGAGCAGGCCGGCGAGGTAGATCTGGCCCTCGTCGTTGACGGTCAGCTCGACATGCTTCTCGGGGAAGTCGGCAAGCTGGCCCTCCTTGAACACGCGGTCGAACTCGGCCTGAGCCTCGTCGCCGGCACCGGCGCCGTGGTAGGTGTCGCACAGGTCGCGACCCAGAGCGCGCTTGAGCTCATAGGGATCGGCAGAGCCGTCGGCCAGAGCAGCGTCGATCTTGTCGACCTCGGCCGGGGTGAGCGAGCTCGCCAGGCGGTAGTACTTGCCAATCATCTCGTCGGGGATGGACATGGTCTTGCCGAACATATCCTTGGGCGCGTCGGTCAGGCCGATGTAGTTACCGTAGGACTTGGACATCTTACGGACGCCATCGGTGCCCTCGAGCAGCGGCATGGTGAGCGCAATCTGCGGCTCCATACCCATCTTCTCCATGAGCTCGCGACCAGCGAGCAGGTTGAAGAGCTGGTCGGTGCCGCCCATCTCCACGTCGGCCTTGATCTGAACGGAGTCGAAGGCCTGCATCACGGGGTACAGGAACTCGTGCAGGGCGATCGGCGTCTGAGACTGGTAGCGCTTAGTAAAGTCGTCGCGCTCAAGAATGCGGGCGACGGTGAACTTGGAGCATACCTGCAGCAGACCGGCCAGGTCCATCGAAAGGATCCAGTCACCGTTGTGCACGATGGTGGTCTTCTCGGGATCCAGGATCTTCATGGCCTGGCTCACGTAGGTCTCGGCGTTGGCCTCGATCTGCTCCTGCGAAAGCTGCGGACGCGTGGAGTTCTTGCCCGAGGGATCGCCGATCAGCGCGGTGCCGTTGCCGATGATAAGGGTGACGTTGTGGCCCAGGTCCTGGAACTGGCGCATCTTGCGCAGCGGCACGGCATGGCCCAGGTGCAGGTCGGGGCTGGTGGGGTCGACGCCGAGCTTGATGTTGAGGGGCTCGCCCTTCTCAAGCTTCTTGCGAAGGTCGGCCTCGGGAACGATCTGCGCGGCGCCCGAGGTGATGATACGCATTTGCTCGTCAACAGACAGCATTGGGTATCCTCCTTTTGCTATAGCACCCTCACCGGATACGGCGGTGCTGGAAGTCCATAAACTCTCATATGATAACAAACTGACGCGACGCGGCACCTACGACAGGAAAATCCTCGTCCTGCCGCACGCGTCAACGGCGACCGGCAGACGTGTACCGTCACGCTCGACCAGATAGCGTACCTGCCGACGACGCAAGCAGTCGCGGCAACGGACCTGTCCCGTCGCATCGGTGGCGCAGACGCCCTCGGCGGTCAGCAGGCAGTGCTCGCACACCATAAGCTCGGGACGGTCGGCGTCGACCGGACCCAAGACGCCGGGCTCAGCAGCCAGTTCGGCAATACGCTCCGCATCATTGCCGAGCAACTCGGCCGGCAAGTACACCCGCCCCACACCGAGTCCGCGCAGCCAGGCAAGCGTGGCCCGATTCGCGCAGAACACCGGCGCCGCCACGTCAAACGTCACGCCCAGCTCGCGAGCGATCACCACCTGTCCCAGGTTGCGGCAGACGACGCGCCCGGCACGCTGCATCAGTGAGCGAGTCCGGTCAGCGTCACCCGTGCGGCACACCTCGTCAAGCACCACAACGGCGTCGGACAAATCGAGTTCTCCGCGCGGGTCGGCATCCATCAGCTGCCAAGCAAAAACCATGCGAGTGGGAACCGTGCACTCCACCGACTCCGTCGACGCACCGCCATCCACCGCAACGCCCTCAAAGGGCAGCACCTCAACGGCGTGCGCAGCGGGCGCAATCGCATCCGCCTCGGCCCGCATGCGCTCCAACACCGCCGCCGTCTGATCCAACACACCGGCGCTGCGAATCAGGTACACTTCGCAGCCCGTGTCCACCTTACGCTTGCAATGCACGACGACGCGCTTCCCCGCTGCGGCATCCACCGGGCAGGGCACCTGCGGCCAGCGCTTGGGCACATCGGGACGCGCGTCGACACCCGGATAGAACCGAATCTCGAGCGTGTCACCCGCCGCCACGGCGGCGTCGAGCTCAACGGTCACCTCTTCGTGGCCCACAGCGACCAAGCGCCCCACGCGCACGCCCTGGTTAATTGCGCGCTCAAAGCTCATCAGCTCGGCACCCGAACGCCCTCGCAGGTACGCATCGGTAAACCCACGGTTAAACGACCTTCCCAGCTCGCGCTCAAGCTCTTCCACGGCACCGGGGTCCCACGCGCCGTCGCACAGCATATCGAGTGCCCGGCGCCACACCCGCACCACGTTGAATACGTAATCGGGGTTCTTCATGCGCCCCTCGATCTTGAGCGACGCCACCCCGGCCCCAACAAGCTCGGGCAGGTGCGTGATGCCCAGATAGTCGCGCGGACACAGTAGACGATCGCCCTCAACGGAAACGACGCTCTCCCCCGCCTCGTCCACTAGGTCGTACGCCAGACGGCACGGCTGTGTGCAGTCGCCGCGCATCGCCGAGCGCCCACGCCGCAGGGCCGAGAACTCGCACGCCCCCGAATAGCCGATGCAAATCGCACCGTGGCAGAATACCTCGATGGGCACGCCCGTGGCACATAGCGCCGCAATCTCGTCGACCGTCAGCTCGCGTGCCGTCGTCACGCGCTCGACCCCCAGCTCGTCGGCGGCAAGCCGCACGGCACCCTCGCTATGAGCGCCCGCCTGCGTGGACAGGTGAATCTCGACCCCGGGAATCGCCGCGCGCAGCGCGCAGGCCAACCCGGCATCGGCCACAATCAGAGCATCGGCGCCCAGCTCCAGTGCATGAGCTCCCAGCGCCACCGCGTCGGACAGTTCATCGTCAAACACGAACACGTTGAGCGTCACGTACACACGCACGCCATGGGCATGCGCCACGGCACAACCGCGCGCAAACTCGTCATCCGTAAAGCCATGAGCGCTCACACGGGCGTTAAAGCCGCCCAACCCCGCATAGATGGCATCGGCACCCGCGGCGATGGCCGCAAGCATCTGGTCGAGCCCGCCCGCCGGCGCCAGCAGCTCGGGCAGCGCCGCACCGGCAGCATCCAATCTAGTCTCGTATTGTCCGCTCGGCCCCATCGCCCGAATCGCCATCGGCAAACTCCTTACCAAGGTATGCATTCACTCTGAAAAATGCCGTCTTCCAGCATACACGAGGCCTCGCGCGCCCCGTTTGGTTTATCGTGTAATAACTTATGTCCATCCTGCCCCGACGGCACATCCGCCGTCCGGCACGACATACCTGGAGGTCAATATATGGGTCCTCGCCAACGACAGGGACGCAGCCGTTCAAAGACGCATGCCCTGCCCATAATCCTGCTCTCGTTTTTGGGCTTTTTGCTTATCGCGGGCGTGGCATTTGGCATCGGCATGGTCGGCAACGTCAACCGCTGGCTGTCCGATCTGCCCGACTACACCGACGCCAACGCGTATCTGGTGAGCGAGCCCACCGAGATCGTCGACTGCAACGGCAACAAGATCGCGAGCTTCTACACGCAAAACCGCAAGTCCATCACCAAGGACGAGGTCTCCCCCTACGTGCTGCAGGGCACCGTTGACGTCGAGGACGAGCGCTTCTACGAGCACGGCGGTATCGACCTGTGGGGTATCGCGCGTGCTGCGGTGGCAACCCTCGGCGGCGGGCACGAAGGCGCCTCGACTATCACCCAGCAGCTGGTGCGCAACACCATTCTGCAGGAGGAGCAGTTCGACTCGACCATCGAGCGTAAGGTGCGCGAGGCCTACATCGCCATCAAGATGGAGGACATGTACTCCAAAGACGAGATCCTCATGATGTACCTCAACACCATCTACTACGGCCACGGCGCCTACGGTATTGAGGCCGCAGCTGAGACCTATCTGTCCAAGAGCGCCGCCGACCTCACCCTGAGCGAAGCCGCGCTGCTCATCGGCCTTCCCAACTCGCCTTCGCAGTACGACCCCACGGTCAACCCCGACCTGGCACTGTCTCGCCGCAACAAGGTCCTCGACAACATGCTGCGCCTGGGCCACATCACCCAGGAGGAGCACGATGCCGCACAGGCCGAGCCCATCACCCTCAACGTGACCGAGATTTCGGGCAGCGGCGTCGACGTATACTCGCAGCCCTACTTTGTCGCCTATGTTAAGCAGCTGCTGGAGCAGGAGTTCTCGACCGACGTGCTCTTTAAGGGCGGCCTGACCGTCAAGACCACCATCGACCCCACGATGCAGCAGGTGGCAGAGAATGCCGTCCGCGAGCAGCTCGACACGCTCTCACTCGACGGCCTGGACATGGGCATGGTCGTCGTCGACCCCAAGACCGGCTACATCAAGTGCATGGTGGGCGGCTATGACTACAACGCCGACGAGAACCACGTAAACCATGCCACGGCCAAGCGTCCCGTCGGCTCCACCTTTAAGGCCTTTACGCTGGCAACTGCCATCCAAAACGGCATGAACCCCAACGTCACCCTCAACTGCAACTCGCCGCTCAAGGCCAAGGGCACCACGACCGAGGTCCAAAACTACGCCAAGCATAGCTATGGCAACATCACGCTTAAGCAGGCGACGGCATACTCCTCCAACACCGGCTACATCCAGGTGGCGGAAGCCGTCGGCAACAGCAAGATCATCTCGCTCGTCAAAAAGCTCGGCATCGATCCCGCCAAGGACAACATCGAGGACGTTCCCGTCATGACCCTCGGCACCGGCTCGATCTCGCCGCTCGAGATGGCCGCCGCCTACGCGACGTTTGCCAACGGCGGCTACTATCGCCAGCCGATCGCCATCACCGAGATTGACTCTCGCACCGGTTCGGTGCTGTACCAGCACACCGACAATCCCTCACAGGTACTTACCGAGGGCGAGGCCGCCGCGGTCACCGATGTTCTGTCCGGCGTCATGAAGGGCGGCGGTACGGGTGCTGCCGGCGCCCTGAGCGTCAACCAGCCCTATGCCGGCAAGACGGGCACCACCGACAACACCACCAACCTGTGGTTCTGCGGCTATACCCCGCAGCTGGCGTGCGCCCTGTGGACCGGCTATTCCGCGGGCGAGATTCCCATCCAAAAATACGGCACAGACCTGCTGGGCGACAGCACCAACCTGCCTGTCTTTAAGCGGTTTATGAACACCGTTCTGACCGGTACCGAGCGCGAGGAGTTTGCGACCGGAACGGCGCCCACCTACAAGAACAACAGCGTCTGGAAGTTCTACGGCACCAACAACACCAAGAAGACGGAGAACGACGACAAGGACGAGAACGAGGACGAAGAGGAAACCACCACAACGACTACCACGACGACCACGACCACCGAGACCACGGGCGGCGACACCACCGGCGGCACCGGAACGACCGGTGGCTCGACGGGCGGCTCCACTGGTGGTTCGACCGGCGGCGATGGCGGCACGCCTACGCCCACGCCTACGCCCACTCCCGACCCCTCGCCCACGCCTGACGATACTGTTGGCTAGAAATTCATCCGGCCATTAGCAACAAGGCCCCCGAGCAGCTTATTAAACTGCTCGGGGGCCTTTTTAGTTTAATGCGACCTGATGGGCGGTCTTTATACCGGCAAACAAAAAAAGGGGGGTACCGACCAACGTCGATACCCCTTACAAGCCACCATGTCACGCGCACAGTGCCGAGCGCACGACCCGCACGCCTACTTGCGAGAATTGCTCAGCTTATTGATCAGCGCCTCGAGACGCTCGCCGTCCTCGGCCGTCTGGGCAATAACCAAAATCGTATCGTTGCCGGCAAGCGAGCCAAGCACATCGGGCAACTCTGCCGCATCAACGGCGGCGGCGATACCGGAAGCCGTACCAGGCTGAGCCTTGATCATAACCAGATTATCGGTGCGCAGAACGCCCGTTACGAGCTCGGAAACCATACGCTGCAGGTGCAGGTCCTCTGCCAGAACATAGATGCCCTCAGGGAGCTTACGCAGCCCCATATCGGCAATATCGCGAGAGACAGTCGCCTGCGTGCAATCAAAGCCCATAGCGCGGAGCTCATCGACCAGCACGCGCTGCGTGCGGACGTCCTTATTGCGCACAATATCTCTAATGGCATCCTGGCGCCCATTGCGTTTTTTAGCCATACAAACCCTCTCTCCAAAAGATGGCGGAGACAATCAATCAGTGATTGAATAGTTTAACGCTATTTGAAGGCTTTTGTGTATAAGAACGCATTTCGAAACAATTCTATGCAAGTTTGTTTCGTAATGAGCCGTTTAGGCGGTTTTTGCGCCCGTCCGGTTAAGAAAAGCTGCCAGATGCGTACACATCACGCATCGCGCGGGCTTGGCGCTGGCAATCGGCCCAAACAACAGACCGAGCCCCCGATGGTTATCCTTGAGCGCGGCGACCATTTGACGGGTTCGAGGTGCCTCGAGCATATCACGCATGCGGGCGGAACGCTCGATTGACGACACCCCATGCGGGCTCAGACACAAATTCTCGATGCAGGCGACCAGTCCGGCAAAGTAGAACTTTTGGCTTGCCAGCTTGAGCCGACCACCGCTATCTGCTTCCGAGAGTGAGTCAGCAAGCTCGTCGAGCGCTCGGGTGTCATCGGATACCTTGGCATACATGGTGGGATCAAAGGCATCTGTAAGCTTAGGTGCCGCCGCGTGGAAACAAGCATCGCCGCAGCCGGACACGCATCGTGCCTGCGAAAGCGCGCATGCCATAAACCCAACTGTGCGAAACACCTTGTCGCACAAAAGGCATGCCTCAAACAGCGAGCGGCTGTACATCACGCCAGAGGTCTGAACGACAAGGCCGCCTAAAATCAACTGGGGCAGCCCGGTCACCATCGAGGATTTGCTATCGATGGAAATATGAGCAGCATCCAAGACGCGCGAATGGCGCTCTCGATGTGCATCATAGCGGTCGAGCGACACCGTGGGGAGCACTATGTCTGCCGTAGTATCGCACGCGATATCGACCATCTTGGAAAGGGCCTGCGGAGCAAACCACTCATCGGCGTTCATGGCGATGATTTGAGAGCCGCGCGAGGCATCAAAACCGGCACGAAGACAAGCGCCGCGCTTCGCGTCCTCGACGTCAATCAAATCAATATGGATGTCCCTGTCGGCAGCAACCTGAAGCGAATGGCGCACACCGGGCGCAGCATCGCGGCAGACAACGACAATCTGCAAATCGTAGAGGTCTTGGTTCTGGATACTCTCGAGCGCACGCATCGCATAGCTGGGCGAACCTTCTACCACAAGGATCACCGAAAGTCGCGGATGCGAGCCACGTCGAACCAAGTTATCCGTCCTCTCGACAGCAATGAATCAAATCGTGGTTCATGGTACACCCCGGCAATAAAAGCAATGAGACACCGGTTGTATTGCACGCCAAGAACAGATGTTGCACACGCGCAGCCCACAGATGACGGGTGTCGACGCACGACGCGTCGAGCCCCCCTAGTCGAGCACGACAAGCTCGACGGGATCGTAATCCACGCCCATAAACGTAAGGCCGCAGGCAGGAGCCGTGGGGCCCGCAGCGGTACGGTCGCAAGCATCGATGACCTCGCGCATCCACTCGGGTTTACGGCGATGCATGCCAATCTCGACAAGCGTGCCCACGATCGTGCGGACCATCGAATGCAGAAACGCATTGCCCTCGATGGTAAACGTCAGGATGTCCTCGCCAAACGCAACCTCATGGCCAAACTCGGCACGCATCACGCAGCGATGCGTAGGTTTGCCCACGGCAGAGGCGACCTTGCAAAAGCTCTTAAAGTCCTGCTCACCCAAAAGCGCGGGACAGGCCGCAGACATGGCCTCGACGTCCAAGGGATAGCGATGCCACCACACGGCACCACGGGACAGCACGGGGCGCGCATCGCGATCGGCAATACGGTACGTATACGTACGGGAACGCGCGTCAAAGCGTGCAGAAAAGCCCTTACGGGCCCTGTAGACCTCGTTTATGGCGATATCTTTAGGCAGCAGGGCATCCATAGCCCGCAGCCACCTACGGCGCGTAAGGGCGAGCTCAGCGTCCGTTACGGGCACGCTGATATACTGTGCCACGGCATGCACGCCGGCATCGGTACGACCTGCGCACGTCAGATCGATCGGACGGCGAAGCAGCGTCTCGATGGCTCGACGCAGCTCACCCGCAACCGTCGTCTGTCCCGGCTGCTCGGCAAATCCGCTATACGACGAGCCATCATAGGCCACGCGAAATACGAGCGTGGCGTCAAGCTCGGAAATCGAATTGAAATCAGACGGCGCAGTCATGGGCGCTCCCAACAAACAAGTAACGGTATCGCGACAAAAAAAAGAGGGGTACGCGAACGTACCCCTCGAATATAGCCTATGCAGACGGAATGTCTACTCAGCGGTCTCCTCAGCAGGAGCCTCCTCGACAGCCTCGACCTTCTTGGGAGCAGCGGCCTTCTTAGGGGCCGGAGCAGCCTTCTTGGCCTTAGGCGTGCAAGGCTCGGTGACGAGCTCCATGATAACGATGGGAGCGTTGTCGCCCTTACGGTTACCGAGCTTCATGATGCGGGTGTAACCGCCGTTGCGGTCCTGCCACATGCCCTGGGCAGCCTTGTCGAAGATCTCGGCAACGAGCTGCTTATCGCCGAGCTTGGCGATAGCCAGACGACGAGAGTGCAGGTCGCCCTTCTTGGCCCAAGTGATGATCGGGTCGACGACCGAACGCAGCGCCTTAGCGCGGGTCTCGGTGGTCTTGATGCGGTCGTTCTCGAAGAGGGCCTTAGCAAGGCTCTTCTTCATGGCCTTGGTGTGGCTCGCATCGGTGCCGAGCTTCAGGCCCTTCTTAACGTTGTGACGCATGGTCTAGTTTCTCCTCAAATATGCGAAGCATTAAGCCTTCAGGCTCAGGCCCATGGACTCAAGCTTGTCCTTCACTTCCTCGATCGACTTAACACCGAAGTTACGGATGTTGAGCAGATCGTTCTCCGAGAACTCAACGAGCTGACGGACCGAGTGAATGCTGGCGCGCTTAAGGCAGTTGTAGGAACGGACGGAAAGGTCCAGATCCTCGATCTGCTTGTCCAGCTCGGCGTTGTCGTTGGTGACCTCGGGAGCGAAGATCGAAGCCTCCTCCTCGACCTCGGGGGTCTCGGCAAGGTTCATAAAGGCGGCCATATGCTGGTTGATGATATTGGCAGCCTGGACCACGGCGTCGCGCGGGGCGATGGAGCCGTTGGTCTCGATCTCGAGGACAAGGCGGTCGTAGTCGGTGTGCTGACCGACACGACAAGCCTCAACGAGCTTGGCGCAACGGGAAACCGGCGAGTACAGCGAGTCGACATGGATCACACCGATGGGATCGTTATCGCGCTTGTTGGCCTCGCCAGAAACATAGCCGCGGCCATAGCCGATGCGCATGCTCATGGTGAGATGGCCACCCTCGGTGAGCGTAGCGATGTGCTGCTCGGGGTTGACCAGCTCAAACTCGGACGGAATAAAGAAGTCCGCACCGGTGACCTCGCAGGGGCCGTCAACCGAGATGGTGGCGGTCGCCTCGTCGGTCGTGCCGAGAGCCCTGAAGACAAGACCCTTGACATTCAGGACGATGTCGGTGACATCCTCGACCATGTTAGGGATGGTCATGAACTCGTGCTGCGCACCATCGATCTGAATAGCCTCGACAGCGGCACCCTCGAGCGAGGACAGAAGAACGCGACGAAGGGAGTTACCCAGCGTATCGCCGTAACCACGCTCGAGCGGCTCGACGGAGACACGAGCAGACGTCTCGTTGATCTCTTCGACCTGAACCTGAGGCCTAATGAATTCTGACATGTATTACCTCCAGCCTCAGCAGCCCGGATGGACTACTTAGAGTAGAGCTCGACGATGAGCTGCTCGTTGATATCACCGCTGATCTGCTCACGCGTCGGCAGAGCGAGCACGTTACCAGACAGCTTCTCGATATCGACCTCGAGCCAGCCAGGAACCTCAAAGCGCTCGGAGGAAATCAGGGCCTCCTTGATGGGGAGGAGGTCACGGAACTTCTCGCCGACAGCGACGACGTCGCCGGCCTTGACGCGGTAGGACGGGATGTCCACGCGCTTGCCGTTCACGGTGAAGTGACCATGACGGACGGACTGACGAGCCTCTTTGCGGGTGCGGGCGAAGCCAAGACGGAAGACGACGTTGTCGAGGCGAGACTCAAGGATGATCATGAGGTTCTCACCGGTGACGCCGTTCATCTTGCGGGCCTTGTTGAAGTAGCCGTGGAACTGCTTCTCCAGAACGCCATAGATGAACTTGACCTTCTGCTTCTCGCGCAGCTGCATGCCGTACTCAGATTCCTTGCGACGGCGCTTGGGCTGACGGATAGATTCCTTCTTGCTGCTGTAACCGAGCTCAGCGGGATCGATCCCGAGCTGACGGCAGCGCTTAAGAACAGGAGTCCTGTCGATTGCCATATTGATACGATCCTTTCAGTTACACGCGGCGACGCTTCTTGGGGCGGCAGCCGTTGTGCGGAATGGGGGTCTTGTCCTGGATGCTCGAGACCTCGAGGCCAGCAGCCTGGAGGGAGCGGATGGCGGTCTCACGACCGGAGCCGGGGCCCTTGACGAAGACGGAAACCTTCTTCATACCGTGCTCCATGGCCTGCTTGGCAGCAGCCTCGGCAGCCATCTGGGCAGCGAACGGCGTGGACTTACGGGAGCCCTTGAAGCCCACCTGGCCAGCCGACTTCCAGGAAATGACGTTGCCCTGGGGATCGGTAATCGAAACGATCGTGTTGTTGAACGTAGAACGAATGTGAGCCTGGCCCACGGAAATGTTCTTACGGTCCGCGCGCTTCAGACGGGCAGCGCGAACGTTCTTCTTAGCAGTAGCCATCTATCTAGCGCTCCTTATTTCTTCTTCTTAGCACCGATCTGACGCTTCGGGCCCTTGCGGGTACGAGCGTTAGTGTGGGTGCGCTGGCCGCGGACCGGGAGGCCCTTGCGGTGACGAAGGCCGCGGTTGCAGCCGATGTCCATAAGGCGCTTGACGTTCTGGTTGCGCTCACGGCGGAGGTCGCCCTCAACCATGATCTGGTTCTTATCGATATAATCGCGGATGGCGTTAACCTCATCCTCGGTGAGGTCCTTAACGCGCGTATCCACGTTAACGTTGCACTCGACGCAAATCTTCGTCGCAGTGGTGCGGCCGATGCCGTAAATGTAGGTCAGACCGATCTCAACGCGCTTCTCACGCGGGAGGTCGACACCATTAATACGGGCCAACGTAGTCTCCTCTCTTAACCCTGACGCTGCTTATGACGGGGGTTCTCGCAAATGACGAGGACCTTGCCATGGCGCCTAATGATTTTGCACTTATCGCACATCTTCTTGACCGAAGGACGTACCTTCATCGTTCTTCCTTTCGGTAGCGCTCAAACTACTTCCCTACTATCTACTCGCCCAGCCGCAGGCGTTTAAAACTATGGCTGGTCTTCACACGCAAACCGACCGTAGGTTGAGCTAAGCCTGCAGTCGGAAAAGAGCGTGTATGCGTGCCGCTATTTATAGCGATAGGTGATGCGGCCGCGGGTCAGGTCGTACGGGGAAAGCTCCACGACAACCCTGTCACCGGGGAGAATGCGGATGTAATTCATTCGGATCTTGCCAGAAATGTTGCACAGAACCGAATGACCGTTCTCGAGCTCGACCTTAAACATGGCGTTGGGCAGCGGCTCTTTTACCGTACCCTCGAGCTCAATTGCGTCTTCCTTCTTCACAAGCAATCATCTTTCTCTAGAAAACGACAGCGATTGAGTATTCTACAACACGTATGTACGCATCGTAATAACTTCGTAATGGCTCCACAACTAAGTGGAACTTGTTACATTTCTCCGCCTTGGAGCGAACACCAAGCGCCTTGCGCGTCGGTGGTGAGAATCACCGGGCCGTCATCGGTGATGGCGACGGTGTTCTCGTAGTGCGCGGCGGGCAGGTGGTCGTTGGTCGTAACGATCCAACCATCGGAGCCCGTACTCACATGATTGGATCCCATCGTGACCATCGGCTCGATGGCAATGACCATACCGGCCTGGAGACGAACGCCCCTCCCCTTCTTTCCGTAATTCGGAACGTTGGGGTCCTCGTGCATCACATGGCCAATACCGTGCCCCACATAATCGCGAAGCACGCCATAGCCGTGAGACTCGGCGAGGGACTGGACGGCATAACCAATGTCCCCAATATGGTTACCGGGAACAGCCTGCTCGATTGCAGCCTTAAGGCAATCGCGCGTAACCTCGCACAGGGCCTTGGCCTCGGGCGTGGGGGTACCGACGAAAAACGTCCAAGCGTTATCGCCGACCCAACCGTCGACAACGGCTCCCGTATCGATGGAGATGATATCGCCATCGCGCAGGATCATGTCGGGATTGGGAATACCGTGGACCACAGCATCGTTAATCGATGCACAAATGGTACCGGGGAACCCGCCGTAACCCTTAAAGGCCGGGGTGCCGCCATGCATGCGGATAATCTGCTCCGCGAGCTGATCAAGCTCAAAAGTCGAAACGCCGGGGCGCACCATGGCTCCAACGTGGCGGAGCGCCATCTTAGATAGCGCTCCTGCCTTCTTCATCTGCTCGATTTGCGTTGCAGACTTAATCTTGATCATAGACCGAGAGCCTCTTTGACATCCCCGTACACGGTCTCGCGAGCCTGGTCACCGTTGACCGACTTGAGCAGACCCTGGCCACGATAGTAGTCGACGAGCGGGCTCGTGGACTTCTCGTAGACGTCGAGACGGTTCTTGATGGTCTCGGGCTTGTCGTCGTCGCGCTGATACATCTCGCCGCCACACTTGGGGCAGGTAGCATCGGCAGCGGTGCCGGTGTAACCGCAGGCGCGGCAGGTGCGACGCGAAGACAGACGATCGATAATGACCTCGGGGGCCACATCGACCAGAAGGGCACAGTCGATCTCGCGACCCATGGCGGAGAGCTCGGAATCGAGCGTCACGGCCTGGGCGGTGTTGCGCGGGAAGCCGTCGAGGATGAAGCCCTGCTGGGCGTCATCGGCGGTAAGGCGCTCCTTGACAAGGTCGATCACGAGCTGATCGGGAACGAGCTCGCCAGCGTCCATGTACTTCTTAGCCTGAATACCAAGCTCGGTGCCACCCTTGACGGCAGCACGCAGCAGGTCGCCCGTGGAAATATGGGCGACGCCAAACTCGGCGACGAGCTCCTGTGCGACGGTGCCCTTACCGGCACCCGGAGCTCCGAGCAATACGAGGTTCATGAGCAATCCTCCTCTAGCCTATTTAAAGAATCCATCGTAATCATACATCTTGATCTGGCCTTCGAGCTTATCGACCGTGTCGAGCACGACGCCGACCATGATGAGGATGGACGTGCCGCCAAATGCCTGGATCAGATGGTTACCCGTGAAGGAGAAGATGATCGAAGGCACGATGGCGATGAGCGCCAAAAAGACAGCGCTGGGAAGCGTGATCTTGTTGAGCGCGTTCTTGATGTAGGCCGCGGTAGCCCTACCCGGACGGACGCCCGGAATAAAGCCGCCCTGCTTCTTAAGGTTATCGGCCGTGTCATCGGGGTTGAACACCATGGAGGTGTAGAAGTACGCGAAGAACACGATGAGGACAACGTTAAGCACCCAGTTGAGCCAACCGGTCGAAAGCGCGGAGGCAACTGCCTGAATCCAGCCGATGCCGGGGAAGAACACGGCAATCTGAGCCGGGAAGTACAGCAGCGCCGAAGCGAAGATGATCGGCACGACACCCGCGGTGTTGACCTTGATGGGCAGGTAGGTGGTCTGGCCACCCATCATGCGACGGCCCACGACGCGCTTAGCGTAGGAGACCGGGATGCGGCGCTGGCCGCGCTCAAGGAAAACAATCAGCGGGATAACCAGCAGGATGATGGCGCAGATGATCACCATGGTGATGATGCCACCGGCATTGCCCTCGGTGCTGGAGAAGATAGCCTGCGGCAGACCGGCCATGATGTTCGCGAAGATGATCAGCGACATGCCATTGCCGATACCGCGCTGGGTGATGAGCTCACCAATCCACATGATCAGCATGGCGCCCGCGGTGAGCGTACCGACGATCATGAGGTCGAAGATGATCTCGGGAGCGCCGGCGCCATTGAAGCTGATGCCGAAGCTCTTAAAGAGGAAGAGGTAACCCACGGAGTTGAGGATTGCCAGAGCCAGGGTGAGGTAACGCGAATACTGCGTAATCTTGGTCTGACCGACCTCGCCCTCGCGGGCAAGCTCATGCAGGGAAGGCACGACGGCCTGGAGCATCTGGAGGATGATCGAGCTGGTGATGTAAGGCATGATGCCCAGCGAAAACACCGACACATAGCTCAACGCGCCGCCAGAGAAAAGATTCAGGAGGGCCATAGCACCTGCGGCGACCGAATTGTTATCGGTCGAGAAAAGGCCCAGCATCCCCTGGAAGGGAATGCCGGGCACAGGAACGTGCGCACCAATGCGGTACACGACGAGCATAGCTATGGTAAAAAGAATCTTTTCGCGCAATTCTTTGATGCGGAAAGCATTCTTAAGACCATTTAGCACGGCAGCTCGACCTTTCCGCCGGCGGCCTCGATCTTGGCCTGCGCAGAAGCGCTGACCTTGTCGACCTTGACCGTGAACTTCTTGGTGAGCTCACCATTGCCGAGCACCTTGACGGGCTCGAACTCGCTCTTGGTGATGCGAGCGGCCTTAAGAGCGGCACCGTCGATCACAGCGCCGTCCTCGAACTTACGCTCGAGACGCTCAACGTTAACGGCGGTGTACTCGATACGACGGGGGTTGCGGAAGCCCGGAAGCTTGGGCAGGCGCATAGCCAGCGGAGTCTGGCCACCCTCGAAGCCGGCACCCTTGGTGCCGCCAGAGCGGGAACCCTGGCCCTTCTGGCCGCGGCCAGAAGTGGTGCCGTGACCCGAAGAATTGCCACGGCCGACGCGCTTGCGGTTCTTGGTGGAACCGGGCGCGGGAGTAAGATCGTGAAGCTGCATTTGCTACTCCTCTACAATCTCGACAAGGTGCTTGACCTTGAAGATCATGCCGCGGACGGACTCGTTGTCAGCAATCTCGCGAACCTCGCGGATCCTGTGGAGACCGAGGGCACGGACAGTACGGACCTGGTCCTGCTTGCAACCGTTGGTGCTGCGGACCTGCTTGATCTTGATGGTGTCAGCCATGCTTAGTTCTCCTTACCGACGAACATCTCGGAGACCGTCAGGCCACGGCGAGCCGCGACGTCCTCAGGGCTGGAGAGCTCCTTGAGGCCCTCGACGGCAGCCTTGATGATGTTGAGGCCGTTGTCGGTACCGAGGGACTTGGACAGGACGTTCTTGATGCCAGCAAGCTCAAAGAGGGGACGCACAGCGCCGCCGGCGATAACGCCGGTACCCTCGACAGCGGGCTTGATGATGATGCGGCCGGCACCAAAGTGGCCGAGAACCTCGTGCGGGATGGTGCCCTGCTCGGTCACCGGCACGTGGAACATGTTCTTCTTGGCATCGAGAGATGCCTTGGAGATGGCCATGGGCACCTCAGCGGACTTGCCCATGCCAACGCCGACGTTGCCCTTGCCGTCGCCAACGACGACGAGAGCGACGAGGCTCATGCGACGACCACCCTTGACGGTCTTCGACACGCGGTTGATGTAAACGACGCGCTCCTCGAACTCGGAGGCCTCGCGCTGCTGCTTCTGATTACGAGCCATGTGCTACATACCTCCTAGAACTCGAGACCGGCGGCACGAGCACCGTCGGCGAGGGCCTTGACGCGGCCATGGTAGATACGGCCACCGCGATCGAAGGCGACCTTGGTGATGCCGGCCTCGATGGCGCGCTTGCCAACGAGCTGACCGACCTTCTCCGCAGCCTCCTTGTTCGAGGTGTGGGTGCCCTTGAACTCGGCCTCGAGGGTCGAGGCAGAGACGAGCGTCAGGCTGGAGCCCTTGCTGTCGTCGATGATCTGGGCATAGATGTTGGCGTTAGTACGGGTCACGCGAAGACGCGGACGCTCGGAGGTACCCGAGACCTTGCCGCGAACACGACGCTGACGACGCTTGAGGCCTTCCAGCTTCGCCTTATGCTTGTTCATACGTAAACTCCTAAAAAGGTTGATCTTGCCAGCACCTGACGGGGTGCTGGTCTTATGCGAGTGAGTCGGTTACGACTACTTGGCGGCCTTACCCAGCTTGCGGCGGATGTGCTCGCCAACGTAGTGGATACCCTTGCCCTTGTAAGGCTCGGGAGGACGATGACCGCGGATCTCAGCGGCGATCTGACCGACCTGCTGCTTGTTGATACCCTTGACGTTCACGTGGGTGTTGTCGGGAACCTCGAAGGTGATGCCCTCGGGAGCCTCGACGATCACGGGGTGCGAGAAGCCCAGGGAGAACTCGAGGTTCTTGCCCTTCTGCTGCACGCGGTAACCGACGCCGGCGAGCTCGAGCTTCTTCTCGAAGCCCTCGGAAACGCCAACAACCATGTTGTGGATGAGGGCGCGGGTGAGGCCGTGGCGGGCACGGGTCTCACGCTCGTCGTCGGGACGGGAAACGGTGAGGACGTTGTCCTCGACGTTGATAGCGAGCTTCTCAAAGACATCGAGCTCGAGCTGGCCCTTGGGGCCCTTGACGACAACGTTGTTGCCGTTGACTGCCACTTCGACTCCGGCGGGAATCTGGACAGGCTTATTACCGATACGAGACACGGTGATCTCCTTTCCTTCTACCTACCGAGCGAATTACCAGACGTAAGCGATGATCTCGCCGCCGACGTTGTGCTTGCGAGCATCGCGGTCGGTCATGACGCCATGGCTGGTGGAAATAATGGCGGTACCAAGGCCACCGCGGACGCGGGGCATGTCGGCAACGCCGGTGTACTTACGCAGGCCCGGCTTGGAAATGCGGCGGATGCCGTTGATGACCTTAGCCTTCTTGGGACCATACTTAAGCGTGATGTGCAGAGTCTTCTGGGGAACGGTGTCCTCGACATCGTAGCCCTCGATGTAGCCCTCCTCGTGCAGAACACGAGCGATCTCGACGAGCTTCTTGCTGCTCGGCATGGAGACCGTGGCCTTATTCACAGAGTTAGCGTTACGGATGCGCGTAAGCATATCTGCGATCGGGTCTGTAAGGTTCATACAGATTCTCCTTCGTTCTTGATGAACACGTGCTCTTGGTTCTTCGCCGCCCTTAACGGCAAAGCCTTTTTAGCGCGTTTTCCCTGTTCCAAACTGATGCTTGAAACGCTGGTAGTGACTTACCAGCTGGCCTTCTTAACGCCGGGAAGCTCGCCCTTGAGTGCAAGCTCGCGGAAGCAGACACGGCACAGGCCGAACTTGCGGTACACAGAGTGCGGACGGCCGCAGCGCTGGCAGCGCGTGTACTCACGAGTAGAGAACTTCTGCTTGCGATTGCACTTGACGATCATCGATGTCTTAGCCACTTATATCCTCCTCACATAGAGTATTGTTCGCCCCAAGCGCCGCCCCCTTGTGGGAACGGCGCTTATAGGGCAGGTGAACCTATTTCTTGAACGGGAAACCGAAGGCGTCCAGAAGGGCCTTGGCCTCCTCATCGGTGTTGGCGGTGGTCACGAAAGTGATGTCCATACCACGCTGGTGATCGACGGAGTCAAAGTCGATCTCGGGGAAGATGAGCTGCTCGGTGACGCCCATGGAGAAGTTACCACGGCCGTCGAAGCTCTTGGCGGAGATGCCGCGGAAGTCGCGGATACGGGGGATCGCGACGGAGGTCAGACGATCGAAGAACTCCCACATACGGTCGCCACGCAGGGTAACCTTGCAGCCGATCGGCATACCAGCGCGCAGGCGGAAGGTAGCGATGGACTTGCGGGCACGGGTGATCATCGGCTGCTGGCCGGTGATGGCGCGCAGGTCGCGCACGGCACCGTCGATGGCCTTGGAATCGGTAGCGGCCTCGCCGACACCCATGTTCACGACGATCTTCTCAAACTTGGGGATCATCATGACGTTCTCGTACTGGAACTTGTCCTGAAGCTGCTGCTTGACCTCGTTGTTGTACTTGGTCTTCAGACGCGGCACATACTTCTCTTCTGCCATTGTTCACTCCTTCTTGGGGTTTTAAGCACGGGGCGTGGCCACGGTGGGTTGTCCTCGTGCCTCCTGACTGCATCCGCGCCGCTCATGGCATTTTGCGGTTTGGACTCGACGCAGCAGGAGCCGACAAAACAATCGGTACTATACGCGCATCGGGGGCGTATTTCCAGAAAAACCTCGTCTGCCTGCACAACTCCACAACTCCCCCGCACAAATGGGTCCCAAAAAGCTGTTGCGGTGAAATAGGGACTGTTTGGCGGCCTAACAGGCTTAAACAATCCGTATTTCACCGCAACTTATTGGTGGGGATGCGATTAGCGCTTGCGGGGGACGAGTTTGGTGCGGCGCAGGTGGATCATCTCGGCGGCGATGGAGATGGCGATCTCCTCGGGGTCCTCGGCCTCGATGGCAACGCCGATCGGAAGGTGCAGCTCGTCGATCTGGTCCTGCGTAAAACCTTCCTGCTCCAGGCGGGCACGCACAAAGGCCGTCTTGCGGCGCGAACCCAGACAGCCCAGATAGGCAGGCTTGGCACGCATGGCCTGAATCACCACGTCGATATCGGACTTGTGACCCGCCGTGGCGACGACCACCAAGTCGCGCGGACCGATGGGACACAGCTCGCTCAGGTTCTTGTAATCGACCAGGCGACGATCGTAGACACCGGGCACCCATTCGGGCGTCAACGTGCCGGGGCGGTCATCGCAGGCCACGACGGCAAAGCCCGCCGCCGTGAGCACGCGCGCCGTCGCGGCGCCCACGTGTCCGCAGCCAAAGATGTAGGTCAGGCCCTCGGGGCAGAGCGTCTCGATGTGCGCCGCGGGAATCTCAGAGGCAGCGTTGGTGTAGGTGACGTTACTCCCCTCCTCCACCAGTGAAAGCCCGGGGCAGCCCGCAATGGTATGGCGCGATGCCTCGCCATGGTACTCGGCCACATCGCCCTCGAGCGCGCTCGCGATAAACGGCTCAAAGTCGATGACGAAGTCGCCGATGCGCCGATAGACCAAGACGTCGGCAATTTCCTGGAACAACGGTGCCTGGGTCGCATCCAGATGCAGATAGCACAGGCAGATGGCTCCGCCGCAGATCATGCCGGTATCGGAGTTCTCGCCGCCCATGGTGTAGCGGACCAGACGCGACTGTCCCGCGCTCAGGAGTTCGCGCGCCTCATCCAGCGCAAAGAGCTCAATCTTGCCGCCGCCGATAGTGCCCGCCTGGCTGCCGTCGGCAAAGACGGCCATCCAGGCGCCCACGCCGCGCGGCGACGACCCCGCCGTGCGGGCCACGACCACGAGCTCGCACGTCTCGCCAGCACGCAGGGCGGCAAGAGCCGCATTCACAACATCGAACTTTTCCATTGCCGCCTTCTATCCTCTAAAGATATCGGTGAGCATAGCGAGTGCCTCGAGCACGCCGCCGCCGACCGACGTCGCCTTGTCCGAAATGTAGTTGATATAGCTGGCATCGCCGCGCGGATCGACATCGGCGCATTTAAAGCCCTCGGTCACCTGCACGCCGTTCGCCAAAAGCCCGCGCAGACAGCCATCGATCTGCGTGCGCATGGGCGTATCGCCCGCGTAGCCAATCACGTCTCCGGCGCGCACGATGTCGCCGATTGCGCGGTCGGACCGAAACACGCCGGCGGCGGGGCTGTGGATAACACGCTCTTTGCCATAGCCAGCGATAATGCCCGGCACGCCCGTGTTGGGCTGGGGTGAACCTTGGGTAATGACACGGCCCAGGAAATGCCCGCGCATGGTTTCGACCACGGCGTCACAGTCAACCGGCGCGGTGAAGCCCGGCCCCACGGCGATGACGGCAGGTGCCATGTCGCGCGTGGTACCCAGGTTGCGCTTGGCCAGAATCGCGTCGACCACAGCCGCGGGTTTAAGCTCATCGAGCATCTTGGCCTGAGGGTCCACCACGACGGCAACATCCCCCGCTTGGGTAATCTCGAGCGCCTCTGCCGGCGTCTGCGCCAAGCGGGCGCGAATGCCCTCGACCTGGACCTCGCCCAGGCGAATGGCCTCGCAAAAACTGATTGTGCGGCGGATGCACGTGGGAACCGCGATATCGGCCATAACGACCGACACGCCAGCGCGCACCAAGCGAGCGGCGACGCCCGTGGCGATATCGCCGGCACCGCGAATATAAACGAGCATTCCCGGGGCACCTCCCTGTGCTACGGTTTGAGCAGAGCAAAAGCGGTTCGACCTCTACTCTGATGATTATTTATTATCACAGTATTATACGGCGGTGAACAGATGGAAACGACGAGCGGAAACCTTGCCTCCACGCTCAAGATCGAGCCGGGCATTACCGCAATTATCGGCAGTGGCGGCAAGTCGACGTTGCTCAAAACGCTGGGTCTTGAGCTCATGCGCGCCGGCGACAGGGTGCTCCTCTGCACCACCACGCACATGTTTCCCGTCGCCGGCGTGCCATGGGACGGGTCGAGCCGTCGCCTGGACGCCGCGCTTTGGAAGCCGGGGACCCTGCATGTTCCCGGCTGCACCTGCGAGGCGTGCGCGGGCATGAACCGCGGAAGTATCTGCCAGGCGGGTGTTTTGGACCCGGAGACAGGCAAGCTCTCCGCCCCCGCCGAGCCGCTCAACGAGCTGGCACGGCACTTTGACTATGTGCTGGCCGAGGCAGATGGCAGCAAGCGACTCCCGCTCAAAGCGCATGCCGCCTGGGAGCCGGTAATTCCCGCCGCCACGGCAAACGTTGTCTGGATCGTCGGCGCCTTGGGGCTCGGCAAGCCCATCAACGAAGCCGTCCACCGCCCCGAGCTCTTTTGCGAGCGTTGCGGCTGCGAGCTCACCGACGCTGCCACCCCAGAGCGCGTCGCCATGGTGCTCAATGCCGAGCTGCGGATGCTGAACCTCAATAATGCCCGCATCATGCTCAACCAAGTCGATAAGCTCAGCGACCCCACGATGGCCGACCGCTTCGAGGCAGCTCTCGACCGCCCCGTCGTCGCCAGCAGCCTCAAGTAGCCGGCCCCATCTCCTCAGTTGCGGTGAAATACGGACTGTTTGGCCGCCCGACGGCCGCAAACAGTCCGTATTTCACCGCAACTGAGGAGGGGACACGGCATCTTTGCTGCTAGCGGGGGACGTAGCGGCCGGGCTGGGCTCCGGTGGGCTCGCCGTCGCGTGCCGCCAGCACGCCGTTCACAAACACGGCCTTGGCGCGGCCATGTGCCTCAAAGCCCTCGAGCGGCGTGTAGTCCACGGCCTGATGCTGTGTCGCGGCGCTGATCGTCCAACGCGCGCAAGGATCCCACACGCACACGTCGGCATCGGCGCCCTCGGCAAGACAGCCCTTACGCGGATACATGCCAAAGATGCGCGCCGGGTTCTCGCTCATCAAGCGGCACAGATCCTCGGGACCCAGCTGTCCCTCAAAGCTCGTAGCGATCGCGACAGGACGATGCTCCACGCCGGGTCCGCCGTTGGGAATCGCGCGGAAATCGTCGCGTCCGCGGTCCTTTTGCCCGTGCAGGTTAAAGCTGCAATGATCGGTCGCAATAGTATCGATCTCGCCGGCCACAAGCGCCTCGCGCAGCGCGGCACGGTCACCGGCATGGCGCAGCGGCGGGCTCATCACGTACTTGGCGCCCGCAAAGCCGTCCTCGCCCTGCTCCAGATAGCAAGTATCGTCGAGCATCAGATACTGAGGGCAGGTCTCGACATAGATATTCTTCTGCCCGCGCGCCTTGGCGGCACGGATGGCCTCAAGACCCAGCTTGGTCGAAAGGTGCACCACATTGACTGGAGCGTCCCCGGCTAAGTGCGCCAGATACAGCAGACGACTCACGGCCTCGGCCTCGCACACGTCCGGACGGCTGAGCGCATGCCCCTCGGGCCCATGAATCCCCTGCTCGTACACGCGCTTCTGCAGTTCATTCACCAGCGTACCGTTCTCGCAATGCACGCAGAGCATGCCGCCCACGCGCTTGAGTTCCTCCAGCACCTCGAGCGTCTCGGCGTCGTCCAGGCGCAGGTGGTCATAGGCAAAGTAGGTCTTAAACGACGACACGCCCGCCTCGCGCATGGCCGAAAGATCGGCGCGGTTGCGTTCATTCCACTCGGCGAGTGCCATATGAAACGCGTAGTTGGCCGTGCAGGTTCCGTCGGCGCGGCGATGCCACTCGGCCAAGGCATCGGGCATGGTCACGCCGCGATCGGCCGTCGCGTAGTCCACGATGGTCGTCGTACCGCCGCAGGCAGCCGCACGCGTACCGGTCTCAAAGCTATCGGCCGTCCAATCCATGCCAGTCCAGCACTGCATGTGCGTGTGGCCGTCGATAAAGCCGGGGAACACCCAACAGTCGGTGGCGTCCTGGACGGTATCGCCCTCGCCCGGCTCGATTGCCGCGGCAATCCGCACAATCTTATCGCCCTCCATGGCAAGATCGGCGCGGCGAAGCCCCTGGGGCGTCACGAGCGCGCCGTTTTTGATGATGATCATAATTGCTCCTTATTGATTGATGCAGTTGGCCACGCGATCAAAATACGAGCAGGCGGCGATATGCTCCGTTATGCGTTGCTGTCCCTTGGCGGTATCGACGTCCCACAGCTCGTAGGCACGCGCCTCGACCAGCACCACGTCGGTACGGTCCTTGAGGATCGAACCGCCGCCGTCCTTGCCCTCAAGACACATAAGTGCATCGAGCAGTTCCGCCGGAAAGAGCACCGGGCTCGAAGGCTCACCGTTGCACGCAAGACGCACCGGATGTTTGCGGCCACACTCGTCAAACGCACGAACCATAGCCTCAAATGAACCCGAACTCACGAGCGGCTGGTCGCCCGGCAAAAAGAGGCAACCTTTCCAGTTGCGTTCGACTCCCCATGAAAGGCCCGCACGGACGCTTTCGCTGCGCAGCTCGCCGTCGTGCAGCACGCACGGGCAATGCTTGTCCTCGCAAATCTGAGCGACCTCGGGCCAACGCGTCGAAACCACGACGTCAAAGCCCCGGGGAACCGAATCGATGGTCCGGGCAATCAGCGGCTCGCCATAGATATCGGCAAGCATCTTGTTAGAGCCAAACCGCTTGCCCTCGCCCGAAGCCATAATGACGCATCCAAGTTTCATGGTGATACCTCCCCTGAAACCATCGTACCCATAACTCGCGCCGCGGGCATCCGCATCGAAAGCGCTTATCCCGCACGCCCACGATGCAAAAAGGGGGCACCCCGCCGGTTGGCAGAGCGCCCCCTTTACATGGCTTACCTCAGCCCGGCTTTAGGCCTGGAGCCAACGGGCGGTGTTACGCTCGTCGAGGGCCTTGAGGGTAGCGGCGGGATCGGCAACCTTCTGCAGGAACATCATGGCAGCGATGGCGTACGGCTTGTAGCTGGCCTCCTTGTACATGCCCACGCGGTGCATGTCGAAGACGTCGGCGTTAACCTCGCCGTGCTCGCAGGAGACACCGGAGATGTCGGCGGGCAGCGGGTGCATAAAGATGGTGTCCTGGCCGTTGGCGGTCTTCTCCATGAGTTCGGTCGTGGAGCACCAGTCCTGATGGGTGGCGTTCTGGGCGAGCAGTTCCTTCTCGAGCGCTGCGATGCCGGCGTCGTCGCCCTCGGCGTACAGGTTGGTACGCTTCTCCATGGCGGCAAACGGAGCCCAGCTCTTGGGGATCACGATGTCGGCGCCCTCGAAGGCCTCGGCCATGGTGTTGACCTGCTTAAAGGTAGTGCCGGACTCGGCGGCATAGCCCTTGGCGCGCTCGACGACCTCGGGCATGAGGTCATAGCCCTCGGGGTGGGCCAGGGTGACGTCCATGCCAAAGCGGGGCAGCAGGCTGATCAGCGACTGCGGGCAGGACAGCGGCTTGCCGTAAGAGGGCGAATAGGCCCAGGTGACGGCAACCTTCTTGCCCTTGAGGTTCTCAAGGCCGCCAAACTCGTTGATGAGGTAGAGCATGTCGGCAGAGGACTGCGTGGGGTGGTCGGAATCGGACTGCAGGGAGATGAGCGTGGGGCGGTGATCCAGAACGCCGTCCTCGTAGGCCTGCTGGACAGACTCGGAGACCTCGGCCATGTAGGCGTCGCCCTTGCCGATGTACATGTCGTCGCGGATGCCGATGACGTCGGCCATGAAGGAGATCATGGTAGCGGTCTCGCGGACGGTCTCGCCGTGGGCGATCTGGGACTTCTTCTCGTCCAGGTCCTGCAGCTCAAGGCCGAGCAGGTTGGCTGCCTTAGAGAAGGAGAAGCGCGTACGGGTGGAGTTGTCACGGAACAGGGAGACGGCCAGACCCGAATCGAAGATCTTGGACGAAACGTTGTTCTCGCGCAGCTCGCGCAGGGCGTCGGCGACGATGTAGAGCGCCTTGAGCTCATCGGTGGTCTTATCCCAGGTGTGCAGGAAGTCGCTGCCGTACATGCCCTTAAAATCGAGGCCGTTCAGCTGCTCGACGAGCTCGGTAAACTTGGCGTCCATGTAAATATCCTTTCCAAAGATGAAACGATTGCAATGAGTAGATGTGCTCCGGCATGCGCGTGTGGCTAGAACATGCAGAGCACTATGACGAGGACCCGCTACCGTCGAGGAAGCATGGGAGATAACGACCGCGGGCCCCAAGTCAACAGGGGGTGCCGGGGACACGAGCTGTCCCCGGCTCAACAAGATCGAGGAATGGGACTAATCGATCTTGTTGTTGGTCAGACCGGCGCGGAACACGGTGGCGTCGCCATCGGCCTGGCTCGGATCGTAGAGGTTCAGGGCAGCCACATACATGGCGGCAGCGGTGACCAGGTCGTCCTTGTAGGTGACCTCGTTGGGAGCATGAGCCTGAGACTCGGCACCCGGGCCGAAGCCGACGCAGGGGATGCCATAGCGGCCCTGGATGGAAACGCAGTTCGTGGAGAAGGTCCACTTGTCGCACAGCGGGCGACCGGTGCGCTTGTCCATGCTGGGCTCGCAGCCGATGCGCTCGTCACCGAACATGGCCTTGTGGGCGTCGACGAGGGCCTTGACGTGCGGAGCGGTCTCCTTGTTGATCCACGTGGGGAAGTAAGCCTCGGTCTCGTAGACCTCGCCGGTCCAGGACGGACGGTCGTACATGTACATGGAGACCTTCACGTCGTCGCCGTACTTCTTGGCGGCCGGCAGGTTACGGATCTCTTCCAGGCAGGACTCCCAGGTCTCACCGGCGGTCATGCGACGGTCGATGGAGATGGCGCAGGAGTCAGCGACAGCGCAGCGGCTGGGGCTGGTGTAGAAGATCTGGCTGACGGTGCAGGTGCCGCGGCCCAGGAAGCGGGCGTCCTCGAAGTGCTCGGGGTTGTACTTGGGGTCGAGCATCTTGACGAGGCCCTTGATGTCGGTCGACTCGTCACAGCCGTTGTTGTTGAGGGCGCGGACGTCGGCGATGATGTCGGCCATCTTGTAGATGGCGTTGTCGCCGCGGTCGGGAGCGGAGCCGTGGCAGGAGGTGCCGTGAACGTCGACGCGGATCTCCATGCGGCCGCGGTGACCGCGATAGATGCCGCCGTCGGTGGGCTCGGTGGAAATGACGAACTCGGGCTTAATGCCGTCCTTGTTGTAGATGTACTGCCAGCACATGCCGTCGCAGTCCTCTTCCTGGACGGTGCCGACGACCATGATCTTGTAGCCCTCGGGGATGAGGCCCATGTCCTTCATCATCTTGGCAGCATAGGTAGCAGAAGCCATGCCGCCCTCCTGGTCGGAGCCGCCGCGGCCGTAGATGATCTCGTCGGTTTCGTAGCCCTCATAGGGATCGGCATCCCAGTTCTCGATGTTGCCGATACCGACGGTGTCGATGTGGGAGTCGATGGCGATGATCTTGTCGCCCTCGCCCATAAAGCCCATAACGTTGCCCAGGCCGTCGACCTTGACCTCGTCATAGCCAAGGCTCTCCATCTCGGCCTTAATGCAAGCGACAACCTCACCCTCCTCGCAGGACTCAGAGGGGTGGCTAATCATTGCGCGAAGAAAACGCGTCATATCAGCACGATGGGACTCAGCAGCGTTTTTAATTGCCTCGAAATCGAGTTCCTTAGTCATAACAGTCAACCTTTCTACAAGGGTTTACCTACAGGTAGATATTTCAGATAGATCACTTGTGCCAAGCAGCGTGAGGTCGAGTACCCGGCAAGCAAGTAAACGTAGGAGGCGGACGGAGGACTTTACTCCGTCGCGAGTTCCGCACGAGCCGGAGAGCACTTAATGTGCTCTCCGTGCGAGCAGGACTGTCCGAGCAGGGAGTAAAGTCCTCCGGCTGCCTCCGGACAGGTCAGTCTGCTAGCAGGTCGGATACTCGCCCTCCCAGACGATGCGACGGTACTGATCCGGGTCCGTGTCACCTTCCGTGGAGAAGCAGAGCACGGAGCTCGTCTTGTCCAGGCCGATGAGTTCCTTGAGCTCGGCGTACTCGGGATCGAGCATGAGGGTCTCGACCAGGCCGGTGGTCACAGCGCCGGACTCGCCGGAGATGACGCGCGGGTCGCCCTTCTCGGGGGCGCCCAGGGTACGCATGCCGCGAGCGGTGACCCAGTCGGGGCAAGACACGAAGGCGGTGGTGTGGTTGCGCAGGATATCCCAGCCCAGGATGTTGGGCTCGCCGCAGCACAGGCCGGCCATGATGGAAGGCATGTCGCCGTCCACGATACGCGGATCGCCATCGCCGGCGGCAGCACCCTTGTACAGGCAGGCGGCAGGCGCGCACTCGACCACAACAAAGGTCGGCGGGTTATCGGGATACAGGTTGGTGAAGTAGCCCACCACGGCGCCGGCCAGCGAGCCCACGCCAGCCTGGACAAAGACGTGCGTCGGGCGGTTGATGGCCATCTCGCGCAGCTGCTCGGCAGCCTCGGAAGCCATGGTGCCGTAGCCCTCCATGATCCAAGACGGGATCTTCTCGTAGCCCTCCCAGGCGGTGTCCTGAACGATAACGCCGCGCTCGCAGGCGTCGGCCTCGGCGGCCGCCATGCGCACGCACTCGTCGTAGTTGACCTCTTCGATGGTCACCGTGGCGCCCTCGGCGGCGATGTTATCGAAGCGGGGCTTGGTGGAACCCTTGGGCATGTGCACGACAGCCTTCTGGCCCAGCTTGTTGGCAGCCCATGCCACGCCGCGGCCATGGTTGCCGTCGGTGGCGGTAAAGAAGGTAGCCTGGCCAAAGTCCTTGGCAAGCTGATCGGAAGTCAGGTAATCGAAGGTGCACTCGGCAACGTCCTTGCCGGTCTCGTCGGCAATGTAGTTGGCCATGGCAAACGAGCCGCCCAGGACCTTAAAGGCGTTGAGGCCAAAGCGATAGCTCTCGTCCTTAACGCACAGGTTGGACAGGCCCAGGCGCGCAGCCTGACCGTCCAGACGGGCAAGCGGAGTGACGGTATATTGAGGGAACGACTGGTGGAAGGCGCGGGCCTTCTTCACGTGGTCGAGACTCATGATTCCCAAGTGCTTGTCATCGCTCTTGGGCATCGTGTTGCCCGCCCACTGGATCTTATCGGCCATACGGTGAACTCCTTAAGTCCTCTCTTGCCGGCCCCCGCATACGCGTTTCAGCCCATTCCCATTCATGCGACTGAACTTTTATGTGGATGCCAAACAAAAAGTTTGTTAGCACTGTTCTATCACACTTTTTGCTTGGCAAACCTAACAAATTGTTTGTTGCCGTAATCGGTACCTTTTCGCCGACGAACGGTCACATAACGCAGTGACACTTTCGCTATTTGCGAACAGGTGCGGTTTATGGCAAAGTGTGCCCAAACTAATTTTTAGGAAGGTACCTATGACCCCCGCACAGATTGAGTTCTATAAGCGCCTTGCACACGGCCTGGCACTCCAATTTGGCCCCAACTGTGAAGTCGTCGTCCACGACCTGGAGACCGAGGACGTGGACCACTCCATCGTAGTGATCGAAAACGGCCACGTCAGCGGGCGCAAACTGGGTGACGGCCCCAGCCATATCGTGTTTGAGTCCATGCACGAGGGCGCCACCGACGTACACGACCGCGAGCCGTACCTCACTAAAACCACCGACGGTAAGCTGCTCAAATCGTCGACGATCTTTATCCGCAACGACGAGGGCAAGCCCGTCGGCATTTTGGGCATCAACTTTGACATTACGCTTATGAAGGCATTTGAGCGCTCGCTCGACGCTTTTACCGGCACCGGCGGCACGGGCTATACCGAGCCCGAGCCCATTACCAAGAACATCGGCGACCTGCTCGAGGACCTGCTGCACGAGTGCGAGCAGTTTGTGGGCAAGCCCGCGGCGCTCATGACCAAAGACGAGCGCATTCGTGCCATTGGCTACCTCGACCGTCGCGGTGCCTTCCTCATTTCCAAGTCGAGTGAGCGCGCCTGCGAGTTCTTTGGCATCTCCAAGTACAGCTTCTATAGCTACCTCAATGAGGCCAAGGCGGCGGCCGGCGACAAGTAGGCACTCGCCTGGATTGCCCCTCCCTTTTTGGGCGCGAGTTCTGGAAAGCACGAATCCGAGACCGAGCCGCTTGGGAAGTTCCATATAATCGATGTCATTAGTATTTCGAAAGGATGGGACAGAATGGCGTTGAGCAAGGCATCATGCACCGGTCGCGGATTGATTCCGGCAATTGGTGGACATGTGCACCGCATGTTCGATGAGGGTGAAGACGACCTGTTTTCGCTGAGCCTTGACGACGTGATGGATGATCGCCCGTGGACCGCCGACGAACTCATGGGCGGCGGCGGGGCTCGCCCGTCAAGCCCCAATCCCGCACTTGCGCCTGAGCCCGTATCTGCGCCGACTCCTGCGCAGTCGCCTGTTTCGACGCCCGCGCCTACGCCCGCACCCACTTCGGCGCCCACGCCCGCTCCCCGCCCCGCAAGCGACCCGTCCGAGACGGCGGCATTTCTCGCAGCAGCGACGCAGGGCAAATCGGCCGACAGCACCGTTATGTACAGCGCCCAGCAGTTGCCTGTTCCTGCGGCACGCAAGCCTCCGGTCGCAAGGCTCGATGAGCCCGTTGCCCATCAGGTTGCCTACGATTCCTGGGCTGCAACCGATCTGGATGAGACCTCTACCGGCATGCCGGCGCTCGATGTTCCAGTTAACCCGCTTTTTGCCGCCAACACGAGCGCCGCGGACTATGAGGGCGGTGCGGCATATTCCGGTTATTCCGATGGCTATGCTGGCACCGGTCGCATCGAGACCGAGGATTATGGCACCGCATCGAGCGATTATCTCAACGATCCGTACGCCGCCACGCCTGCACCGGAATATGACCCGGAGGCCGCGTCCGCGACGGCGTATACCAAAAGCACGGGCGAAGAGCGCTTCGCCGATTATTACGCCGAGGAAAAGGCGCTGCGTTTCTCGGAATTTCCGCAGGCAGTCAAGGTTGCCTTTATCGCCATTATCATTGCCCTGCTCGGTGTCATTGCGTTTGAGGGGTTCCAGCTGTTCCGCGGCCCCACCCAAGCGGAGTCGGAGACCCAGCAAAAAGAGGACGACAACCAGTACCTGGACATCAACACCCTCAAGGGCGACCCCAACGACGAGGACGACGAGTAGCGAGGGCTGAAGGCGACCACAGGATCCCGCATCCAGCACCGACTTCTAAGTGCTGTTTTGTCATCCAGCCACACTTTTCCGAAGTTTTAAGGTGCCTATCTCGACACTTTTCCGTACTTTTACACGGCTGATTTCGACACTTTTCCGGATGGAAGCCGAATAATCACTTGGGAAACCAACGCCATCCGCGCGTCATTTCGCGGATGGCGCTTGATTTCTGTCCGTACACGTTGATAGACCCCATCGTGCCCGCAAGGAGCGGGCGCGTTTTATCCAGAGTCGGGGTAGAGAGTTGGCTCCACGATCCCGACGCCAACCGGCCAAGAGGCACGGTGGCCCTGCCAATATCGATGAAAGGAGTCCGTATGGACAATTTCTCCGTGCGCAGTGAGCGCAACTTCCACAACCTGGCAGCCAAGCCAAAACGAATGCATCTTCTGGACAAGCCGAACGGCTATGCCTCGGCCATGGTCAAGAGCAGTCTCCCCCACCAGATGCGCTTTACCGTGCAGGCGCTCGAGAAAGAGCTCTACACCGCCGGCGACCCGCACGTACTGCAGATCAAGCTGCTTGGAGACGACTCGCGCGAGCTGTCTAGCTGGAAGCTGTTTGCCGACGGCACGTGCGTCGCAAGCGGTTCGGGTGACTTTGCCCGCGAGTGCTTCTGCGAGGGAGCTGAGGTGTTTCTGGACCTGTGTCGCGACGCCGTCGAGACTGCCGAGCTGTGCCAGTGGAGCGAGAGGGAGTACGAGCTGTTGGGTGCCGCGCGCGGGATTGCGGGGGGGTGTAGGAACAGAAGCCTCATGACGGTGGCCTCAGCTGGAATGACGTATCGCTCGATAAATGATCTCAACAACGTAGCCGATGCGCCGCATTTCACCTCAAAGGCATTGAGCGATCAGGAGGCGTCCAGCATTTCTTTGATATCCCCAATTGATTGTTCCGAGAAAGTCTCTTCATGTCCTTATAATCGCCCTTACGAGAAACGTGGACGAGACAGGCGTCCATATGCCGTCTCTAAACTAACGAGCCGTTCGCGGAAAGAACATCTGGCTAGCATGGGCCAAAGATATACTGGTATCGCTGCAACAATTATGGAAGATCGGCACCACCAATGACCTCCTTGAAATTCTCCAGGCGCTTCGCGCTCAGCCTGCTCGCCTCGCTGTCCGCCACCGTAGCGCTTGCTTTGCCCTCAACCGCCCTAGCCGCGTCGGACCCGAACCCGCCCAGCATCTCCAACGTGACGATATCCGCGACGACAGTCACGGCCGGCTCCACGCTGCATGTCGGCTATAGCGTCGATGACCCTGACGGGGTACGGTCCGTCACGCCCATAGTCGAAGTCCTTGTCGAAAACGATACCGGAGACCATGGAATCAGTTCCCGTCTCGCCTTCTCGTCGACCGGCAACACGACCGCGGGCTTCGATATCTCCACCTCCCCGAGCGACCGGCCCTGCAGGTACCGGATCATCGGCCTCGGCGTGACCGATAGTCTTGGATGGGTTACCGATGTCTACGACACGACGTATGCCGAGGAGAAGGGGCTCGACTGTCCGACCTTCACCACCGACCCCCTCGAGTATGAGGTGACCGAGGGACCCGAGGACCAAAACCCGCCGACCGTGTCCTCCGTGTCGCTCTCGAGCAGGGAGGTCGCAACCGGTGCCGACCTCCACATCTCTTGGACCGTCTCCGATGCCGACGGCGTTCGCTCCGTTTCCCCCATACTGCGGCAGGGCTGGGAGAATTCGGACGACGGCTGCTCTGTTTCGTCAGCCTATTATCACGGAGGCTCGTCTATCGACGGGTTTGACCTCACATTCGACAGCAATAGGATCGGAAGGCACAGGCTGATCGGCCTTTCGGTCACCGATGGCCTAGGGTTCGAGACCGATGTGTACGAGAGTTCCTACGCCAGGGCCAACGGCATTTCGGGCGCGACTTTCTCGGTTGGCGACCCGAGCGAGCTGTGCTTCGAGGTGACCGGCAGCGCGATCGACCGGAACCCGCCCACGGTCTCGAACGTTTCCATCTCCGCGAAGAGGGTCCCCGTCGGCGGGATCCTCCGTATCTATTGCAATGTAGGCGACGCGGACGGCGTAAAGTCTGTCTCCCCGATCCTCGGCGACCCCGGCTATGTCGAGGACCCGAACTCTTTAAAGACCCGCAAAACGTTGAGCTGCAGCTACGATGCGGCAAGGGGCTATATCGAAATCGAGTTCCCCACGTCGCTCTCGATGGGCTCGTTTGAAATCCAAGCCCTCGCGGTCCTCGACAAGACGGGCCACGAGACCTTCGTCTACAGCTCCGCCTACGCCGAGCGTAACGGCAAGACCGGCGTTCAGACCTTTGATGTCGACGACGCGGGGGACGTCACCTTCGACGTGACCGCTCCGCTGTATGCCGCCACCAAGGGCGACGGGCAGGCGTATGCAAAGGACGGCGAGGCCGGTCTGACCTTCCGCTTCAGCGGTCCTCTCGATGAGTTCACGCGTCTCCTCGTGGACGGAACTGAGGTCTCCGCCGAGAACTACACCGCAACCAGGGGCAGCACGATTATCGAGCTCAGGCCGTCCTACCTGGACACGCTCGCCGGCGGCGGACACACCGTCACGGCCGTCTGGAAGGACGGGACGGCGACCGATGCGTCCTTCACCGTGGAGGGGAAGGCCCAAGGGGAGCAGGCGGGCGGAAAGACCGACGTAGATTCACCCGGCGACAACAAAAGTGATCCTGCCGCTCCTGAAAAGGACGCCGACGAGGCGGCTACAAAAAAGTCGGGACGCACGACAGCCGATGAACCAAAGCTCGCTGCAACCGGCGACTCCACTTGGATGGCCAGCATCGCATTGGCCATGGCGGCCACGGCCTGCTTCACGGCAGCGAGAAGGCTTGAGCCCAAGCAGCATAGGCACGAACAGTAGCTCAAAGCGAACTCAACTGGGAAGGGCAGATGGATAGCCGTCCTTCTCTTATAATCAACCCAATCCGCTGAAATGCAATCAGTTAACGAGTTTCGCCAGACGCTCGGCCTCTACCCCGCTCTAGCAAGCCACCAGGCGATGAGATAATGCCCACGACTATCAACGTAAGCAAGGAGCGCGCTATGGCAGACAACGAGACCAAACCCTCGGCGAACGACGGCCGAGAGGAGCTCGTGGCAAAACAGCTCGCATCGACCAAAATCCACCTCGCGCTCACTCAGAAGCGGGTGGACGTCTCCGGCGCCATCAAGCTACCGCTCGAGCGAATTCCCCAACTCGGCGTGGCGTTCGCCTCGCTCCCCTCGATGTTTCGCACCGTCACCAACACGGTGAGCGTGCCCACGCTGCTCCAGGCGACTGACAAATATGGTAACCCGCTCGATCCGTCGAAACTCAACACGTTCAAGGACGGCAGCGGTCTCACAGGGGGCTACCGCGACGCCGCCAAGGGCCTTGGGCAGGCGCGCTTCCACGTAGTCGAGGGCGACATCGCCACGAGCGTCACGCAGGTGCCTTACGATCCAACATCGCTATTCATGGCAGCCGCAATCGCGCAGATAAACCAAAAGCTCGACTCCATCCAGGAGTCCGTCGACGAAATGTTCGAGTACATGCGTCAGCGCGACAAGGCCAACATGCGTGGCAACCTCAAGACGCTCGCAGACATCCTCAACGGTTACGGCCTCAACTACGGCAACGCCACCTACATGGCAAACGCCCATATGAAGGTGCTCGACATCAAGCAGTCGTCCGCGCAGGACATGGAACTCTTCCGCTCGCAGGCACAGGCGGATCTGAAAAAGAAAGGGTTCATCGAGGTGCGAGACGGCTTGGGCAGACGCCTCGACAAGGTGCTCGACTACCTCAAAGACTGCCAGCTCGCCACCTACATCCACGCGTTCTCGCTGTTCCTCGAACCCATGCTCGCCCAGAACTTCGAGCCCGCAAAGCTCGCGGACGCCACTGCGAAGATCGAGGCTGATTCGATCGCGTACCGCGAGCTCTACACCGACTGCTACAACGCACTCGAAGCGGGGGCTGTCGACACCGTCGATGCGGCACTGCTGGGCGGTATCGCGTCCGCGGGCAAATTGCTCGGTCACGCCATCGCAAAGACCCCCGTGGGCGACCATACACTCATCGACGAGGCGCTCGAAGGCGCAGGAGAGAGCATCGGAAAGTTCAACGACAAGCAATCCGAGAAACTCCTCGAAAAGCTCCATCAGGCAAAGACGCCCGACGTCACGCCGTTCAAGCAGAGCGTAAAGGAGATCGACACCCTCTACAACCGCCCCGCGCAGATCGCCGTGGACGCCGAGAACGTCTACATCTTGCCTGCCAAGCAGCAGGAAGAGTAACGATACGCGACAGGCACGCGCCATGCAGACAGCTAACGCCCCTACCTTCCCGCCGCCTTCAGCTTCAGCAGCAGGTCGCCCAGCTCGGGGCACTTGCTAGAGAGGCGTGTCTGGGCCCGCTCGCCCATCCCCCAACGTTGGCGGACTTCTTGGGCGCGCGGACTCACGTGATAGTCCCCGTCCATCACCTGCTTGAGCAGCTTGGCGGTCACGCGCGCATCGGCTAGGGCGCTGTGGGCATGGCCCGTCGACTCGTCAAACTCGATGCCGAACCACGTTGCCGCGTCGCCCAACGAGACGCGCCCGTGGCTGCCAACGTCCATGATCGAGGTGTAAAACGCCTGCAGGTCGGCCCAGTCCGTAGGAAATGTGGAAAGGTCGATGTGCTTTGCCTGGCACTCGGTCAAAAGCTGCCGACGGTCCGCACCGTTCCAACAGACCACCTGGGCGGAGTAGCGACCGATCCAATCGCTGAGCCTTTTTATCACCATGTAGAGCGGATCGGCCATCGCGGTGTCCACGGCCGATATCCCCGTGAGCTCGCGGACGGGATACGCAACGCCTTCGGTAAATTCCGTCTGCACAAACTGCGAGAACTCGCCCATAACGTTGCCGTGGTAATCGAGCTTAACGGCGCCGACCTCGATAATCTCATTGCGCAGCCCACGGCGCTGGCGCTGTTTTGGCACCGGCGCAAACTCAAAGTCCAGCACAATCTGGCGCGCAAAGTTCGTCGTATCGATAGCCGAGATACACGGCGTCTTTTCAGCTGACACGGTTAGGGCCTTTCTCCGTTGCTTGCCGCTTGTTACATAAGCGGCTACATTGCCGTAAGGATAGGTGGCCGCGCGGACATGAAAGCTGGGCGCAATACCATGCGCTAATCACACGCCATGCAGACGGCCCCAAGAGAGTCGCCCGCTCTATTCAAATGGATGAAAAGATTTAGGCCCGGTGACTTGAATCAGCGGTCATCCCGGGCCCATCAATATGCAGTGTACCTACAGAGGGCTGGTTAATCAAACGGGCTTTCGGTGACGAAGACCTGCGCGTCTAGCCCCAATCGCCCAGCGCCGTCTTCTGCCGCCCTTACGAAAGGCTGCTATTCGAGGGAATCACGTTGCTGTTATTATCGAACATATATTCGTATTTATGACCGCGCTTTGATAGAATGGCAGTTGTTGACGGCAGTTCCATGTGCCGGGCAGCGCCCTCCATGCGACGGGAGGTGATGCCCATGACCGATCTGATTGATTTCGTGAAGCTCCTGACCGCTTTGGTCTCGCTCCTCACGGCGCTTATCGGACTTTCCGAGGCACTTAAGCAGCGTACGAAGCAAAAGAAGAGGGGTCGACGCCGTTAAGGCATTGACCCCTTAATCGAAGTAACGGCGCTGCCCAGCTATCCACAACTTGGGCTGCCGTCGACCTTATTCTACCCACGGACATTGAGTTTAACAAATGGTTTTTTCGGTAGCGAAGCCTCGGTCCCTCAGCCGCTCAGCACCTGCTTCCTACTCCAGCCACCATTCCATATCCACGGAGCACTCGACCTCGATAGGCTCTGGCTCCAGCACCGTCTCCTTGGAGCCTCCGGACACCCCATCGGGAGCACACGCGGCAACACAGTATGTTCGACCATAGCCCGCCGCCCGACTGTTATACGAGATATGCTTGACGCCGCCCAGCATAGACCCCGCCGCAACGGCAAGTGCCTGCGCGTTGCCGCGAGCACGTTCAACCGCACGGGCAATCAGGGCGTCTTCCGCCGCGCGCTGATCCGCCAACTCAAATCGAATGCTCATGTCGGGATGTGACTCGCAGGTATTGAGTGCGGTCCACACAGCAGCAAAGTCAGTCGAATCGACAGGCGCGGCAACCGTACCGTACGCATAGTAGTTGTAGCCCACAATCGTCGCCTTCTTGCGCGTCATCTGCGCATAACAAGTGTACCGACAGCATGTTAATTCGCTATCCAAACCAAAGGGCGCCAGCGCGGCGGCTACGCGGGCGCGATCGGTGTTGTAATCCTCCAGGCACGATTCCTTGGTGGTGCGGCGACCACCAAAGCCAATGCTAAAGATCACGCGGTCGGGCATAACCTCGTCCTCTATCTCGGCGCCAACGCTCACATAACCGGTCTTATCCGTTGCCATGGCATCCGTCCTTTCCACGAATGGCTACGTTGCGGTAAGCGTAGCCACCCGTGCGGACACAAAAATGGGATGCTGTGCCACGCGCGCCAGGCACGCGCCATGCAGATGGCCCCAAGAGAGTCGCCCGCTCTATTCAAATGGATGAAAAAGATTGAGGCCCGGTGACTTGAATCAGAGGTCATCCCGGGCCCATCAGAGCTCGTAGAGCTCTTGGTTGCTTTGGTCTCGCTCTTCACGGCGCTTATCGAACTTTCCGAGGCACTCAAGCAGCATTCGAAGCATAACAAGTCGCTGCCATTAAGGCACCGACCTCTTGACCAAGCAACGGCGTTTCCCAGCTCTCCAGAACTTGGGCTGCCGTCAACTTTATTCTATCCGCGAGCATCTGGTTTACCAAATGGATTTTCGGTAAAGGAAGCACGGCACGCCCGCAAAACCACTGCGCCCCAAGTGCCGCCATGGGGATCACCGCCACGCCGTCGTCGCGTGTGTAGGCAATGCTCCCCTTTCCAACCACGACCGCCAAAAACGCCGGCGCGGCATTCTGGGCGGCAGGATTGGAGAGCACTTTCCTCTCCAGCGCCTTGAGATTTCTCGCTCCATCGTCTGCTTTCGCATCACTCAGCTTGACCTCGATGGCTCCCATCCGCACAGGTCCTCGGTCAGCTTGAGCCTGTTGAAGAGATCCAGGTGCGCAGCGATGGTCCTCTCGTCGGGGCCCGTCTCACCGTACGAGGCGTCCTTTATGAGCGTCTTGTACGTGACAGCCTGGCTCTCGTTCATGGCAAGAGCTCGCAAAAGGCCGTGTGCAAGCTCGGGCGATCATGCGATATACGAAATTACGCCATTCTCAATGCTGTTTTTACGCCGTTCTCAATGTAGTTTTTACGCCATTTTCATTGTAGGTTTTACGCTTGGCATCCTTAGCGCGACCCATTCCGAGCAATCACATCAGAGCGCGCTTGGTTATCTCCGCACTCACATCTCGGCAAACGAAATCAGCTTGGTATCTCCCCTGCTCGCCGCAGCTTCCTGACATCCTTGCGTAAAGCCACGCTTCGAGAAGATCACGTAGCTTTTATGCTGCCGCCTAAAGAGCTCGCTTCGATGCACGAGCTTTTGCAGCACGTCTTCGCCCACTGGTTCATTGCGCCATTTGCATTCCGCAAACAGCGCAGTGCCCTCGCCATCGTCAACAATCAAGTCGATTTCTTCCTGCGTATGCGTGCGATTATCCGTCCCCCACCAGCGCCCAACGCTTGCCGGAACCACATCAAGCTGGCCCGCCCGCGCGAGTTCGTACACGTATTGTCTGCATATAAGCTCAAAGACCGTACCCATGTAATCCGATACGTGCGGCTCAATGCGCTCATACGCCATCTCGGCCATATCGTTTTGAATCAGCCCGATGTTCTGCGGAACAAACTTGTACCAGAACCTAAACATCTGATCGCTCAGCAGATACACGGCTCGCTTATTGCTCGTCTCGTTTAGGGGCAGCTCGCGCTCGACAATCCCAAGCGACGCCAGCTTATCCACATAGCTCTTTACGTTGCTCGCAGGGATTCCCGTAGAGCTCGCAATCTCCGAGATCTTCGAGCGCCCCTGAGCAATTGCTTGCACGATCGCATCATATTGCTCGGGATTGCGGCACTCTTGCAATAGCAGGTTACTCGGCTCCTCAAAGAGATAGCCCGTAGGAGTAAGAAAAAGACGTTTGATGTTGTCCTTGAGCGGCGCGGCAGGATCGACTTTCTCGATATATGCAGGAATGCCGCCCGTCATGCCATAGCAAACCGCAGCGTCTTCGCGACTCATGCCCTGCCACAGGCCGAGGGTCGTCGTAAAATCGAGCGGCATAATCTTAAACTGGGCCGTACGCCTACCGTATAGCGGACTCTCGTAGCCCAGCACCCGCTCTTCCATAAACGAAAGCGACGACCCGCACAGGATAAGCATGAGCTTGGTCTCTTTGTACAGGTGATCGATCTTGTCTTGCAGCAACGAGCTGATTTCGGGATTCGATTGGGCGAGATAGGGATACTCGTCAATCACGACAACCAAACGTTCCGTGCGAGCCATGGTGGCCAATGCATCGAACGCTTCGTCAAAACTACGAAACGACACGCCTGCAGCACCAACCGAGCCTGCAAGTATCGCCTGGCTAAAGCCGTGCAGGTTTGCCTCCGCATTGGTACGACGAGCTTGAAAGTAAATAGCTTTCTTGCCTTGGATGAACTCTGTGATAAGGCGCGTTTTACCCACACGACGGCGGCCGTAAATCACAGGCATTTCAAAGGAGCCCGTGCCATACAGTCGATTGAGCTCGGACATTTCCGCTGTTCTTCCGATAAACATAGGGCCATCCTTCCTTTACGTTATAGCTAGCTATATTATACCTTCCTATAATATAGCTAGCTATAACGTAATTCGACAAGCGGCGCACGCAAAAGGGTCGATACACCACCGCACGTGGACCGTTCCGGAAAATGTATCCCGTTCTGGAGCCAAAAACTGGGCCGTAGTTTCCGCCAAACATGCCATCCGGAAAGTGCGTCCCGTTCTGAGGCTTGAATCCGGGACGCAATTTCCGCCTGCGGCCCCGTTGGGAAAGTTCATCCCGCTCTGAGCGCTCGTTCCGGGATGCAATTTCCGTTTGAGGCCCGATCCGGAAACGGCATCCCACCCTGGGGCCGAAATCTGGGTCACAGTTTCCGCAGATACCAGTCGACGATCCGCCGCCTTTATCACATGCCTTCAAATATGCGATCCAGAAACACAAAACAGCAGATAGATTGCTCTTTTTCGAAAAAGTACACGTCCCGAAACTTACCAAGGCTTCATAACTAGCTACCGTTCACGGATGTCGATTACCGCCCGCCGATTCGGCTTCAAAAAATGGCGTCAAAACCAGGCCATCTACCTGCATGGTTAGATTTTGGTCAGCTTTTGGTCAGCTGAGCGGCAAGTTCCGGCTGATACGTTTTTGCTACCCAAAAGGAGGCGGTAGCTCATGACCCATTGCAATGACCAACTCATCGACCAGCTGTTGAACCAAGCCGAACAAGAGGGGCGCTGTCTGATTCCCCCGAGCGCGGCGATCCGAAAAGCGCTCCTTCGGCGCACCGGCAGCACGGTCGTCTCCCCCATGCCGGGATTGTTCGCGCGCAAAATACGCTGGGATGAGCTCAACCGGGCGCAGCGTCATTGCGAGATTATTCGCGCCCTTGCGATCATCCACCCCGATTGGACGTTCTGCGCGTTTTCGGCTGCCTGCCTGCTGGGGCTCGAGGTCTCGTGGCGACACCTGAATGTCGTGCATGCCTGCAGCGCCACAAAGCCGTCGGCTCGCCCGGGCGCGCATATTCAGCGGCACCAGATTGAGCCGGCCGGAGCAATACACAGAGCCGGCATATCGGTAACGCCGCCCATCCAAACGGCCACAGATTGCCTGCTGCAAACTGGTTTTGCCGACGGCATGCCCATTGCCGATTCGGCGATCTCAAAGTTCGGCCTTGCGCGGGAACAGCTGATGGAGGCCGTCGAGCAACGAACGACCGCCCGCAATGGTCGCGCGATTCGTACGGCCCTCACAACGCTTCGATATGCCGACGTCCGCGCCGAGAGCGGTGGGGAATCGGTCGCCCGCGCCGTCATGATCGAGACCGGTTTTGCGCCCGACTGGCTTCAATACGAGCTTACGGACCCCTTCGATTCGGCCAAGCCCATACGAACGGACTTTGCCTGGGAGCGCCAGGCGCGGGAACTCACGCTGGGCGAGCTCGACGGGCTCGTCAAATATACCGACCAGGCCATGCTAGCCGGGCGCACCACCGCCGAGGCGCTCGTTGCCGAACGACAGCGCGAGGCGCACCTATCGCTCTACGGTCACCCTCTGCTGCGCTTTACCATAAACGAGGTCCGCTCGGCAGGAATGCTCGCCAAAAAGCTGCAGACGGCAGGCATCCGGCAGACCGCGCTGCCGGCGTGGCTCAACGAAGTGGAGCTGTAGGAGCTGCTGGGCCGCGCATCGCCGGATCGCATCCCCCCTATCTGGGCCGCGTTTTCCCAACGGCCACGCCAACGGAAAGCGCGTCCCAGTCTGGACGCTCAAAACGGGATGCACTTTCCGGATGGCGGGCCTAGCGGAAAGCGTGTCCCGGAATCCCGTCTCAGAGTGGGACACGGTTTCCGCTGAGGTCCTATCCGGAAACCGTGTCCCGCTCTGAGCGTCAATTCTGGGATGAACTTTCCGCCTGATGGTTCAGCCGGAAACGGCATCCCACTCTGAATCGAAATTCCGGGACGCAGTTTCCGGTTGAAGGCTATTCCGGAAAGCGCATCCCATTCCAGGCGCGGATTCCGGGATGCACTTTCCGTTTGAAGCCCACCCGGAAAGCGTATCCCGTTCAGAACGTCGAATCTGGGATGCTGTCTCCGCTCCAAACAAAAGGCCCCGGCTCGCGATGGAGCCGGGGCCAAAGGCGCAGCGTATGTAGTTGATGTTGAGCGCGAACAGCCCATCAGCAATGGTCGTCCGCACCCCACCCTACCCGCGGTTGCGAACGCGGCTGTACGGCGTATCCACCATGGGCAGATCCGGACGCAGCTTGCCGTCGAATGCGCGATAGGCGTTCTGTACGGCGGGCGCCGTGGGAATCGTTGCGATCTCACCGATGCCCTTGCCGCCGTATGCCACGGGCAACAGCTCGTCCTTCTCCACGTAGATGGCGTGGATATTCGGAATCTCGGGCGCACGGAACAGCCCGAGCGTACCGTACCTTGCCTGGGGTACGCAGTCCTTGAGCGGCCAGTCCTCGGTAAGCGCATAGCCCATACCCATAAGCACGCCGCCTTCGATCTGACCCTGGATGGAGATGGGGTTGACCACCTTGCCGGAATCGTGCGCGGCATAGACCTCGCTCACGCGACCGTCATCATCCAGAATGACCACATGCGTGGCAAAGCCGTAGCAGATGTGGCTCTTGGGGTTGGGAACATCCGCACCCAGCTTGTCGGTCGGCTCCAGGTACACGTAGCCAAACTCGCGTCCCTCGAGCGCCTTGATGGCGGCCGCGGGATCCTGAGGATGCATACCCTGGCCGGCGACGAGCTCCTGCGTGTGCAGCTGATAGGCGCGACCGTCATCGTACTCGATCTTGACGCCGTCGCCATGCGCATTCACGGGAGCGGCGGGCGCAGACTTGCCGGCCTCGATATCAAGCATGGCATCGCGCAGCAGGAAGGCGGCACCGCGCACGGCCTCGCCGGTCACGACCGTCTGACGCGAACCAGACGTGGTGCCGGAGTCGGGAGCGTTCTCAGTGGAGCACTCGCCGTTGGCGATGCAGCGAAGCGGCAGGCCGCATGCCTCGGCAACGTCCTGCAAAAAGACGGTGTTGCAGCCCTGGCCGATGTCGGACGTGGCGGCATAGACCACAGCCACGCCGTTCTCGATGCGGATCTTGCAGCGGCCGGCATCGGGCAGGCCAACGCCCACGCCAGCGTTCTTCATGGCGCAGGCGATACCGGCGTGTCCGGGATGCGCATAGTAGGCATCCTTGACCTCGAGCAGCGTCTCCTTAAGCGCCGTGGAGCAATCGGCAATCTGGCCGTTGGGCAAAACCTCGCCCGGCTCGATGGCGTTACGGTAGCGGATCTCCCACGGATCCAGGCCGACCTTCTCGGCCAGCAGGTCGATCAGGCTCTCGAGCGCAAACTCGGACTGGCAAACGCCAAAGCCGCGGTACGCGCCGGCGGGCGGGTTGTTGGTGTAGTAGCCAAAACCGCGAATGTCAGTGTTCTGGTACTTGTAGGGGCCGACGGCATGCGTGCAGGCGCGCTCGAGCACCGGGCCGCACAGCGAAGCGTAGGCACCGGTATCAAAGTTGATCTCGCAGTCCAGGCCGGTAAAGTTGCCCTCGGCGTCGCAACCCAGCGTAAAGGTGCCGTCCATGGCATGGCGCTTGGGATGGAAAGCAAGCGACTCGGCACGCGTGAGCTTGCACTTCACAGGACGCTGGAACTTATAGGCAGCGAGCGCGGCCAGATGCTGAATGGACACGTCCTCCTTGCCGCCAAAGCCGCCACCCACGAGCATGGTCTCTACAACCACGCGCTCGGGTTCGCTATCCCAGCCAAACATGTGGGCGCACTCTTTGCGCGTATCGTAGGCGCCCTGGTCGGTCGACTGCACCTTGACGCCGTTCTTGTACGGGAAGGCGACGGCGCACTCGGGCTCCAAGAAGGCATGCTCGGTAAAGGGCGTGGTAAAGCGCTGCGTCACGGTGAACGCGCTCTCTGCCAGCGCCTTGGCGGCGTCGCCGCGCGTCACGTGACGGCTCTGGCACACGTTGTCCTTGAGCTCCACCGTGTTGCCAAAGGCAAAGAAGCTGTCGTGCAGGCGCGGGGCGTCGGCGGCCTTGGCCTCGGCGATATTGCGCACGGGCTCCAGCGGCTCGTAATCAATCTTTACGAGCTTCTTGGCCTTCTCGAGCGTCGCCTCGTCCTCGGCAACCACCAGCACGATGGCGTCACCCACGCAGCGGGTGATATCGCCCGCCGCGATCATGACGTCCCAGTCCTGGATAAGGTGGCCGACCTGGTTGACCGGCACGTCCTCGGCGCGCAGGATACCCACCACGCCGGGCAGGGCCTCGGCTTTGGAGGTATCGATGGAGAGCACACGGGCGCGCGGGTACTTGGAGCGCACGGCGCTGGCATAGGTCAGACCCGGCTGATCGAGCTCGTCGATGTCGTCGGGATACTTGCCCTCGCCGAGCACCTTCTTGCGCACGTCGATGCGGAAGGCGCGCTTGCCCACGCCGTAGTCGTCGCCGCGCTCCAAATCCTCGTCGATCTGCTTTTCGCCACGGAGCACCGCAGCTGCCAGCGAAATGCCCTCGATAATCTTTTTGTAGCCGGTGCAGCGGCAGACATTGCCACGGATGGCGTACTTGATCTGCTCCTCGGTGGGCTCGGGGTCCTCGGCGATCAGCGCTGCACCCGCCATGACCATGCCGGGGATGCAAAAACCGCACTGCACGGCGCCCACGGCGCCAAAGGCGTACACAAAGGCCTCGCGCACGTCCTCGGGCAGGCCCTCGACGGTCACGATGTTACGGCCGGCGGCAAGAGCAGTGGTCAGTACGCACGCCTTGACGGCCGCACCGTCCACATGGATGGTGCAGGTGCCGCAGGCGCCCTCGGAGCAGCCGTCCTTGGCGGAGTGAATGTGCAGGTCGTCGCGCAGATAGCGCAGCAGTGGTTTATTCTCCGTCGTCGTGTGCTCGACACCGTTAACGGTAAAAGTGAATTCCTGTGCCATGGTGATTCCCTTCTACACGCCGGCGGCGATGCCGGTGCGGTCGTGGATGGCGCCATGCGGGCAGACGACGGCGCACATGCCGCACGACAGGCAGTCCACGCCGTCGATATGGGCGCAGTTGTCCTCGATGCGGATTGCGCCGGCAGGGCACTTTTTGGCGCACATGCCGCAACCGATGCAGCTGGTGTCGCAGATCTTGCGCGCAATGGCGCCCTTATCGGTGTTGTTGCAGCGCACCAGGATGTTCTGGTAGCCGGGAACGAAGGCAATCACGCGCTGCGGGCACGCCATGCCGCACAGGCCACAGCCCGTGCACTTGGAGCGGTCCACGCGGGCGACGCCGTCGACCAGTGCGATGGCACCGCGGGGGCAGGCCGTGACACAGGCACCACAGCCAATGCAGCCTTCGCTGCAGCGGGCGTCGCCGCCTGCGGAAGCACAGCCGCTTCCGCAGGCAACGTAGGCCACGTTATGTTGAATGGATTTGGCCATAAGAGACTCGCCTATTTCTTAAGAAGGTACGAATAGTTGTCGCGCACAGCCCTGATGGTCAGGCGGACGGCCTCGGGAAGACCGGTGTTGACGGCATCGACCGAGACGGTGCGGACCGTGCCGGCGACGCGGACCTTAAAGTGGTCCTCGTCCACGGCCAGGAAGCCCTCATTCTCGGAGTTCTCCATGTCCTCCTCGCTCCAGAACAGGGTGAGCTTGTCCTTGTAGGGACGACCCTCCTGGTAGGGGCAGAACACGGCGCAGTTGCCGCACTCGTTGCACATGCCATCGACATGAACGACCTGATGCTTGGCCAGGCCCGGCACCTTAATGGCCACGTTGGCGCGGTTGGGGCACACGTCGCAGCAGACCTCGCACACCGAGCCGCAGCCCAGGCAGCGAGTCTTGGTGCAGTTGCGCTTGTCGCGGCACAGCGACCCCTTGCGCTCGTAGCAGGTGTCCTCGCGGCCAGCCTGCTCGTTGCAATCGGCGTACTTGTTAAAGTCCACGCCGGCGATGGCACGGGCGACCTCGGCGGCGTCGGCAATAGCCTCAACCACGGTGGCAGGACCGCGACGGCAGTCGCCCGCAGCCCAGACACCCTCGACACCGGTGGAGGTGGCGGCAAGGCGGCCGCGACGGTCGTGCTCGACGCCCGCGGCGTCGTACAGGCTGGCATCGATGCCCTCGCCCACGGCGCAGATCACCGTGGTGGCGGAAAGCTCGACGGTCTCGCCCGTGGCGACGGGGCTGCGACGGCCGCTTGCATCCGGCTCGCCGAGCTCCATAACATCGCAGGTCAGCACGGCGCCGTTAAGTGCCTTGGGCGCCAGTAGCTCGCAGAACTCAACGCCGTCGGCAAGAGCAAGATCGAGCTCTTCCTCGTCGGCAGGCATCTGCTTCTTGGTGCGGCGATACACCAGGCGCACGTTCTTCACACCAGCCAGACGCTTGGCCACGCGGGCAGCATCCATGGCGGTGTTGCCGGCGCCAATGACTACGACGTCCTCGCCCAGCTCGAGCTTCTCGCCCTTCTTGGCGGCCTCGAGGAACTCCAGCACGTCGAGCTCGGCACCCTCGCCCAGGCCGGCGGAACCGGGCATCCAGGCACCGGTGGCCACGACAACGTCGGTAAAGCCCCGAGCCTTGAGCTCTTCGATGGACTCCACGCGAGCATTGAGCTGCACCTTGGCGCCAAAGGCCAGGCAGAGCTCTGCGTCGTGGGAGATATCGTCGCTCGCAATGCGGAACTCAGGAATCACGTGACGGACCACGCCGCCGAGCGAATCGCGGGCCTCAAAGATGGTGACGGGCACGCCGGCACGCGTCAGGAAGAACGCCGTCGCCAGACCGGCCGGACCGCCGCCGATAACGGCAACGTTGCGCTCGCCGTCGTTGGCGATGGCCTGGGCGCGCAGCTTGGGCAGCACGGCGGTCATGGCCTCGCGGGCAGCCTTGAGCTTGCTGGCGCGAATCTGGGCGCCCTCGGGCTCGTAGAATGCGCGCTCGCAGGCACGGCCGCAGGGATGCGGGCAGATGGTGCCGGTAATGAACGGCAGGGCGTTGCGCTCGATAATGATGTTGAGCGCGTCCTCGTAGCGACCCTCGTCAACAGCCGCCAGGTAGGCGGGAATATCCTGCTGGATGGGGCAGCTCGTGCGGCACGGCGTGGTAAAGCAGTCGGAAAGCGGGCTCTTGCCGGCGACCTTGCGGTCGGGCAGCGGGCGCAGCGGCTTCTTGTAGAGCGGGTTGGTGAGCGAGTCGGTCTGGATCGCAGTCACGGCCTCGAGAGAGACGCCCGCGAACGGCTTGCCATCCAGGTCGGTAAACTCGCCAGCCATCTGGCTAAAGCGCTCGTAGCCACCAGGCTTGAGTACGTCGGTCGCCAGGGTGACGGGCCAAATGCCGGCATCGTACAGGGCGCGGATGTTGTAGACCGTAGCACCGCCAGAGTAGCTAATGCGCAGCTTGCCATCGAACTGCTCGGTAATGCGACGGGCGGCCTCGATGGTCAGCGAGAACAGCGAACGGCCGGACATGTACATCTCGGTGGAGGGCAGCTCGTTCCTCGTCACGTCGACGGGGAACGTGTTGGTCAGCTTGACGCCAAACTCCAGGCCGCGCTCGGCACACAGGGCAATCAGACGCTCAAACATGGGCACAGCGTCGACCCACTGCAGATCCTCGCGGAAGTGCGTGTCATCGAAGACGATGTAGTCGAAGCCCAGCTCGTTGAGGCGCTGGCGAGCAAACTCATAGCCCAGCAGCGTGGGGTTGCACTTGATGTAGGTGTTGAGACCCTTCTCGGTAATCAGATAGGTCGCGATGCGCTCGATCTCCGCCGGCGGGCAGCCATGCAGCGTGGACTCGGTAATGGAGTTGGAGACGCGCGCCGGGATGGACTCGACAAACGCGGCATCGACATGCTCAAACTTGTCCAGGTTAGCGAGCGCCCACGTGCGGCACTCGTTCCAAACCTCGGAGCCGCTGGCGTCCTTCATGCCCTCAATGTACGCATCGACCTTGGGGCTCTTGATGCCCTCGAGGTCATAACCCACGGACATGTTGAAGACAAAACCATCCGGGCTGCCCAGGCCGTACTCGCGAGCGATCAGGTGGCAGGCAAACCATGCCTTCACGTACTCGGCAAAGGCCTGCGGAACCTCGAGCTCGGTCGACCACTCGCAGTTGTAGCACTCGTCCTGCGCCACGATGCAGGGCTTGTTCACACACTTGGAGAGCTCCTCGCCGTCCATAACCTGAACGGTCTTGAGCTCAAAGAAGCGGGAACCGGCCACGTAGGATGCCACGATGTTCTGGGCCAGCTGCGTATTGGGACCGGCGGCCGGGCCAAACGGAGTCTCGATGCGCTCGTCAAAAATGGGAAGCGCGCCCTCCTGGTTGGTCGTGACCATCTTGCGCACGCCAAAGACGGCGCCCTGAGTCTTGTGCTCCTCGATGATCCAGTTCATCAGCTGCGAAAACGGGATCGGCCTCATGATGTCGCTCATAATGAGCTCCTCTCTGTAACGCCCGGCGAGACCGCGCGGCGGGCGCAAATACGGTGTAGCGCTAGCACAGCGCCGGCGACCCCGCGGAGGCCGCCTATACGCGCGTCAGATGCGGCGAAACATCCGACGCGCGTGAATCTACTTGTGAATTAGTAGGTGCGATTGTTAAGCGCGCTCCAGAGCTTCTTGGACTCAGCCATGGTCCACGCGTTAATCTTTTCCTCATCGATACCGACAAACTCGCGATCCTTGTACAGGACGCGGCCGTTGATGATGGTGGTACGGCAGTTTTTGCCCATCATGCCAAAGAGCATGTGGCCGTCGATGTTCTCCTCGCTCAGCGGCGTAAAGGGCTTGTAGTCCATAACGATGACGTCGGCGGCAGCGCCGGGCTCAAGCACACCGAGCTTGCGATCGAAGTACTTGCTGGCCATCTTGGCGTTATTCTCGAACAGCATGGTCATGGCCTCGCACCAGCCCACGTTGGGCATGGCGGCGTTGTGGCGCTGAATGATCAAGAAGACCTTAAGGCTCTCGAGCATATCGTGGGTGTAGGCGTCGGTGCCCATGCACACGGGGATGCCGCGGCGGAAGAATTCGAGCACGGGGGCGCAGCCCACGGCATTGCCCATATTGGATTCGGGGTTGTTAACCAGCCAGGTGCCGGACTCCTTGACGATATCCATCTCGGCGGGCGTCACGTGGATGCAGTGGCCCAGCATGGTGTCGGGGCCGAGCAGGTTGTGTTGCAGCAGGCGCTCGACGGGGCTGATGCCGCCGCGGTTGAGGCGGGAATCCCACACATCGTTCATGCCCTCGCACACGTGGATGTGGAAGCCGGTCAGACCGTTGTTGGCCTCGGCCATCTTATCCATGGTCTCATCCGACAGCGTAAAGGTGGCATGCCCGCCAAACATTGCGGCGATCATGTGGTTGTCGTTATCGCGACGCTCCTTGGCGGCCCACTGGGCAAACTCGGCGTTCTCGGCAATAGCCTGATCGCACTTTTCCTGGCCGCGGCGGTCGGAAACCTCGTAGCACAGGCACGAACGCATGCCCAGCTCCTGAGCGGCGTCCTTAATGGTAAAGAGGCTACCCGGAATCTCGCAGAAGCTCGCGTGGTGATCGAAGATCGTGGTAACGCCATCGCGGATGGAATCCAAAATCGTGGCATAGGCGCTGGCCTTGGTGCCGTCAAGCGTCAGGTTGTCGTCAATCTTCCACCACTGCTGCTCAAGATTCTCCAGGAAGTTGGTGGGGTTGCAGCCCTTAATGGCAAGGCCGCGGGCCAGACCCGAGTAGATGTGGGTGTGGCAGTTGATAAGTCCGGGCATGATGAGGTTGCCCTGGGCGTCGACGTACTCGGCATCCGGGTACTTAGCCTTGAGCTCGCACTCGGGGCCCACTTCGACGATCGTATCTCCGTCAATGGCGACCGCACCGTTTGGAATGAACGGGGTCTGAGCGTTGCGAGTAAAGACGGAACCGTTAGCGACCAGAAGCATAAATGCTCCCTTCAACATCAGGGGCGGGGTTTGACACCTCTGACATGGCGGAGTGCGAAGCGCCGGCCTACACCGGAAACGGGCCCTCTCCCGTCAACGCTTCACCAAAGGGACAAACCCTTTGAAGTGCGGCTTGGCACCGCATGACGTCGGCGGACGAGGCGATGCGCCCGCCGACGAATAGCACCGAATTGGTTACTTCTTGCTCTCGGGCAAGACCAGATCCACGGCAGCGTCCTTGGCAGCATCGATATGCTGAGCCACGACCGGCGTCTGCGGGAGGATCAGGTTAAGGACAATGGCCATGATGGCGGTGGGGGTCACGGCGTTGGAGCCGATGACGGTGGGCACCCAGGTGGGCATGCCCTCGCCGGCAAGGCAACCGCTGGCCATCCAGATACCCAGGCCAAAGACGACGGAGGTACCGACGATGGTAGTAGTGCGCTGCGTAAGGCCCTCGCGGGTGAACATGCGCACGCCGTTCATGGTGATGGTGCCAAAGACGCCGACGGTCGCGCCGCCGATGACGGGCTGCGGGATAGCGGAAAGGACGGCAGAGAGCTGCGGGAACAGACCGGCGATGGCAAAGACGGCCGCAATGATCACAAAGACCCACTTGTTGACGACCTTGTTGGAGCAGATGATGCCCACGTTCTGGCCAAGGGCGCTGGTGGGAAGACCGCCCAGCAGGCCGCCGACCATAGAGGTGAGGCCCTGGGACACGATGGCACCGGAGAGCTCGCGCTCGGTGGGCATACGGTCGATGGAGCCCAGGCAGGCAGCGGAGACGTCGCCGATAACCTGGATGGCGACCATGGGGAACACGACGGCGAGGGTAATGCAGACCTCGGGATCAAACTCGAGCGCGTAGGGCATGAGCTTGGGAAGGGCGAAGACCTGGGCGGTGGCGACGCTGGAGAAGTCGATCATGCCAAAGGGGATCGAAACGATCATGCCAACGATCATGCCAAAGAACACGGATCCCAGCTTGAGCGTGCCCTTGCCAAAGTTGGCGAGCGCAAAGACCACGGCGAAGGTGATAAGAGCGACGCACCAGGCCTGCGGGGTGCCCCACAGCGGCGTACCCATACCGCCGGCCATATACTTGACAGCCGTGGGATACAGCGAAACGCCGATGGAGAAGATGACCGTACCGGTCACGACAGGCGGGAACAGCCACTTGATCTTGCTGTAGGCCAGACCAAAGAGGACCGCGACGGCGCCACCGACGATCTCGCCGCCCAGCAGCGCACCAAAGCTAAAGCCCGAGGCACCCATGGCCTGCAGGGCCGGCAGGAACGCGAAGGAAACGCCCATGACGATGGGCAGGCCGCCGCCGATGCGACGGAAGGGAGCGAAGGCCTGAAGGGCCGTATCGATCGCCGAAAGAATGAGCGCGACCTGGATGATGTCGGTGCTCTGCTGGCTATTAAAGCCGTAGACGCCGGCCATGATGACCGCCGGGGTAATGATGCCGGCAAACGATGCCAGTACGTGCTGAAGGGCACACGGGATCATTTCCTTAACGGGAGGCATGCCTTCGCGAGTGAACAGGGCTTCAGTGCCGTTCGTAACCGTCTCCTGGGTCATTTGACCACCAATCCTCGAAATAGTTGTTTTCGCATCTAACGCTCTATTGTGACGCAGTGCGGGGTTGAGGTTGTGCCTTCGTTGGATATCGTATTAAAGATGATTCTCATTCTCAATAATAATTTTTTGTTATCAGACTATTCTTAAGCTGAGATAACGAATTTCCGCAGGTCAGGAAAGTGTCCGGTCAAAATAGCATCTAACTTTTCTTTTGGTCGACCGTTTACCGCCAAATTCCTACCGTTCGTCTGTATTACGCAATGTACCTGCGAATATGCGAGATGAGGAATGGCGTGTTACCATGAGAAAAAATTGTTATGAACATTTCCGATTTCACCCCAAGGAGTTGCCCGTGAACGAGACCGTACGTCGCTTTTTGCCGATGGTCGATTTCCTGGAGCAGATACTCGGTAAGAACAGCGAAATCGTGCTGCACGATTTCTCAGATCCCGACCACGCCATCGTCGATATTCGCAACGGCATCGTGAGCGGCCGCAAGGTCGGCGGTCCCGCCACCGATCTGGCACTCAAGATCATGCACGACGCCAAGTATCGCGACCTGCCGTTTATTACGGGCTACGAGGGCCGCGGTGCCGGTGGCAAGACGTTGGAGTCGGCGACGTACTTTATCCGCGAGAATGACGAGATCGTCGGTATGCTCTGCGTCAACACCGACCTCTCGACCGTACGCTCCATCAACGCCATGGCGCAGCAGCTCATGGCGTGCTTCGACGCGGCGCCGACGCGCACGGAGCCCGCCCCTATCGAGGTCGAAAGCCTTTCGGAGTCCACACAGGAGCTCATCGACCGCAGCATTGCCGAGTTGCTGAGCGCGCGCGGGCTGGATGTAGCGTCGCTTGGTCAGGGCGACCGCGTGGACGTCATTCGCCACCTCAACGGCAACGGGGTGTTCATGCTCAAGGGCGCCGTGGCCTGCGCCGCCACCGCGCTGGGCATCTCGGAGCCCAGCGTCTACCGCTACCTGCAAAAAGTTCGCAAGGAGGGCTAACGAGCAAAATGGAGCGCAGCTCCACAAGCGATCCGTCACTTAACAAAAGACCCTGCAGCTCGCACGCGCTGCAGGGTCTTTTTGCATGTCATGTTTAGTTGTTGCCAACGCCTTAGAGAGCGGCGACGACCTCGATCTCGACCAGACCGCCAGCCGGAAGGGCGGCAACCTGGAAAGCGCTGCGCGCGGGGAACGGAGCCTCGAACTTGGAGGCGTAGATCTCGTTCACGGCAGCGAAGTCGGCAATGTCGGCCAGGTAGACCGTGGTCTTGACGACATCGGCAAACGTAGCGCCGGCGGCAGTCAGCAGGGCCTCGACGTTAGCAAGGGACTGCTTGGCCTGGGCCTCGACGCCCTTGGGCATCTTGCCAGTTGTGGGGTCGATGCCCAGCTGGCCGGACAGGAACACCATGTTGCCGGTCTGGATACCGGGGGAATACGGTCCGATGGCTGCGGGTGCGTTATCGGAAGACACGACGGTCTTGCTCATGTTTATCTCCTTACGGTTAACTAGAAAGCGTGAGCGCGGCGTTCGCACCGGGAGGCACAGTTCGGTCTGAACACCGCGCTTGATTGGGATAGTACTCAAGGTTTCCGCGCGATGCAAGATTATTATCAGTTTACGAGAATATTTTATCGCCCAACGGTTTCCCCGAACCGCTGAACGGTTCTCCACGGGGTCAGCCAGCCCAAGCTGCTGAAGACTTTATCCCGCTTGGAGCACGGGCATCGCCTGCCGCAACGGCACCACTATACTTTTGAATATCTGAGCATTTTGAAAGGCAGGATATGACCGCAACCGCCAGTCGAACCACCAACCGCAGACCCGAGCTTTTGGCGCCCGCCGGAGGGCCCGAGCCCTTTGCCGCCGCACTCGCCGCGGGGGCAGACGCCATCTATTGCGGCATGGGCAGCTTCAACGCCCGCCGCAAGGCCACCAACTTTACCGACGAGGCCTTTGAGCAAGCCTGCCGCGCCGCGCATCTAGCCGGGTCGCGCGTCTACGTCACGGTCAACATCGTCATCAAGCAGTCCGAGATGGGCGATGCACTGCAGCTCATTCATCGCTGCTCCACGCTGGGCGCCGATGCCTTCATTATCCAGGACTGGGGTCTGTTCTTTGAGTCCAAGCGCACCATGCCCGGCATCGAGACACATATCTCGACCCAGGCGAACATCCACGACGACCGCGGAACCCTTTGGTGCCGTGAGCAGGGCGCCGACCGCGTGACTCTCTCGCGCGAGCTCTCCATTGACGAGATCGCCGCCATTCACGACGCCGCGCCCGATGTGGACCTTGAGGTCTTCAGCCATGGCGCCATCTGCTTTTGCTACTCGGGCCTGTGCCTGCTGTCGAGCTTTGCCATGGCGGGACGATCGGCCAACCGCGGCATGTGCGCCCAGCCCTGCCGCCTGCCCTACGAGTTGATCGACGAGAACGGTCGCGCGCTCTCCCCTGCCGGTCGCGAGCGCGCGCTGTGCCCGCGTGACACCAACACCTCACAGCTTGTTCGCCGTCTGTATGACGCCGGCGCCGCATCGCTCAAGCTCGAGGGCCGCATGAAGGCACCCGATTACGTGTACTCCATCGTTGATGTGTATCGTCATCAGATTGATGACATGCTTGCCGATGTTTCGACCTCTAAGGATGAGGATGCCGCCCGCCAGCGCCAGCTCAAGCGCTGCTTTAATCGCGACTTTACGCACGCCTACCAGGATGGCACCTCGGGCGACGAGATGATGAGCTACGAGCGCTCCAACAACCGCGGCCAGATTGTGGGCACGGTGCTGGGCAGCCGCCTGGCCAACCGCGATGTACGCGGACTCAAGCCCGACGATCGCCGTCGCCGCGCCGCCATCGCCCGCATTGAGCTGTTTGAGCCCGTGGGCGAGGGCGACCTGCTGGAGCTTCGTCACGACGATGAGTTCGACCAATTCCTGACCACCATCGCTGCCGATGATGCCGCCGCGGGCGACATCATCGAATGTCGCGTGCCCCGTAGCATGCCCAAGGGCTGCCGCGTGCGCGTGATTCGAAGCCAGCGCGCCATTGACGCCGCCGGCGCCGCGCTCAAGCGCGATGTGCTGCGCCGCCGCGCCGTAGACGTGTCCGTTGTGGCGCGTCTGGGCGAGCCGTTTGCCGTTACGCTCACCTGTTGCGACGATCCTTCGCTTACGGCCACGGCCACGGGCTTTACCGTCGAGACTGCCAAGACCCGTGCCGTCGAGGCATCCGATCTGGTTGAGCACGTCGGGCGCATGGGCTCCTCTCCCTTTGAGGCCGCAAGCTTTGACGTTTCGCTCGACGCCGGCTGTGGTATGGGCTTTTCCGCCGTGCACAAGGTGCGCGCCGCCGCTTGTAAGGCGCTGGAAGAGGCCATTCTGGCACCTTACGAGGAGCGTGCGAAAACGCTCGAGTTGCCGGTGATTGTAACCAGTGATTCCCGCCCCGCGCCCGAGCATTACCGCGATGAGCCGCAGATCTGCGCCGCCGTCACCACGCTCGAAGCCGCCGAGGCCGCTCGCGCCGAGGGTGTAACGCGCATCTACATGACCACCGACGCGCTCGATGCGGCCGAGCTCTCCCCCACCGATGCATTTGAGCAGGGCATCGTACCCGTGCTCGACGAGGTCTGCCGCGCCGTTGACCACGTACGCGTCGACCCGTGGGTTGTTGCCGGCGCCACGGTCGCTATTGGCAACATCTCTGAGCTTGCCCTGGCCGCCCAGGTTGGCGCCACGGCCGAGATTCGCTCTTGCCTGCCGGTGCACAACACGCCCTGCATGGAGGCGCTTGCCGAGCGCGGAGCCGGTGCGTTTTGGCTCTCGCCCGAGATCACACTCGACGAGATTGTCTCGCTCGGCGCCGCCGCGCCCGCAGCTCTGGGCATCACCGTCTTTGGCCGCCCGCGCGTTATGACGAGCGAGCACTGCATCCTGCAGGTGGCCAATGGCTGCATCCACGATTGTGCCAGCTGCCGTCTGCGCGCCCGCAAGCTGTCGCTCAAGAATATCGACGGAAAGGTCATGCCCGTGCGCACCGACATCCACGGCCGCTCTCGCTTGTACGATGCCTACCCCATCGACCTTACGCCGCAGGTACCGCAGTTGCTCGACGCCGGCGTCCGTCGTCTTATGGTCGACGGAACCTTGCTCGAGGCCGATGAGATTGGCCGTGCCGTCGCTCGCGTCCGTCGCGCCGTCGAGGCGGCTCAAGCCGGCCGCAAGCCCGCCGCCCGCCTGCGCGGCGCCACCTCGGGCTGCATGTTTGTGGGAATCAGCTAACCGAAAGGCTTACACGTGAACGAAGAACCTCAAGTCCTTTACTGCGACGCCTGGCTCATGGCCATCGACAAGCCCGCCGGCATGATCGTCCACGGCGACGGCACCGGCGAGCGCACGCTTACCGACTACGCCAGCGATCTGCTGCTGGCCATGGGCGACGGCTTTGCCGCGACTGACATGCAGCCGCTCAACCGCCTGGACCGCAACACCACCGGCGTGGTACTGTTTTCGCTCGACAAACAGACGCAGCCCGCCTTTGACCAGATGGTGATCGACCACGCCTTCGAAAAGCACTATCTGGCGCTGGCCGAAGGCAAGATCGACTGGAACGAGAAGCTCATCGACAAGCCCATCGCGCGCGACCGCCACGACAGCCGCAAGATGCGCGTCGGCGCCAGCGGCAAGCCGTCGCAGACGCGCGTGAAGGTGCTCAAGCGCCTTAAGAGCCGCCGCGGCCTACCCACGCGCTCGTATATCGATGTCGAGTTGCTCACCGGCCGCAAGCATCAGATTCGCGTGCACCTGGCAAGCGAGCATCATCCCCTGGTTGGCGACGACCTGTACGGAACGCCGCGCCCCTGCGGCCTGATGCTCCACGCCCACAGCGTGTCCTTCACGCATCCCGTAACCGGCGAGCACATCCACATCGAAGCCCCCTGCCCCTGGGAGCCCTAAACCACCACAATGGGGACAGGCACCTTTGTGGTGGTTTTGCCGCAATGGCCCAGCCACGGTCCCAAAACGTCTCGATCTGTAACAGTTAGAACCCATTTTCCGGCCTATCTGTTACAAATCGAGACATTCGAATCCCCCTTAAGGGAAAATCTCAATCTGTAACAACAACTCGGCAAAATCGGCCCAAGATGTTACAGATTGAGACAAAGGGACGGTGCGGTTCGGAAGTATCTCACTCTGTAACATCTAACCCACTTTTAACGGTCCAGTTGTTACAGACGTAGACAAACCGGTAGACAACGAAAGCGGCAACGCCCGTGATGGACGTTGCCGCTTTTCTATTGAGAAAACTACTCGGTTTCCGTTGCTAACCACCACAATGGGGACAGGCCCCTTTGTGGTGGTTTTGGCCTTAGCCCGTCCCCTGCTGCTAGACCGTGATGACGTTGTCCATTGCCCGGTACTTGGCGGGGACCTCGCCTGCGGTAATAATCGTTGCGTCGCGGAAGTCCGCGAACTTGACGGGCGCCACCATGCCAAATTTACTGGCGTCCGAGATTACGAAGCGTTTGGCGGTATGGCGCATCGAGATACGCTTGACCTGTGCTTCCTCGATATCCGGTGTGGTGAGACCTTGCTCGGCCGCGATGCCGTTGGATCCCCAAAAGCCGCAGTTGAAGTTATAGCGGTCCAGGGTTGCCAAGGCATCGGGGCCAACGAGCGCCTCGGTCTCGGGTTTGAGCTCGCCGCCCAGCACCACGGTACGCATGCCGCGCAAAGCAAGGTGCTGAGCATGGAGCACGGAATCGGTCACATAGGTGACGCCGTCGAGACGCGGAAGATGCTCGATGAGCTTGAGGGTCGTTGAGCCCGAATCGATATACACAAAGCTATCGGGCTCCACCAGGGCCGCGGCACGAGCACAGATGCGCTCCTTGTCATCGTTATGGAGATCACTGCGTTCGCTGATCGTCAAGTCGCGCGTCACGTGCGCGCGCTCCAGACTCGTCGCACCTCCGTGCACCTTGGCGATACGGTGCGCGCGGTCGAGCGTTTGCAAGTCACGGAGAATGGTGGACGGTGTCACGCCCAGGGCCTCGGCAAGTTCCGGCACGGTAACCGAGCCGGCCTGCTGCACCATCGACACGATCGCATTGAGCCTATCTTCCGCAAGCATCGCTTACTCCTCCTCGGGGTACACGACTCCCCAATCGGCGCGGAGCTTGGTCATAAGCTCCATAACATCAGAAGCATAATCCAGCAGCTCGCGCTTGGAGTCGTCGCCGGCAACGGCCTTCTCAAGATCGGCCATCTCATAGCAAAGGGCGTAAGCTTCGGTGCCGGCGTGGACCTCCTCGCGGTGGCCGTCCACAGTCCACACGATGGTCGCGTGATCGGCGCGCGGATACTCGTTGACCTCGATATAGCACTTGTCGAAGCTGATGACCGAGCGCTTGGGCTGCTTGGAGTGGAGCGTGAGGCTCACAACACCCAGCTGCTGCTCGGCGTTACGGCAGACAATGCCGCCCGCAACGTCGACACCGGTCTCACAGGTGTTGCCCAGCGAGACAACCTCAGCGGGCTGGCTCGCCATAAAGAGGCGCATAACGGAGAGCGCATACACGCCAATGTCGAGCATGGCGCCACCGGCAAGGCTACGGTTGTAGAAGCGGTTGGTCAGGTCGCCGTACTCCTTATAGCTGCCAAAGTTGAGCTGAGCGAGATTCATGCGGCCGAACTCGCCGACATCCATGCGACGACGCAGCTCCTGATACAAGGGCATGTGAAGCACCGTGGTGGCGTCCATAAGGACCACGTTGTGCTCGTCGGCAATGGCGCGGGCCTCGTCAAGCTCGGCGGAATTGAGGGTAATGGCCTTCTCGCAGAGCACGTGCTTGCCAGCTGCCAGAGCGGCTCGCAGATAGGTGATATGCGTGTTGTGCGGCGTGGTGATATAGACTGCGTCAATGTCCGGATCGGCGTAGAGATCCTCGACCGTGCCATAGACCTTCTCAACGCCATACTGCTCTGCAAAAGCCTGAGCCTTGGACAGCGTGCGGTTGGCAACGCCCGCGAGCTTTCGGCCGGCAAGGGCGAGAGACTGAGCCATCTGGTTGGCGATAACGCCACACCCAATTACAGCCCAACGAAGCTCGGGAGCCGTAAAGATGTCGTTTGGGAACGGCTGATTCTGGACCGAGGCAAACGCCGCCTTTGCGGCTGCCTCGGCGTAGAGCGGAGCCTGTTTGGAATCTGCCATGATGTGCCTCCTGAGTCATCGGAAGTCCTTCATTTCTAACAAACCTATAGTCGCACAATTGCGCGCGTATCTGCTCGTGTTTGCGTATTTATTTGCTTATCGGTCATTATTTAGCCATAGTTGGCAGATGTTTGCGCGGCTATGCGCATTGTCGCGCAAGGCTATGCGCGTAAATGCGCATGCGACGATCCTTGTGAAACATAAAGGGGCGGAACACCAAAGCCCTAAAAGACAGACCCAGCTGTATTACTTCACCCCTCTGGGGGCATCAGACATCAAAGGATCGTCCCAAACTGCCGGCACATAGAGACTGTCCCCCCAACGACTGGTCATTTAAGTCTGTCCCCAATGAATGGTCGTCCCCAGCTGCCGACAGAAAATGAACGCCCCCAGGTGCCGGCATTTCAACGGCCACTCATTTAAGTCTGTCCCAAATGAGTGGGGATAGAAAAAGGCCCGGGTGCCGTGGCATCCGGGCCTTTGCTAGCAACTTGATGTTGCGGGCAGCTTAGAACTTGTGGCCGCACTTCTTGCAGACGCGCAGCTTGTTCTTGCCGTCCTTCTCGTGACCGACGCGGGTAACCTTACCGCACTCGGGGCAAACGAGATTGACGTTGGAGGCGTCGATGGGAGCCTCCTGCGAAACGATGCCGCCCTGCTGGTTGGCAGCGTTGGGCTTGACGGCCTTCTTGACGACCGAAACGCCCTCGACAACGACCTTGTTCTCGGCGGGGAGAGCACGCAGGACAACGCCCTGCTTGCCGCGATCCTTACCAGAGAGAACCTGGACCTTATCGCCCTTCTTGATATACATATATCTCCCCTAACTACAGGGTCTCGGGAGCGAGCGAGACGATCTTCATGTACTTCTTGTCACGAAGCTCGCGAGCGACGGGCCCGAAGATACGGGTACCGACGGGCGAACCATCGTTGTTGATGACAACGCAGGCGTTCTCATCAAAGCGAATGTAGGAGCCATCCTTGCGGCGGATCTCCTTAACGGTGCGAACGACGACGCAACGGACAACGTCCTTCTTCTTGACGTTGGCGCCAGGGGTAGCCTCCTGGACAGCACCGATGAACACATCGCCGATGCCTGCATAACGACGCTTGGAACCGCCAAGCACCTTGATGCAGCGAATCTTGCGAGCGCCGGAGTTGTCGGCGACGTTCAGCATGGTTTGCATCTGAATCATGGTAGATGTTCCTCCGAACTAAGAACCGAAGAGAGGTGCGCAGCCTTTATGCGGCCCGTGGTATGCAAGCCAGGCATACGCACATCTTCGGAAACGTACAAGTCGTAAGAGCGACTGCTTATTTAGCGCGCTCGACGACCTCGATGAGGCGCCAACGCTTCATCTTGGACATAGGACGGGTCTCCATAACGCGGACGGTATCGCCCACGCCAGCCGTGCACTCCTCGTCGTGAGCGTGCAGCTTCTTGGAGCTGGTCATCATCTTGCCGTACTTGGGGTGACGCTTGCGCTCGGTGATGGTGACAACAATGGTCTTGGCACCGGAGACGGAGGTAACGACACCCGTACGGACCTTACGCGAGTTACGCGAATCAGTCATGTTCTCTCCTTAGGTCCTACTCGGCGACAGCGGACTTCTCCGCTGCGATCTCGCGGGCGCGCTGCTCCGTGAGGACGCGAGCGATGTCCTTCTTCACGGTGTTGACGCGAGCGGTGTTGTCCAGCTGGCTGGTGGCCATCTGGAAACGAAGGTTAAAGAGCTCGGCGCGCATTTCCTTCAGCTTCTCAACGAGCTGAGCGTCCGAGAGCTCACGAATCTCTGCGGGCTTCATTAGTTCTCCTCCTTGGCGGCGGCGGCGTCCTCAGCAGCCCACTTGGCCTCGAGAGCGGCCTCCTCAGCCATCTCCTTCTCGATGCGCTGCTCAGCGTTCTTGGCAGCAACAATCTTGGTCTTGATGGGAAGCTTGTGCTGTGCAAGACGCAGAGCCTCGCGAGCGACCTCCTCGGGCACGCCCTTGACCTCGAACATGATGCGGCCGGGCTTGACGACGGCCACCCACTCCTCGGGGTTACCCTTACCAGAACCCATGCGAGTCTCAGCGGGCTTCTTGGTGATGGGCTTATCGGGGAAGATCGTGATGTAGACACGACCGCCACGCTTCATGTAGCGGGTCATGGCAATACGAGCGGCCTCGATCTGACGGTTGGTGATCCAATGGGCCTCGAGAGCCTGGATACCAAACTCGCCGAAATGCAGCTCGGTATTACCCTTGGCCTGGCCCTTCATGGAGCCACGCTGCACCTTGCGGTGAAGAATACGCTTAGGGGCAAGCACTACTGACCCCTCCTCTCGGAGTTACGACGACGAGGACGGGAAGAGCCCTCGAGTGCAGGGTTGGGAACAGGCTGGCCCGGGAGCTTCTCGCCCAGGTAGATCCAGACCTTCACGCCGCAAGCGCCCATGGTGGTGCTGGCGACAGCCGTGCCGTAGTCGATCTTGGCACGGAGGGTGTGCAGAGGCACGCGACCCTCGCGGTACCACTCACGACGGCCCATCTCGGCACCGCCGAGACGACCGGAGCACTGGATACGGATGCCCTTGGCGCCGGCCTTGCGGGCGGACTGGACAGCCTTGCGCATAGCGCGACGGAAGGCAACGCGGCCCTCGAGCTGCTCAGCAATGGACTGAGCAACGAGGTTAGCGTCGAGCTCGGGGCGCTTGATCTCGACAACGTCGACGGAGAGCTGGCCCTTGGAGACGCCAGCGACCTTCTCGAGCTCGGTGCGGAGGGTATCGATCTCGGCACCCTTCTTACCGATGACAACGCCGGGGCGAGCGGTGAGGATGATGACCTTCACCTTGTCGCCAGCGCGCTCGATCTCGACACGGGAGACAGCTGCGCGGGAAAGACGCTTCTCGAGGTACTTGCGGATCTCGAGATCGTTACCGAGGGTCTTAGCGTAATCCTTCTCTGCGAACCAGCGGGAGCGCCAGTTCTCGGTGATGCCAAGACGGAAGCCGGTGGGGTAGACTTTCTGACCCATACAGCTTTACGCCTCCTTTCGAGGAGCAACGACGACGGTGATGTGGGAAGTACGCTTCAGAATGCGAGAAGCGGAACCCTTGGCGCGGGGACGGATGCGCTTAAGCGTCGGACCCTCGTCAACATAGGCAGCGGCGACAACCAGGTTGTCGGCACGCAGACCGTTGTTGTTCTCGGCGTTCGCAACGGCGGAACGGAGAACCTTCTCGACATCCACGGCGACGGCGCGGTCGCAGAAGTGGAGGATGTCGAAGGCCTGAGCGACAGGCTTGCGGCGGATCAGATCGACCACCAGGCGGGCCTTGCTGGGGGAAACACGCACGTACTTAGCGACGGCGCGAACCTCGGTGGCCTCAGTTTCAATAGACTTAGTTGCCATTTACGGTTAACCCCCTATTTGGCCTTGTGGCCACGGAACGTACGAGTCGGCGCGAACTCGCCGAGCTTGTGACCAACCATGGACTCGGTAACATACACGGGCACATGCTTGCGGCCGTCGTGGACGGCGATGGTGTGACCAACCATCTCGGGGAAGATGGTGGACGCGCGGGACCAGGTCTTCACGACGTCCTTCTTGCCAGCCTCGTTCATCGCGGTGATACGCGAGAGAAGGCGAGTCTCCACGAACGGGCCCTTTTTGAGACTTCTGCTCATAAGTGCTTTCTCCTAAAACTCGGTATCCGAAATTACTTCTTACGGCGACGAATGATGTGCTGGTTCGAGACCTTCTTCTTCTTGCGCGTACGAAGGCCCTTCGTCGGCTTACCCCAGGGGGTAACGGAGGGACGACCAGAGGTGTGGTTCTTGCCCTCGCCACCGCCGTGCGGGTGGTCGACAGGGTTCATGACGGTACCGCGGACGGTCGGGCGCACGTTCATGTGACGCTTACGGCCGGCCTTGCCGATGACGATGTTGGAGTGATCGGCGTTGCCGACCTCACCGACGGTGGCGCGGCAGGTAACGAGGATGCGGCGCATCTCGGAGGAAGGCATACGGACGATGGCGTACTTGCCCTCCTTACCCATCAGCTGGCAGGAGTTACCGGCGGAACGGGCGATAGCAGCGCCCTTGCCCGGCTGGAACTCGACGGCGTGGATGAGCGTACCGACGGGGATGTCGGCGAGGGGCAGAGCGTTGCCCGGCTTGATGTCGGCGTCAGAACCGGACATGATGGTCTGACCGACCTCGAGACCCTTGGGGGCCAGGATGTAGCGCTTCTCACCGTCAGCGTAGTGCAGCAGAGCGATGCGAGCGGAACGGTTCGGATCGTACTCGATCGTGGCAACCTTGGCGGGCACGCCGTCCTTGTTGCGCTTGAAGTCGATCACGCGATAACGACGCTTCACGCCGCCGCCCTGGTGGCGGGTGGTGATGCGGCCGTTGTTGTTACGACCGGCCTTCTTGGGCAGGGGCTCGAGAAGAGACTTCTCGGGCTTGGTGCAGGTGATCTCGGAGAAGTCGGAGATCGTCTGCCAACGCCTACCAGCGGAGGTCGGCTTAAGGTGCTTTACAGCCATTACAATCCCTTTCAATATGAATCCGTTAGCCATCGCAGACAGGGATTCGAGGTTCTGCCTCGGGTGCGATGACACCGGACGTATACACGGCTCCGGGCGTGTCCATTTTATACGCCCAAAACCTTGAGCTCTCGCCTCCCCTATTTGGGAGGCATGAGCTCACTCAACAGCAGCGAGTCTTAGGCCTGGTTGCCAAAGACCTCGATGGTGTCGCCCTCGGCCAGCGTGACGATGGCCTTCTTCCAAGAACGGGTCTTGCCGGCGACATAGCGCACGCGCTTGGTCTTGGGCTTGACCGTCAGGGTGTTCACGCGAACGACCTTGACGCCGAAGATCTCCTCGACAGCGTCCTTGATCTGATACTTGTTAGCATCCTTGGCGACCTCGAACGTGTACTTGTTCTGCTCCATGCCGGAGAAGGAACGCTCGGACACGATCGGACGGATGATGATCTCGTGGGCGGTCATTTAAGCAAGCACCTCCCCGAAGTGAGCGGCGATGTCGGCGGGCATCAGCACGGCGTTGTTGTTGACGAGATCGTAGGTGTTGGCCTCGTCGGCAGTGATGATGAACGTCTTGGGAATGTTGCGGAACGACAGGTAGGCGTTGACGTCCTCATCGCGAACGATGATGGTCAGACGCTTGCCCTCAAGGCCGAGAGCCTTGAGCATGGCAACGGCAGCCTTGGTGGAAGGCTTCTCGAAGCCGTAGTCGTCGACGAGCACGAGCTCGCCATCGGCCAGCTTGGCGGACAGCGCGGAGCGCATAGCCAGCTTGACCTCCTTGTTGTTCATACGCTTAGCGTAGGAACGGGGCTTGGGAGCGAAGACAACGCCACCGTGACGCCACTGGGCAGCACGGATGGAACCCTGGCGGGCACGGCCGGTGCCCTTCTGACGCCAAGGCTTCTTGCCGCCACCGGAAACCTCAGAGCGGCCCTTAGCGGACTGGGTGCCCTGACGCCAAGAGGCCATCTGGCACTTGACGATGTGGTGCATAACGTGGATGTTCGGCTCGATGCCGTACACCTCAGCGGCGAGCTCGGCCTCGGCGACCTTCTTGCCCTCGCTGTTCTTTACTTCAAACTTTGCCATTTAAGTGTTCTCCTTGGTATGACGCTGGGCTAAATGGGCTGGGCCCTTAGGCCATACGGATGGCGACGAGACCATTCTTGGCACCCGGGACAGCGCCCTTGACCAAGATGAGGTTCTGCTCGGCATCGATGCGGACAACGGAAAGGTTCTTGACGGTAACGCGCTCGTTACCCATGTGACCGGCCATCTTGACGCCCTTGAGGACGCGCGCAGGATAGGCGCACTGACCGATAGAACCGGGGTGACGCTGGAAGTGAGAACCATGCGTCATAGGACCGCGGCGCTGACCCCAGCGCTTGATGCGACCCTGGAAGCCCTTACCCTTGGAGGTACCGATGACGTCGACCTTCTCGACATCAGCGAAATCAGCGACGGTGACGACCTCGCCGACCTTGTGCTCCTCGCCGTTCTCGACGCGGACCTCACGAAGGAAACGGACAGGCTCGACGCCAGCCTTAGCGAAGTGACCAGCCATGGGCTTGTTCACGTTCTTGGCCTTGATGTCGCCGAAACCGATCTGGACGGCGTCATAGCCGTCGGTTGCCTGAGTTTTAACCTGCGAGACAGCGCAGGGGCCAGCCTGGATGACCGTGACGGGAACGACGTTGTCGTCCTCGTCCCAAACCTGGGTCATGCCAATCTTGCGGCCGAGAATCATGCTGATCAAGATATGATCCCAACTCTCGCGTGGTCTTGGGACAATGCGTACACCACCGAGCGTACGCCCCTAGAGGACCACTACTTACACGACGTGCTCCCCAGTCTTGTATTGCGCCCGGACTACCTGACAACCCTATTAAGCAGGCATTTTGTCCAGCCAGAATACTCCCCTGGTTACACACAGCTGTTTAGTATACACGGCTGCGGGCGTATCCATCGAGATTCATATTTCACTCACATTGTTTACGCAGGTAAAGTGCGTGGCACGTCTTCCGAGCTTTGGCGGAGGGGCGGGGCCGAGAGTAGTTAAGGTTGCTGCTCTACAGTCCTGCTCACGACGGAGAGCACATTAAGTGCTCTCCTGTTCGTGCGGAACTCGCGACAACCTTAACTACTCTCGGCCCCGCCCCTCCGCCAAAGCTCGAAAGACGACACGTTGATGTCTGCTTAACCCTGCTCGCTCAGCTAATTACTTTGTTGGGGGTCCACTATTTGCTGGAGGGTGAACTTGCATTGCATTGGCTCGCCTTCTGCTTGTGGCTTTGCCTCATCGAAATTGAAGATCATGATGGCGCAGTTGGGGAGTTTTGCTGGGAGCTCGAAGCCCTCTGGGGCTGCAGCCTTAATGAATTGGCGGCTGGCGCTGCCGTGGCTTACTGCTAGGAGGGTTTCGGTGTCCTTAGCACTCATGAGATTGGTGAGGGTGTCTACCATGCGCTCCTGTAGGGCATGACTTCCCTCTCCTCCAAAGGAGACCAAATCCTCGCCCGGATCCCAGACGTCGGTGGGCAGGACGTCGTGAGGGCCTTCCTCGAAGGTTCCGTAGCAGCGCTCGATGATGCCTTTGCAGGGCTCGACAGCAGCGTCCGGGCCGAGGAGCTCGCATGCGACGAGGCCTGCCGTGTCCATGGCGCGGCCCAAGGGTGAGGAGACCACTTTGTCGGGTACGACGTTATGGGCTTTGAGCCATGCGGCTGCCGCCCCCGCTTGCTGGCGACCTAGGTCGGTGAGCGGTGAGTCGCAGCGACCTTGGACGAGTTTTTTGACGTTGAATTCCGTCTGACCGTGACGCAGTAGATATAGCCTCTTCATTCTCTCCCCTTTTGCATAAATAGCTTGAGCGGCGCAGTCCTATTCCCCTATTCGTGAGTATGGCCTACGTAGTCTTCGTCGATCGTGATCTTTGCGAATGAATTGGGGTATTCGGATTCGACCTGTTTTGCTAGTGTCCGCTTTAGATCTTCGGCGCTCATTTGCAAATCCGAGGGGCGCACGCAGTCAAAGATCACGTTGGTGTGCGTAGGGCCCGGCACACAGCGCAGGTCGTGAATGGAAAGACGGCTATCGATCTGTTGAGCCATGGCGTTAATGCTCAAACGCATGCTCGCCACTTTGGGGTCATCGGTCACGATGGGGTCGTAGTGAAGTGTGACAATCATGCCGTCTTCATTCCTAAACGACTGCTCGATGTTATCGAGCGTGTCGTGACTTTCCATCGGGCTGGCTTCGGCCGCCATCTCGGCGTGAGCGCTTGCGAACTTCCTGCCCGGGCCGTAGTCGTGAACCATCAAATCGTGAACGCCCAAAACGCCGGGATAGCTCATGATCTTGTCTCGAATGTGCTTGACCAGCTTAGGATCGGGCGTCTGGCCCAAAAGCGGGCTCACCGTATCCTGGATGAGCTCAAAACCGCTCCAGCCAATATAGGCGCCAACGGCAAGGCCGACCCATGCGTCAAGATTGATGTGCGTCACCTGCGAAACAATTGCGCACGCCAACACGGCGCCTGTGGCAAGGACATCGTTCTTGGAATCCTGCGCGGTCGCATGCAGCGTCTCGGACTCAATGCGATCGCCGAGCTTTTGGTTGAGGGCCGCCATCCACAGCTTTACAACCATCGAAAGTGCCAGGACTGCCACCAGGGCAAGCGAGAACTCGACAGGCTCCGGGTTGACAATACGCTCCACCGAGGACTTCACCAGTTCGATGCCAATAAGCAGCACGAGCGCCGCCACGACCAAACCCGAGAGATACTCGTAGCGACCGTGGCCGTAAGGATGCTCGGGGTCGGCCGGCTTGCTCGCCAGCTTAAAGCCCAGCACGCTCACGATATTCGAGCTTGCATCGGACAGGTTGTTCATGGCATCCGCCACAATCGAAACCGATCCCGACAGCACACCAATTGCGCCCTTCGCAGCGCATAGTGCCACATTGGCGAGAATACACACCACGCCCGTCAACGTGCCCACGCGCGCACGGTCGCCCTGCGCACGCTTAACAATCCACTCGACCATCTACATCCGCCCCCACGGTACTACCTATATATCTATTGCTCAAACGGATTGTAGTGTAGCCACTTTGTCCCCCAGATACAAAAAAGGCCGCAACCCACACGGGCCACGGCCTTGGAATATGGCAAAGGAATCGTCCTTGTGTCGCACAGGTTTACGCGCTTACTTCGGCCACGCTCTTCGAGGTTTCGGGTGAATCGGCTCCGTCGCCCGTCGTCTGTCCCTTCGCCGGCACCACGCCAAAGCAGTAGCTCAGCGCCGCAGACACCGCAAATGCCACACCGCCGGCAGCGCAGCACCACAGCAGGTTCGGGATGCCGCCCGTGGCAAAGCCAATGACCATAAGGACATTCGTCATGCCGATGGTATAGGCCGTAACGTGGCCCACGGCCGCAACAAGGCCTCCGACGGCGCCGCCAATGGCCATGCACGTCAGGCACCTGCCATATTTAAAGCCGCAACCGTACAGCGCCGGCTCGCTTACGCCGCCAAGAACACCCGAGATTGAATAGCCCAGCATGAGCGCCTTCTCGTCCTTATCCGCAACGCGGAGCGACGCGCCAAAGGGCATGCCCCAAACGGCGAACGTTGCCATCGTCGCGGCGATCAGGATGCACGAATCCGTTCCCACACTCATAAACTGCGCATAGGCGAGCGATAGGACAACGTTGCTGACGCCGGCGATCTTTAGGAACTCCCAGCCCGCAGCAAGCCCCATGAGCGTGAGCAGCGACACGATGCCACCGGAATTGCCAAGCATAAACATAAGCTGGCCCAACAGCATGCCCAGATAGCTGCCCGCCGGCGCCGTAATACACAGCGAAACCGGAACCATGACAAGCATGGTCGCAAACGGAACGAACGAAAACGCCACGGCCTTAGGGATAACGCGCGAAAAGAAACACTCCACTCGCCATAGCACGGGCACCGAGATGAGAACCGGAATAACAGTCGTCGTGTAATCGTTGACCGGCGCAGGAAGCAGACCATACACGGAAGTCATCGATGCCCCCGTCGTCGATGCGGCATCGACGAGCTTAAGCAGATCGGGCGCAATCAATACGCCGCCCAGCATCATGCCCAGCTGCTCCGAGCAACCGAGCTGGCGGGCGGCCGCCCAACCAAGATAAATGGGCAAAAAGTAGTAGCCGGCGTTATAGAGCCAACTGTAGAACAGGCGATAGATATCGGAATCGGCAGACCACAGGCCCAGCATGCCTTCGCCCATAATGACGGCGACGGTGCGGAACAACGCCGCGCAGACAATAAACGGCAGCGCCGACATCATGCTTTTGGACAGATAGTTCACCACGGCCATGGCGTTTGATGAAACCGACGTTGTAAACGTGGTGTTGGAAACTTGTAGCATGGAACGCCTTTCCCAATATGACATGCGGGCTGTCCCTTTGTCACATCGTGCGGTACTGACCGATTGCGCGGTACTTTTCGTAGCGGAGGTTTGTGAGGGTCGCGTCGTCGAGCTGCCCAAGCGTATCGAAGGCATCAAATGCCGAGGACATGACGGCACCGGCGATCTCCTCATGCGACAGGCCCCTATCGTCAACAATGCCGTCGATGATGCCGAGCGCCAACAGATCGGGGGCCGTGAGCTTAAGCGCCTCGGCGGCCTCATTCGCGCGCTCGGTATCCTTCCACAGGATCGACGCACAGGCCTCGGGGCTCACGACCGAATAGGCCGAGCTCGAGAGCATCAGGATGCGGTCGGCCACGGACAGCGCCAGCGCGCCACCAGAGCCGCCCTCGCCTGTCACCACCGAGACAATCGGCGTCTTAAGGCCGCTCATCTCCATGAGATTCTGGGCAATCGCCTCGCCCTGGCCGCGCTCCTCGGCACCGATGCCGCAAAACGCGCCCGAAGTATCGACCAGACACAGAACCGGTCGACCAAACTTTTCGGCCTGGCGCATCAGGCGACGCGCTTTGCGGTAGCCCTCGGGATGTGCCATACCAAAGTTGCGACGCATGCGCTCTTTGGTCGTGGTACCGCGCTCGACGGCGATGACCGTCACGGGTCGCCCGTCTTTCCAGCCAATGCCAGCCACCACGGCGGCGTCGTCGCCAAAGTAACGGTCGCCATGCAGCTCCACAAATCCATCCAGGCCCAGCGAGATCATCTCGCCCGCCGTGGCGCGATCTGCCGAGCGGGTCTGCTTGACAATCTCGAGTGCCGTTTTTGGCGCGGCCGTGCGCTTAAACAGATGTCCCAGCTTCTTGCCGCGGCGACCCGTATGCACGATCTCGTGCGGTGCCCCCAGGCCGGGCGCGTGCCCTTCGTGCAGCGCCAGCAGCTCGCCTACCGTGAGCGCGATCTCGCCACGCGGAACAACGGCATCGCAAAAGCCGTGCTCCAGCAAAAACTCGGAGCGCTGGAATCCCTTGGGCAGGCGCTTGTGCATGTTCTGCTCGATCACGCGCGGGCCGGCAAATGCCGTCAGGGCATCGGGCTCGGCCAGGATAATATCGCCCTCCATGGCAAAGCTCGCGGTTACGCCTCCGGTCGTGGGGTCAGTGAGCACCGTGATATACAGGCCGCCCGCCTCGCTATGGCGCCTAACCGCCGCAGAAATCTTGGCCATCTGCATAAGCGATGTCACGCCCTCTTGCATGCGCGCACCGCCCGAAACGGTAAAGCCGACAACTGGCAATCCAAGCTCGGTCGCTCGCTCAAATGTGCGACAGATCTTCTCGCCCACCACGGAACCCATCGAGCCCATCATAAAGTTGGCGTCCATAAAGAAGAGCGCCGTATCGCAACCGCAGATTTTGCCCTTGCCGCACACAACGGCATCGCGCTCGCCCGAACGTTCGCTCACGCTCTTGAGCTTGTCGGCATAGCCGGGAAACGAGAGGAAGTCCTCCGGCACCAGACTGGCATCCCATTCCTCAAACGTGCCCTCGTCGACCGTCATGAGCATGCGCGCGCGACCGCTCACGCGAAAGTGTTTGCCGCAACGAGGGCAGACCTCGAGGTTGTCGTGCAGGCGTGCCTCATCGATCACACGGCGGCACTCCGGGCACTTGATAAACACATGGCGCGCGGGAAACTCGGCGCACGACTCGGTTATCGGCCCCTCAAGGACATTGACCGTCTTCGCTTTTCTATTCATCAGCATAGAGATGCCCCATCAGATCGGTGTGATACATGCCCGACAAGAACTCGTCGTTTGCCAGCACGTCGAGCTGAAGCTCGCTGTTTTCGCTCACGCCCTCAATCACGAGCTCGCCCAGGGCCGAGCGCATCTTGCGAATGGCGCCGTCACGCGTGGGCGCACACACGATGAGCTTGCCGAGCATGGAGTCGTAGTACGGCGGAACGGCAGCCCCGGTAAACATGGCGGAATCCCAGCGCACGCGCGGACCACCCGGCACACGCAACGCGGTGACCGTTCCGCATGACGGCAGAAAGTCCGGCGTTTCGGCATTGATGCGGCACTCCATGGCGTGGTTGCGGACCGGTACGTCCTCTTGCTCAAAGGGCAGAGGTTGGCCGGCTGCCACGCGCAGCTGCCACTTGACCAAGTCGGTATCGGTCACAAACTCCGTAACCGGATGCTCCACCTGCAAGCGCGTGTTCATTTCCATAAAGTAGAAATTGCCGTCGTCCGAATACAGGAACTCGATGGTACCGGCTCCTTCGTAGCCGACGGCACGAGCCAGGTCACGCGCTGCCTTGTGCATGCGAGCACGAATGTCGTCGTGTCCGTCGAGGCACGGCGCGGGGCTCTCCTCGATTAGCTTTTGGTTGCGCCGCTGCACCGAGCACTCGCGCTCGCCGAGCGAAAACACATGGCCCTGCTTATCGGCCATAATCTGTACCTCAACGTGATGCGCCGGCGCGACGAACTTCTCCATGTAGCACTCGCCGTCGCCAAAAACGGCCTCGCCCTCGGCACGCGCCTCGATGAACGCCTTTGCCGCATCTTCCACGCGCTCGACCTTGCGAATGCCGCGACCGCCACCGCCGGCACGCGCCTTAATAAGCACGGGGCAGCCGATGCGCTCGGCCTCGGCCGTTGCCTCCTCGGGGCTTTTGAGCAAATCGCAGCCCGGCACGATGGGCACGCCCGCCGCGGCAGCCGTTCGACGCGCGGCGTCCTTATCGCCCATGCTGTCGATCACCTCGGCCGAAGGACCGACAAACGCCAGGCCATACTTGTCGCAGTCGCGTACGAAGCTCGCCTTCTCGGAGAAAAAGCCATAGCCGGGATGAATTGCCTTAGCTCCCGACTTTACGGCACAGGTGAGCACGGCATCGTCGTTGAGGTAGCTCTCGGCAAGACGCGGGCCACCGATGCAATATGCCTCGTCGGCAAGCTGCACGTGCAGCGCGTCCGCATCGGCCGTGGAGTAGACGGCGACGGTCTTGATGCCCATATCGCGGCACGCGCGGATAACACGGACCGCGACTTCGCCACGGTTGGCAATGAGCACTTTGTCGAACATGAAGCCTTCCTTAACTTTCGTGCATGAGTGCAAAGGACATATCGGCGCGGCAGCAAACCTCACCGTTGACGCTCGCAGTACCCGTCGCAAAGCGGAACGGCCCGCGCGCACGCGTGATGGTGCACACCAGATCAACCGTGTCGCCCGGGCGCACCGGACGCTTAAAGCGCACCTTATCGAGGCTCGTATAGAACGGCGTCGCGCCGCGCGCCTCCTCATCGCCCATCAGCAGCACGCAGCAGTTCTGGGCGAGCATCTCGCACTGAATCACGCCGGGGACGACCGGGTTTCCCGGAAAATGCCCCTGCAAAAAGTACTCGTCGCCCGTGATCGTGATCTTGCCGTGGGCCTCGTCGCCCACCAGCTCGGCCTCGTCGAGCAAAAGCATCGGCTCGCGATGCGGTAACAGCTTCTTGAGCTCTTCTTTGTTCATGGATATCACCTATCCGATCCTCATGAGGCAGCTGCCGAACTCCACGAGGTCGCCGTCGGCCACGCAGATCTCGAGCACCTCGCCGTCTGCCTCGGCCGTCACCTCGTTGAGAACCTTCATGGCCTCGATGATGCAAAGGGTCTCGCCAGCCTTGACCTTGGAGCCCACGTGCACAAACGGTTCGTCGCCCGGCGCCGGGGCAGCATAGAAAACGCCGACCATGGGAGCGGTCACCTCGGTGCCCTTGGGCTCCGGTGCGGCGGCAGGTGTCTGCGCGGCGGGCTCCGGTGCGGCAGGCGCGACTGTGGGAGCTGCAACTGGAGCGGTCATAGCGCTCGGCATAGGCATGGGCACGGCAACCGGCTGCGCGGCGCTCGCGCGCTCGAGTTCGACCGCGGTGCCATCGGGCTCCTCAACGCGCACGCGCGTGAGGCCGCGGTCCTCCATCACATCGGCTATCTCGGCAAGTCTTTTGGAATCCATGCTCTAGCTCCTCGTATATCTACGCAGCGCGATGGCGGCGTTGTGCCCGCCAAAGCCTAGGTTGGTCGAAAGCGCCCAGGTAAGGTCGGCGCGAACTGCGCGATTGGGCGTGTAGTCAAGATCGCAGGCGGGATCGGGCGTGCGGTAGTTAATGGTCGGCGGCACCACGCCCTGCTCGAGCGCCATGGCGCAGGCCATGACCTCGATGGCGCCCGTGGCACCGATCATGTGGCCGGTCATCGACTTAGTCGACGAGACGTGCGCGGCGCGCGCCGCGTCCTCGCCGAGCGCACGCTTAATGCCCGCCGTCTCGGACGAATCGTTGAGCTTGGTCGATGTGCCGTGAGCATTGATGTAGAGACCCTCGGAAGGCCTGACGTCGCCCTCGGTCACCGCCAGCGATATCGCGCGGGCAATGCCGGCAGCCTCGGGATCAGGGCTCGTGATGTGATAGGCATCATCGGTGTTGCCGTAGCCCACGACCTCGGCATAAATGTGCGCACCGCGCGCCTGCGCATGTTCCATGCTCTCGAGCACGAGCACGCAGGCGCCCTCGCCCATCACAAAGCCATCGCGGTCTGCATCGAACGGGCGGCAAGCCGTCGCGGGATCAGGGTTGGTGGTCAATGCGCGGCAGGACGTAAAGCCCGCAACGGCATCGGGGATAATTGCGGCCTCGGCGCCGCCCGCGAGGATCGCGTCGGCATAGCCGTGCTTGATGGCGCGGAACGCCTCACCCACCGCATGGGCAGAAGTCGCGCAGGCAGTCACGACGGGCAGGGTCGGGCCCTTTGCCTTATGGCGAATCGCGATGTTGCCCGAAGCCATGTTGGGAATCATCATCGCGATCATGTAAGGCGATGCGCGACGAGGCCCCCGATCGGCGATCGTGTGGACGTTGTCGACGAGTGTCTGCATGCCGCCCACACCCGAGCCCACGTAGACGCCCAGGCGCTCTCGATCGATGGCGCCTTCGACATCAAAGCCCGCATCGTGCATAGCCTCGTCCGAAGCCGCCATCGCAAACTGAACGCAGGGGTCCAGATGCTTTGCATCACGCTTGCCAAAGCACTCGTTGCCGTCAAAGCCCTTGACCTCGGCCGCCACCTTGACGGCAAACGCATCGGTATCGAAGTGCGTGATCGGGCCGATGCCGCACGTGCCGGCGCACATGGCCGCCCAGGTGGCAAGCGCCGTGTTGCCGAGCGGCGATACGGCACCGATGCCGGTGATTGCAACTCTCTGTTCCATCATGGTCTCCTCATCCAAGCCGTTCTTCGGCCCTGGTTTCTACATCGCCATTCCGCCGTCGACGCGTACGACCTCGCCCGTAATGTAGGCAGCCGCGTCGCTCGCCAAAAAGCGCACCACGCCGGCCACTTCCTCGGGACGCGCCATGCGCCTCAGGGGAATCTGCTCCTCGCATGCCGCACGCACCTTATCCGATAGCTTTGCCGTCATATCGGTCTCGACAAACCCGGGTGCGACCGCGTTCACTCGTACGCCGCGGGGCGCAAGCTCGCGCGCTACCGCCTTGGTCAGGCCGATCACGCCCGCCTTAGAGGCAGCGTAGTTGGCCTGACCGGCATTGCCCATCAGGCCCACGACCGAGCTCATGTTGACGACGCAACCGCCGCGCTGGCGCATAAAGGTCTTGGTGAGCGCGCGCGTCGTATTGAACGTGCCCTTGAGATTGACATCGAGCACGCGGTCGAAGGCATCGTCGCCCATGCGCATGAGCAGGCCATCGCGGGTGATGCCAGCGTTGTTGACGAGCGCCCAAATGGAGCCAAAGTCGTTGAGGACCGCTTCCACGCACGCGTTGACGGCAGCGGGGTCGGCCACGTCACATTGATATGAGCGCGCCGTGGCGCCAGCCGCCTCGCAGGCGTCGCACGTCTCGCGCGCCGCATCGACGCTGCCGGCATAGACGACGGCGATATCGTAGCCATCCTCCGCCAGACCGATAGCGCAGGCGCGGCCGATACCCCGCGAGCCGCCCGTGACCAGTGCCACGCGACGTGAGTCGTTGCGCTCGAGCGCGCCATTGTTCAAGTTGCCCATGTCATTCCTTTCGGGTTACAGCCCTGTGGACTATGCGAGCTCGTCGGCAATAGCTGCGACCTGTTCGGCCGTTTCGCACGAATACACACGAACGTCGCTCAACGTACGCTTGACCAGGCCGGACAGCGTTTTGCCGGGGCCGACCTCAATAAATGTGTCGATGCCTTGATCCTGCAGAGCATGCAGCGTATCGACCCAGCGCACGGCATGGCTCACCTGATTGGCCAAGACATCCGATGCCGCTCGCGGGTCCGCCGGATAGGGCGCCGCCGTCATGTTTGCCATGACCGGAATCAGCAGCGGAGACGGCGCGTGGCCGGCTTGGATATACGTCGCCAGCCCCTCTGTCGCCTCGGCCATATAGGGGCTATGAAATGCACCCGACACCGCGACCTTCATGGCGCGGCCGCCAGCCTCTTTTACTAGGACGTCGAGGGTCTGCAGCGCATCGGGCGCTCCGGCCACAACCGTCTGCTGGGAACTGTTGTAGTTGACCGGCCAGCAGTCCTCGCCGGCCTGCGCAGCCAGGTTCTCGACTTGCGCAGCATCAAGTTTGATGACGGCGCGCATGCCGCCGGGGTGACGCTCGGCCGCCGTGGCCATAAGCGCCGCGCGCTCACACACGAGCTCAAAGCCCGCTCGCGTATCGAATGCCCCCGCAAAGGTGAGCGCGGCGACCTCGCCCAGCGAGAATCCCGCACAGGCGGCAGGCACCACGCCGCGCTCGCGCAGGGCGACGGCGGCAGCCAAGTCGTGCACGAACACGCAAGGCTGCGTGTTCTCGGTCTGCGAGAGCTCCTCTTTCGAGGCGCTCCGGCACTGCTCGCTGGTCCCCGGGCGTACCTCATCGGCAATGGCGAACACCTCGGCAGCCGCCGGTGATGCTTCGATGAGGTCGACGCCCATCGCGGGATGCTGGGCACCCTGACCGGCAAACAGAAACGCTACGCTACCCATGCGGACGCACCCTTCAGGACATGCTCGGCGCCATCGACCAGATCGTCGACGATTTCGCGTGCGCTCTGGCGTTCGTTGACCATACCGGCAATCTGTCCGCACAAATACGAACCCTCTTCGTAATTACCGTCCTTTGCGGCTTTACGAAGCGCGCCCGTGCCCATGGCCCCGAGCTCCTCGGGGCTTGCGCCCGCCGCCTCGTTCTTGGCATACGCGTTGGTGAAGGGGCTCTTGAGGGCGCGAACCGGATGTCCCGTCGAGCGACCGGTCGCACGCGTCGACGTGTCGCCTGCCTTGAGCACCAGTTCTTTGTACTGTTCGGATACGGTGCACTCGTTTGCGACCAGAAAGCGTGTTCCCACCTGGACACCGGCAGCGCCGAGCATAAAGGCGGCCGCCACACCGCGACCATCGGCGATGCCGCCAGCCGCAACCACGGGAATATCGACCGCGTCGACAACCTGCGGCACCAGCGCCATCGTCGAGGTCTCGCCAATATGGCCGCCCGATTCGGTACCCTCGGCAACAACCGCCGTGGCTCCACGACGTGCCACGAGGCGCGCCAGCGCCACCGAGGCAACGACCGGGATGACCTTGATGCCCGCCTCGTTCCACGCCTTCATGTACTTGGCGGGATTGCCGGCGCCCGTCACGACGACCGGCACTCGCTCGTCAATCACGACCTGCGCGACCTCGTCGGCAAACGGGCTCATGAGCATGACGTTGACGCCAAAGGGCTTATCCGTCCTGGCGCGCAGCTTATGAATCTGGTCGCGAAGCCAGTTGGCGTCGGCGTTCATGGCCGCGATGATTCCCAGCCCGCCGGCCTCGGACACAGCCGAGGCAAGCGAGGCATCGGCAATCCAGGCCATACCGCCCTGGAACACGGGCTTTTCGATGCCGAGCAGATCGCAGAGAGGAGTCTTGAGCATCTCTACTTCTCCAATGCCGCCTCGACCGTATCGGCGAACTCGCCGACCGTCTTGGGGTTCTCCTCGGTATCGAGCTGAATGCCAAACTCGTCCTCGACGGCGACGAGGATCTCGACGGTACCCAGACTGTCGAGACCAATCTCCTCGAGCGTGGACTCGGGCTTCATCTCGACATCGTCAAGACCGGCGGTCTCGCGGATAACGTCGCAAACGCGCTCGAAGGTCTTCTGATCTGCCATGGTAGTTCTCCTTTGGTTGTGCCCTAGGGCGTTTTATTTCCTATGTGCGACTACTTCCAACGAAGCAGATAGCCACCTATATCCAGACCGGCGCCAAATCCAACCAAGGCGATGGTGTCGCCCGTGTGAAGTGCACCGGCGTTTGCCAGCCGGTCGAGGGCAAGCGGAATACATGCGCTCGAAATGTTGCCGGTCTCGCGCAGCGTTCGAACCACGCGCTCGTCTGGCACGCCGAGGCGCTTGACCGCCTGACTCAGGATTCGTTCGTTAGCCTGATGGAATACAAAATGATCGATGTCCTCGACCGCGATACTCGCGTCGCAGGCGAGCTTGTTGACCGTGTCGCAGATGGCGTTGACGCCGAACTTGAACACGCGGCGGCCATTCATGAACAGCACGCTCGCGCTATCTGCGGAAGCCTTAAACGGCGAGGTGCCGACCAGACCGGGAACGCGCAACGTCTCGACGTCGGGCGCCGTCGAAAGCTCAACGGCAAGGGGACTGTCTCCCCCAGCCTCAATCACTGCAGCGCCTGCCCCATCGCCAAAGAGCACACAGGTGGCACGGTCGGTCCAGTCGAGCGCGCGTGTCATCTGCTCGGCAGCAACGACCAGCACGTGCTTGGCGCGACCGCGGACGATATAGCCCTCGGCGACATCGAGCGCAAATACGAAGCCGGCACAAGCCGCCGAGACATCGAAGGCAGGGCACGTCGCGCCTAGTCGCTCAGCAACGGCACACGCCTCAGCGGGAACAAGGTGGTCACCCGTCGTCGTCGAGCAGACGATCAGATCCAGCTGGCTCGCGTCGATTCCGGACACCTGGAGTGCCCGCTCGCTCGCCGCTACGGCAAGGTCGTCAAGTGACTCGGTGGTGCAGACGTAGCGGCTCTTGATACCTGTGCGGGTAAAAATCCACTCATCCGAGGTATCGAGGAACTCAGACAGCTCGTCATTGGAAACACTGCGTTCAGGAAGCGCCGAGCCTGTTCCCAGAATCGTGAAACCCATCACTAACCTCCTTTGAGTTGTTGACGTGTTTACATCGACCAAGAGAGGATAACGCATTTCAGTCGTTGTTGACGTGTTAACATTAAATTGTCCAAATGCGACAAAGGCTTCACATTGTGTCTATCTCTCGACACCATTGCGTCATTCACTTATTCAATAAGGAGGTAGCAGCCGCTATGGATGCCCAATTAACGATTGTCGACGTAACCGGATCGACCAACGATGACCTGCTCGAGGCAGGAAAACAGGGTGCGCCGCACGGCACAGGACTTGCCGCCCGCGCGCAAACGGCAGGACGCGGCCGGCGCGGCCACAAGTGGGATTCAACCGCCGGCAACCTATTGCTTTCGATTGTCCTGCGTCCATGCGTTAATCCCGCAAAGTACTCTGGTCTTGCCGCCGTCAGCGGCCTAGCGGTGCTCGAAGCACTCGAAAAGCAGGGTCTTGCAAACGAGATTGGCCTCAAATGGCCCAACGACCTGGTCGCGCGAGGACGCAAGCTCGGCGGCATTCTGGTAGAGGCCGCACGCGATAACGAAGGCAACCCCTTTGTGGTCTGTGGCATCGGCGTTAACGTGAACTATGTGCCCGCGGAGGTTCCCGATGGCGGCCTGCCAGCAATCGGCCTGTCAGACCTCAACAAGAACGTTCCCGCCGTCGACATGCTCCTCGATGAGGTCTATCACGCAGTTATAGACGCTGTAGATGCCTGGGCAGAGCGCCTCAACGCCAAGGAAGAAGACGCCGGTCCGCTCGCGCCCGTCCACGACGAATATATCGCTCACCTCAATTGGATCGGGGAGCACGTTATCGCCCGCTCCCCCGCTGAGGACGAGCTGGCGCGTGGCATCTTTAAAACGGTCGATGGCTTTGGTCGCGCGTGCATCGAAACGGAAGACGGCTTTCGATCCTTCCATTTTGAGGAGGCATCGCTGCGTCCCTTGAGCGAATAAGGCGCCGCAACCACCTACTCGGCAGCATTACCCCGCAGTCCAAACCATCATTCAAAACAAAAGGACCCCGCTACCGTAATGGCAGCGGGGCCCTTTAAGCTATGAGCGATATCGCTTAGAGCTTGATGTCGATGTCGACGCCAGCGGGGAGGTCGAGACGCATGAGCGAATCAACGGTGCCCGAGGTGGGGTCGAGGATGTCGATGAGACGCTTGTGGGTGCGCATCTCGAACTGCTCACGGGAGTCCTTGTTCACGTGCGGCGAGCGGATAACCGTGTACAGGTTGCGCTCGGTGGGCAGGGGGACAGGACCGGAAACGCGAGCGCCGGTCTTCTGAGCGGTCTCGACGATGAGCTTCGCGGACTGATCGACGACCTCGTGATCATAGCCCTTGAGGCGAATGCGGATCTTCTGGGTAGCCAACTTAAACCTCCAAAGAGTGCGAGAGATGTTCTCGCGGATTACGTAACAGGGAGCTCGAACTTAGGCGTTCTTGCTCATGACCTCGTCCACGATGGACTTGGGCGCGGGCTCATAAGAGTCGAACTGCATCGTGTAGGATGCACGGCCCTGGGTCTGGGAGCGAAGGTCGGTAGCGTAACCGAACATCTCGCCCAGCGGCACCTTGGCACGGATGAGCTTGCTGTTCTTGCGATCCTCCATGCCCTCGATCTTGCCGCGACGACCGGAGAGGTTGCCCATAACGTCGCCCATGTACTGCTCGGGGGTCTCGACCTCGACAGCCATGATCGGCTCGAGCAGCTGCGGGTCGGACTTCTTGAGGGCGTCCTTGATAGCCATGGAACCGGCGATCTTGAAGGCGGCCTCGGAGGAGTCGACCTCGTGGTAAGAACCGTCGAACAGGGTGACCTTGACGTCGAGGACCGGGAAGCCGGCGATAACACCGGTGTTCAGGGCCTCCTGGATGCCCTTGTCGATGGACGGGATGTACTCCTTGGGCACGACGCCGCCGACGATAGCGTTGACGAACTCGTAGCCGAAGCCCTCCTCCATCTTCTCGAGCTTGATGACGGCATGGCCGTACTGACCGCGACCACCGGACTGACGAACGAACTTGCCCTCAGCCTTCTCAACGTCGTGACCAGCGGTCTCGCGGTAGGCAACCTGGGGCTTACCAACGTTAGCGTCAACCTTGAACTCACGGAGCAGACGGTCGACGATGATCTCGAGGTGCAGCTCACCCATGCCGGCGATGATGGTCTGGCCGGTCTCGTGGTTGGTGGACACCTGGAAGGTCGGGTCCTCCTCGGCGAGCTTGGTCAGAGCCAGGGACATCTTGTCCTGCTCGGCCTTGGTCTTGGGCTCGATGGCAACGTCGATAACGGGCTTAGCGAACTCGATCTTCTCGAGGACGATCTCCTTGCCCTCGGCGCACAGGGTGTCACCGGTGGTGGAGTTCTTGAAGCCGACGCAAGCGACGATGTCGCCGGCAGCGGCGTCGTCACGGTCGATACGCTCGGCAGCGTTCATCTCGAGGATGCGGCCGAGGCGCTCGCGCTGACCGTTGCAAGCATTGACAACGTAGGAGCCGGACTCGGCGCGGCCGGAGTAAACGCGGACGTAGGTGAGCTTACCGACGAACGGGTCGGTCATGATCTTGAAGACCAGGCCGGAGAAGGGCTCGTCGAAGGAAGGATGACGCTCGATCTCCTCGCCGGTGTCCGGATCGGTACCGGTAACGGCCTCGACGTCGAGCGGGCTGGGCAGGTAGTCGACGACAGCGTCGAGCAGCTCCTGGACGCCCTTGTTCTTGTAGGCGGAGCCCACGAAGACGAGGTTAAGCTCGTTGGCCAGAACGCCCTTGCGCAGAGCAGCCTTGAGCTCCTCGACGGTGAAGTCCTCCTCCATGAGGATCTTCTCCATGAGCTCGTCGTCAAAGCTGGCAGCAGCGTCGAGGAGCTCCTCGCGCTTGGTGGCAGCGATGTCGGCGAACTCAGCCGGGATCTCGTCCATCGGCTCGGGGTAGGTCATGCCCTTGTCGTCGGCCTTGAAGTCCCATGCGGTCATGGTGACGAGGTCGATGACGCCCCAGAAGTTGTCCTCGGCGCCCATCGGGACCTGAGCGGCCACGGCGTTAGCGTCGAGACGATCTTTCATGGTCTCGATAGCGTTGAAGAAGTCAGCGCCCACGCGGTCATACTTGTTGATGAAGGCGATACGGGGGACGTTGAAGGTAGAAGCCTGACGCCAAACGGTCTCAGACTGGGGCTGAACGCCGGCAACGGCGTCGAAGACGGCGACAGCGCCATCGAGGACGCGCAGGCAGCGCTCGACCTCAGCGGTGAAGTCAACGTGGCCCGGGGTGTCGATGATCTGGATGCGGTAGTCCTTACCGTCCTTGTTCCAGAAGCACGTGGTAGCAGCGGAGGTAATGGTTACGCCGCGCTCCTGCTCCTGAACCATCCAGTCCATGGTGGCAGCGCCCTCATGAACCTCACCGATCTTGTGGGTCTTACCGGTGTAGTAAAGAATACGCTCGGTCGTGGTGGTCTTACCGGCATCGATGTGAGCCATGATGCCGATGTTACGGGTATCGGAAAGCTTGTACTTAGGCTTAGCCATGTTAGTTCCTTACCTTAACTTACCAACGATAGTGAGAGAACGCGCGGTTGGCCTCGGCCATCTTGAAGACGTCCTCACGCTTCTTGACGGAAGCACCCAGGCCGTTGGAGGCGTCGAGAATCTCGTTGGCGAGACGCTCGGCCATGGTCTTCTCCTTGCGAGCGCGGGAGAAGTTGACGATCCAGCGGATACCCAGAGCGGTGGAACGACGGGAGTTGACCTCCATCGGGACCTGATAGGTAGCGCCACCGACACGCTTGGGCTTAACCTCGAGCGTGGGCTTGACGTTGTCCATAGCCTTCTTGAAGGTAGCGAGAGCGTCGCCACCCTCGGACTTCTCGGCAACGATCTCGAAAGCGGTGTAAACGATGCGCTCAGCGGTGGCCTTCTTGCCGTCAAGAAGGACCTTGTTGATGAGCTGAGTCACCAGGCGGTTGTTGTAAACGGCGTCAGGCTGAACCTCACGACGATTAGCTGCTGCACGACGCGGCATGTGAAATCTCCTTAAGTGTCTACCGTGCGGCGCTTAGGCGGCACACGGCGAAAGTATCAAAACGTTATCTGGCTTATTTAGCCTTGGGGCGCTTAGCACCGTACTTGGAACGGGCCTGCATACGGTTCTGGACCGGAGCAGCGTCGTAGGCGCCACGGATGACGTGATAACGGACACCAGGGAGGTCACGGACACGACCGCCGCGGACGAGCACGATGGAGTGCTCCTGCAGGTTGTGGCCCTCACCCGGAATGTAAGCAGTAACTTCGATGCCGTTGACAAGGCGAACACGGGCAACCTTACGAAGAGCCGAGTTCGGCTTCTTGGGGCTCGTGGTGAAGACGCGGGTGCACACGCCGCGCTTCTGGGAGTTGTGCTGCAGAGCAGCGTTCTTGGACTTCTTGGGCACGGAACGACGGCCCTGGCGAACCAGCTGGTTAATAGTAGGCAAAGCGTACTCCTTCTCGAATGATTCCAGCTTTCTGTAAAGTGCAACGGCTTGAATCGAGGGGTCAGCATCCCCCTACGAAACACGCAGTTCGATAGGATACGTGCCGTTAGCTGTGCCGTCAACAGACCACGCCGCCGGGCGTATCCTAAAATAAGCATATTTCCGCAAAGCCTACACAAATGGAATCCCCTTCTGTGCGCGGGTGTGGATTCCCGGACCGGGCGGCCCAGGTTTTAAGTTTGCTGCTCTACAGTCCTGGCTCGCACGGAGGCCACATTAAGTGGCCTCCGGCTCGTGCGGAACTCGCGACAAACTTAAACAGCGGGCCGCCCGGACCGGGAATCCGACGTGCTTGTCGGGGCAACGTTCCCTTCCAAATAGGGACAGGTTTATTTTGGTCGGTTTTATCTGGGGAAACGTCGCGCTCCGGCGGTGATCTGCTTTCGTCTTTCGCATGGAAATCGGCGGCGTTTTCGGAAGTATATCGCTCGGTCTAACCGTCCATTTAACGCAAAAGAGGCCGCTTCCCCTAGTAGGAAGCGACCCCAAATCTTACGAATAGACGATGGTAAAGGGCTCTTTCGTTTCGGTCTCCCCTGTTGATGTATACCTCACAATTTCAAGGGTTACCGAGACAACTTGATCGACATCAATCAACTTCGTTGGCACCCAGATGTTCTCTCCGCTATTGCGCCCATAAGAAAAATATAAGTTGAACACCCCTGCGTCGTCATCTTCGATAATCTGCTCCGATCCATCCTTGTAGCTGACGGTCAGCTTATTATCAACTGCTTCATAGCCCAAATCATCGATGTGCGTCTGGATGGAAAACGGGCTAATCTCAAGAGGCGAGTCACCGGAGCGGAGTTCCTTTGTATCGACGTACGCTCCAATATTGAACTCGGGTGTCGACGCCTCAAACCGCCTCGCACTCTCACCTTCACCCTCGGTCCAATGGATATTCCAGGTGACAGCATGTTGCAAATCTCGCTCGCGATCCATAGCGGCAAAGTACATCGTGCCATTAATGACAGTATCGCTTGATGTGTCCTTATCAATTGTGCTGCGTGTGTCAGGCCATTCCTCGCCGAACTTCATATCGGGCGTGCCGATGCCCTGCTCTTCTTCACCATAGAGAACAAGTTCGCCAATCTCTGCTGCTGGCTTGTAGTAGTTAACTCCATTTGGATTGGACAACGTAAACGTCACGGCTCCGCAGCCGTTTTGGTCGATTGCCATCTCATGGATATCAAGCGTATAGCCGTTGCCCTCGACGGACAGATTAACCTCCTGGACTGCGCCTTCCAGGCTTTGGGGCGCGATGCCATCGCCAAACTCTCTGGTGTAGGTATATTTAGTTCCCGATGAGCCGCCGTTGGTCCAGGTAATGGAATCCCCGTTGCCGTGGTTTCCCCAGGCAGAGGCAAAATAGCTGGAATTGACGACGGCGTAGGCGACCCCTCCGGTCGCCAGCACTCCGGCAAGGCATCCGATCACGGCAACATACAGAGGCTTCGCGTGACCCTTTCGGCGAAGCGGCTCACCAGCAGCGGCATAAAGAACACGGTCAGCAAGATCGCTATCGGCTTGGACGGACTCGAAGGCCTGCTTGATTTGATTGGATTTCACGGTCGCCCTCCTCTAGGATGAACTTGAGCTTCGATCTGCCGCGAGCCAAACGCGTTCGAACAGTCGCGGCTGGCACATGCAATAACTCGGCAATCTCTGAGGTCGAAAAGCCCAGATAGTAATAGAGCATGATGGGAACACGGAATCGTTCCGGAAGTCGCATAACGTCTGACAGGACCGCCTTGGTCTCCTCCTGCGCCGTCGAAAGCGAATCGGCCAGGTTCTCAATATCCTCCACACGCCTCCATGGCTTTCGAAAGAGAGATTTGCATTCATTGATCGTGACCCGGATAAGCCATCGACGAAGATGTTCCCAGCTTTCAAATTGCGCATCGCTTTTGAGTAACTTCAGAAAGACGTCTTGAGCGACATCGTCGGCATCGGCACGATCGCGCAGATACGTCAATGCGATTCGAAACACGACATCCCTGTGATCTTCGACCGCCTGTCTAAAAGCTTGTTCTTCCATAATCACCTCCCGGTGACGTTAATGATTCTTGATGAGGCCCTCACCATAGATACGCTCTTGCCGGACGAAATGTTTCAAATTCAAGCAGGAAAAACCTACCAAAATAAACCTGTCCTTTATTGGCAAGGGATCAATGGAACGCAACAGGTTGAGCATACGCAAGCGAGCGGCCCCCAGAGCGTACAAGGTGGCATGAAAAAGGCAGGGCATTGACCTTTTGGTCATGCCCTGCCTTTTGAATGACAGATTGTAGCTCTGGGGGCCGCGCAGCGACGGAGGTCGCCGCCGTTCGTTAGAACGGCGGAACTAGTTACTCCTCGTCGTTGTCCTTGGCCTCTTCGGCGTCATCGGTGTCCACGAGCTGGTTGAGCAGCTCGTCAAGGGAAGCCATATCCTCGTTGATGGCACCGTTGGCGGGAGCCTTCTTATCGTCGATCGGGGCACCCAGGAGCTCCTCGTCGGCGTCGGCGTGATGCGTCGGCGCGGCGGAGGTGCCCAGCAGGATGTCGTCCGGACCGTCGGGGCTAAAGACCATCTGCAGCAGCTGCGAGAGGTCTTCCTCGTCGGCAACGTCGTCGTTGTTCTCGAGGATGTAGAGCAGGTCGTGGGCCTCCAGGCCATCACGGAGCTCCTCGATCGCCTTGGCGCCGATGCCATCGATGCGCAGCAGATCCTCCTCGGACTTGCCGACCAGATCGCCGACCGTCTCGATGCCGACCTCGCTGAACTTATTGGTCCAGCGCTGCGACACGCCCAGGTCGTCGAACAGGTACAGGCGAGCCTTCTCGGCGGAGATGGTGTGGCCGTTGCGGGTGAACGAACCGTCAGCACCACCAAACTCGTCGTAGCCGGCCCAGTCGAGCTGCTGCGGGAGCTGCTCGTCCAGGTCCTTGAGCTCCACCGGAGCCCACTCGGGCAGCGACTTGGCGTTGGGCGAAGCCGGACCGTCGATGTCCACGTAGCCGTCGGCCGTGCGATACGTCAGCTTGGCGTTGGCGTACGGCTTGAGGCCGGTACCAGCCGGGATCTTCTTACCGACGATGACGTTGGACTTAAGGTCGAGCAGGTGGTCGACCTTACCCTCGATGGCAGCCTCAGTAAGGACGCCGGCGGTACGGATGAACGAAGCGCTCGACAGCCAGGAGTCGATGTTGGACGCGACCTTGAGCGTACCCAGGATGACGGGCTCGGCCACGGGAGCCTGACCGCCCAGACGGGCAACGCGCTCGACCTCGTCGGCGAACTCGTAGCGGTCGACGTACTGACCAAGCAGGTACTTGGAGTCGCCGGGGTTAGTGATCTGAACGCGACGCAGCATCTGACGTGCGAGCACCTCGATGTGCTTGTCGTTCAGGTCGACGCCCTGGCTGGTGTAGACGTCCTTGACGCTCTCGACGAAGGTGTGCATCGTCGACTCGATATCGGTCAGCTTGCGCAGGTTGCGGAAGTTGACGAAGCCCTTGGTGATCTGGTCGCCGGCGCGAACCTCGCAGCCGTCCTCGATCTCGGGCATAAAGCGCACCGATGCGGGAACGCGACGCTCGTCGAGGACACGGGTGTGATCCTCGGAGTCGGTGAGCGTCAGCACGTACTCGGACTTCTCGGGCTTAATCGAGAGGTGACCGGAGTACGGAGCCAGCTCGGCCTCGCGACCCAGAATCTTCTCGTTGACGTTGCCGACGATATCGAACATACGGCTGACCGTAGGCAGACCCTGCGTAATATCGTCGACGCCAGCGACGCCGCCGGAGTGAATGGTACGCATCGTAAGCTGCGTACCGGGCTCGCCGATGGACTGGGCGGCAATAATGCCGACCGCGGTACCGATGGCGACCGGACGACGGGTGGAAAGATCCCAGCCGTAGCACTTCTGGCACACGCCGTACTTGGAGCGGCAGGTGAGCAGCGCGCGAAGCTTGACCTTCTTAAGGCCCGCATCGACCATCTTCTGGATGTCGGCGACCTTCTCGATGTAGCCATCCTGCTCAAAGAGCACGGTGCCATCGGGAGCCACGACATCCTCAATGAAGCAACGGCCGACGAGGTCGGTGTTGAGGTCGGTGGTGCCGGGGATGATGAGGTTGTAGGTGACGCCCTCGTGCGTACCGCAGTCCTCCTCGCGGACAATGACGTCCTGGGCCACGTCGACCAGACGACGGGTCAGATAACCAGAGTCCGAGGTGTGGGATGCGGTATCGACCAGGCCCTTACGGGCGCCGTAGGTCGAAATGAAGTACTCGAGCGGCAGCAGACCCTCGCGAAAGTTCGCCTTAATGGGAAGGTCGATCGTCTCGCCGGACATGTCTGCCATCAGGCCACGCATGCCGCCGAGCTGACGCAGCTGGGTCTTAGAACCACGGGCGCCGGAGTCGGCCATCATGTACAGCGGGTTCTCCTCGTCGAACATGTCGAGCATGAGCGCTGCAACCTTATCGGTACAAGCGGTCCACTCGTTAACGACTTCGATGTGGCGCTCCGTCTCATTGATGAAGCCCTCCTCGAAGTACTCGTTGATCTGGTCGACGTTGGCCTGGGCGCGGTCGAGCAGCTCCTGCTTCTCGGCAGGGATAAGAGCGTCCCACACCGAGATGGTGAGGCCGGCGCGGGTAGCGTAGTGGAAGCCGGAGTACTTGATGGCGTCGAGGATCGGGCCGACCTTGGCCTCGGGGTAACGATCGCAGCAGTCCGCAACCAGCTTGGCCACGTCACCCTTGACCATCTTGTAGTTCATGAACTCGTAGTCTTCGGGCAGGCACTGGCGGTTGAAGATGATGCGGCCGATGGAGGTCTCGAAGCGCGCGGTCTTGTTGCCGGTGACGTCGTAGTCGACAAACTCGTTCTTGCCGTTCTTGACGCGGAAGATACGGGTGCCGTCCTCGTTGATGACATTGGCGTCGGCAGCGGACACGCGGACCTGAATCTTGGCCTGCATGTCGACCTCGGAGCGGCAGTCATAGGCGTGCAGCGCGTCGTCGAAGCTGGCGAACACGTGGTTCTCGCCCGGCAGACCGTCGCGGACCTGGGTGAGGTAGTACACACCGATGATCATGTCCTGCGAGGGGATGTTAACCGGCTTGCCGGATGCCGGCGAGCGCAGGTTGTTCGCAGAGAGCATGAGCACGCGGGCCTCGGCCTGAGCCTGGCTGGACAGCGGCACGTGGACAGACATTTGGTCGCCGTCGAAGTCGGCGTTGAAAGGCGAGCAAACCAGCGGGTGCAGGTGGATAGCCTTGCCCTCGACCAGCACCGGCTCAAAGGCCTGGATGGACAGACGGTGCAGGGTCGGTGCACGGTTGAGCAGCACGACGCGGCCGTCGATGACCTCTTCGAGGATGTCCCACACAAAGGTGGCGCCGCGGTCGATAGCGCGCTTGGCGCCCTTGATGTTCTCGACCTTGCCAAGCTCGACCAGGCGCTTCATGACGAAGGGCTTGAAGAGTTCCAGCGCCATGGTCTTGGGCAGACCGCACTGGTGCAGCAGCAGCTTGGGGTCGGTAACGATTACCGAACGGCCGGAGTAGTCGACACGCTTGCCCAGCAGGTTCTGACGGAAACGACCCTGCTTGCCCTTGAGGGCCTCGGCGAGCGACTTGAGCGGGCGACCGCCACGGCCAGAGACCGGGCGACCACGGCGGCCGTTGTCGAACAGGGCGTCCACGGACTCCTGGAGCATGCGCTTCTCGTTGTTCACGATGATCGCGGGGGCGTCCAGGTCGAGCAGGCGCTTGAGTCGGTTGTTACGGTTGATCACGCGACGGTACAGGTCGTTGAGGTCGGACGCGGCGAAGCGGCCACCGTCGAGCTGGACCATCGGGCGCAGATCGGGCGGAATGACCGGAATGACGTCCAGAATCATATTCGCGGGGCTGTTACCGCCCTTCAGGAAGGCGTCAACGACCTCGAGGCGCTTAACGGCCTTCTCGCGCTTCTGCTTCTGGGAGTCCTCGTCGGCGATGATGGCCTTGAGCTTCTCGGCCTCGGAGGGGAGGTCGATGGCAGCGAGCAGGTCGCGGACGGCCTCGGCACCCATGCCACCCTTGAAGTACATGGAGTAGTAGCGGGTCATCTCGCGGAACAGCGGCTCATCGGAGATGAGGTCGCGCTCGGTGAGCTTCATGAAGGCGTTGAAGGCGTCCGTGCGGAGCTGCTTCTCGTCCTTGCACTCTTCCTCGATGTCGACGATGCCAGAGGCGATCTCCTCGGGGGTCAGCGGCTCCTCGTCGGAGAACTCGTCAAAGTTCTCGGGGTTGCCCTGCTCCTTGAGGGACTCGATCTGGCGGGCGCACTCGGCATCGATCTCTTCCAGATCGGCGGCGAGCTCCTCGCGCAGGTCGTCAGCGTCGGCCTCGCGAGCCTCGTAGTCGACCTCGGTGATGATGTAGCTGGCAAAGTACAGAACCTTCTCGAGGTCCTTGGACTTGATGTCGAGCATACGGCTCATCGGGAAGCTCGTGGGGCTCTTGAAGTACCAGATGTGGGACACGGGAGCGGCGAGCTCGATGTGGCCCATGCGGTCGCGACGCACCTTGGCCGAGGTGACCTCGACGCCGCAGCGCTCGCAGACGATGCCCTTAAAGCGGATGCCCTTGTACTTGCCGCAGGAGCACTCCCAGTCCTTGGCGGGACCGAAGATCTTCTCGCAGAACAGGCCGTCCTTCTCGGGCTTGAGGGTACGGTAATTGATGGTCTCCGGCTTCTTGACCTCACCGTGCGACCAGGAACGGATCTGGTCGGCGGAGGCAAGGGAGATCTTTACCGAGTCAAAATCAGTAGCTTCGAAATCTGCCACAGTCAACTACTCCTTATCAGTGGTCGTGGCGGCGACAGCCTCGGGTGCCTCGGCGGTCTCGGCATCCTGGGCCTCGACGTCGGCGTCAACGCCGGCGAGCGCGGCCAGGTCGTCGAGAGCGGAGGTCTCCTCGGCGGTCACAGGGGCGGAGGCGTCCTCGTCGGCATCGTGCATGGGCTCGATGTCCAGTGCGAGCGAACGAATCTCCTTGACGAGAACCTTGAAGGACTCGGGGATACCCGGAACCGGAACGTTCTCGCCCTTGACGATGGACTCGTAGGTCTTGACGCGGCCCACGGTATCGTCGGACTTGACGGTCAGGATCTCCTGCAGGACGTTGGAAGCACCGTAAGCGTACAGTGCCCAAACTTCCATCTCGCCGAAGCGCTGGCCGCCGAACTGAGCCTTGCCGCCCAGAGGCTGCTGGGTAACCAGGCTGTAAGGGCCGGTCGAACGGGCGTGGATCTTGTCGTCGACCATGTGGCCGAGCTTGAGGATGTAGGACGTACCCACGGTAATGGGTTCGCGGAACTCCTCGCCGGTGCGGCCGTCGAACAGACGGGTCTTGCCGCGCTCGTCAAGCTGGGTGACGAACTCGGGGCGCATGTGATCGCCAAAGGCAGCGGTGGCCTTGTTGAGCATGTTCTTGTTGGCGCGACGGATGACCTCGGCGATTTCGTCCTCCTTGGCGCCGTCGAAGACGGGCGTCGCGGTGAAGAACGGACCGGGGACGTACTTGTCGGAGTCGGCATCCTCGGTATCCCAACCGCAGGCGGCAGCCCAGCCAAGGTGGCACTCGAGCAGCTGGCCGACGTTCATACGCGAAGGAACGCCCAGCGGGTTGAGGATAACGTCGATCGGGGTACCGTCAGCCATGTAAGGCATGTCCTCGACCGGCAGAACGTTACAGATAACACCCTTGTTGCCGTGGCGACCGGCGATCTTATCGCCCTGCTGGATCTTACGACGCTGGGCGACGTAGACGCGCACCTGCTCGTTGACGCCGGGGGCCAGGTCGTCGCCGTTCTCGCGGCTAAAGCGGACGACGTCGATGACGCGGCCGTAAGCGCCGTGAGGCATCTTAAGGGAGGTGTCGCGGACGTCGTGGGCCTTGGCACCGAAGATGGCGCGCAGCAGGCGCTCCTCGGCGGTCAGAGCGCTCTCGCCCTTGGGGGTAACCTTGCCGACCAGGATGTCGCCAGGGCCGACCTCGGCGCCGATGCGGATGATGCCGTCCTCGTCGAGGTTGGCAAGCATGTCCTCGGAGAGGTTCGGGATCTCGCGGGTGATCTCCTCGGGGCCGAGCTTGGTGTCGCGGGCGTCGATCTCGTGACGGGTGATGTTGATGGTCGTCAGCAGGTCCTCGGCCACCAGGCGCTCGGACACGACGATACCGTCCTCGTAGTTGAAGCCTTCCCACGGCATGTATGCCACGGTGAGGTTCTGACCCAGTGCAAGCTCGCCATGATCGGTCGAAGGACCGTCAGCCAGGGGCTCGCCCTGCTCAACGGTGTCACCGACGCGCACGAGCGGACGGTGGTTGATGCAGGTGGACTGGTTGGAGCGCTGGTACTTGGCCAGGTGATACTCGTCCATGCCGCCGGCATGCTTGACGATGATCTTGGCGGCGTCGGCAAAGATGACCTCGCCGGCGTTCTTGGCCAGGGTGACCTCGCCGGAGTCCAGAGCGGCGCGACGCTCCATGCCGGTACCGACATAGGGAGCGGCGGGGTGAACCAGCGGCACGGCCTGACGCTGCATGTTGGCGCCCATCAGCGTACGCTTGGCGTCGTCGTGCTCGAGGAACGGGATCAGCGTGGCTGCGACGGAGAGCATCTGACGCGGCGAGACGTCCATGTAGTCGACGTCCTCGACAGGCACGTCGGCGGGAGCGCCGAAGGAGCCGTCGAAGTCGCGGGTACGGGCGATCACGGTGTGCGGACGGACCAGCTTGCCCTCGGCATCGGTCGTGATGAACTCGTTGGTCTTGGGATCGAGCGGCGTGTTGGCCGGCGCGATGACGTGCTTCTCTTCCTCGTCAGCGGTCATCCAGTCGATCTGGTCGGTGGCAACGCCGTTTTCGACGCGGCGGAACGGAGCCTCGATGAAGCCGTACTCGTTGACGCGGGCGTAGAGGGCGAGCGAGCCGATCAGGCCGATGTTGGGGCCTTCGGGGGTCTCGATCGGGCACATGCGGCTGTAGTGCGAGTTGTGAACGTCGCGGACGGCCGTCGGCACGTTGGTGCGGCGGCTGGAGCCGGACTTGTGGCCGGCAAGACCGCCAGGGCCGAGTGCGGACAGACGACGCTTGTGGGTCAGACCGGTCAGGGGGTTCGCCTGGTCCATGAACTGCGAGAGCTGCGAGGAGCCGAAGAACTCCTTGATGGAGGCCACGATCGGGCGGATGTTGATGAGCGACTGCGGGGTAATCTCGTCGATGTCCTGGGAGCTCATGCGCTCACGGACAACGCGCTCCATACGGCTCATGCCGATACGGAACTGGTTGGCGACGAGCTCGCCGACGGTGCGGATGCGGCGGTTGCCAAAGTGGTCGATGTCGTCGACCTTGAAGCCCTGCTCGCCGGCGGCGAGGGACAGCAGGTAGCGCAGCGTAGCGACGATATCCTCGTCGGTGAGCACCGTGACCTCTTCCTCGGTGGTGAGGTTGAGCTTCTTGTTGACCTTGTAACGACCGACGCGGGCCAGATCGTAGCGCTGCGGGTTAAAGAGCAGGCCCTCGAGCAGGCTGCGGGAAGCGTCCACGGTGGGAGGCTCGCCCGGGCGCAGGCGACGGTAGATCTCGATAAGGGCGTCCTCGCGAGTGAGAGCGGTGTCGCGCTCCAGGGTGCGCTTAATCACATCGGAGTTGCCGAGCAACTCGATGATGTCGTCGTTGGTGACGGCGATGCCAAGGGCGCGCAGGAACATCGTGGCGCTCTGCTTACGCTTACGGTCGATGGAGACCATGAGCTGGTCGCGCTTGTCGACCTCAAACTCAAGCCAGGCACCGCGGGACGGGATGATCTGGGCCTTGTAGATCTGCTTGCCCGAATCCATCTCGGAGCTGTAGTACACACCCGGGGAACGGACGAGCTGCGAGACGACGATACGCTCGGTACCGTTGATGATGAAGGTGCCCTGATCGGTCATCATGGGGAAGTCGCCCATAAAGACGAGCTGCTCCTTGATCTCGCCGGTCTCCTTGTTGGTGAGACGGACGTCGGTCAGGAGCGGGGCCTGATAGGTCATGTCCTTCTCGCGGCACTCCTCGACGGTGTGCGCAGGGTCGCCGAACTGATGCTCGCCGAAGGTAACCTCGAGAACATGGTTCTGGCTCTGGATGGGGCTGGATTCCTTGAACGCCTCACGAAGGCCCTCGTCCTTAAAACGCTCAAAGGATTCCCTTTGAACAGAGATAAGGTTGGGGAGCTCCATGGCCTCCGGGATTTTCCCGAAGCTGACGCGCTTGCGCTCAGTGGCAGTGTATGCGTAGGTCACCAGGTTTTTCCTCCTTCACGGAAATGCTCGGTGGGTTGGCGAGGCATAGCTTCGCCAGTTATCGCAACCTAATAGTTTATCAGGTACCGACCATTGGGCAAGAAAAGCCTTGACGCGATTGAGTTTTTGGAGTAGCAAAGTTTTTCGACAGAAAATACGCAGGTAGATGTATGTGTATCGAACATCTGTTCATATATTTTCTGTGAACAGAGAGCCAGCAATTGCAGCTCTTATAAAAAACGGGCGCGAACCGAGGTCCGCGCCCGTAAATGTCGATGTCCGAAGGCTTACTTGCGCATCAATCCGCCGCGCTCGTCGATGGCGTCCCAGAAGGCATCGGCAAAGCGGGGATCGCTTGCAGCCATGAGGGCGTTGGTGGCCATCCAGCCAGAGGGAGTGCCGGTGTCGTAGCCCGACAGCGGGTCGATGACGACTGCATACATGGCCTCACGGTCGAGCGAACGGGCCATGGCGTCGGTGAGCTGGATCTCGCCGCCCTTGCCGGCCTGCTGATCTGCCAGCAGGTCCATGACCAGCGGGCTCAGCAGGTAGCGGCCGACGATGTACAGGTTGGACGGAGCAGCCTCGGGAGCGGGCTTCTCGACCAGACCGCCGATACGCCAGACAGCGCCCGGCTCGGCATCGGCAACGTCCTCGGCGCCCTCGAGCGAACCGACGCGCTCGCCGGCGATAACGCCGTAGCGGCTGACTTCCTCGGGCGAACAAGCAGCGACGGCGATAACCGAAGCGCCACCGTGCTCCTTGGAAACGGCGAGCATCTTGTCGCAGATATCGCGGTTAGGCACAACGTAGTCGCCCAGAAGAACCAGGAAGTTCTCCCCTGCCACGGCGTCGGCAGCAGAGCGAATAGCATGGCCGAGGCCCTTGGGCTCGTACTGATAACGGAAGTCGACCGGCATACCGCCAGCGTGGGCGACAGCATCGGCATAGGCGTTCTTGCCGCGCTCGCGCAGCAGGTTCTCGAGCGAGCGATCAGGCTGGAAGTAGTTCAGTAGCTCGGGCTTACCGGGAGAAGTAACGATGATGGCATCGTCGACCTCCTCGGGCTCGAGCGCTTCCTCGACGACGTACTGAATGACGGGCTTGTCGAGCACCGGCAGCATCTCTTTGGGCGTGCACTTGGTGCCAGGCAGAAAACGCGTGCCAAGACCGGCGGCGGGGATGATTGCCTTCATGTTATTCAAAGATCCTTTCGCAGGCGCAAAAGCGCCCCATGCGTGCGGCACACAGCCGCAGACCAAATTGCGATACCCAAGCATCTTACCGCTGGAACTATATGTCGCTACAAGGCAGAGACAATTCTTCAGCAGGTCAACGCAAATTATTGCTCGAATGGTGCAATTTTATTGCCCAACGGCAGGGCACCCGATACGACGCAAATCACAGAACATGGCAGTTTGAGCAACCGATGCCGAGGGACCGAAAAACAAAAAAGACGGGGCTCGCAATGCGAACCCCGTCTGCAAAGAAATCTGGCGAGAAAGCCTGATTACTTGAGGGTGACAGCAGCGCCAGCAGCCTCGAGCTTCTCCTTGGCAGCCTCGGCGTCCTCCTTCTTGGCACCCTCGAGAACAGCCTTGGGAGCGCCCTCGACGACCTCCTTGGCCTCCTTCAGGCCAAGGTTGGTGAGCTCACGGACGGCCTTGATGACCTGGATCTTGTTGTCGCCGAAGCCCTCGAGCACGACGTCAAACTCGGTCTTCTCCTCGGCCTCAGCAGCGCCAGCAGCGGGAGCGGCGACAACAGCGGCAGGAGCAGCGGCGGAAACGCCGAAGGTGTCCTCGATAGCCTTGACGAGCTCGGAAGCCTCGAGAAGGGTCATTTCCTTAAGAGCATCGATGATCTCATCGGTGGTAAGCTTAGCCATTTCTAAGTCCTTTCGGTTTCCGTGCGAATGCACGGAGATCAGTTAAAACACGGCGCGAATGCGCCAGGGGTGCGGCGTTGCCGCCGCGGGTGAAAACAGCAACTAGGCTGCCTTCTGCTCGGAGACCTGCTGGATCGAACGAGCGAGACCAGAGGAAACGCCGTTGACGCAGACAGCGATGTCGCGAGCGAAACCGGAGATGAGACCGGCGATCTGGCCGAGAAGCTGATCCTTGGTGGGCAGCTCGGCGATAGCCTTAACATCATCAGCGGAAACGGCCTTGCCGTCGGAGATACCGCCCTTGATCTCAAGGACGCCCTTGGACTTAGCGGAGAAGTCCTTAAGGGCCTTAGCGGCCTCGACCGGCTCGGTCTCATAGAACACATAAGCGACGGGGCCGGCGAGGATCTCGTCGAGCTCGGGCTGCTCCTGGTTCTTGAGAGCGATCTTGACCAGGTTGTTCTTGTAGACCTTCATCTCGGCGCCGCACTCGCGAAGCTGATGACGCAGCTCCTGAGCCTGCTTAACCGTCAGACCGTTGTAGTTGACGACGAACAGACCGGCGTTCTCGGCGATACGGGACTCGATCTCTGCAACCTTGTCGATTTTGTACTGCTGGGGCATGAATTACACCTCCTCGAATTCTTTCCGGGCACGGTCCGCCACAAGGACGTGACGGGGGCATGTCCAAAAAGAAAGCCCCCGCGCTGCATGAGCGACGGGGGCGAGAAGACATATCTACTCGACCACCTCGGCTGGCGGGATATCCCATTAAGCTCGCGGGCAAAGCCCGTTTGCGCCGGCTGTCTCTGGCAGCGGATTCGTGCGTGAACCGAAAGTATTATGGCGGGGACCCCGGCGTCGGTCAACGGGAAACCGGGCTGCACACAATTCCACCATTCCGGCCACGTCGCCGAAGGCCGGGCGCAAGGTTTTCGCTCGGTCAAGTCCTGGCTCGCACGAAGAGCACATTAAGTGCTCTTCGGCTCGTGCGGAATCTACGAAAACCTTGCGCCCGGCCTTCGGCGGCGCGGCCTGCGGTGACTTTGGGGCAGCCCGGTTTTCCGTTGAGCGATGCCCCCACGCATAATCCTTATGTCGGTGGGCTGATGCGTTGCGTCCCGTTGGACTATAAGGTTGAAATGAAGGTGGACAGGCGATTTAAGCCTTCGTCCAAATCTTGGTCGGAGACGCAGTAGCTTAGGCGGATGTGGCCTTCGGTGCCGAAGCAGTTGCCTGGGACTAGGGCTACGTTGGCTTCTTTGATGGCTTTGATGCAGAAGGCTTCGCTGGTTAGGCCGAATTGTTTGATGCTCGGGAAAGTGTAGAAAGCTCCTGCGGGTTCTACCACGTCGAGGCCCATGGCGTCTAAGGCCTCGAGCACGCGTTCGCGGCGGGCTCGGTAGACTTTGAGCATGGGGGTTGGGTCGACGGTGAGGGCTCGAGCTGCGGCATCCATCTCAAAGGAGACGGCGCTCGATACTAAGTATTGGTGGGCCTTTGCGATCTCGGCGATGACGGGGGCTGCCGCTGCGAGCCAACCCAAGCGCCAGCCGGTCATGGCCCAGGGCTTGGAGAAACTCTCGATTACCACCGTCTGCTCGCGCAGCTCCGGGTGTCGCTGGGCAAAGCGCTCGTAGCCGTCCACATAGACGAGGCGGTTGTATACGTCGTCGCAGACTACGTAGATGCCCGCCTGCTCCGCTACGCGCGCCACGGCGTCGAGCGATGCCGCGTCGAGGATGCAGCCCGTAGGATTGTTGGGCGAGCAGATGACGATGGCCTTGGTCGCCGGCGTCACGCAAGCACGAAGTGCGTCCTCGTCAATCTGGAATTGCGCGGGCTCCGTATCCAAATAGACCGCTTTGGCGTGATTGGCCACGACGATGCTCTCGTACAAACCAAAAGCCGGCGTGGGAATGATGACCTCGTCGCCGGGGTTGAGCATGGCCATAAACGTAGCCGACAGGGCCTCGGTCGCGCCGTCGGTCAGGATGACCTCGTCGGCCGAAAACGTAAGGCCCGCGTCCCCCATGTAGGCAGACAGCGCCTCGCGCAGGGCGGGGCGGCCGTTGTTGGGCGGATAGTGCGTGTCGCCACGGTCAAGCGAGGCCGTCACCTCGGCGCTAATCACGTCGGGCGTGGGAAAATCGGGCTCGCCGAGCGCAAGCGCAATGCATCCCGGATGCTGAGCGGCGAGCGCGTTGATTCGGCGGATGCCGGAGGGCTTGAGCGTGGCAAGCGAGGTATTCATGGGCAGACGCATGGCGTTCCTTTCGTAAGGGTTGCACTAGGATAGCGCGGCGGGAGGATGGCAGACGGTGTAACCTAAACGGAAACGGACTGGAAAGGAGATGGCATGGAGGCGATCGCACACGGCGATAAGCCCAAAACGCTGCAATCCATTGCGTATATCAGTATTCCCGATAGCGCCGATCTTGAGTTTTTGCTTTGGGACCTCCAGGATGCCATCGCGGCGTATGCCCGGCTTTCCGGTACTTCGCTCCCCCGCCCGGTTGGCTTGAAGGCAAATGACGTCGGTGCAGTCGATGGCATAGTGCTCGCTGTTGATGATGCATTTGATGATGAGGCGATGACCGCTGTCGAGCAGATACTCGATCGCCTTGGGAATACAGAAACACGCGTCTATGTCATCGTCCAGGCCGCGTCCAAAAACAACAAGCAGGCGGACGAAGTTCTCGACCGCCTGTATCGGGCATGTCTTCTACGTGACCTGCCATGGTGCGACGGCGTTGTCATCTGTGCCAGCAGCGGCATCGCAGCGCTTCGCCACTCCCCGCGTATGGGCCTCTTGCGTCGGCCATTTTCGGAAGCGATGGATAAGCTTGTGGGCGCTGTGCGCATGGGCTGCTCCATTGAGCATGCGCAGCTGCTTGGCTGCGGCGATGTCGGTAGCGTCGATGTCGACGGCATGGTGCGCGTCAAGCCCGCGCTGCCCGCACCGATCTGGCATGCCATCATGAAACGCCTCGGCACCAGCGCCCAATCAGATATCTAAATTACAGAGCGCCCCAGTCAACGGCCTCGCGCCAGCGCTCGATAAGGCGTTCCAGGCGCCATGCCGCATTGGCGGGACTTGTCGACGGCAGAACGATGGCCGACAGCCCCGTGCGTTCTTGTAGGTAGCGCTTGTAGAGCCGACCAGCTGTACCACCGTTGCATATCACCTGCTCAATGGGAGCTGCGCCGGTAATGCGCTCGACATGCGCCGGAACGACGTTTTTGATGCTGGCGTCGCTTGAGCCCTTAATGTCGCAGCTCTCGATTACATCCCACAGGGCCACGCCGCCGTTGAGCAGCATGGAGCGCTTGGCGGCAATCGAGGCATCGAGCGTCGCGGGCTCACCGCTTGCCAAAGGATCGCCCTCGTTGGGCGGCACGGGCGCACCGAGGCACGCGGCCATCACGCGCCAAAAGCGGTTCTGCGGATTGCCGTAATAGAAGGCATTGGCACGCGAGAGCACCGAGGGAAACGACCCCAGCACCAAAACGCGCGAGCGCTCGTCAAACACGGGTTCAAACCCATGCTCAATATGCTGATAACCCTCATCTGGCGTGGCCACGAGCTAGGCCCTCAACAGATAACGCACCTCATAGGGCGCAAGTTCAAGGGAGCCCGGCAGCTCGACCGTGGGCGCGTCGTCGGCAAGCAGGTCGACGAAGGAGCCGTTGAGTTCACCGGCTCCAAAGGTATAGGGCTCGTTCACGGCATTGACCGCCACGAGCACCGTCGCGTCATCGCAGGCGCGCTCGAACAGCAGCTGCTTGTTCTGGATCACTACATTGCGATAGGCACCGTAGTTGAGGGCACGGGCCGCCGCATCGTTTGCCGAGCGCAGGTGCGCGAGCTGCTTGATGAAGGCCGTCAGCTCGTTGGGCGCAGGCTCATCGAGCGCAGGACGCAGCGCCCAATCGCCATCGGAACCGCCCTTTTCGCCGGCAATCCCCCACTCGCTGCCATAGTAGACGCACGGAATGCCCGGCATGCCAAACAGCATGCCATAGGCGGGGCGCAGGCAGGACTTGTCGGTAAGGATGCTCGCCAGGCGCGGCACATCGTGGTTGTCGACAAACGAAAGCAGATGTTTGCCGCGGTAGATGCACCAAGGGTCGCCGCCAAACTGACGGTGCAGCGAATGGGCGATCTCGAACATGTTGACCGAGTTAAAGCTGGAATACAGGCCCTTGTAGCACTCGTAATTAGTGCACGAGTCGAGCATCTCGTCGTTGACGATCTGATTGTAGTCGCCGTGGAGCGTCTCGCCGATGAGCACAAAGCCGGGCTTGAGCTCACGGGTAAAGGAGTGTAGGCGGCGCATAAAGTCGCGGTCGAGCATGTAGGCGACGTCCAGGCGCAGGCCGTCGACGCCAAAGACGTCGGCCCAACGGCGCACAGACTCGAGCAGGTAATCGACCACAGCGGGATTTTGCAGGTTGAGCTTCACAAGCTCAAAATGACCCTCCCAGCCCTCGTACCAAAAGCCGTCGCCATAGCAGGAGTCGCCGTCAAAACTGATGTGAAACCAATCCTTGTACGGCGAATCCCACTTGCGCTCCTGCACATCGCGGAAGGCCCAAAAGCCGCGACCGACGTGGTTGAAGACGGCATCGAGCACCACGCGGATGCCATGGGCGTGCAGCGTGTCGCATACGGCGGCAAAGTCGGCATCCCCGCCCAGGCGACGGTCTATATGGCGCAGGCTGCGCGTGTCGTAGCCGTGACTATCGGACTCGAGCGGCGGGTTGATGAGCACAGCGCCAACGCCGAGTTTTTGCAGGCAGTCGGCCCATTGGGCAATCTTCATGATAGGAGCATCGGGGTTGGGTTCGACACCGGCGGCCTGGGCGAGCTCATCCTCGGCAACGGGGGCGGCGTTTTCGCGCGGAGCTCCGCAAAAGCCCAGCGGATAGATCTGATAGAACGTCGTCTCGTATGCCCACATAGCAACCTCCCGGTAAGCTCAACACAACGACATCCATTGTATGCCCAGCTTGTATCCCCTCCCCCAAAATAAGTTGCGGTGGAATAGTTCCTGCTTGGGCCTTCAAAGGCCTTAAACAGGAACTATTCCACCGCAACTGATGAGGGGACGTGGCTAGGCGACGGGCTTGGCGCGGCGGATGGCTGGGAACATCACCGTGATGGCGAGGATAACGCCCACGACGGCAATCGCCCCGCCCACAAAGCCGATCCAGGCGATACCGGGACCCGAAACCACGGCTCCGCCGATCGCGGTACCCGTGCCGATACCGAGGTTGAACAGGCCCGAGAAGATCGACATGGCGACGGCCGACGAATCTGCCGGCGTGTGCTTGATGAGCTCGGCCTGAAACGCCACGTTAAAGGCCGTGGCGCAGCAACCCCACAGTGCGCACACAGCGAGAACCGCAGCGAGTGACGATGCGGCCGGACCCATGAGCAGCAGAGCCACCGGCACGCCGGAGAGCGTGATAGCCAAGAACGGGAAGCGATGCCCATCGAACAGGCGGCCAAACAGCCAGCTTCCGAGCAAACCAGAGCAGCCAAACGCCGTCAACGTCATGGTAATGGCGCCCGCATCGACGTGCGCGACCTGCGCCAGGAAGGGCTCGATATAGCTGTAGCTTGCGTAATAGCCGGTCGCCATGAAGACCGTGACTGCGTAGAGCGCGATGAGGAACGGGTTCTTGAGCAGCTCGGGCAGCTGCTTGAGCGTAAAACGCTCGCCCGCTGGCATGGCAGGGAACACCGTGGCCTGGTAGACGACCGCGACAGCAGACAGCGCTCCGACCACGGCAAACGTCATGCGCCAGCCCACGGCCAATCCAATGGCGCGACCGAGCGGCAGGCCAAAGATCTGTGCGATGGAAGAGCCCGTGGCGATCATGCTGATAGCGAGCGCCCCGTGGCGTGTGTCAACCAGGCGCGACGCCATGATCGAGGCGACCGACCAGAACACGGCGTGCGCGCAGGCAACCACCAGGCGCGCGCAGACTAAGATGGGATAGGTCGGTGCCAAGGCGGACAGGAACTGGCCCAGCGAGAACACGGCGAGCACGCCCAGCAGCATCCGCTTGAACTCGAAACGCGAAGCGAACACCATGAGCGGCAACGACAGCAGCATGACGCCCCAGGCATAGACCGAGATCATGATGCCCGCCTGGGCCTCGGTGAGCGAGAACGACGCGGCGATATCAGTCAAAAGGCCGATGGGCATAAACTCCGACGTGTTGAACACGAACGCACAGCAGGTGAGCCCGACGAGCGGGAGCCACTGCCTGAGCGTGATGCCGTCTTGCCTTGCCTGACTCATATATAACGTCTCCAATCATTTTGAGCGGAGGCGATTATATAGCAACGGCCCCGCATCCGTCAGCAACAGATGCGGGGCCGAAAACAATTCGATACACAGAGGTTGCGCCGTCAATTCATAACTAAGCCAACCCCAGCAACATGCCCGCCGAATGCACGACAAACGCCACGACCCAGGCGACCGTCACCTGAAACGCGAATACGGCCACGGCATAGCGTGCGCCCAACTCGCTCTTGACGGCGCCGATGGACGCCACGCAAGGCGGGTACAGCAGCGTAAAGACCAGGAACACGTAGGCGGTAAACGGCGAGAACATGGTCGACAGCGCCGTGGGCGAGGTTGCCCCCAAAAGCACCGTGAGCGTCGAGATAACGCTCTCCTTGGCAATAAGTCCCGTAACGAGAGCCGTCGACGCGCGCCAATCGCCAAAGCCGAGCGGCGCCAGCACCGGCGCGATGATGCTGCCAAGGCCGGCAAGCAGGCTCTGTGACTGATCGGCGACCACGTTAAAGCGAATGTCGAACGTCTGCAGGAACCAGATCACGACCGTAGCAGCAAAGATAATGGTGAAGGCCTTGGTAATGAAGTCCTTGGCCTTATCCCAGGCGAGCAGCACCGTCGTCTTAACGCTCGGCAGACGGTAGTTGGGAAGCTCCATGATAAACGGCACGGGGTCACCCTTGAATGCCGTACGGTTGAGCACGAGCGCCGCAATGCAGCCGACCACAATGCCGATCAGATAGAGCGAGACCATGGCGGGAACCGTCGCCTTTGGGAAGAACGCTCCGCACAACAAGCCGTAGACCGGTAGCTTGGCCGAACAGCTCATAAACGGCGTGAGCATGACCGTCATCTTGCGATCGTGCTCGGACGGCAGGGTGCGCGTCGACATAATGGCCGGCACCGTGCAGCCAAAGCCGACGAGCATGGGAACGAAGCTGCGGCCCGAAAGGCCAAAGCGGCGCAGAACTTTGTCCATAACAAAGGCCACGCGCGCCATGTAACCTGAGTCTTCCAAAATGGAGAGGAACAAAAAGAGCACGACGATGATCGGCAGGAAGGTCAGCACGCTGCCCACGCCTGTGAGCACGCCGTCGACCGCCAGCGAGCGCACCACGTCGTTGGTGCCAAACGCCTTGAGGCCCGCATCGGCCGAGGCAATGACGACCGCGATGCCGTCCTCCATAAGCCCCTGTAACGCGGCGCCGATCACGCCAAACGTCAGCCAAAAGACGAGGCCCATGATGAGGATGAACGCCGGGATGGCCGTGTAGCGACCGGTCAGGATGCGGTCGATTTTGACGGAGCGCACGTGCTCGCGGCTCTCATGCGGCTTGACGACGCAGCGCCCGCACACGTCGCCGATAAAACTAAAGCGCATGTCGGCCAGCGCGGACAGGCGGTCGGTGCCTGCCTCGCCTTCCATCTGGGTAATGATGTGCTCGATGGCGTCGAGCTCGTTGCGGTCCAGATGGAGTGCTTCGGTTACCAGCTCATCGCCCTCAACCAACTTGGTCGCCGCGAAGCGCACCGGAATATGCGCCGTTGCGGCATGGTCCTCGATCAGGTTGGCAATACCGTGGATGCAGCGGTGCAGCGCGCCGCCGTCCGGACCGTCGGGCGCGCAAAAGTCCAAACGGCCGGGGCGCTCGCGGAATCGCGCCACGTGCAGGGCATGGTCCACCAGCTCACCGATGCCCTCGTTGCGCGCAGCGCTAATGGGAACGACCGGCACACCCAGCAGGCTCTCGAGCAAATTGACGTCGATGGCGCCGCCGTTTGTCGTCACCTCGTCCATCATGTTGAGTGCGATGACCATGGGGCGGTCGAGCTCCATGAGCTGCAGCGTCAGATACAGGTTGCGCTCGATGTTGGTGGCGTCGATGATGTCGATAATCGCATCGGGGTTCTCATCAAGGATGAATTGGCGGCTGACGATCTCTTCGCCCGTATACGGCGACAGCGAGTAGATGCCGGGAAGGTCGGTGACGCTCGCCTCGGGATGATTGCGGATGGTGCCGTCCTTGCGGTCGACCGTCACACCGGGAAAATTGCCGACGTGCTGGTTGGAGCCCGTCAGTTGGTTGAACAACGTGGTCTTGCCGCAGTTTTGGTTGCCGGCGAGGGCGAAATGCAGCGGTGCACCCTCGGGCACAGCCGTCTTGGCCGCGCGGGGCGAATACGTGCCCTCGCCCAGTGCCGGGTGTTCCGTCGTGCCGATTGCGGCGTTAACGCGCGGTCCCGTATCCGTGTCGTGGACATCCACAAGCTCAATGCGGGCGGCATCGTCCTTGCGCAGCGTCAGCTCGTAGCCGCGCAGTCGAATCTCGAGCGGGTCGCCCATCGGAGCGTACTTCATCATGGTGACCTCGGTGCCCGGCGTTAGGCCCATGTCCAAAATATGTTGTCGGAGTGCCTGGTCGTCCGATGTCACCGATGCGACAACGGCGTCCTTTCCGATCTCGAGCGTATCGAGCCTCACGTCCGCGTTCCTCCCCCGACGCCCACAAGGCGTTACATTTAGTTTGCCTTAGCTAACCGTTTGCCACGGCTAACCAATTGTAACCATGCATAATAGCGCGAACGCAGGGCGACGTTCAATCAACAGATCGGTGCAAGGGGACAGGTTACTTTGCACCAAGCCCTTGACAGCCGGGGTAATGCTGATGTTTTGGCAACGACAGCGAAAGCCCGCCAGGGCGAGCAAGGTGCCTTGAAACGAGGCGACATTGACCTTCTGGTCATGCCGCCGAAGTTGAAAGGCAGATTGCCGCTCTGGCGGGCTTGCAGCGTCAACTGGTTACGCGGTTTGGTAAAACCGCGTAACTAAATACCGTGGCGCTCCAGGAAGCGGAAGGCCAGGCGGATCCAGGGGCGGACTGCCACCTGCTTGTCCTCGTTGTCGACGGCGGTGTTGGCGTTACCGAGCGAAAGGCCGTGACCACCTTGGTCGAAGACGTGCATCTCGCAAGCGACGCCCTCCTCGGCCATGCGCTGTGCAAACGGATAGACCTGTGCAATCGGCGCTGTCTTGTCGTCGGCTACACCCCACACAAAGGTCGGCGGCATCTGGCGCGAAACGTGCGTGGTGGGACAGATATCTGCCAAGTGCTCGTCAGTTGCCTCGCCGCCCGTCACCATCGACAGGTAATCGTTGAGCAAATCGCGACCCGTCTTGCCGCCGGTCTTGGGCACGCGCAGGTCAATACGCGGGTCGCGCGTCTGCATATCGCGCACATAGGCAAGGTCGAGCAGCGGATAGCCCAGCACCACGTCGTCGGGGCGAACATCCTCCGGACGAGCCCCGGCAAGACCCGCGAAGGGGCCGGTCTTCCATTGCGTCGCCAGCGAGGCGCAGATCATACCGCCCGCCGAGAAACCGACGACGCACACGCGCTTGGGGTCGACATGCCATTCGTCGGCATTCGCACGCACCGTGGCAACCATCTTGGCGAGGTCTGCCTGCGGGTGCGGAAAGCTCACGTCGCCCGTGGCGCTCGTCACATAATTGAGCACAAAGGCCTGGTAGCCGTGGTCCAAAAATGCAAACGCCACCGGGTCCTGCTCATGCGGAGCGATATGCGTAAACCCGCCTCCACCGCAGATAATCACGGCAGGACGACGGCCATTGGGCTTATCGGGCAGCGGCTCGGCCCCCAAAAACGTAAACGTTGCCGGATATTCCTCGGTCGGCTCCTCGCCCCACAGTGCATGGTTCTCGACAATCATTGGTGCTCCCTTCGCGCAAAACGTGCGCACTTTTTATCGCCCTCAAGCGTACCCCAGTTGGGCTCGCGGCGCAGAAACACCCCCGCAATAAGTTGCCCTTCAACTGATATATCACAAAATCGCAGCTCAGAGCCGTCGTTGAGCAGCGTAAAATAAGGGCGCTGACCGTGCCGGGAAACACGTACGAAACGTTTCCGGCAAACTACACGCGCGCGATATGCGCACTTGATACGTTGGAGGCATCTATGGGTCTGCTCGATTCGCTCAAGTCCACGTTCACCTCGACGGGCGAGGCGTCCGTTCCGCCCGCAGCAAGCTTCGCCACCCGCGAAGGCGTCATCTACGCCCCCGTCAACGGCGTGCTCGTCAATCTGGATGAGATTCCCGACGAGACCATCGCCTCGGGCATGCTCGGCCAGGGCTACGGCATCGAGCCCATTACCGACACCATCTACGCCCCCGCCAACGGCCGCATCGGCGCCACCACTGTCACCAACCACTCCATCGGCATGATTACCGAGGACGGCCTGCGCGTGTTCATCCACGTTGGCCTGGGCACCGTGCAAATGAACGGCAAGGGCTTTGCTCGCTTTGTCGAGATGGGCGACACGGTCAAGGCCGGCCAGCCGCTCATCAGCTTCGACCGTGACGCCATCAAGGCCGCCGGCCACGAGGACATCGTGACCGTCATCATCTCTGAGCTCGACCGCCTCAAGAGCATCGACCACGTCGGCGAGTCCGGTACGCTCATCGGCGGCAACCCGCTCGTCAAGCTCGGCGATCCGCTGCTGGTGGCCAAGACCAAGTAGTCAAGCCCCGCGCTGCACAGTCAAAAGGCAACACGTCCAAACGCCCGCGACCATCTGGCCGTGGGCGCTTTTCGTTTGAAAACCGTCCAGACGACGAGCTATCTGCATAGCCCAAATGAACCAAGCTGCTAGAATATCGAACTGTATGGATAACTATCATTCAACCGTTATGGGAGGATACGTGAACCGCACCAAAATCGCGCAGCTCTATGCCGATGCCGAGTCGCTCGGCGGCCAGACCGTCACCGTCGCCGGCTGGGTCAAGTCCGTCCGCGACATGAAGAACTTTGGCTTTGTTACGCTCAACGACGGCAGCTGCTTCCGCGACCTGCAGGTCGTCATGAACCGCGAGGCACTCGACAACTACGACGAGATCGCCCATCAAAACGTCTCGGCCGCACTCATTTGCACCGGCACCGTCAAGCTGACCCCCGATGCGCCCCAGCCTTTCGAGCTTTCTGCCACCTCCATCGAGGTCGAGGGCACGAGCGCCCCGGATTACCCGCTGCAGAAGAAGCGCGCAACCGTCGAGTTCCTGCGCACCCAGCAGCACCTGCGCCCGCGCACCAACCTGTTCCGCGCCGTGTTCCGCATCCGCTCTGTCGCGGCTGCCGCCATCCACCGCTTCTTCCAGGAGCAGGGCTTTGTCTACGTCAACACCCCCATCATCACCACGAGTGACTGCGAGGGCGCCGGCGAGATGTTCCGCGTGACCACGCTCGACCCCAAAAATCCGCCCCTCACCGAGTCCGGCGAGGTCGACTGGAGCCAGGACTTCTTTGGCAAGCATGCAAGCCTCACCGTGTCCGGCCAGCTCAATGCCGAGAACTTTGCCATGGCCTTTGGCGACGTGTACACCTTTGGCCCCACCTTCCGTGCCGAGAACTCCAACACCACGCGCCATGCCGCCGAGTTTTGGATGATCGAGCCCGAGATGGCTTTTGCCGACCTTAACGACTACATGGATAACGCCGAGGCCATGCTCAAGTACGTCCTTAAGGACGTTATGGCCACCTGCCCCGACGAGCTCAATATGCTCAACAAGTTTGTGGACAAGGGTCTGCTCGAGCGCCTGGACCATGTCGCCAACTCCGACTTTGCCCGCGTTACCTACACCGAGGCCGTCGAGATCCTGGAGCAGGCAGTCGCTGCTGGCCATCAGTTTGATTACCCCGTCAGCTGGGGCATCGACCTGCAGACCGAGCACGAGCGCTTCCTGACCGAGGAGCACTTTAAGCGCCCGACCTTCGTGACCGACTACCCGGCCGAGATCAAGGCGTTCTACATGCGCATGAACGAGGACGGCAAGACCGTCGCCGCCGCCGACTGCCTGGTTCCCGGTATCGGCGAGATTATCGGCGGCTCCCAGCGCGAGGAGCGCCTGGATCTGCTCGAGGCCCGCATCAAGGACCTGGGCATGAATCCCGAGCAGTACAAGTACTACCTTGACCTGCGCCGCTACGGTTCCTGCAAGCACGCCGGCTACGGTCTGGGCTTCGAGCGCTTGGTCATGTATCTGACCGGCGTGGGCAACATCCGCGACGTCCTGCCGCATCCGCGCACCGTGGGCAACGCCGACTTCTAATCGTCGGACGCTAGCTCGCGTCGCCACACGCCAACGCTCATCGCATAAGCGTCTCTCGACATCGGTCGAGAGACGCTTTTTTCAACAGCATCCGTCAAGCTTTTGGCAAGTTTTTGGTCAGTTGGGCAGGGCTGTTGAAAACTCGACCCGCCGTTTGCCGACGACTACCGACCGCCCAGAGCGCCCTGCGCCCCTGGGAAAGCCCCACGTCCTAGGCTCCATACCGTCGCCACCCAAAACGGAAAGGACGTGGACACCATGACCGAAGCCGCTGTTGAAACCTACGACACCACGACTAGAGGCGCCGCCTCGATGGCAGCCTATCGCGCCGTTCGCATCCTGCAACTATTAAGCGAAAACACCGGCGAGGACAAGGCCATGCTTTCCGATGAGTTGATCCGGCGCCTCGCCCATCCCGACGACCCCGCCCGCATGCCCATCTCGGCGGCGCGGCGCAGCATCTACACCGCCATCTCCGCGCTTCGCCATGCCGGATACGAAATTGAGTACAAACGCGGCGTGGGCTACAAACTTCTTACCCGCCCGCTCACCGATGAAGAGATCATCCGGCTCCACGGTATGGTCATGCGCAACCGCTCCACGCCTATCGCTATCCGCAAGAGCATGGCGCAGCACTTAGTTGCCATGGCGAGTGCCGACGTTCGCGTCTACCTCGATACACCCGAACCCGCTCCAAGCGCAGGCAGCAAGGCTACCAAGGCAACACGCACGCCCATCAAGCGCATCGACACGTGCGAGCTCGTCGAGCAGGCCATCGACCACGGAACCACGGTGAGTTTTGATATTTCGAGCGTCACGACACGCGGCGAAACCGAAGCAGCACGGATGACACTCCGTCCCTTTGCCATCAGGCAGCGCGATGGCATCTCGTATCTGCTGGGAACGGTCTACGACGCCCGAGGCACCGACGATACACTGCGCACTGTCGAGATCGCCCGTATGAGAAACGTCAGCACGCGCCTGCTCGACGGCAAGAAGCTCTTCGCCGCCCTAGACGAGGACGACGCCTCCTCCGCCGCATAAGACCCTCCGCCGCCCATTCGACTACCCGTACCGCCCATCCGATTCTGTATTAAAAAACCCGCCAGGCTGTTGTAAAAATGGACATCAGCGCTACTATAGTTCCACTTGCACTTTGTCCCAGTGCAGTGTTTCCAGCCATTTTTATACTGGGGGTAATGATATGAAGGACATCACCATCAGCCGCAGGAGCCTTCTGGTCTCCGCCGGCCTGCTCGCGCTCGCCCCGCTCGCCGGATGCGGCGGCAACTCTGGTTCCGGCTCCGCTGCCGCCGGTTCCGACTACACCATCGGCGTTCTGCAGCTCACCGAGCACTCCGCACTCGATGCCGCCAACGACGGCTTTGTCAAGGCCATCAAGGAGAGCGGCCTTAAGGTCAAGATCGACCAGAAGAACGCCCAGAACGACCAGTCCACGTGTAAGTCCATCGCCGACAAGTTCGTGGGCGATGGCGTCGACCTGATCTACGCCATCGCCACGCCCGCCGCGCAGGCCGCTGCCGGTGCCACGGCCGATATCCCCATCGTGGGTTGCGCCATCACCGACTACGCCGCCTCCGGCCTGGTCCAGGACAACGACAAGCCCGGCACCAACGTCACGGGCGCCTCCGACCTTACCCCGGTCGCCGAGCAACTCGAGATGATGCAGAAGGTCCTGCCCGACGTAAAGAAGGTCGGCCTGCTCTACTGCACCGCCGAGTCCAACTCCGACGTCCAGATCAAGGCCGCCAAGAAGGAGCTCGACAAGCTGGGCCTCCAGTACACTGACTTCACCGTCTCGAGCTCCAACGAGATTCAGTCCGTCGTCGAGTCTGCCGTGGGCAAGGTCGATGCGCTGTACTCCCCCACCGACAACACCATCGCCGCGGGTGCCTCGCAGGTCGGCCAGATCTGCAAGGAGAACAAGCTCCCCTTCGTGACCGGCGAGGAGGGCATGTGCAAGGCCGGCGGCCTGTTCACCCTCTCCATCAACTACGAGGATCTGGGCTACGCCGCAGGCGAGATGGCCGTCAAGATCCTGAAGGGCGAAGCCAAGCCCGAGGACATGGCGATCAAGCACCTCTCAAGCAAAGACCTGGTCGTCGTCAAGAACGACGAGATGGCCGAGGCTCTGGGCATCGATCTTTCCGCTCTGGACGAGTAGCGCCATGCGCGGTAGCGCGTCTAGGGCACGCACTCGCGCCGTTGACGTGTTATTCAATATCTGAGCCACAGGGGCGAACGCCAAAGACCGGCGTTCGCCCTGCTTGTTTCGGATGAGTCAAAACATCCGGCCGCAGCTCTTTTATGCATTGTTACCGCTATCATGGTGACTCACGTGTCCACCCTATCCTAGGAGGTATGAAGCATGCTCATTGCATTGCAGGGCGCCGTTTCGCAGGGCGTCCTCTGGGGCATTATGGTGCTTGGCGTGTTTATCACGTTCCGCCTGCTCGACATTCCCGATATGACCTGCGACGGCAGCTTTGCCCTCGGCGGCTGCGTCTGCGCCGTGCTCATCGTCAATAACAACGTCGACCCGCTGCTCGCCGTGCTGGCCGGCATGTGCGCCGGCGCCATCGCGGGCGCCGTCACGGGCATTCTGACCACCGTCTTTGAGATTCCCGCGATCCTCGCCGGAATCCTCACCCAGATCAGTCTGTGGTCCATCAACCTGCGCATCATGGGCAAATCCAATACGCCCATTCTTGCCAAGGGCACCGTGTTCTCGGCCGTCAGCAACATGACGGGCCTGCCGCAGTCCACCGTCGCCATCATCCTGGGTATTTTGCTCGCCGTGGCTATCGTTGCCATCCTGTATTGGTTCTTTGGCACCGAGATCGGCTCGGCACTGCGCGCCACCGGCAACAACGAGTACATGATCCGCGCCCTGGGCGTCAACACCAACTCCACCAAGATGATCGCCCTCGTGCTCTCCAACGCCCTCATCGGCCTTTCGGGCGCACTCATCTGCCAGAGCCAGAAGTATGCCGACATTGGCATGGGCACCGGCGCCATCGTTATCGGTCTTGCCGCCATTGTTATCGGCGAGGTGCTCGGCCGCCTGTTGCCCGGCGGTCTCACGCAGTTTAGCGTCCGTCTTGCCTCCGCCGTCTTTGGCTCCGTGGTGTACTTCCTTATCCGCGCCATCGTGCTGCAGTTGGGCATGGACGCCAACGACATGAAGCTGCTCTCCGCCGTGATCGTCGCCGTGGCCCTGTGCGTGCCCGTGGTTTGGGAGCGCTATAAGCTCCGCTGCTCCTACACGAAGGGAGATGAGGCAGATGCTTAAGCTCTCGCACGTCAAAAAGACCTTTAACAAGGGCACCGTCACCGAGAAGCGCGCTCTTACCGGTGTCGACCTCACCCTTAACGACGGCGACTTTGTAACCGTGATCGGCGGCAACGGCGCCGGCAAGTCCACGCTGCTCAACATGATCGCCGGCGTGTATCCGCTCGATTCGGGCGTTATCGAGCTTGACGGCACCGATATCTCGCGCCTGAGCGAGTCGCAGCGTGCCAAGTACCTGGGCCGCGTGTTCCAGGACCCCATGCGCGGCACCGCAGCCGACATGCAGATCGCCGAGAACCTGGCCCTCGCCAAGCGCCGTGGCCAGCGTCGCGGTCTTTCGTGGGGCGTCACCAAGGCCGAGAAGGACGAGTACGTTGAGCTGCTCAAGCGCCTGGACCTCGGTCTGGACACGCGCCTCAACGCCAAGGTCGGCCTGCTTTCGGGCGGTCAGCGCCAGGCACTCACCCTGCTCATGGCCACGCTCACCAAGCCGCGCCTGCTGCTGCTCGACGAGCACACCGCGGCGCTCGACCCCAAGACGGCCTCTAAGGTGCTCAATCTGACCGAAGAGATCGTCGACGAGAACCACCTGACCACGCTCATGGTCACGCACAACATGAACGACGCTATCCGTCTGGGCAACCGTCTGATCATGATGCACGAAGGCCACGTGATCTACGACGTGGCGGGCGATGAGAAGAAGTCGCTCACCGTAGCCGACCTGCTGCAGAAGTTCGAAGAGGTCTCGGGCGGCGAGCTCGCCAACGACCGCATGCTGCTGAGCTAAAACCTGCCAAAAAGGGACAGGTTTATTTTGGCAGGTTTTATCTGCGCAAACGTCAAAACCGCCGCAAAGGGACAGACGCCCTTGCGGCGGTTTTCGCATATTATGTCGATAATCCGATATTCAACCAGACATTCTGGCTAAGGACTAAGGAAACTGCCATGAAAAGACTCCCCCGCCTTGCGTTAGCCGCCGCGTTGTTTGCCGGCGCGCTCGCAGGCATCCCAAGCCTCGCTTTCGCAGGAAACCTGCCCGCCGCTATTGATGGCTCGGTGACCGTCATGCACACCAACGACATCCACGGCAGCTACAAGTACAGCTACAACGAAAGCAAGGGCACCGGCACTGTGGGCTTTGATGGACTGGCGGTTCTCTATAGCGCCCAGGGCAACGCCCCCGATCTTTTGCTCGATGCGGGCGACACCTTCCACGGACAGTCCTTCGCCACCATGAGCGAGGGTGAGAGCATCGCCGAGCTCATGGACACCTTCTACGCCGACGGCTACGACGCGACCACGCCAGGCAACCACGACTGGAGCTACGGCGCGGACAAACTCCGCACCATGACCGGCTACAGCACCACCGGCACGCCCTTCGCCATGCTCTGCGCGAACGCGAAGTCTACGAGCGGCGTATGGAGCTCGAGCATCACAAAGACGCTCAACCGCACTTGGAAGGACGGCGAGGACAGTTCCACGTTTAACTACAAGATTAAGGTCGGCGTTATCGGAGCCATGGATGAGTCGCTAGGTTCCTCGCTGCGCGCGGACCTGGTCGCGGGCACCAGCTTCTCGAGTGCCGCGAACGCCATCAATACCGAGGCAGAGCAGCTGCGCAAGGAGGGCTGCGATGTTGTTGTGTGTATCGCGCACACGCTCGACGCCAAGACCTTTGCCACACAACTCGCCGGCGTCGATGCCCTTATCGCAGGCCACGAGCACATCAACCTTAACGAAAAGGTGACGGGAGCCGACGGCAAGACGATCCACGTTGTCGAGGCAGGCAGCGCCTTTGCCGAGGTGGGGCTGCTTTCCATTCCGTACAGGTACGACACGAATGGCACCGAGACGACCAACGATGACACGGTCACGGTCCCTGCAGACGGCAGCTACGAGAGGCTCTACACCGCCAAGAACGTCAACGACCTTTTGGCAGACCCCGACAAGGGCTCCGACTACCAAAGCCGCCTTGAAGACGTCCGCAACAAGATCAAGCCGCTCGACGAGGCCTTTGAAAACGAATCGAACAAGGTGCTCGGCACATCCGCCACCAACTATTTCTACGGCGAGGACGCCGCAGGCACGCATGGTTGGGAAATGGTGCGCACCACCGATTTCCGCCCCAGCAAGGAGGGCGACACCACCAAGGCCCAGACCATCGGCCACGTGATTTGCGGCTCCTATCTTGCCCTGACGGGCGCGGACCTCGCTATCGAAAACGCTGGCGGCATCCGCGGCGGCATCGCGGCGGGCAACGTGACCGCCGGCAACGTCATCGCCATCTCGCCCTACGGCAACACCGTGGAAACCTGGACCATGACCGGCGCGGACTTCCTCGCAGCACTCGAGCACTCGCTGCAAATCAGCGACGAGTGTAATCACAGCTACGAGCTTCAGCAAGCCTACGTGGCAGCCGGCCATACCGAGCAGGAGGCGCAAGACAAGTACAAGTGGCGCGATGACTCTGGCAGCGTTCTCTCCTTTGGCGGCATCAACGTGACGATTGATTGGACGCAGCCCGAAGGCAAGCGCATTGTGAGTGCCACACTCACCAAGGACGGCAGTACGCTCGACCCCGCCAAGACCTATACCGTCGCCACCAACAACTACATCATTACCAACACGACCGACTTTCCCACCTTTGCACACGCCACCAAGTACACCGAGTGGGGCACGTGCGAGGCGGCGCTGAGGGCGCTGATTGGGCAGAACGGCTGGGAGAGCAAGATGGCCGGGCTCGCCGGCACCATCGGCTTCGGCTCCGCAGCCGTGGACCCCACGCCCACACCGGCCCCGACGCCTAAGCCCTCGCCTAAGACGGACACGACGACCACGAAGGTCATCACCAAGAAGACGACCGGTAAGCTCGCCGCAACGGGAGACCGCACGCTGGCAGTAGTTGGCGCGTGCCTTATCGGCGGCGTCATCGTCATCATGCTCGGTATTATTTGGAAGCGTCGACGCTAAGCTACACCGCCGGGCCTTACAGCCCCGCCGCGTAAACCTTATATCGAGCACAGAAGCCCGTCCGAATTTGATCGGACGGGCTTCTTGGTGGGTATCATGGTTGAACGATCATTAGGAGGTTTTCCCTACATGGAATTGTTTGAGCCGATTCTTCATTTCTTTGAGCAACGGTGGGTCCACAACATCATCTGGGCCGTCATCTTGGCGATAGGCACCGCCGTCGCCGCCAAGGTCGTATCCAAGACCCTGAACCATCTGCTTAACCGAGACGATAACCCGCTTCCGGCATCGAGTATCTTCATCAACATCGCGCGCGCCGTCATCTGGATGATTGGCGGCAGCTTTATCCTCGACAACTGTTTTGGCATTAACGCAAACGCGCTTGTCGCCGCTCTTGGCGTCGGCGGCATCGCCATCTCGCTCGGCTTTCAGGACACGTTATCAAACCTTATCGGCGGCATGCAGGTGACCTTTATGGGCATCATCAAACCCGGCGACAATATCGAGGTCGGCGGCGTATCCGGCGTTGTCCAAGACATCACTTGGCGCCATACAACGATTGAGGATGCCTGTGGGCAGACCATCATCGTCCCCAACTCAAATATCTCCAAGAACACGCTCGTGCACCTCATGCCCTTTGGGCGTGTGGCTGTGCCCGTTGCCGTAAAGGACACGTCCAAGTGGGCCTCGCTCGACGCACTGGCAGACGAGCTGACCAGCGCCACCAAGACCGCCGTGCTTCCCATCTCGGGTTTTGACAAAGAGCCCTACGTACTCTTTAGCGAAATCGGCGACTTTGGCATCAAAGGAAAGATCATCTTTATCGTCAGCGACGACAGCACTACTTTCACGGCAGCCGACGCCTGCATCCGCGCCATCGCCCCCATCATCGCCTAAACCACCGCAAAGGGGACAGGCATCTTTGTAGTGGTTTTCATTCGTGGTACCATGGTTCATATCGTTGTTTAAACGACTAAGGGAGTAGACACCATGGAAGAGGCCTATCGTCAAGCACGCAAGCGCGGCGAGCAGGGACGCCGTCGCGCCATCAGCCAAAGCGAGCACCCATACCTTACGGACCTCGATAGCTTGGTTGCTCAGCTCCCCTTAGGTCAGCGAGAGAATGTCGGCCTAAGGGATATTCCGCTCGAAATGGTCGTCGGCACGGTCACCAAAGGCCGTCAGTCCGCCTTTTCGTGTAACTTTATGCCCCTGCTTCCGTTTAACACCGAGTTCGCCCGCAAGTGGTCCAACCTCTACGACATCCAGGTAACCGAGGGCTATCGCGACCCCATCATCGTCACCGAGTTTATGCATCGGTTCTATGTCCAGGAAGGCAACAAACGCGTCAGTGTCCTCAAATTCCTAGACGCCCCGACGATTTCGGCCAAGGTCACCCGTCTTTACCCCGGCACATGGGATTCCGTCGAAAGCCGCCTGTACGGTGAGTTCTGCGCGTTTTGGCGCGTCTGCCCCCTATACGAGATCGAGTTCTCGCGTGAGGGAAGCTACGAAACGCTCGCCAAGATGCTCGGTCAGAACCTTATCGAAAAATGGCCGCAGAAAAAGGTCGACTACCTGCGCCACACCTTCCTGCTCTTTAAGCGCGCCTACCTTCGCGCAGGCGGCGACCACCTGGACATTACGCCTGCCGACGCCATGCTCGTGTACCTCAATGTGTACAACCAGGACCGTCTGCTGGATACGCCAACGGATATCGTCGTAAACCGCCTGTGCAAGATTTGGCGCGAGCTGGTCATTGCCGGCAAAAATGACGAGGACAAGGTCGATCTTGTCGAAGCGCCGAGCGTCGATGAGGAGGAGTCGCCCGCCAAGTCCACCTCGGGCGTGCTCAACTTCTTTATGAGCAAGACCGTCTACTCCACCGCCAATCCCATGCGAATCGCCTTTATCCATGAGTTCCCCTGTGCGACGTCGAGCTGGGACAGCCTGCACGACCAAGGGCGTCAGTATCTCGATGAGCATTTTGGCGGTATCGTGCGCACCGAGGCGTTCGAGGACTGTCACAATCCGGACGTGTTCTACGCCGCCGTGGAAACGGCTGTCAAACATGGAGCTAACGTCATCTTCTCGACCTCGCACCGCCTGATGGAATACACGCTCAGAGCTGCCGTTGAGTATCCCCAGGTGCGGTTCCTTAACTGCTCTATCGGCCTTCCCCACCAAAGCGTCCGTTCGTACTTTGGCAAGATGTACGAGGCCAAGTTCCTCCTGGGCGCCCTTGCCGCCAGTATGGCGGACAACCACCGTATCGGCTACCACGCGTCGGTCTTCGCCTCGGGCGCACTCAGCGAGATCAACGCCTTTGCGATTGGCGCCTCGCTGCTCGACCCCCGTGCGCAAATTATCCTGACCTGGGGCGATGTGCCCGCCGGAGGCCTTGCCGAGGCCATGTGCCGCGAAGGCGTGAGCGTCATGACCGGCGCTGACATGTCAAAGTCGCTCGTAGACCCTACGGCCTACGGACTCCACCGCCTGGTCGATGGCAAGGTTTCCGGCATCGCCATGCCGGTATGGAACTGGGGCCGTTACTACGAGCTCATCGTTCGCAGCCTTCTGCACGGTACGTGGGACGAGACCAGCGATGACAACCAAGTGCGCGCCGTCAACTACTGGTACGGCATGAGCTCAGGCGTTATCGACATTCGCTACGCTCCGGGCCTGCCTTATCAGACGCGCAAGCTTGTTCAGCTCCTCCGCAATGGCATTGTTGAGGGATCCATCAACCCCTTTGGCGGCGAGCTCCACAGCCAGAACGGCGTGGTACAGATCGAAGGCTTCCCTCCGCTGCCGAGCACGCAGATTGTCGAGATGAATTGGCTGGCGGACAACGTGGTGGGCACCATTCCGCAGCTCGACGATGAGCCGAAAGTCCCTGCCCTATGAAAATCCTTGCCATAGCCGATACCGAAGAACGATGCCTTTGGGAGTGCTTTCGCAAGGAACGCTTTGAGGGAGTCGACCTGATTTTGTCCGCCGGCGATCTGGACCCGGACTATCTTGAGTTTTTGGTTACGGTCATCAACAAACCGCTCATCTACGTGCGCGGCAATCACGATGACCGCTACGCACGTCATGCACCGGGCGGATGTATCTGCGTGGAAGACAGCGTGTACACGTACCGAGGGATTCGCATTGCGGGCCTTGGCGGGTCCATGCGTTATCGCGACGGCGCCAACATGTACACCGAACGCGAGATGTCCAAGCGCATGCGTAAGCTGTCGCGTAAGGTTAGGATGGTCGGCGGGTGCGACATTCTGCTTACCCATGCACCCGCCGCCGGTATGGGTGATCTGGACGATCTGCCGCATCGAGGATTCGAGTGTTTTAACACAGCACTCGAATCCTGGAATCCCGACTACATGGTGCACGGGCATGTGCACCAAAGCTACGGTTGCGATTTTCAGCGCGAGCGTCAGCATGTGTGTGGAACGACGATCATCAACGCCTGCGGCTATACGCAGTTTGAGCTCGACCAGACGCACTACCCCATCCGCGGCTGGCAAGCAGCTTGGCTCAACTCACAAACCATGCGCCGCGAGCTCAAACGCCACGAAGCCATCGAGTCTTCAACAGCCAGAACACCCTGGTAACCACCATAAAGGGGACACTGTCCCCTTTATGGTGGTTTTGACGCGATAGCAAGAAACCCGGTCCTGCACAAGGCAGAACCGGGTTTCTTTAGCAATGCTTGCTTTGCTCAGGCAGTAACTGTTAGTTACTCAGCCAGGAAGTCACGCTGGACAGCGGGATCGACCTTGACGCCAGGGCCCATGGTGGAAGACACAGAGATGGACTTGACGTACTTGCCCTTAGCAGAAGAGGGCTTGACGCGCAGAATCTCGGTGTACAGGGCAGCGTAGTTCTCGACGAGCTGCTGCTCAGAGAAGGACTTCTTGCCCAGGGGCACGTGGCAGATGCCGTAACGGTCGGCGCGGTACTCAACGCGGCCGGCCTTGAGCTCAGAGACCATCTTGGCGACGTCCATGGTCACGGTGCCGAGCTTGGGGTTCGGCATGAGGCCACGGGGACCAAGGATCTTACCGATGCGGCCAACCTTGGCCATCATGTTCGGCGTAGCGATAGCGGCATCGAAGTTGATCTCGCCCTTCTGGATCTGGGCGACGAGCTCGTCGGAACCGATGATGTCGGCGCCGGCAGCCTCGGCCTCGCGAGCCTTCTCGCCCTCGGCGAAGACGGCAACACGAACGGTCTTGCCGGTGCCGTGGGGCAGGGAGATGGAACCACGGATGTTCTGGTCAGCCTTACGAGTATCGATGCCCAGACGGAAATGGGCCTCGACGGTCTCGTCGAACTTGGCGGTGTCGAGCTCCTTGATGAGCTTGGCAGCCTGAAGGGGGGTGTAGAGCGTGGCGCGGTCGATCTTCTCGGCAGCGGCGTTATAGCTCTTACCATGCTTAGCCATGTGCATTACCTCCTGTGGTTAAACGGGCGTGAGCCCTCCCACATCGTATCGTGTGCCCTATTGCACACATATAACGGGCGCCCCGGTCGGAGCGCCCGTCATTACCTAAAGAAATCGCTACTCAGCGATGGTGACGCCCATGGAACGGGCGGTACCGGCGATGATCTTCTTGGCGGCGTCAATGTCGTTGGCATTGAGGTCCGGCATCTTGATCTCGGCGATCTTGGTGAGCTGCTCCTGGGAGAGCTGACCAACCTTGTCGGCCTGGGGCTTAGCGGAACCAGACTTGAGGTTCAGCTCCTTCTTGATGAGGTGAGCCGCCGGCGGGGTCTTGGTGATGAAGGAGAAGGACTTGTCCTCGTAGACAGAGATCTCAACGGGGATGATGTCGCCCTTCTTGTCCTGCGTCTCGGCGTTAAAGGCCTGGCAGAACTGCATGATGTTCACGCCAGCAGCGCCCAGGGCGGGGCCGACGGGAGGAGCGGGGTTAGCTGCACCAGCAGGAATCTGGAGCTTAATGACGTTGGCAACCTTCTTCTCAGCCATGGTCATTCCTTTCGAATCACGAGTGTGAAGTACTTGCTATATCGTAAGCACGCACGTGTTAGAAGCACTCCTGAGATGAGCAGTCACAGAAGAAGCACGCTCGCGCGAACGGACGAAAACTTAAGCGATGACAGCGACCTGGTTAAAGTCGAGCTCAACCGGCGTCTCGCGGCCAAAGATCATCAGGGTGACCTTAAGCTTGCCTGCCTCGGTGTTAACCTCGGAGACCTTGCCATCAAAGTCGGTAAGCGGGCCATCGGTGACGCGGACGGACGTGCCGACCTGAATATCAACCGAGGTGCGCTTGGGCGAATCGCCTTTACCGGGACGACGAGTCATCTTGTTGTACTCGTCACGGGAAAGCGGAGCGGGCTTGCCGTTGCCGCCTAGGAAACCGGTGACGCCAGGCGTGTTACGAACACACGTCCAAGCATCGTCATCCATCTCCATGCGGACCAGGACATAACCCGGGAAGATCTTGGAATCCTTGGTCTCACGCTTGCCACCTTCTTTAATCTCGGTGACGCGCTCCATAGGAATCTCGATATCAAAGATACGGTCCTGCATGCCCATAGTCTCGATGCGATGCTCGAGATCGGACTTAACGCGGTTCTCGTATCCAGAGTAAGTGTGAACGACGTACCAACGCTTAGACATGGTTTAGCCCCTCAATCCAGAGAACAGAGCAAGAGCCTCGCCAAAGCCAGCATCGAGCAGAGCGATGACGACGCCGACGACGATCAGAGAAGCGCAAACAACAACCGAGTAGTTCACGAGCTCCTTCTTATCGGGCCACGTGACACGCTTCATCTCGGACTTGACCGAAGCGAAATACTTCTTGGTGCGGGCGAAGAAACCAGGCTTCTCGTTCTTCTTGGACTTCGCAGCCTTCTCGTTCTTCTTGGCAACGGCCTTCTTGGCCTCAACCTTGGAGTTGGCGGCAGCGCTGTTGGCAGGTGCCGGCTGCTGTGCCTTCTTCTTGTTCTTCTTGTTGGCCATTTGGGTTACCTCCGCGCAATGCGCTTATACATGAGTAAACCGTAAGCCCCCAAGTGGGAGCTTACGGAATAATGACTGGCACGCCAGGAAGGACTCGAACCCTCAACACTCGGTTTTGGAGACCGATGCTCTACCAATTGAACTACTGGCGTATGTGACTAGAGACTAGCGAGTCTCTTTGTGCAGCGTGTGGTGACGGCACCAGGGGCAATACTTCTTGATCTCCATACGATCAGGCATGGTCGACTTGTTCTTGGTGGTCGTATAGTTGCGGCGCTTGCACTCAGTGCACGCAAGAGTAACTAGAGTACGCATGTATCCTGAACCTTTCATTTCCGCCCCGTACGGGCACGAGTTGTTACTTTATCAGCTCCACGTAAGTGCTGTCAATGAAAACCTCGAGTCAATTGGTTCTCGGTGGATCCATTCATATTTGGAACACATCAATGAAGCCATCGAGAGCTAATCAACGGTGCATCCAGGACCATTATCGATCCTCTCGACACCAGCAACGGCTCAATATCCATTGCAGAAAAGAACCCGGCACCCATATAAGTGCCGGGTTCTCTAAGTCAGCTATATCAAAGAGCTAATTTACTCAATGATCGTGGAGACGATGCCCGAACCGACGGTGTGGCCACCCTCGCGGATAGCGAAGCGCAGGCCCTCCTCCATGGCGATCGGGTGGATGAGGTCGCCCTCGATGGTGATGTGGTCACCAGGCATAGCCATCTCGGTGCCCTCGGGGAGCTTGACCGTACCGGTAACGTCGGTGGTACGGAAGTAGAACTGAGGACGATAACCATCGAAGAACGGGGTGTGACGGCCGCCCTCCTCCTTGGTCAGAACGTAGATCTCACCGGTGAACTTGGTGTGCGGGGTAACCGAACCGGGCTTGCAGAGAACCTGGCCGCGCTCGATGTCCTCGCGCTTGATGCCGCGGAGCAGCAGACCGACGTTGTCGCCAGCCTCGCAGAAGTCCATGGACTTACGGAACATCTCGATACCGGTAACGACGGTGTTCTGGGTATCCTTGATGCCGACGATCTCGACGGGCTCGTTGAGCTTGAGCTCACCGCGCTCGACACGGCCAGTAGCAACGGTACCACGGCCGGAGATGGTCATAACGTCCTCAACGGCCATCAGGAACGGGAGGTCGTTGTTACGAGCAGGCGTCGGGATGTACTCGTCGACGGCCTTCATGAGCTCGCGAATGGCGTCCATCCACTTGGCGTCGCCCTCGAGAGCGCCCAGAGCGGAGCCACGGATGACGGGGATGTCGTCGCCGGGGAAATCGTACTCGGAGAGGAGCTCACGGGTCTCCATCTCGACGAGGTCGATGAGCTCGTCATCGTCGACCATGTCGCACTTGTTCAGGAAGACGACGATGTAGGGAACGCCGACCTGACGGGCGAGCAGGATGTGCTCGCGGGTCTGAGCCATGGGGCCGT
>UQIN01000002.1 GCA_900541035.1 uncultured Collinsella sp. | reverse complement strand
GGAAGGGGTGGGGAAAGGTGTTGAAAAATGGGGCGGTTCCCCATATTATTGATGACGTCGACAGGCGGGGTGGTTCCCCGCGTACGTGCCATCTGAGTAACCGAGGGGAGGGCGCACATGGGAATGACGGGTGCATACGAGCGCAATCTCGATGCAAAAGGTCGTCTGTCCCTGCCTGCACCCCTTCGCGAGGAGCTTGGAGAGCACGTTCGCGTGTTCAAAGCCCTGGATGTCGATGCTCTGTACGTGTTCTCTGCCGAGGCCTTCGATAAGTGGGTCGAAGGACTCTTCGCGGGTCGTGAGGGCCACGAGGGTTTTAACCCGCGTGACATCAACGACCAGAAGCTCATGAGGGCGATCAACAAGCGCACCACGTCGATGGATGTGGACAGCGCCGGTCGTATCGGTCTTTCTGAGTCTCTCCGCAAGCAGGCGAACCTCGACCGCGAGGTCACGGTTGTGGGCAACTACGACCACCTTGAGGTTTGGGATCGCGCCGCGGCCGATGAGGACGATGATGACGAGGCCCTGCTGGACCTCTTCTTCTCGTAAGGGCAAGGCACGGGTAACGGATGGAGCGTGGGATCTTGACACAAGAATATCGGCATGAACCTGTCATGCTCGGCGAAGTGCTTGAGTCGCTGCGGCTAAAGAGCGGCTTCGTTGTCTGCGATTGCACCCTTGGCGGTGCCGGCCATTCGGTAAAGATGGCCGCGCAGGTGGGGGAGACCGGCCTTTTGCTCGGCGTCGATCAGGACGACATGGCCCTCGAGGCCGCTGGCGCCCGTCTGGACCGCGAGGTTCCCGGCGTTCCGCACCAGCTGCTGAAGGGCAACTTCGGCGACTTGGACGAGCTGCTTTGCTCGGCCGAGGTGCCTGGGGTCGATGGCTTCCTGTTCGATTTGGGCGTTTCGTCACCGCAACTCGATATCCCTGGCAGGGGCTTTTCGTATAACGAGGATGCCCCATTGGACATGCGGATGGATCCGGGTAATAACACCTTAAACGCAGCTGAGGTCATCAACACCTACAACGAACACGACCTCGCCCGGATTCTACGCGTCTACGGCGAAGAGAAGTTCGCCTCGCAGATCGCGCGCGAGATCGTGCGCCGCCGCGAGCAAGAACCGATCGAAACCACCGGCCAATTTGTCGAGATCATCAAGGCGGGTATCCCGGCTGCCGCTCGTCGGCATGGCGGACACCCGGCCAAGAAAAGTTTCCAGGCCATTCGCATCGAGGTCAATCACGAACTCGATGTGCTCGAACGAGGGCTTGATGCCGCCACCAGGTGGCTCAACCCGGGCGGACGTATCTGCGTCATCTCGTATCACTCGCTCGAGGACCGTATCGTAAAGAACCACTTTAAGGAGATGAGCCAGGGGTGCACGTGCCCGCCGGAGATTCCGGTGTGCGTGTGCGGCAACGTGCCGATACTCAAGGTCATCACCCGCAAACCCTTGGTTGCCCAGCCTGATGAGGTTGAGCGCAACCCTCGGGCGAGATCAGCCAAAATCCGCGTGGCGCAGCGTCTGTAGGCGCGACCGCGCGATATTGGACCTCCCGCTCGCACCATAAACGAAGCTTAAACACACTACCAACGTACTCGGGATGGGAGGCGGCATATCATGGGCTACAACACTTCAAGCGCAGCACTCGCCTATGATATGAACGCCATGCCCGCCTATCGTGAGACGCCGCAGGCTCCCGTTGCTCCCCGTGAGCAGCGCACGCCGCGCTTTGATGTCTACACGGGCGCGGGCCGTCAGGCAAACCAGGCGGTAAGCCCGGTTTTCATGAGCGTTCTTAAAACGTTTTGCATCATTGCGGCTATCTTCATGACGATTGGCGTCGCCCGCGTGGCGCTCGCCGGCGTTACAGCCCAGGTGCTCAACAGCAACGCCGAGCTTACCAACACGCTCGAAAAGGCGACCGATGAGAGCTCCGACCTGGAGGTCATGCATTCGGTCTATGGCGCCGACACGCGCATTCGCGACCTTGCGGGCGCTTATGGCATGGTGGAGCCCAGCGAGAGCGTTACACTTGACTTTTCGCAGGATGCAGCCGCGGGCGCCAACGCGACCGCGACCGCTCAGTAGCAAGACGGTAGCTGAGTATGACAAATGACTATCGCCGCGGTTCCGATGGGGGCCGCGGTTCTGGACGTCCCTCGTCGCGGGGACGTTCTGGTTATCAAGGAACGGGTCGGCAATCTTACAACGCCGGGCAGTCCCGTGGCAACGACCCGGCGTCGCGACTTCGCGGCTCGGGCGGCCCTCAAGTGCATAACACCAGGTCGCGCAAGAGTTCGTCGACCGAATGGCTCACAGGCGCGCCTCTGCCTCGCCGCAAAGCCGTCATGGGATTCATTGGGCTTGGCTTGGGCTTGGGCGTCTTTCGCCTTGCCGACTATCAAATTGTCGAAGCCGATAAACTGCGCGAGCGTGCCGATGCACGTCGCTTGCTTGCGCAGACGCTGTATGCCAAGCGCGGTACCATCTACGACCGTAACGGCAACGTGCTGACGTCGTCGGTCGAATGCCGCAACATCGCCGTGAATCCTCAGCTTATCGAGGACGTTGACAAGACGGTATCGGCACTGGTCAAAGCTACGGGAATCGATAAAAAGACCTGTCGCGAGCTCGTTGAGTCGGATGGCACCTGGGTGTATATCAAACGTCAGGTGGACGAAGACGATGCTGCGGTGCTGGAGAAGAAGAACCTGCCAGGCGTGCTCTTTGAGCAGGCCATGAAGCGCGTATATCCATACGGCAATCTGGCATCGCAGGTGCTGGGTGTAGTGAATGTGGACAACGACGGCTTGACGGGTCTCGAAAAGCAATACAACAAGCTTCTGACCGGCACGAACGGTTCTCTCGTGCGCGAGCGCGCGAGGGACGGCAGCTATATCGCGGGCGGTGCCTATAAAAAGGTGGCCGCGGTCGACGGCGTTGATATCGTGACGACGCTCGACGTCAATATCCAGCGTGCGGCTGAGGATGCTCTGGCAGAGGCTGTCGAGAAGACAAAGGCCAAGAACGGCTCGGCTTTGGTCACCGACCCCACGACCGGTGAAATTCTCGCAGCCTGCTCGTACCCGACCTACGACCAGACCGATCTGGAGAACGCCAAGACCGAGGATATGAACCTGCGCCTGGTCACTGACGCCTACGAGCCCGGCTCGGTCTTTAAGACGCTCGTGGCGGGCGCCGGCTTCGACTTGGGCGTCGTACGATCGAGTACGTCGTTTGAGGTGCCGGCGAGCATCAAGGTGGGCGACGATACCGTTACCGATGCCGATAAGCGCGACTGTGGCATGACCATGGATGTGCGCGAGATGATGCGCCGTTCGTCCAATGTGGGCTTTGTCCTGGTGGGGCGCAAGATCGGTGCCGACGACTTTGCCGCCTATGTGGACAAGTGGGGCATCGGTCACAGCTCCGGTGTCGATTTTCCGGGCGAGAGCCTGGGCATCGTCAAGGAGCGTGACCAGTATGACGGCGCCACGCTGGGATCGATGAGCTTTGGACAGGCGCTGTCCGTCTCGCCGATTGAGATCGCACGTGCCGTGGGCGGCATCGCCAACGGCGGCGTGATGATGACCCCGCACTTCTATAAGTCCAGCAAAGGCGACGAGAAGGACTGGGGCGAAGGCGAACGCGCGATTTCTGAGGACGCCGCATCCCAGGTGACATCGTGCATGCAGACGGTCGTGTCCGAGGGAACGGGCGTTGGCGGCGCGGTTGACGGCTATGACGTGGCGGGTAAGACCGGTACGGCCGAACGAGCCGACGAGAACGGCGGCTACCTCAAGGAGAACTACATGTCGTCCTTTATGGGCTTTGCGCCGGCACAATCGCCCAAGGTGCTGTGCTATATCACGCTCGACGGAACGCCGAGCGGCTCAGATGCCGCTGCGGTGCCGTTCCAGTCCATTATGGCCAACGCGCTCGACGTGCTGGGTATCCCGCACACGAAGTAGGGGGTTACAATCTTTGGGGCGTGGTTTGTTGTCCCATATGAGGGTGTTCACATGCCCTGCACCACGCATGTGCGGCGCTGGGATACAATACGCCGATAGCATTATTAGGTTTACAGGGGAGCTGCAATGATAGAGATCGCCGTCAACAACCTCGCGGCCGCAACAGGGGCCCGAACCGTGACGGGAGAAGCCGATCGGGTATGCCGCGGGTGCGTTATCGACTCGCGTCAGGTCGAGGAAGGGACGATTTTCGTCGCCTTTCCCGGTGAAAACGTCGACGGCAATGATTTTGCTTCCCGTGCCGTCCAGTCGGGTGCCGGCGCCGTCGTGATGACGCGTGAGCCCGAGGCCGAGCTGGTCTCGCTGGCGCAGGACAAGGGCTGTGCCATCTTGCTGACCGATGATCCCGAGGACTTTCTGCTGCGTTTGGCGCACGCGTACCGTCTGGAGCTTGGCTGCCTGGTCGTTGGTATTACCGGTTCCATCGGCAAGACGACGACCAAGGACGTGCTCGCCGCCGTGCTCGCCAAGCGCTATCGTGTCTGGGCCACCAAGGGCAATTTCAATAACCTGATCGGCATGCCGCTCACGGTGCTTTCCGCTCCGGCCGATACCGAGGTCCTGGTGCTCGAGATGGGCATGAACCATTTCCACGAGATTGAGCGCCTGTCCCAGTCCGCCAATCCCAACCTTGCCATCGTAAGCAAGATTGGTACCTCTCACATCGGCATTTTGGGCAGCCGCGAGAACATCGCCCGCGCTAAGGCCGAGATTGTCCAGGGTATGTGCGCCGCCGGCGACTTCTTGCCGCTGCTGGTTTTGGGCGGTGAGGACGACTTTACGCCGTTCATTCGCGATACGTTCGCCCAGCCTGCTGGTATCGATGTGATGCTGGCCGGCGTCTCGGACGATGATGAGGTCCGTGCCCGCGACATTCGTGTTGATGACGAGGGACGTCCGGTCTTTACGCTCGATTTTGGCCAGGGTGAGACGATCGATACCATGCTTGCCATCCCCGGCGTGCAGTCCGTTCCTAATGCCGTTAAGGCCGCCGCGGTTGCCTATCGCTTGGGCGTGACGCCCGAGCAGATCGATGCTGCCTTTAGGGGCCTCACGATCACCGGTCACCGCCAGGAGATCAAGCGCGCCAAGAGCGGTGCCCGCGTCATCGACGATTCCTATAACGCCAGTGCCGAATCCATGGCTGCTGGCCTCGATCTACTGTGCTCGCTTTCGTGCACGGGGTCTCGCATGGCGATCCTGGGCGAGATGGGCGAGATGGGCGATGAGGCTCCTCGCATGCATGAGCTCGTGGGCGCCTATGCCGCCGCCAAGAAGCTCGACATGCTGGCGTGCGTGGGTGGTGAGCTGGCCCAGCTTATGGCCGATGCCGCGCGCATGATGGGTATGGACGAGGACCGCATCCAGGTGTTCTCCGATTATCAGCAGGTGCTCGACCGCATGGGCGGCGCGCTTGAAAAACATGATGTTGTACTGGTCAAGGGTTCCCGCTTTGTTGAGCTCGACCGCTTTGTGGAAGGTGTGTGCTAGCCCATGTTCGGCAATCCCTCGTATCCAACGTATCAGGCTTTTTTGGGGCTTGGCATCGCCGCCGCCATTGCGCTGCTGCTCATGCCGTGGTGGATCAAGCTACTCAAGGTCGAGGGTATCGGCCAGCAGGTTCGTGCCGACGGCCCCAAGCGTCATTTGGTTAAGCAGGGAACGCCCACCATGGGTGGCGTTGTCATCCTCGTCGCGATCTCGCTGACCTGCCTGCTGATGGGCAAGCTCACCACCGAGCTCGTGCTCGTGCTGCTCGCCACGCTGGCGACCGGCGTTCTGGGCCTGATTGACGACCTGACCTCCGTTACGCATGGGCGCTCGCTCGGTCTGACGCCTCATGCCAAGATGATCGGTCTAACCATTATCTGTGTCACCTTTACGGTACTTGCCGTTAACTGGTGCGGCGTCGCCCCCGAGATTCGTTTTCCCGGCGGCCTGACGATCGACCTTGGCGTGCTTTCGACCACCATCTGCGGCCTTTCGTTCCCGTGGCTCTATATTGTCTTTTGCTGGCTGATGATCGCCGGTCTTTCTAATGCCGTGAACCTGACCGATGGCCTTGACGGTCTTGCTGGCGGCACCTCCATGATCGCTATGCTCGCCATGGCCGCCATGGCGTTTTTGCACGGAGACGTGAACCTGTCCATCTTCTGCACCGCGTGTGCCGGTGCCTGCTTGGGCTTTCTGTGGTTCAACTGCTATCCGGCGAGCATCTTTATGGGCGATACCGGCTCGCTTGCCCTGGGTGCCGCGTTTGCCTGCACGTCCATCATGACCAACACCGAAGTCGTTTCCCTCATCATCGGTGGCCTGTTTATCGTTGAGACCCTGTCGGTCATGATTCAGGTTGTCTACTTCCACTTTACGCACAAGCGCGTCTTCCTTATGGCGCCCATCCATCATCATTTCGAAAAGAAGGGCTGGGCCGAGACCAAGGTCGTCATCCGTTTTTGGATTATCGCTGCTGCCTTTGGTGCCGTTGGCCTTGCTCTGTTCTTCCAGTTGGGATAGTGGTCTTTCATGTCTCTTGCTGATGTCTTTAGCCTGCTCGTTTTGGGTCAGGGCAAATCCGGTCTCGATGTCGCCCGCTGGGCGTTGGCACATCCCGAGCGCGTAAGTGCCGTTACCGTGTATGGCGGTGGCACCTCTGAGCCCAATGACGCCACGCGTGCGCTCGAGGCCGCTGGTGCGTCGTTTGTCTATGGGACCGAACAGGTCGAGGGCGCCTATGACGTATGCGTGACGTGCCCGGGCATCTCGGAGTTCTCGGGCTTCTTTAAGGCCGGGCGCGAGCATGCCGCCCAGATTATGGGTGAGCCCGAGTTTGCCTATCGCCTGTCGCCCGATAACTGGATTGCCATCACGGGCACCAACGGCAAGACGACCACCACGTCGCTGACTGATTATCTGCTTAAGGCTGCCGGCGAGGCCAGCGTTGCTGTCGGCAACATCGGCGAGCCGCCGGTCAACGAGATTGACGGCCGAGCCCACAACGAGTGGTTTGTGGCTGAGCTCTCGAGCTATCAGATTGCTACGACAACCGAGCTCCACCCCCGCGTGGCGGTGCTGCTCAACATCACTCCCGACCACTTGGGCTGGCATAAGAGCCATAAGAACTACGCGCTTGCCAAGATCAAACTGTTTGACAATATGGTCGATGACGATCTGGCGGTTGTCGACGTCGAAGACGCCGGCATTCACGAGTTCGATGAGTACATCTACACGCCGGGTCGTCGCATCTGCAAGGTTGCCTTTGACGAGCCTGAGGGCGAGGATGCCGCCTTTGTGCGCGACGGCAAGATGGTCGTGCGCCTGAAGGGCGTCGAGACCCCGCTCATCGCTACATCCGAGCTCAAGATCTCGGGCCATCACAATGTTATCAATGCCCTGTGCGCCGCCACGGCTGCCTTGGCGGTCGGTGCCGATGTCGATGGTGTCTGCCGCGGTCTTGCCTCGTTCCAGCCGCTCGAGCACCGCGTGGAGCCGTGTGGCGAGATTGACGGCGTGCGCTACGTCAACGATTCCAAGGCGACCAACACCGATGCGGTCGAGAAGGCACTGACGGCATTTCCCGATGACGACGTGATCTTGCTGCTCGGCGGCCACGATAAGGGCACGCCGCTCACGGACTTCGCGCGCGTTGTTATGGATAACGTACGCTCGGTCGTCTGCTTTGGCGATGCGCGCGAGCGTTTCACCGCCGCTATGGACGAGGCCGATGTCGACGGCGATGTGGATATCGCCCAGGCGGATGACCTGCGCGATGCCGTGGACGTCGCCCGTTCGCTGTCGAGCCGTGGCGACGTGATCTTACTTTCTCCTGCCTGCTCTTCGTTCGATGAGTTCTCGGGCTATGAGGAGCGCGGCCGCGTGTTTAAGGACTATGTGGCCCAGCTTGCCGCTGCGGCGAAATCGCAAATGGAATAGGGGTTGCCGGTGAGAGAGGAGAGCCCCCGACAAGGTATGAGGAGGCCCGACTCGGACCGTGCTTCCTCGCGGCGCAGCACACCGCGTTCCGGTCGCGGCGGGCAGTCGTTTAGCGAACGCTATATTGCCGGCGTTCCCGCCCGTATCATGCGCCCCCGTTTGATATTCATGGCCTGCTTGTTTACCTTGGTATGCTTTGGCCTGCTGATGGTGTACTCGGCGTCTTCGGTCGAGGCGCTGCACGAGAATGGCTCGGCGACGTTTTTTCTGGGTCGACAGGCCGCGTTTGCCGTGGTCGGTGTTCTGGCGCTGATTGCCATCGTGCGCGTTTTGCCGGACAGCTGGTTTGGGGAGGATGTGCTCAGGATCTTCCTCATAGGCATGATAGGGCTACTGTTTCTGGTGTTCTTGGTGGGCAGCGGCAGCCGTGGCGCCACGCGCTGGCTTAACATCGCCGGTATTCAGTTCCAGCCTTCCGAGTTTTTAAAGCCATTTGCCATTGCGTATTCGGCCATCATGCTTGATCGCTTCTTTTCGCCCGGTGGCAACATCAACGAATTCCTTCGCAAGATGGGCATCTACCTGGGCATTTCGCTCTTTCTGATCTTTATCCAGCCCGATTTCGGTACTGTCCTGATCATCCTGTTGACCCTCATGTGCATGGCGTTGTTTGCGGGTCTCGACCCCAGATTTATCATCGGCGTGCTAATCTTCGGCATTCTCGTGATCGTGATTGCGCTTGTCGCAGAGCCGTACCGTATGGTGCGTATTCAGGTTGCCTTGAACCCTTGGGCCGACGAGTATGGTGACGGCTATCAGGCCACGCTTGCCATTATGGCCTTTGCCTCGGGCGGTCTGTTCGGCCGTGGCATCGGCAACTCAACCATGAAGTACTCGTATCTGCCCGAGGCGCACAATGACTACATCCTGGCCATCATTGGCGAGGAAGTCGGTTTTGTCGGAACCGTGCTGTTCTTCTTGGTGTTTGCGATGCTGATCTACTCGGCGTTTCGCATTGCCGAGCAGGCGACCGATCGCCGGGGCGCGCTTATGGCGTCTGGCTCCGCGGTCATTCTCGCAGTGCAGTTTTTGATTAACGCGCTGGGCATCCTCAACGTGTTTCCCATGACGGGCAAACCGTTGCCGTTTATTAGCTACGGCGGTTCGTCGATTATTGTGTCGCTCATGCTTGCCGGGTTGATCCTGCGCGTTTCGTACGAGAGCGCCCGCCGCGATGAGTATGACCGCCGCCGCGAGAGCTTTGCCGTTATGGATGAGAGTACCGCCGGCGTGCCCCACGTGCGCGGCGAGCGATCTTCGCGTAACGGTTTTACCGTCCTGGATGGCTCTGCGACCGAGCCGGCAGCCCGCCCGCGTCAGCGAACGGCGCCGCAAGGTCGTCCTCAGCGCCCCAGCCCTCGCAACGCGGGCGGCGGATATAATCGAATCGATTTGAACTCGGACCCGTCGGCGCGTCTGCGTACCGACGACCAGGGACCGCGTGTACGAAGGGACTACCATGACCGATAAAATGACCGTTGCTATTGCAGCCGGCGGCACGGCCGGGCACATCAACCCCGCGCTCGCCTTGGCCGAAGAGCTGCGTGACCGTGGCCACCACATTGTGTTCGTGGGCCAGTCGCGCAAGCTCGAGGGTCGTCTGGTCCCCGAGGCTGGGTTTGATTTTGTGCCCATTACGGTCACGGGCTTCGACCGCTCCCGTCCTTGGACGGCGCTGACCTCGCTGTGGCGTGTCAACAAAGCCAAGCGTGCGCTCGCCAGTCATTTCTCAAAGGTCGGCAAGCCCGATGCCGCCATTGGTTTTGGTGCCTATGTCGAGGTTCCGCTGCTGGGGTGGTGCAAGGGCGCGGGCGTTCCGTATCTGCTGCATGAGCAGAACTCTGTTCCGGGCCTGGCCAACAAGATGATGAACTCCCACGCCGCCCGCGTGTGCATCTCGGTGCCGGCAGCGCGTTCGGTCTTTGAGCGCGAAGGTGACCCTGACCACGTGCTCATGACCGGCAACCCCGTACGTCGCTCGGTGATCGAGGGCGATCGCGCTCGCGGCCGCAAGGCACTTGGCGTTCCCGAGGACGCTACGCTGCTGCTCGTCTTTGGCGGTTCACTTGGCGCCCAGCACCTCAACGAGCGTGTGGCTTCGCTCAAAAACGAGCTGCTTTCGCGCAAGAACCTCTATGTGTTGCATTCGACGGGTGCCGACGGCTTTGAGGAGACCGAGCGCGCTTTGGCGCTGACGCCCGAGGAGGCGAAGCGTTACCGCGTCCAGCCTTACATCGACAACATGGGCGATATGCTGGCTGCTGCCGATTTGGTGCTCTCGCGTTCGGGCGCATCGAGCGTGGCCGAGATCGCTGCACTCGCCGTGCCTTCGGTGCTCGTGCCGTACCCGCATGCGACGGCCGACCACCAAACCACCAATGCCCGTTATCTGGTCGACGCTGGGGCCGGCGTGCTCTGCGCCGATGCCGATATCGACGGTTCTGCCTTTGCCGATGAACTGCTGCACCTGGTCGATGACGCGGCGGCGCGCGACGCCATGCGTCAGGCGGCGCGTGGTCTGGCTCAGGATAGGGCCGCCGCTCTTCTGGCGGATGCGGTAGAGGGTTTGCGTTAGTTAGACGGGATATCGTCGGTCGCCCTCGCGCTGATGCGGTAGGTGCGGTACAGTTAACGGGTTACAGGCAGTGTTTACGCAAGGAGTACACGAGCACATGGCTGATTCCCAGACTGCAACCTCCGCGCCCGAGTTTAAGAGCGCCCACTTTATCGGTATCGGCGGCGCCGGCATGAGCGGCATCGCCCTCGTTCTTCACGAGCGCGGTTATGCCGTTACCGGCTCCGACCTTAAGACGTCACGTTATATCCGCCAGCTTACCCGCGCTGGTGTGAAGGTGCATGTGGGCCATGAGGCCGCCACGATCGACGAGGTCAAGCCCGACGTGGTTGTTGTCTCCACCGCTATTCCGGAGTCCAACCCTGAACTCGTGCGCGCTCGCGAGCTTGGTATTCCCGTGTGGCCCCGTGCCAAGATGCTCTCTGCTTTGGGCCACGGCTACACCACCGTCGCTGTTGCCGGCACGCATGGCAAGACCACCACGTCTTCGATGTGCGCCACCATGCTCGACCGCATGGGTCTGGATCCGAGCTTCTTGATCGGTGGCATCGTCGAGGGCTATGACACGAACGGCAAGAACGGCTCGGGCGACTACTTTGTCGCTGAGGCCGACGAGTCCGACAGCTCCTTCCTGTTCCTGAACCCCAACGTGGTCATCGTGACCAACGTCGAGGCCGACCACCTCGATCACTACTCGGGTATCGAGGAGATCGAGGCAACTTTCGCCAAATTCATGAGCCTGGTGGGCGAGGACGGCACCGTCATCGTCTGCGGTGAGGACCCGCATCTGGTCGAGCTCGCCAAGTCGACGGGTCGTCACGTGCTTTCCTACGGCTTTGCCGAGAGCAACGACATCGTCTGCATGCACCCGGATGTCAAGGGCATCCAGAGCGATTTTATCGTTCGCTTTGAGGACGGCACTGAGCACGCTGTGGAGATCAAGAGCAATCCCGGTCGCCACAACATGCTCAACGCCACGGCGGTGCTCACCGTCGCCCATGTCCTGGGCCTTGACATCGACGCCGCCGCCAAGGCGCTCTCGAGCTTTGAGGGCGTCCGCCGTCGCTTTACCCACGTGGGCGATATCGATGGCATCACCGTGGTCGATGATTACGGCCATCACCCCACCGAGATCAAGGCGACGCTTGCTGCTGCTTCGTCGCTGGGCTACAAGCACGTCGACGTCGTGTTCCAGCCGCACCGCTATTCGCGCCTGCAGGCCCTGTGCGACGACTTTGCCGATGCATTTGCCAATGCCGATAAACTGCTGCTGATTGATGTGTTCTCGGCTGGCGAGATGCCCATTCCGGGTGTCACCTCTAAGATGCTCGCCGATACCGTGCGCGCCAAGCATCCTGGCAAGGAGGTCGTGTACTGCTCCAGCCGTCTTGAGCTCAATCAGGAGCTCGAGCAGATGGTGGGCGAGGGCGACCTGCTGCTCACTATGGGTGCCGGTGACGTTACGACCGTCGGTCCCGAGTTCATTGAGTATCTGACTGCCAAGAAAGACGCTTAAGTCTAATGGGTCTGTTTAACGCCGTCATGGCGCTCTCGGGCATGATCGACACGGATGTGATCGAGGACGAGCGCCTTGCGCGTCATACGAGCTATCGTATCGGCGGCAAGGCCGACCTCTTTGTGACGTGCCATAGCTATCATGCCCTCCGCCGCGCCGTGGCGGTGCTCGATCGCGAGCAGGTGCCGTGGGTCATCATCGGCAAGGGCTCCAATCTGCTGGTTGCCGATGGCGGTTATCGCGGCGCCGTCATTTCGCTCGGACGTGAGTTTCAGCGCACGGTTGTTGCCGATGACGGTTGTACGCTGACGGTCGGTGCGGGCGTGATGTTTGCGCGCCTGGTCAACGATGCCCTGTCGCGTAGCCTCTCGGGCCTTGAGTTTGCCGTTGGCATCCCTGGTTCGGTTGGCGGTGCGATATCTATGAATGCCGGCACACGGACCGAGTGGATTGGCTCGCTGGTTGAGGATGTCGTAACGTTTGACCCGGCATCCGGTATCAAGCATTATGCGGGGTCCGAGATCACTTGGGGCTACCGCGAATGTAGCCTTCCCCGCAATGAGATCATCCTCGAGTGCGTGCTCAAGCTTAAACCGGCGCCCAAGGCCGACATTCGCGAGCGCATGGAGCGGTACCTGACGAGGCGCAAGCGTACACAGCCCATGGGTCGCGCATCCTGCGGGTCGGTCTTTCGCAACCCGCCCGATGCGAGCGTGGGCAAGCTTATCGAGGATTGTGGATTAAAGGGTTTTTCGATTGGCGGCGCGGAAGTTTCGCCCGTTCACGCTAATTTTATCGTTAATAACGGAACTGCCTCGGCCGATGACGTTGCCGCGGTTATCAGACATGTGCACGGAAAGGTGAGGGAGGCGTATGGCATCGAGCTCAGACCGGAAGTTAAATTCCTCGGCTTCTAGAGCATCGAAACCCACCTTCCGCCGCGCCGGAGGGCGTTCCGGCGCGCCTGCCAAACCTCAACGCAATATCGTCGCGCACTCTAAGCCTGTCGGGCATGCTCGACAGACCAGTCGTCCGGTTGTCGGCTCGCAGCTCGGTAATCGTCCGGCCGCAAAAAAGTCCTCGCGTCCCTCGGTGACGTCAAAGCCTGTTATGGGCGCCAAGCCTGCCCGTCCTATGGCAACTCCTAAGCCCTCGACAGGAACTAAGGCGGCGCGTCCGAGTCGCACGCTGGGCGCATCGAAACCGCGCTCGCTGACATCGGTGCCGGCTACCGCCAAGAAGCCTTCGGGTAAAAAAGGCGTCAACCCGTTGTCTTTACTTAGGGCGATGGCAAATAAAACATCAGACGCCGCTTCTGTCGTTACAGGCAAAGGCAAAATCGTGGGCGGCGTTTTGGCCGTCTTGGCCGTGCTCGTCGTCGTTGCTATCGTGGTGATTAACTCTGGATTGTTTACCGCCACTGATATTCAGATTCAAGGCAGCGAGCATGTGACGAAGCACGATGCTATCCAGCTGATCGATTTGCCCGAGGGAACGTCGCTTTTTAACGTCGATCCCGACCAGATTACCGAGGACCTCAAGCAGAACCCGTGGGTCTCGGGCGTGGATGTCCAGCGTCAGTTCCCACATACGCTCATCATTACGCCGATGGAGCGCAAGGTCATTGCAATTGCCTATATCAGCTCCGATGACCTTGCCTGGGCCATCGGGGATGATGACACCTGGATCGCCCCGCTGTCGACGTCGGTCGAAGTGGATGACCAGGGCAACGTCATCACGACGGGGCAGGGCTCAAATACCCTGACCGGCATTGATGCCGCGCTGGCGCTCGCTAAGCACTATGGCGCGGTGTTGTTGACTGATGTCTCGGCGGATGTCGCTCCGGTTTCCGGCCAGGCAGTGAGCTCCAAGGCCGTTAAGGCTGGCTTGGATTATGTGCGTGGTTTTTCGAGCGAGTTCTTGGGACAAGTCAAGGATATTTCCACGCCTTCGGTCGAAGCCATCTCGGCAAACCTCAATAACGGCATTGAGGTGTCGCTGGGCGATTCGAACGATATCGTCAAGAAGGAGCGCGTAGTCACCAAGCTGCTTTCGCAGGTAGAGGGCGTAACGTATATCAATGTGCGCTCTCCGGGTAACTATACATTTAGGAACGCTCCGACCTCGTAGCGCTGGTTGATGCTTTGTTGAGGGGCCATACCACGCCGTTTATCTGGTTTGTTTGGTTTTCACGGTCAATTATTTGACTGATACGTTCATAATGTGCAAACATAATACGGTTTACCTTTGCATTTACTTTCAACCTGAAGGTTAATGTGCGCAGGGGTCGACCCATGCTATGGCTATAACCTTTGTTCGGAGGACCGACATGCACGAGACAGAGATCAACAACTACCTTGCCGTCATTAAGGTGGTCGGCGTCGGCGGCGGCGGTACCAACGCGGTCAATCGAATGATCGAAGAGGGCATCCGCGGCGTCGAGTTTGTTGCCATCAACACCGATGCTCAGGCACTCGCGATCTCTGATGCCGATATCAAGGTGCACATCGGCACCGACCTTACCCGCGGCCTGGGCGCCGGCGCCAACCCCGAGGTTGGCCGCAAGGCTGCCGATGAGTCCCGCGACGACATTGCCGAGGCGCTCGCTGGTGCCGACATGGTGTTCATCACCTGCGGCGAGGGCGGTGGCACCGGTACCGGCGCTGCTCCCATCGTTGCCGATATCGCGATGAACGAGGTCGGTGCGCTGACCGTCGCCGTCGTGACCAAGCCCTTCACCTTCGAGGGCCGCAAGCGCAAGAAGAGCGCCGAGGAGGGCATTAAGACCCTCTCCGATTGCGTCGACACCATGATCGTCATCCCTAACGATAAGCTGCTCGACATCGCCGAGAAGAAGACCACCATGCTCGAGGCCTTCGCGATTGCCGATGGCGTCCTTTCCCAGGGCACCCAGGGCATCACCGACCTCATCACCGTCCCCGGTATCATCAACCTGGACTTCGCCGATGTTAAGACCATCATGAAGCAGGCCGGTACCGCCATGATGGGTATCGGTACCTCTTCTGGGGACACCCGTGCCGTCGACGCTGCCCAGCAGGCCATCTCCAGCCCGCTGCTCGAGAGCTCCATCGATGGTGCCACGCGCGTGCTGCTCTCCATCGCCGGTTCCAAGGACCTGGGCATCCAGGAGATCAGCGACGCCGCCGACGTTGTCGCCAACGCCGTCGACCCCGAGGCCAACATCATCTTCGGTACCGTTGTCGACGAGTCCCTGGGCGATCAGGTGCGTATCACCGTCATCGCTACGGGCTTCTCCGACTCCAACGTCAACCGTCAGGACGAGCTCTTTGCTGCTCAGCAGTCTCAGAGCAAGGCCGCTGCCTCCGCTGAGCCGCAGCGCACCGCTCCTGCCACGAGCCCGGCTCAGGCCGCTCCGACCCGCAACGTCGGTGGCACCGAGCTTCCTAACTTCGGCAACGATCAGTTCGAGCTTCCCGACTTCCTGAAGCGCGGTAGCTTCTAAGTCGTTCTTTGCATTGTTGTGCGCAGGGGCGTGTCCGTATGGACGCGCCCTTTTTATTTCGACTTTGTAAACTAGAACCTCCAATCTCTTTACGTTCCCTTTACGATTGCCTCCAGCGCAGCAGGTATCCTTTTAGAGAAGTATGACAGCCGTATAAACGCGGGCTGTAGCGGCGATGCCGCGGTACTTGTGTTATTAGGAGGCTTTAGTATGGCAGCACGTGCGGACAAAGTTTCGCGTGTCGACCATGATGGAGTTACGTTGGTGGAGGGCGCGACATCCGATGTTCGCTTTGCCTTCACCGAGCGCGCCGGTGGCGTTTCCGAAGATGCGTACTCCTCACTCAACTTGGGCTCGCATGTTGGCGATGACCCCTTTGCTGTTCAAGAAAATCGTCGTCGCGCGCTCGAGGCTATGGGTGCCGCCGAGTGCGAGCACAACCTGCTCATTCCCAATCAGGTCCATGGTGACCATATCGTTGCGGTGGCCTCGAACGGCGCCGATGACCTTGAGGACGTCCGCGAGCAGATTGCTGAGGGCTGCGATGCCATCGTCTGTACGGCGCGTAACGTGCCCGTGCTGCTCTGCTTTGCCGACTGCGTTCCCGTGGTGCTGGTGGCCCCTGGCGGATTTGCCGTGGTGCACTCCGGTTGGAAGGGCACGATTGCACGTATTTCTGCCAAGGCGTGCCAGGCGCTTTGCGATGCTGCCGGCTGCGATGCGAGCGACGTTTCCGCCTATATTGGCCCCCATATCTTGGGTGACGAATATGAGGTATCCCAGGAACTCATGGATCGCTTTGCCGCCGAGTTCTCTTGCATCGATGCGAATACCTCTCGCATGCTTGATCTTTCCGCTGCCATTCGCGAGGCGCTGGTAGATGTCGGTGTCGACGCGGATAATATCGTGGATACCCAGCTTTCGACCGTGCGTCAGAACGACCGCTTTTATTCCTACCGTAACGAGGACGGCACCTGTGGGCGCCATGCTGCGATCGGCGTGATGCTATGAGAAAGATCGTATCGGTTCTGAGCGCCGCTGTGCTTACGCTTACGCTGTGCGCCTGTTCTTCGGGATCTTCGACCTCTTCCATTACCGTGGCCGGCTCCACGACCTGCCTTCCTATCGCCGAGATTGCGGCCGAGGGCTTTAAGGAGGAGACCGGCATCGACGTGCTCGTTTCCGGTTTGGGTTCTTCCGCTGGGATCGAGGCCGTCAGCGCCGGCACGGCCGATATCGCCAGCTCCTCCCGTGGACTCAATGCCGACGAACAGGATCTGGGCCTGACTCCCATCGTCATTGCCCACGACGGTATCGCGGTCATCGTGAACGACGACAACCCCGTCGATAACCTCTCGACCGAGCAGCTCCGCGATATCTACGCCGGCAAGATTACCAATTGGAAAGAGGTCGGTGGCGAGGACCTGAGGATTCAGGTCATCAACCGAGACGAGGCGTCCGGTACGCGCGAGGCCTTCCGTACCATCGTGATGGATGGCACGCCGTTCGATCGCCGCTCGGCTGTTCTTTCGGGTACGGGCCAGGTGCGCGACGTGGTATCTCGTTCGCGTGGGGCCATCGGCTACATTTCGCTGGGCTTCGTCGATAGCCTCAACGCCAAGACCTCGGTCAAGGCCGTCTCGGTCAATCATGTTGAGGCGTCCGAGAAGACGGTCGCGAGTGGCGGCTATCCCATCTCGCGCGACCTTTACTTCTTTGTGAAGGGTGTGCCTTCGCAGCAGGCGCAGGATTACATCGACTATGTGACGTCCGAAAAGATGGACAAGCAGATTCGCGAGGCGGGCTTTATTCCCGTCACCAACGACGAGAAGGGGAGTGAGTAGCATGGAAGCACAGGAAAACTCCCAGACTGAGCAGAATGTTCAGACGCCCAAGAAGCGCGAGCTGGCGCTCGTATCGCGCAGTACCTATATCAAGGAGAAGGCGCTGCAGTGGATCTTCTTTGCCTGCGCGTTCTTGGCGGTCGTTACCGTCATCCTGATTTTTGTCTTTACCACGTACTCGGCGCTGCCCGTCTTTACTGACATCGGTCTGGCTGACTTCTTTAGCTTTACGTGGGCGCCTTCCGAGGGCCACTACGGCATCTTGTCGCTGCTTGCTGGCTCGGGTCTGGTGACCGTCGGTGCGCTCGCCATGGGCGTGCCGATGGGCGTGGGTACGGCCGTTTACCTGGTCGAGATTGCCAGCAAGCGCGTGCGCAAGCTCATCAGCCCCGCCGTTGACCTGCTGGCGGGCATACCCTCCATCATCTACGGCTTCTTTGGCATGATCATCATCCGCCCGTTTATCGCACAACTGACCGGCGGCCTTGGTTTTGGTGCGCTGACGGCGTGGTTTGTGCTCGCCATCATGATCGTCCCTACCATCACCACGCTCACCATCGATGCTCTCAATTCCATTCCCATGGGCATTCGCGAGGCATCGTATGCCATGGGCGCCACAAAGTGGCAGACCATCTATAAGGTCGTGCTACCTGCCGCGAAGCTGGGTATCGTTGATGCCATCGTGCTGGGTATGGGCCGTGCCATCGGCGAGACCATGGCCGTGCTCATGGTCGTAGGTAACGCCCCGGTTATTCCCGACAGCATTGCGAGCCCCATCTCGACGCTCACGAGCCAGATTGCGCTCGACATGAGCTATTCCTCGGGTCTGCACCGCTCGGCGCTGTTCGGCATGGGTGTGGTCCTGTTTATCATCTCCGCCACGCTGGTGGGTATCGTTCGTCTGATTTCCAAGAAGAAGAGGGGGTAGGCTATGTCCGATTCCGTTGACACGACGGTCGATACGACCTCGTCGCGCGAGCGCATCAAGCGTGCCCTTTCCCACGGCAAGAAGGGCCGCATCAACAAGGACCTGTCCAACAAGATCATGCTTGGCGTGTTTCGTGCCGCTGCCTACATCACCACGCTGGTGCTGGTCGCTATCATCGCCTACGTGGTCATCAACGGCCTGCCACACATCTCGCTCGACTTTATCTTCGGTTGGCCCCAGGGCGTCAACGCCGAGGGCGGAATTTGGCCCACGATCGTCTCGACCGTCTACGTGACGGCGCTCGCCATGCTTATCTGCACGCCGATCGCTGTGCTGGCAGCCGTCTATCTGGCCGAGTACGCCAAGCAGGGCAAGGTCGTCGAGCTCATTCGCTACGCTGCTGACGCTTTGGCCTCGGTGCCCTCCATCGTTATGGGCCTGTTTGGCTACGCCTTGTTTGTCGAGGCTATGGGCCTGGGCCTTTCGATGGTCTCGGCCGCTCTGGCGCTCGCGCTCTTGATGCTTCCCATCGTCATGCGCACCACCGAAGAAGCCATTCGCGCCGTTCCGCGCTATATCCGTTGGGGCGCGTACGGCCTGGGCGCTACCAAGTGGCAGGTCGTCTCCAAGATCGTGCTTCCTTCGGCCTTTGGCCGCATTGCCACGGGCATCGTCCTTGCCATCGGCCGTGCCATCGGCGAGACCGCCGTGGTGCTCTACACCATGGGCCAGGCCATCAATCTACCTATTTCGCCGCTCGATTCCGGTCGTCCCATGACCGTTCACCTGTACCTGCTTGCCAACGACGGCATCAACATGAACGCAGCCTACGGCACCGCGCTCTTGCTGATGGTGATCATTTTGGCCTTCAACCTGTTTGCGCGCTTCCTGTCGCGCAAGCGTCGCTAGTTAAGGAGTCCCATGTCCGTTTATCAGTCCGCTCCCGCGTTGGAGCAAGCGGCCATTACGGCCAAGGATTTCAACTTTTGGTACGGTGACTTTCATGCGCTGACGGGGCTTGACCTCAACATCGCCAAAAACGCCATCACCTCCTTCATTGGCCCTTCGGGCTGCGGCAAGTCGACGTTTTTGCGCTGCATCAACCGCATGAATGACCTGATTGAGGGCACGCGCGTCGAGGGCACCATGACGCTCGACGGCAACGATATCTATGCCGAGGGTGTCGATCCGGTCGATCTCCGTCGTCGCGTGGGCATGATCTTTCAGCAGCCCAACCCGTTTCCCAAATCCATCTACGAGAATGTCGCCTTTGGCCCTCGTCTGCAGGGCGTGACTAGCAAAAGCGACCTCGATGACATCGTGGAAGAATCGCTCAAGCGCGCCAACCTCTGGAAAGAGGTATCCAATCAGCTCAACAAGGATGGTTTGGCGCTCTCGGGCGGTCAGCAGCAGCGTCTGTGCATCGCGCGCGTGCTTGCGGTGCAACCCGATGTCCTCCTGATGGACGAGCCCTGCTCCGCCATCGACCCCACTTCCGTCTCTAAGGTCGAGGATCTGATGGCCGAGCTGGCGCCCGAGATGACGATTATCATCGTCACGCATTCAATGCAGCAGGCAGCTCGTATCAGTGACTACACCGCGTTCTTCTTGCAGGAAGTTGCCGGCGAGCCCGCTACGCTCATCGAGTATGGTCAAACCGACGCGATCTTCACCAGCCCGGTGGACTCGCGGACGGAAGACTATATCACCGGCCGCTTTGGCTGATCGGTGCGACTAGTCCCAAGCCGATCGGATCTGGTCCGGTGCGTATTCACTGTGCGGGCGGCATGACCGCACCCAACTGATTGGAGTGAACCATGCGTAAACTGTTTTCCCGTCAGCTCATCGAGGCCCGTCACGAGATGCTGAGCATCTACGAGGCCGTCGATCTGGCCCTCCACGATGCCGTGAAGGCCTATGTGACCGACGACCGCAAGCTCGCCACCAAGACCAAGAAGCGTACGCTTTCGATTGACGCACGCTGCGCCAACCTGGAGGCCGTCTGCTACAACCTGATTGCCACGCAGTCACCGGTCGCCTCCGACTTCCGCTTGCTGCAGACGATCATCTACGTCGACTTTAACCTGCAGCGCATGACCGATAAGGTTCGCCAGATTTGCCGCGCCACGCGTCATATGATCAAGGCCGACATCTCGCTGCCTAAGGAGCTTGTCGGCACGGTCGAGGCCGAGGCTGAGGCCGTCTACCAGGTGCTGGGCTCTTCGCTTTCTGCGCTCGTCACCAACGACATGTCCATCATCTGCAACTTGGCCGTCGAGGACGAGCCAGTGCACGCCGCCTACGAGAAGTTCTTCCGCACCTTTAACCGCATGGACACGGGCGATTTTATGGACGACGACAGCAACTATGACGACCTGCGCCGCGCCATCATGGTATCGCGCTATCTCGATCGCATCGCCTCGATTTCCATCGATGCCGCCTGCCGTCTGACCTTCCTGTTGACCGGACAGCGTATGACTGCCGGTGATATCGCCTGCACTGATGAGGATGAGCTCGAGAGCATGCGCGTGCCTTCGGGCGAGGGTGTTATCATGAGGCCCGCCGTCGATGCACGCTACGTTGCCAAGGTGCCCGTTAACGAGGTCAGCGAGGGTCTTCGCTACCTGCTCGATCATCTTGAGGATGAGGACGATGGCGAGGACGACGAGGAGTAAGTAACCCCGTTCGTCGAAAGATTGTAAATACCTAAGTGAGCGCGGCCTTGCACATGCGGGGCCGCGCTCTTGCGTTAGCATGGGACTACTTGTTTGGCTGTCAGCGGAGGCGATTGGCAATGGATAACTATTTGGACTTGATGCGCGCTCGCCGCGAGCGGATTCTGGAACGTTTTTATGCGGCGCTCGATCGCGCGGGCCGTCCCCACGACGCCGCGCGCCTCATTGCCGTGTCCAAGACCGTTGGTGTCGATGAGACCGTTGCCGCCATCCAGGCGGGGTATCGCCATTTTGCCGAGAATCGCCCGCAGGAGCTGGTTCGCAAGCTCACAGGTTTGGCGGAGCATCCGGAGCTGCCCGAGGTGCGCTTCGATATGATCGGCAACCTGCAGACCAATAAGATCAATGCGGTGCTGGGCTCAGCCGAGCTGATTCACTCGGTGGGTTCGCTGCATCTGGCGCAGGCGATCTCGAGCCGTGCTGCCCGCAAGATTGAGGCAGGCGAACTCGCCGGCCCCCAGCGTGTGCTCATTGAGGTCAATGTGAGTGGTGAGGAGTCGAAGGGAGGCTTTTCGCCCGATGAGATTCGCGCCGCCGCGGGTGAGCTTGCAGAACTTGAGGGAATTTGCGTACAGGGGCTTATGACTATGGCGCCCCGGGGGAATAAGGATGTGGCACGCCGCACCTTTGCGGGGCTTCGTGAGCTGAGGGATGAGCTGGAGGCGGCGCATCCCGATTTGAACCTGCCTGAGCTTTCCTGCGGTATGAGCGAGGACTTTGAGTCTGCCCTTGAGGAGGGCTCTACGCTCGTTCGCCTGGGCAGGGTAGTATTTAGCCCGGAGTTTGCAGTAAAATAAGGCTCTGAAGTGCGCACTGATTATCGGGGCGCCTGCACTAAACCGCGAGAGGACACAACCATGGGCTTCCTTGACGAGATTAAAAATAAGATGCACCTGGGCGGCCAACAGGGTTACGACCAGGGTTATGGCCAGGACGACGACTACGGCTACGATGACGGCTACGACGATGGCTATCAGAACAACGGCTACAGCGGTGCTTCGGGCGAGGGCTTCTACACCCAAGACGAGCCGAGCAACGGCCTGCTTGGTCAGACGCGCCGCGGTGAAGCTGAGTCGGTTGCCGTGTATACGCGCTCCGGTCAGCTGGTCGGCGATGACTCCCGCCATGCCACGACGTATAACCCGCCTTCGCGCTCGCAGGACAGTGTTGCGAGCGGTTATCGTCCCGGTGCCTATGACACGCCGTCGAGCTACGCCGAGAATACCCGCGCCCGTGCCGCCGCTGCACCCGCGCCTGCACCGAGCGATGCCTCGGCCTATGCGAGCAATATCATCAACGCCACGCCGCAGCTGCCGGCCTATGTCCTGCGCCCCGAGAGCTATGACGACGTGGAGACTGTGGTGCGCCGCGTTCGCACCAAGCAGCCTGTCGCACTGATTTTTGTGGGCGTACGCACCGAAGTTGCCAAGCGCGTCTTGGACTTCTCTTACGGCTTTGCCTGCGGTCTGGGTGCCACGGTCAAGGAGGTGGGCGACCGCGTGTTCATGGTGCTGCCCGCCGGTTGCGAGGTCAAAGATTCCGATCTCAAGAAGCTTCGTGCCGACGGCTACCTTAAGTAAAGACAAGACGAGGAGATTCCCATCAACATCTACACTATCGTCCAGCTGGTCAACACGCTGTTCAACTTCTATTCCACGCTCATTGTCGTCTACTGCTTTATGACGTGGATTCCCATGAAGCAGGGTGGTTTGCTTCAGGATATTGCTGCGGTGCTTGATAGCGTGTGCGGTCCGTGGCTCAACCTGTTCCGTCGTTTCATCCCGCCGATGGGCGGTATCGATTTTTCGCCGGTCGTTGCGATTATTGCGTTGCAGTTGGTGCAGAGGCTGGTTCTGCAGCTTCTTATAGGTATACTCGTGTAGAACTGTCTTAGTAACTTACGTCGGGCGTGTAGCGCCGAGGCGATGAAAAAGGAGACTTGTTATGGCTATTACCCCTGCAGACATCCAGGCTCAGACTTTCTCTGAGGCCAAGCGTGGCTACGATCCTGCCGAGGTCGACGTCTTCTTGGAGACGCTGTCCTCCGAGGTTGACGCTATGCTCGCTAAGATCGTCGACCTTAAGGGTCGTCTGACTGCTACCGAGCAGCAGCTTGCCGATGCGCAGGCTCAGCTTGCCCAGGCTCAGGATGCCGCCGCCCAGGCCGTTCCTGCCGCCCCCGTGGCTGCTCCCGCCCCTGACTTCTCCGCTCAGGAGCGCCAGATTTCCGCTGCCCTGATCGCTGCCCAGCAGACCGCTGAGACCATCGTCAACGATGCCAACGAGAACGCTGAGCGTATCCGCAACGAGGCTGACGCCAAGGCCCGCGAGGTTATCCGCCAGGCTCTGACCGAGAAGCAGGCCGAGCTCGAGGAGATCGATCGTCTCAAGGCTTCCCGTGAGGAGTTCAAGGCAGAGTATCTCAAGCTCATCCAGCACTTCATGGACGATGCCCAGAACTCCTTCCCGGCCGATCTGATGGCTTCCACGCCGGTCGGTTCTGCCGCTTCTCCTGCAGTGACTGTTCCCGCCGAGCCGCTGCCCGTCGCTGACCCGGTTGTCCCCGTGGCCGATCCCTTCGCCCCGATCGACAACTTTGCTGCCGACGACCTGGACTAACATTCGGCCTACAATTTAGTGCCTAGAAAGGACCCGCAGCTTGCGGGTCCTTTTTTATGACTGTGCCGGAGTGCGTAACATAAAAAACCGAGCCCTGCACATAATGGCGCAGAACTCGGCGAACGGGTGAGCGGTCAAGGGTAGGTTTTAAGGCATGTCCCAAAACCTACTTGAGGAGGAAGTCGGAGAGGGGAATGGTACGGGCCTCGCGATGCTCGGGATCGGCGATGTGGTCGGCAGGATATCCACAGACGAGCATGTGATAGGGATAGACGCCCTTGGGCAGATTGAACTGCTCCTGTGCCACCTCGGGCTTAAAATGGCATACCCAGCACGTTCCCAGGCCCTGCTCGGTGGCCTCCATCATCATCTGATCGCAGACGATCGAAGTATCGATGGCACTCGAGTTCATCTGATCATACGGGCGCACCCAGGCATCATCGGTAACGCTGCAAATAAGGAAGATAAGCGGAGCGCCAAAGATAGACCCATCACGAGCAAACCGAGGCTGACAAGCAGCAGCCTTCTCCAGAAGCTCAGGCGTATCCAACACCATCACACGGGTTGGATGATTATTACAAGCAGAAGGAGCAATACGTCCTGCCTCAACAATGGCATCCACGACCGACTGCTCAACGGAACGCGCCTCATACTCACGACAAGAATACCGACAACGTGCCAAATCCAAATAAGACATACAAGCTCTCCAAAGCCAATAAAACCAAGCCAAACACAAGGGTACCCAAAGCCCCATTCAGCCTAACGCCCATTGTAGAACGAAAATGCAATTATCTAAGATTGAGAAAAACGGTATTGTATGTGTCGTTGTAAATGGTAATGAGTCAGACAGGATGAAGCGATTGATATGTTGACTCGTTGAATTGCAGTATGAGGAGAAAGAATAATGGATAAATCAAAAAAGAAAGAACTCGTGTCCGAATGGAAAGAACGTCATCCAGTGATGGGTGTATTTTGTGTTAAGTGCATTGCAACTGGAGAGCAATTCTTTGATAGCTCTCGTGATGGTAGTACATGGTTTAACCGTCATGGCTTTGAGTTAAAAAGCGGCAATCATAGAAATAAGAGATTGCAAGAACTTTGGAATACCTATGGTGAAAAAGAGTTCGAATTTTTCACTGTCTGTGAACTGGAATACGAAAATATGTCGGATGTAAAAGCGAGCGATTTAAAGGATTTACTGGAGCTGTGTTTCCTTGAAAATCCATCAGCAAGAAAATTGTAAGAAGTGACCAATAGGGTATTAACGGCCCCGTCAACAGCGTCTACAGCGCGCCCAACCCATCAGCCAAAGTTCCAATGGTGATACGTAAGGCGAAGGCCCGACACCTATTTACTTTCGAACGACTCTGCCGTGCAGCCGGAGTGAGAAAGCAAATAGGTGCCGGGCCTTCGCCGATGGGACGCGTATCCCCAATTAACTGTTCTTCATGACAATCGAATCCACGACATCGGCCACATTCTCGCAGCAGTCGGCGCAGTACTCCAGGAAGGCGTACACGTCACGCCAAGCGATGACCTCGAGCGGGTCCTTGCCGTTAACGTGCAGGTTGCGCATGGCGTTGATATAGAGCTCGTCGGCCTCGGACTCGATGGTGTTGATCTGGATGACCAGCTCGCGCAGGGTCTTGGACTTGCGGTAGTTGGGAAGCTCGACCATAAGGTCCTTCATGGCGCGGCAGGCGTCAGTCACCTTGTGGGCGATGACGATGGCGTCGGGATGGATGCTCTGGATGTTGGTGAAGTAGACGCGCTGCACGACGCCCTCGATGCGGTCGAGCACGGTGTCGAGCGCGCAGCTCATCAGATCCAGATCCTCGCGCTCGAGCGGGGTGATAAAGGCGGTGAGCAGGGCGTCTTCGAGCTCGTGGTGCTTCTTGTCTGCCGCATGCTCAATCGCATGCATCTTATTGAGCATGTCGTGAATCTGCGCGGGATCGAAGTTCTCAAAAATCTTGGTGAGCAGCTCTGCGGCCTGGACGGCGAGGTCGGCGCAAGCGACGTAGTTGTCAAAGTAGAACGAATCGGGTTTCTTTGCCATGGGTGGGTCCTTTCGAGGCGAAGACGGGTGGGCGAAGTGTTGCGGTCCGGATGGACGTTCGGTTTGATTAGAGGAACATCATGAACAGCTTGGCCATGACAAAGCTGATGAGTCCGCAGGCGGGGAAGGTGAAGAACCAGGTGAACATCATGTCCTTGACGACTCCGAAGTTGATGGCCGAGAGGCGCTTGACGGCACCGACGCCCATGATGGCGCAGGTCTTGATGTGTGTGGAGGACACGGGGATGCCGGTAAGGGTGGCAAGCAGCAGGTTCGCGGCGCCCGCGAGGTCGGCGGAGAAGCCCTGATACTTCTCGAGCTTAACCATGCTCTGGCCGACGGACTTGATGATGCGCTCACCGCCCACGCTGGTACCGATACCCATAGTGGCCGAGCACAGCAGCATAATCCAGATGGGGATGCCGGCATCGCCGACGCTGGTCTGGCCGTTTGCGAAGGCCACGCCTAAAAAGAGCACGCCGATGAACTTCTGTCCATCCTGCGCGCCGTGCATAAAGCTCATGGCCGCGGCGCTCGCGATCTGAGCGTATTTAAAGAAGACATTGGCACGTCGCCTGTTGGCGGCGGCGAAAAGAATCGAGACGAGTTTGCACAGGACCCAGCCCATGACAAAGCCCAGGCCGATGGAGAGCGCCAGGCCGTAGATGACCTTCATCCACTCGTGGACGTTGACGCTGCTCGCGCCGCCGAGGGCGATAGCGGCACCGGTCAGGCCGGCGATAAGGCTGTGGCTTTGCGAGGTGGGGATGCCAAAACGCGACGCTGTGGCACCGTAGACGACGATGGAGAACAGCGCCGCGCACAGACAGGCGAGCGCCATGGTGCTGTTTCCGCCAAAGTCGACGATATGTGAGATGGTGTTGGCGACGCTCGCATTAAAGTGCGTCATGATGAGCACGCCGAGGAAGTTGAATGCGGCGCTCATGAGAATGGCGGCGCGGGCGGGCATGCAACGCGTAGTGACGCAGGTCGCGATGGCGTTGGGCGCGTCGGTCCATCCATTGACGAAGATGGCGCCCAACGCGAGGATCACGGTGACGGCAAGGACTGGGTTCGACACAATTTGGCCGAGGAAGGTTGAGAACGTTACGTCCATATATGGGCTTTCTCGAAGTTTGCAGGCACGTTACAAAAACATGATAAATCGTATCACCTCCTGTGGGTTTCTTAACGGAGTTCTGACGTGAGAAGTGGATTTTTTGGCACTAAAATTGAATATTAGTCCTGTTGACCGCGGGTATTCTTTTTGCTAACACGCCATGCGGACACGTGCGATTGCTCCGACACTCCAAAACCACAGTCTGTTCGCTTTACAACATGCAAACATGCGTTCGATAATAGGAGACATGGAATATCGACAGACAGATGGCAAAACTCGGCGCGTGCACAAGCAGTATGTGGACGTCGTGGCTCGCATCCTCGCGGGCGGACAGGTCGTGCCGGTCACCGTCTGCTGGGTCGACGGTCGTTGCTTTACGATTGACGAGATTGTCTCGACCAGTGGGTTTGGCCTGACGGTTCACGGCATTCGTACGGCAACCTATAAGGTGCGTTTTGGCGGGCATGCGACCGAGTTGTATCTGGAGGACCAGACGCGTGAACGACCAGATGGCTCGCAGGCCCATCTGATGCGTTGGTGGGTGTGGGCATTCGACCGTACGCTCGAGGGCGAGCGCCGTAGGTAAGGACGTACGGCATTCGGGTACAATGACAGGAATCTTGTCACCTACGGCGCTGTCGCGGCGCTTTTGAAAGGACGAACCTATGAACGATATCCAGGGCTATCAGAACGGCCCCGTCGAGACCGGCGCAAGCCGCGCCAAGGAGATGTCGCCGCGCGCGTACAATCTCGCCATGTCTGCCCTGATCTTCTTGGGCTTTTGCGCCATGGGTGCCGGCGCCTACTTTACGAGCACCATGTCGTTTGCGCGCATGATGATGAACGGCGCCGCCTTGCCGCTGGTCTTTGGCTCGTTTATTTTGACCATCGTCGGCATGGTCATGATGTCGGCCGCCGCCAGCAAGCAGTCCGTGGGCCTGTCCCTTGTGGGCTACGTAATCTTTGCGAGTACCTTTGGCCTGACCGCGTCGTTTGGCCTTGCCAACTACGACCTGCCCACCATCAACACTGCCTTTATCGCCACGGCCGCCATCACCTTTGTCTTTGGCGCCTTGGGCGTGACGTTCCCCAAGTTTTTCCAGCGCGTATATGGCATCGGTTTTGGCATTCTGCTCGCCACTATTCTGGTTGAGATCGTGCTGATGTTCATGGGTGTCTCGCAGACCATCACCGACCTGATCGTGATCGTGGTGTTTGCCGGCTTTATTGGCTACGACACCTATGTTGCCACGACGGTGCCGCCTACGCTGCCCAACGCCGTGCTCATGGCGTCCAATCTATTCGTGGACATTATCAACGTGTTCTTGCGCATCCTGAACATCCTTGGCCGTCGCGACTAGTGGCGAATTGCGGCGGTGCTTGCCGTGCGTGCAAATCGATGCGAAAGGCGGTCCTTCGGGGCCGTCTTTTTTGTACGCTGCGGGGTATCATGGATGGGAAAAGCCGATAGCGGCAGAGACCGAGAAAGGTGACCACTTATGGCAGACGTCGACAACAGGAACCGTAACCGCAGGTCCAACCGAGCGGGTCAGCCCAATCCCAAGCGCGAGGCGCGTGCCAAGGCCGCCGAGCGTCACGTGGCAACTGTGTCCGAAGCGTGCGCCAAGGATATCGAGCGTTCGCTTGCCGGTGTTCGCGAGTTTGACGGTATGCCTGCCGGCTTTGTCTCGGCGATGAAGGCCAAGGTTCAGAGTGCTGTGGCCACCGAAGAACAGGTTGCCGAGGACGTCGAGGGCGCGGAGGCTGCCGAGGTCGAGGCAGCTCCTGAGCCCGTCGAGGAGCCTGCCGAGGAAATCGCCGAAGCTGAGTCCGCGCCTGCTGAGGAGCCTGCTGCGTCCCTGCCTGAGGTCACCGTGCTCGATGCCTCCGCCACGCAGGCCATCTTGGACAACGGTCGTGGCTATGCGCAGTTCTGCGACATGGCCGTGCTCGCCTTTGCCTCGTTCACCAACCCGGGCGGTGGCTATATTCAGGGTTATCTGGGCCAGGAGGCCACACTGTGCGCCGATTCGTATCTGTACAACGTTCTCGATAAGCAGCGCAAATGGTACGGCGAGAACCGTCGCCGCAACATCAACTGCGAGCTCTATCGTAACCGCGCCCTAGTGGTGCCTGCGGTGCGCTTCGACCGCAACCACGTGCATGCATACGCCGACGTGATCGTGGCCGCCGCGCCCAACGTTAAGCGCGCCCGCCAGGAGTATCGCGTGAGCGACGATGCTCTGCTGGATGCCCTGCGCGACCGCATTCGCTTTGTGCTTGCCATCTGCGACGAGCTGGGTCGCGAGAAGCTCGTGCTGGGTGCTTGGGGCTGCGACAACAACGGCTTTGACGCAGAGGCCGTGGCCGAGCTCTTCCGCAAGGAGCTCGCGTCGGGCGACTTTAAGGTCAAGCAAGTCTTCTTTGCCGTGCCTTCTACGCGCTGGGATGAGGATTTTGCCAAGTTCGAGCACGTGCTGGCAAACTTCCCCGAGCGCAACGAGGAGTCCTATGCTCAGGTTGCCGCTCGCGCTGCGGCAGCTCGCGCCGCCGAGCAGGCCCAGGCTGCTACCGAGGATGATGAGGACGAGGACGATTGGCGCAAGTACCTGTAACCGGTACGTGTTGACAGATAGGTCGAGCCGGCGGGAGAGGCTGCTCCCGCCGGCTTTTTACTAAAAGGAAGGGCTTACGATGAAAAACGTTCTATGCTTTGGCGACAGCAACACCTATGGTTACGATCCGGCGGGCATGCGCGACGGCACCGCGGTGCGCTATGCGCGGGATGTGCGCTGGTGTGGCGTGGCCCAACGTGACTTAGGCGAGGGCTGGCATGTAATTGAAGAAGGCCTCAACGGCCGCACGACGGTACGCGACGACATGTGCCATCTGGACACCAATCTTAACGGCATTCGCGCGCTTCCGATGATGCTCGAGGCCCATAAGCCGCTGGACGCCATTGTGATCATGCTGGGCACCAACGACTGCAAGACGGTCTTTAACGTGACGGCTGCCGATATCGCTCGTGGCGCCATGGCGCTGATTCGCGCCGTCCGCGCGTTTCCGTGGACCGACGCTGCGCCTTGTCCGCGCATTCTGCTGATGGCGCCTATCAAGATTAAGCCGCAGATCGCCGACGTATATATGACCGATTTTGACGAGCATTCCGTAGAAGCCTCGGAACATTTTGGTGAGTACTACGCGCATGTGGCTGAGCAGTTTGGCTGCGACTTTTTGAATGCCGCCGACTTTGCCGAGCCGGGCGATATCGACTATCTGCATATGATGCCCGAAAGCCATGAGAGCCTGGGTCACGCCGTGGCAGCCAAGCTCCAAGAGATGCTCGGTGAGTAGCGCGACCCCAAACCACCGCAAAGGTGCCTGTCCCCTTTGCGGTGGTTCAAAGGGGGCGGGCGCCTTTGCGGTGGCTTGGGCTGCGAATCTTAATACTGCCACATGTGGTTGACAGGGCCGGAGCCTTTGCCCATGTTCAGGCCGGCGGCCAGAGCGCCTGTCAGGTAGGCCTTGCCGGCGTTGACGGCATCGGCAAGATCCATGCCCTGGGCCAGCGCGCAGGCGATGGCGGACGAGAGCGTGCATCCGGTGCCGTGCGTGTTGTCGGTCTCGATGCGCTTGTGGCGGAACCACGTGGTGAGTGGATCTCCAAGATGGTTGCCCTCGTCATCGAGTGGCGCGGGCTCGGCCAGTACATCGTTGGCCTCGTTGACAAGATGCCCGCCCTTAACGAGGGATGCGCAACCAAAGCGGCGGGTGAGGAGCATGGCAGCATTTTGCTGCGTGCGCTCGGAGTCGACCTCGTAGTCGAGCAGGGCCATGGCCTCGGGAATATTGGGCGTGATAACCGTCGCCAGTGGGAACAGGCGGCGGGTGAGCGCCTCGGCGGCATCTTCGGCAATCAGCCGTGCGCCCGAGGTGGCTACCATGACGGGGTCGACTACCACGTTTGTCGCGTTCCAAGCGCTCAGGCGGTCGGCGATAACATCGATAATCTCGGCAGAGGAAACCATGCCAATCTTAACGGCGTTGGGGCGGATATCGTCAAAAACGGCATCGATCTGCGCCGCGACAATATCCGGGGAGATGTTCTGCACGGCGGTGACGCCCAGGGTGTTCTGTGCGGTGATGGCCGTGATGGCCGTCTCGGCATACAGGCGGTGTGCCGTGATGGTCTTGATGTCGGCCTGAATGCCGGCGCCACCGCTGGAATCGGATCCTGCGATGGATAGAACGGCAGGTACCTTACTGCGATCCATGTTCGCTCCCTTGTTCGGTCGGAATCAAATGGGTCTATAAGCCAGCATTATAAAGATGCCCGGGCCGACTCTATGTCGAACCCGGGCGGGCGATGCAATCTTTACGCAAATGCAAGCAAATGTTCACACGTCAACAATTGACAGGCACCAGCTCGCCGCCAGAAGCGGCCGCGGCGACAGGCTAGTCCTCCATGCCGAGGTCGATCGTGGTGCCCTCGAAGATTTTGTTGACGGTGCGGACGGCGCACATCTTGCCACACATGGTGCAAGTGCCCTCGGTGGCGGCGGGGGACTCCTCGTAGCGCTTCTTGCCCGTAACCGGGTCGAGCGCGCACTCCCACATGGCGTCCCAGTCAAGCTTGCGGCGTGCCTGGCCCATCTTGTCGTCCATGTCGCGGGCGTGGGGCACCTTTTTGGCGATGTCGGCGGCGTGTGCGGCGATCTTGGTGGCCATGAGGCCGTCGAGCACATCCTGGGCGTTGGGCAGGCATAGGTGCTCTGCCGGTGTCACGTAGCACAGGAAGTCGGCACCGGAGCTGGCGGAGATGGCGCCGCCGATGGCAGCGGTGATGTGGTCGTAACCCACGCCGATATCGGTCACCAGCGGCCCGAGCACATAGAACGGAGCATTGTGGCACAGGCGCTTCTGCAGTTTCATGTTGGCGGCGATCTCGTCGAGCGCCATGTGACCCGGGCCCTCGACCATGACCTGGACGCCGGCGGCCCAAGCGCGCTTGCATAGCTTGCCCAGCTCGATCATCTCAGCGGTCTCGGTGGCGTCGTTGGAGTCGTAGAGGCAGCCCGGGCGGCAGGAGTCGCCGAGCGAAATCGTCACGTCGTACTCGTGGCAAATCTCGAGCAACTCGTCGTAGAACTCATAGAACGGGTTCTCGTTACCGGTGACCTCCATCCAGCCAAACAGCAGTGAGCCGCCGCGGCTCACGATGTTCATCAGGCGGCCGGTCTCCTTAAAGGTCTTGGTGACCGACTTGTTGATGCCGCAGTGAATGGTCATAAAGTCCACGCCGTCCTCGGCATGCGCGCGCACGACTTCGAACAGGTCGTCCTTGGTGAGCTTGACCAGCGGCTTTTCCATGTAGCCGATGGCGTCGTACATGGGGACGGTGCCCACCATGAGCGGCGTCTCGTCGATGAGCTGCTGGCGGAACTGGCGCGTCTTGCCCGAGTTGGAGAGGTCCATGATGGCGTCGGCGCCAAAGTCCTCGGCGATCTTGACCTTCTTCCATTCCTCGGCGGCATCGGCCTTGTCGCCCGAGATGCCCAAGTTCACGTTGACCTTGGTGGACAAGCCCTCACCGACGCCAAAGGCGCGCATGCCCTTTTTGATGTGCACGATGTTGGCGGGAATGGCGATGCGGCCGTCGGCCACGCGCTCGCGGATGTACTCGGGGTCGCGATGCTCGCGCTCGGCGACCTCCTTCATCTGCGGTGTGATCTGCCCGGCGCGGGCGAAGTCGATTTGCGTGACGAGCTTGGGCTCGGTCTGTGTGCTCATTGGCACGGCTCCCTTCGTTGGCATTACCCATATCAGGTTTGCGGGTCAGGGCGGGCGCGCCCAGTCTCAGCCTGCCGTCTTGTCCTGCAAGCTCCCCGTTTATGTGGTGGGCTCAAGTATAGCCTGAATGGGTACGATTGGCCTAACGAGCGTGCCTGTGAGGAGGCGAACATGGAAGACAAGCATCTATATCGAGAGACGCAATGGGATGTATCGGCCGAGGAAAGCCGTGCGCACCATGGCCTTGTCGCGATTGGTTTTGCGGTGCTTGCCGTGTTGGTGATTGCCTTTTGTATTTGGACGTTCGGCGGTCGTGGCGGCGTCACCTGGGGGTTTGAAGCCGACGATGCCCTGCCGATCATGATAGTGAAGGTTGCGGGCGGCAATACCGTTGCCGCGCCGGGCGACTATTGGTATCCGCGCGACGAGTTTGTGCAGCTGCAGTTGAGCGGCGGGTCTATTCCGGGCGAAGAAATCGAACGCGTGACGTTTGATGAGGCACTCAAAACACTCATGGTGAAGCTCAAAGATCAGGGCGATGTGCCCACGACCATGGATATCGCTCTGACGGAGTGGCGTCTGGAACCTCCGTCGGGCGTTACGGTATCCGACGTAGAGCACGTTAAGATTACCTACCAAAATGGCTCGACGAGCGAGATTGCAAAGGCCGATGGCTTGGCGGAGTAACGGGGTGTTTGGAAACGGCGGGCCTATAGTGCCTGCGCGTTCATGAAAACCAGGGTGTTTTTGTCTGAAAGCTCGGGGATGTGCCGATAGCCGATGTTGAATGCGGTAAGTTCGCTTGCATCCTCGAGCTTGTTTTCTGCCATCCACCGCACCATGGAGCCGCGCGCCTTTTTGCTGGCGGTCGACCGTTGGATGGGCTTCCCGTTGCGGATGCCCTCGCCAAAGAGGCATGTGACGGCCGTGGCGTCGCCCGCGAGGTGGGGCAGAACGGCTTTGGCATACTCTACGCTGGCGAGGTTGACGATCGTGGTGTTTGAGCCTGCCGGGGCGATAGCCCGCGCGAGCTTATCGCTCCAAAATGCGTAGAGGTCTCGGGCACCGTCGACGACAAGCTTCGCGCCCATCTCCAGCCGATACGGTTCGACGGCATGAAAGGGACGAACGCACCCGTAGAGGCCGGAGAGGATCCACAGATGGTCTTGCAGCCATGCGAGCTGCGCGGAATCCATCACCTCGGGTGCCATGCTCTGGTATTGAATGCCGTGATAGGACATGACGGCAGGGGAGATGTGACGGGCGAGTGCGGGATTGTCGAGATCGCCGCTTTTCAGGATGGGCCCGAACTCATGCAGGGTGTTGAGGCAAGGTCCCAGCAGTTTGTCACTCACGTTCCATAGCGCCTGCAGGCCGCCGCTGCCTTCATTCCGCTCTATATCTAGCAGTGCGCGGTGGAGGCGAGCCGTCTCGCGCACAAAGGGTGGGATGCCCAGGACTTCAAAAGCATCTTGGGCCGCGCGCATCTGCTTGGCGGGCGAAATGATGACCTGCAGCATGGGCTCTCCTCTGCCAAAAAAGTTGCGGTGGAATACGGTCTGTTTTGGCCGTTTATGGGCCAGTTTAGTCCGTATTTCACCGCAACTGATGAAGGGTTGGTTAGGCTCGCTCGATGAAGGCCTTGTAACCGCGATATGCCTCGTAGATGTCGGCCTTGTTGGCGACCTCCCACAGGGCGTGCATGGACAAGACGGCAACGCCGGAGTCGATGACGTTCATGCCGTACTTGGCCATGATGTAGGCGATGGTGCCGCCGCCACCAGCGTTGACGCGGCCGAGCTCGCAGGTCTGGAAGTCCACGCCGGCCTCGTCCATGATGTCGCGGACGAGGGCCACATACTCGGCGTCGGCGTCGTTAGAGCCGCCCTTGCCGCGGCTGCCCGTGTACTTGTTAAAGCACAGGCCGCGACCCATAAAGGCGGCGTTCTTGGTCTCGAACTTGCCGGCATAGCCCGGGTCGAAGCCGGCGGACACGTCGGAGGAGAGCATACGGCTGCGGGCGAGCGCGCGGCGCAGAGCCAGCGGGCTGTCCTCGCCGGCGAGCATCATGATTTCGGCGACGGTGTTCTCGAAGAAGCGGCTCGTCATACCGGTGGCGCCCACGGAGCCGATCTCCTCCTTGTCGACGATGAGCGTGATGCTCGTGCGCTCCACGTTGGCGACGTCGATCTGGGCAAGCATGGAGGGGTAAGCGCAGACACGGTCGTCGTGGCCATAGCCCAGAATCATGGAGCGGTCGAGGCCCATGTCGCGGGCCGGGCCGGCGGGCACGACCTCGATCTCGGCAGAGAGGAAGTCCTCCTCCTCGACGTCGTACTGCTCCTTGAGGATGTCCAGGAACATCTGCTTGACGGGCTCCTTGGGGGCGTCCTTGTCGTCCTCGTCAAACTTGACGGGGCGGCCGCCCACGATCACGTCGAGGATCTCGGCGTCGACGGCGTCCTTGGCGGGCTTGGCCATCTGCTCGCTCGAGAGGTGGATCAGCAGGTCGGAGATGGTAAAGACCGGGTCGTCTGCCTTGTCGCCGATGTTGATGTCGACGGTGGTGCCGTCCTTTTTGCAGATGACGCCTACGAGCGCGAGCGGGGAAGCGACCCAGTGGTAGCTCTTGACGCCGCCATAGTAGTGCGTGTCGAGATAAGCCATGTCGCCGGCCTCGAAAGCGGGGTTCTGCTTAAGGTCCAGGCGCGGTGAGTCCACGTGGGCGCCCAGGATATTAAAGCCCTGCTCGAGCGGGGCGGTGCCCAGGTTGACGAGCATAAGGTCCTTGCCGTGGTTGGCGGCGTACACCTTGTCGCCGGCCTTTAGCGCGCGGCCCTCGGCGATCACGGTCTCCAGATTGACGTAGCCCGCCTCCTCGGCCATCTTGATACCGGTCTTGACGCACAGGCGCTCGGTCTTGTTCTCACTCAAAAACTGCTTATAGCCGCGGCAAAGCTCCTCGAGCTCCTCGATTTGCTGTGGCGTGTACTTTTTCCATGCGCAGGGACGCTCCATGACGCAGGCTCCTTTCGGATCGATCGTGCTGGTTGATGTGCCGTGAGCCATCGTATCACGCGCGGGCTCACGGTGGCGGGGGAGCTTGATGTGCGGTGGCCGCGGGGCGGGGAGCGTGTAAACTGGAGTGAGCAAACCGTGCCCAGCCCAAAGCGAGGTATTCAATATGTCTGACAAGCGCCGCACCTTTGCCGTCATCGACGGCAACTCGCTCATGCACCGCGCCTTCCACGCCGTGCCGCCCACCATGAACGCGCCGGACGGTCGTCCCACCAACGCGATCTTCGGCTTCCTGAACATGTTCCTCAAGATGATCGATGCCTTTAACCCCGACGGCGTGGTCGTGGCGTTTGACAAGGGCAAGCCGCGCGTGCGCATGGAGATGCTGCCGCAGTACAAGGCCCAGCGCCCGCCCATGGACCCCGATCTGCACGCGCAGTTTCCCATGATTAAGGAGCTGCTCGCCGCGCTCAACGTGCCGATTTTGCAGTCCGAGGGCTGGGAAGGCGATGACATCCTGGGCACTATGGCGCGCCTGGGTGAAGAGGCCGGCTGTGACATGCTGCTGGTGACCGGTGATCGCGATATGTATCAGCTCGTGACCGAGCACGTCAACGTGGTCTCGACCCGCAAGGGCCTGTCCGACGTGGCGATCATGACGCCCGAGAGCGTGGACGATCTGTATCACGGCATCACGCCGGCGCTCGTGCCCGACTTTTATGGTCTGAAGGGCGACACGTCCGATAACATCCCCGGCGTGCCGGGCATCGGCCCCAAAAAGGCGAGCGCGCTCATTGCGCAGTACGGTAGCCTGGACGAGGTCATCGCACACGCCGATGAGGTCAAGGGCAAGATGGGCGAAAACCTGCGCGCACACATCGACGACGCGCTGCTGAGCCGTAAGGTGGCGACCATCCGCACCGATGCGCCCGTTGAGCTCGATTTTGAGGCGACGTCCTTTCCGGCGTTTTCTGCCGATGAGGTTTCCGCGGCGCTGGGTACGCTTGGTATCACCGCCATGCAGAACCGTTTCTTGGCGCTGATCGGCGGCGAGGGCGGGGTTGCTGCCTCCAGTGTGTTTGAGATACCTGCTATGGTTCGCGCAGCCGCCGGCGATGCTGACGCGCTTGGTGCCGTTGCGGCTGAGGTCTCCCGCGCGATTGATGCCGGCGAGTGGGTCGCCGCCGTGGTGGACGACGACAAGGAAGAGGGCGCGCTCTTTGGGCTGACGCGCACGCTGTGGTTGGCGACGTCCAAGGGCCTGTTCGCGCTCGAGGAGGGCGACAGCTGTGCGGCGGCTGAGGTTGAGGGCTTCAACTTCGCTCACGGTGTGATCGCCGGCGTGCTTGCGAGCCTGTTTATGGAGGGCCGCGTGGCGAGCCCGGATACGAAAGCGCTGCTGCACGAGCTTTCGCCCATCGATTCTTCTGAGCCCGAGCTCATGGATCCGCTCGCTGCCGATTCCACGCGTATCTTCGATACCGTGGTCGCTGCCTATCTGCTGGATTCCGATCGCTCCGAGTTCGATGAGGCATATCTGGCCGATACGTATCTGCAGATGGCGCTGCCTGCGGCGCGCGGTGCAGGGGGTGCCGGTGAGGACGCTCCGGCGCCCGCCGCTCGCACGGCGGCCTTGACGCTGGCGCTGGTCGCACCGCTGCGCGACCGCATGGCCCGCGAGAACGCCGCCAACGTGTTCGATGGCATCGAGATGCCGCTCGTGCCGGTGCTTGCCAAGATGGAGCGCGCGGGCATGCTCGTGGACCCCGATCGCCTGCGCAGTCTGTCCGAGGGCCTGGCGACCCAGATTACCGAGGTTGAGCGCAGTATTCGCGACCTGGCGGGTGACGAGACCTTTAATATTGGCAGTCCCATGCAGCTGTCGCACGTGCTCTTTGATGTGATGGGGCTTCCGACCAAGGGCCTCAAGAAGACTAAGCGCGGCTATTATTCGACCAACGCCAAGGTGCTGAGCGACCTTGCGCGTGACCACGAAATCGTGCGTCTGATCTTGGACTGGCGTGAGAAGTCTAAGATCAAGTCCACCTATCTGGACACGCTGGGCCCGCTACGCCGTGGTGACGGTCGCGTACACACTACGTACAACCAGACCATTACGGCAACGGGGCGTCTGTCCTCGAGCGACCCGAACCTGCAGAACATCCCGACGCGCTCGGAGCTGGGTCGTACCGTCAAGACGGCGTTTTCGGCAGGCGAGGGAAGCGTCTTTTTGGCGGTGGACTACTCGCAGATCGAGCTGCGTCTGCTGGCGCATCTCTCGGGTGACGAGCACTTGGTGCGCGCCTTTAACGAGGGCGAGGACTTCCATGCCGAGACGGCGGCGCGCGTGTTTGGTGTGCCGGTGTCCGAGGTAACGCCCGACTTGCGCAGTCGCGCCAAGGCCGTGAACTTTGGCATCGTGTATGGCCAGCAGGCCTACGGCCTGTCGCAGTCGCTGCATATCTCGATGGCCGAGGCACGCGACATGATCGACCGCTACTACGAGGCCTACCCGGGCGTGCGCACGTTCCTCGACAACGTGGTGGCACGCGCCAAGCAGACGGGCTACGCCGAGACCATGTACGGCCGCCGTCGTCATATTCCGGAGCTCAAGGCCAAAAACCCGCAACTCCGCGGCTTTGGCGAGCGCACGGCCATGAACCATCCCATGCAGGGCACCGCCGCCGACATCATCAAGATCGCGATGGCCCGCGTAAGCCGTCGCCTGGAAGAAGAAGGCTTTGCCGCCCACATGATCCTGCAAGTGCACGACGAACTGGACTTTGAGTGCCCCATCGACGAAGTCGAGCGCCTAACCACCATGGTCCGCGACGTCATGGAGCACGTAGTGGACCTCCGCGTCCCCCTAATCGCCGAAGCCAGCACCGGCATAACCTGGGCCGACGCTAAATAGGGAAGCATCCACAATTCCAAAGTAACCAAAACCAGAAGGGGGCTCCTTGCCAACAAGGAGCCCCCTTCATTCCAAAAAAATCAGCCAAGTATCTAGACGCCAAGACGCCATCCAGGCGGCAAGCAAGTCACCGCAGGACCTGGCCGGGCGAGGCGGGTAAGTTTTTCGTAGATTCCGCACGAGCCGGAAAGCACTTAATGTGCTTTCCGAGCGAGCCCAGGACCTGACCGAACGAAAAACTTACCCGCCTCGCCCGGCCAGGTCCGACGAGCAACGTTAACGAGCCGCCAGGATGGCGTCGATGAGCGTCAGTACGCCCCCGTCGTTGTTGCTCGGAATGCGCCACTTGGCGTGCGCGTTCATGTGCTCCTCGGCATTGTCCACGATAAAGCTGTGACCGACGCGCTCCAGCATGGGGATGTCGTTGTAGGTGTCGCCCACGGCGGCAGCATCGGCAATATCGATGCCCAGGTGCTCGCACAGGTGAGCGACGCCGGCGCCCTTGTCGACGCCCAGGTTCATAAAGTCGATCCACTCGCGCCCAGCGTTGGTGACGTAGAGTTTGTCCGAGAACTCGGGGCTATAGGTCTCGCGGAAAGCGGGCTCGGCGTCGTAGCCGGGGAAGAAGACCGAAATCTTGTTGGACTCGAAATCAATGCCCTCAAAGCTGTCGACGTAGTTGATTGTGTTGTAGTAGACGCTGATCTCGTCGTGGTATTGATGGTCGCGGGCAAGCACGTAGAACTCGTCGAAGCAGCACAGGACGGGGACAGCGCGAGGATCCTCCGAGGCACGGCTCAAGACCTGCTGATACAGCTCCACGTCAATATTGCTCTTATAGATATAGCTGCCGCGATAGATCACGCAAGCTCCGTTGTCGGGACAAAAGGCGAGGCGGTTCTTGATGCCCTCGAACATCTCCTCGAGCTTGGGGGCGGGACGTCCGCTGGCGGGGCAGAATACGATGCCGGCGTCGGCGAGCTTGTCCAGGCGCTCATCAAGACCCTGGGGCAGCACACGCTCGTCGGTCAGCAGCGTCTTGTCCATATCGACGGCGAGAATCTTAATGTTGCCGATGTTGGCGTCCGATTCGTTAGTTTGCATAAAAGCGAGCCTTTCGTTTCGAGATTGTTTCAGACGTTATAACCATCAACTCGTAGTCGAGCGTATTTTCGCAGGAACGGAGCGTATTTGCACCACGCTTCACAAAGTAATGAAAAAACTTTTCAGAAATTTGAATTTGTCGCTTGCGCAGCGTGCACTTTATCGTAATATAGCGACCATCGAAAACGGAGACGGGAAAACAACCGCTTACCGAGGAAAAGGTACCGTTTACGATATTAGAATTGCGCCCGGCGATAGGTGAAAGGAGAGGCAGATGCAGTTCGTAAAGATCATCACCACTGCAGACAATGCCATCCGACGCCAGCGCGCAATTTCCCGACGACGATAACAATCGTCTCTGTCCGCATGGGGCGCAATGCCTCAACAGAGTCATTTTGAGGTCGTTGGGTTTTAAGCACGACATAGCCGCATGTTTCTAGGGCATGCCTGTGATGCATTCTGCTGAATAACCTGATATTGCACGGTTTTTGACCTCAAGGTGACTTGCAACTGACCGATGTTCTAACTAGCTACCAAGGGCGAAAGGAAACAGCCATGAGCAAGGAAAAAGTCGTTCTCGCATATTCCGGTGGTCTTGATACATCCGTATGTGTCAAGTGGCTCCAGGACGAGAAGAATCTCGATGTCGTTTGCGTCTGCGGCAACGTGGGCCAGGAAGAGACCGGACTGGATGCCAAGAAGCAGAAGGCGCTCGACCTGGGCGTTCTCGATTGCCAGGTACTCGACCTGCGCGACGAGTTCTCCGATGAGTTCCTGACTAAGGCCATCGCCGCAAACTCCATGTACGAGAACAAGTATCCGCTGCTCTCCGCCCTGTCTCGCCCGCTGCTTGCCAAGAAGCTTGTTGAGGTCGCCCACGAGTTTGGCGCGACCTACGTCGCCCACGGCTGCACCGGCAAGGGTAACGACCAGGTCCGTTTTGAGGCCGCCGTCAAGGCCCTCGACCCCGAGCTCAAGGTTATCGCCCCGGTGCGCGAGTGGGATCTGAAGTGCCGTCCCGACGAGGTCGCCTATGCCCACGCTCACAACGTGCCGGTTCCCGAGGGTGCCAACGACAACCCCTACTCCATCGACGACAACCTGTGGGGTCGTGCCATTGAGTGCGGTCACCTGGAGGATCCCTGGAACGAGCCGCTCGACGACGCTTGGGTTATGACCAAGAACCCCGAGGACACGCCGGACACCCCGACCTACACCGAGATTGAGTTTGAGGCCGGCAAGCCCGTCGCCGTCGACGGCAAGAAGATGAAGCTCTCCGAGATCGTCATCGCCCTCAACAAGATCTCCGGCGACAATGGCTTTGGCCGTCTCGATCTGGTCGAGGATCGCCTGGTGGGCCTTAAGAGCCGCGAGTGCTACGAGGTTCCCGGCGCCCTGACGCTCATCACCGCCCACAAGGCGCTCGAGGACATCTGCGTCGAGGGCGACCTGCTCAAGACCAAGATTAAGCTCGAGCAGGATTGGGCCACCGCCGTGTACAACGGCCAGTGGTACAGCCCGCTCAAAAACGCGCTCGACGCCTTTATGGCTGACACCCAGAAGTTCGTGACCGGCACTGTCCGTCTGAAGTTCTTTAAGGGCAACTGCCATGTCGTCGGCCGCAAGAGCCCCTTCAGCCTCTACGACTACGGTCTGGCTACCTACGACCGCGACACCACGTTTGACGAGAAGGCCAGCGCCGGCTTTATCGAGATCGATACGCTGTCGCTCAAGACGTGGGCAAAGGTCCAGGGCCCCAGCTCTGCTGCCGCCCAGGCCTAGCGCCTCCTTCCCTTGGTATCCGCGCGGCCCATCCGCGTGATACATAACGGGCGCACGGGGTCCCTACCTTTCGTTATGCTTGCTGACACTTCTTAACATCGGTGGCCCCTACGTTCCGCCCGCATATATGATGCCGCGTCTGCGGCTGAGTCCGAGCCCCGCCGGGGTTGTCCGGCGGGGCTCCTTCTATCAATTTGGCGGCTCTGTGCCTATATATATGAGGAGTATCCATTATGTTCAATGCTATCGCGCATGCTTTACTTGCCCTTGCGCCCGAGTTCGATGCTGTAAGGGTCGAGGACGTTCCTATGAGCCTGAAGGCCTGGATCGATGGTTCGCAGGGCAACATCCGGAGGGAGACGTTGGGCGCCAAGTGCATGGTGCGTCACTTCTTTGCAAATTAGCCACATGGCCCCGCGCGCGGCAGGGAGTGTGTAAAACTAGCGGTTGATAAATCGCTTTAGCGACAGGGCACATTGCTTTGGACGCTTGTTTTGGTATTTGGAGAAAGGAGACGGTTCCATGGCTCTTTGGGGCGGTCGTTTTGAGGCGGGCGTGGCCGAGGTCACGCAGGAGTTTGGCGCGTCGCTGCCGGTCGACAAACATCTCTATAAGCAGGATATCGCCGGCTCTAAGGCGCATGCCAAGATGTTGGCCGCCCAGGGTATCATCAGTGGCGAGGACGAGCAGGCGATTGCCGAGGGTCTGACCGGAATCGAGCAGGATATCGATGTCGGCAACTTCACCTTCGACATCAACGACGAGGACATTCATATGTCCATCGAGAGCGAGCTGACGCGCCGCATCGGCGAGGCCGGTAAGCGCTTGCATACCGGACGTTCGCGCAACGACCAGGTGGCGACCGACACACGCCTGGGCGTCAAGGCGCTGGCCAAGGAGCTCATGGAGGCCAATCTAGAGCTGCGCCATGTGCTGGTGGATGCGGCTAAGAAGTACGACAAGGTGATTTTGCCGGGCTACACGCACATGCAGCACGCTCAGCCCGTGCTGCTGTCGCATCATCTGCTGGCGTATTCCTGGATGTTCGCGCGCGACTTTACACGCCTGAAGGCCGCCTTTGATGCCGCCGACAACTGCCCGCTGGGTGCTGCCGCGCTTGCCGGTACGAGCTATCCGCTCGATCGTCAGATGACGGCTGCCGAACTTGGCTTTGCGGGCGTGATCCCCAATTCGCTCGATGCTGTTTCCGACCGTGATTTCCTGCTCGATCTGCATTACGCCGGCTCCGTCATGGCCATGCACCTGTCGCGTCTTTCCGAGGAGATCGTGCTGTGGTCGAGCTCCGAATTTGGCTTTATCACGCTTTCCGACTCGTACTCCACCGGCTCGTCCATCATGCCGCAGAAGAAGAATCCCGACTTTGCCGAGCTTATCCGCGGCAAGAGCGGTCGTGTGTATGGCAACCTGGTGCAGCTTCTCGTGACCATGAAGGGCCTGCCGCTTGCTTATAACAAGGACTTGCAGGAGGACAAGGAGGGCGCGCTCGATACCGCCCATACGCTCATGCAGTGCCTGTCCGTTATGGCCGGTATGATTTCGACTTGGACCGTCAACGAGGATGCCATGGCGCGCGAGTGCGGCGTGGGTCACCTTGCCGCCACCGATGTTGCCGATTACCTGGCTAAGCGTGGTCTGCCGTTCCGCGAGGCACATGCCGTGGTGGGGCATCTGGTTCTGATGTGCGAGAAGCGCGGCTGCAATCTTGAGGACCTGCCGTTTGAGGTGTTCCAGGAGGCAAGCCCGCTCTTTGAGCGCGACATTACCGAGGCGCTCGACATCCCGTCGATTGTCGCCGCGCGCACGACCGAGGGCGGCACCGCCCCTGCCGCCGTTGCCGTGCAGCTTGAGCGCGCTGAGGCACAGCTCGTGGCTGACGAGGGCGTGTTTGGATCGCTGTCCAAGGTCGTCGAGATGGGTCACGGGGCAAAGTAGAGGTTTGGCTGAAGCCGTTTTGGCCATGTATTGATAAATCGTTTTCACTTTACGGGCGCCTGCTGATGTGGGCGCCCGTATTTTGTTGCTATGGGGGAGGGGCTTGTCGAGAACTTCTGTAGGACCTTTGGGCAGGTTGTGAAGGGGGTACGTTCGCGGGCGGCAACCGACCGCCTGCTCTGTTTGATGCGGTTGATGGGCGGTCGGATGGTACTCTAATCGGGCTTCGAAACAGAAGTGACACATATGGAGCGCTTTAATAAATTGCAACGTTTCAATAAACAGCTTTTTGTTTAACTGCAGCTAAAACTCTGTTACGATGCAGTCCAGGCGGGTGCCGGAATGGGACTTGGGCACGCGCGAACCTACTTGAAAGGCTACCTTATGGCTATCGAGAAGACCTTCATCATGATTAAGCCCGACGCCGTGCGCGACCGCAAGATCGGCGAGGTCGTTGCTCGTATTGAGCGCAGCGGCCTTGTCATCGAGCGCATGGAGATGACCACGCTCGAGCGCGCTACCGTCGAGGAGCACTACGCCCATCTGGCCGACAAGCCCTTCTTTGGCGGTCTCTGCGACTTTATGACGAGCGGTCCGGTCGTCAAGATGGTCGTTTCCGGTCTCTCCGCTGTTGCTAAGATGCGCACCCTCATGGGTGCTACCAACCCGCTTGACGCTGCTCCTGGTACCATCCGCGGCGACTTTGCTGTCGATGTCAACGCCAACGTGATCCATGGCTCCGACTGCCTGGAGAACGCCGAGATCGAGATCAAGCGCTTCTTTGGCTAAACCAGCTTTGACTCCTTAAAGCTGTTAGCGTGTGGCTTGGGCGCCGCGGAGCTCCATCCGCGGCGCCCTTTTATTTCAAAATCGATGAAGGGGCCCGCTCGGACATGCGTTCCGAGCGGGCCCCTGCTGTTAGCTTGTGGCACTGAATAGTTTAGGCTTCGTCGACAACCTTAAGGCCGCGCGTGTGGTCGATCTCGTTGAGAAGGTTAACGCGGCGCTCGTGACGACCGCCCTCAAACTCGGCGTCGAGCCACTCGTCGACAATCATCTTGGCGAGCTCGGAGCCCACGACGCGGGCGCCAAAGGCGAGCACGTTGGTATTGTTGTGCATGCGGGAGAGCTTGGCGCTGAAGGGCTCGGAGCACACAACGGCGCGTACGCCCTCGACCTTGTTGGCAGCCAGGCTGATCCCGACGCCGGTGCCACAGATGAGGATGCCCAGGTCGACGTCGCCGTTGGCAACGGCCTTACCCACCTTGTAGCCGGCGATAGGGTAGTCAAAGCTCTCGGAGGTGTCGGTGCCAAAGTTCACGACCTCGCAGCCGCGCTCCTTCAGGTGCTCGGAAATGATGTTCTTGAGCTCGACGGCGGCGTGGTCGTTACCGATACCGATCTTCATGGATGGTTCCTCTCTGGTCTGTGCGGCGCAAATGCTAAAGGTGTTTACCGCGTTCGACTGCATGATAGCGCGACTTTTGCGTAAACGCTCGAGCGTTTTTTGGTCAAACGCTTTAGCAGGCAACAAGACTGACTTCTTGTGAATGAATGTCGTCAGTTTGCGCTTGAGCGCCGTCTGCCGGAACCATGGTTGCGGTTTTTGATGCATTGTTATCAAATAAAGGAGCTAACTATTATGAGAGCCCAGCTCGTTATGCAAGCAGGAGATACCTATGCCTACCGATTCCATCCGTGATGCCGCGTTTTGCGATGTTTTGAACCGCGAACTTGTCTGCGCGCTCGGCTGTACCGAGCCCATTGCCGTTGCCTATGCAGCGGCACTGGCGAGCCAGACGCTCGGTTGCGAGCCCGATCATATGGATGTTGCCTGCTCGGGCAACATCATCAAGAACGTCAAGAGCGTGACCGTGCCCAACTCGGGCGGTATGCACGGTATTGAGGCCGCGGCCGTGCTGGGTGCCGTGGGCGGCGACGCTAAGAGCGCGCTCGAGGTGCTCGAGAGCGTTAACGATGAAGACCGCGCTCGCGTGGCCGAGCTCCTCGCCGACGCCGGCTACTGCGATGTGTCGCTTGTCGAAGGTGTGCCCAACCTCTACATCAAGGTGACTGCGACGGCCGGGGGCCATACCGCGGTCGTCGAGATTACCGATCACCACACTAATGTCACGTGCCATACGCTCGATGGTATTCCGGTATGCGGCAAGTCGGCGGGGGAGTGTGCCGCCTGCGCCGAGCGCGTGGTGGCCGAGCGTGCGGCGGATAAGGCCGATGCCCCCATGAGCATTGAGTCCATCATCGACTTTATCGAGGACGGTGACATTGAGGACGCCCGCGCTGCCGTTGAGCGTCAGATTGAGCTGAATGGCGCAATCAGTGCCGAGGGCCTTGCGCACGCTTGGGGCGCCGAGGTGGGTCGTACGCTGCTGGGTGCTCGTGCCGATGACGTCGCCTGCCGTGCCCGTGCCCGTGCGGCCGCCGGGTCCGACGCCCGCATGAACGGCTGCGCGCTGCCGGTCGCCATTGTGTGCGGCTCGGGCAATCAGGGCATTACCTGCGCATTGCCCGTCATGGAGTATGCCGAGTACCTGCGTTGCGACCACGAGCGCCTGGTGCGCGCCGTGATGCTGTCCGATCTTATCGCCGTGCATATCAAGAGCTATATTGGTGCGCTCTCGGCGTTTTGCGGTGCTATTTGCGCCGCGTGCGGCGCCGGCGCTGCGATTACCTGGCTGTGCGGTGGCACGCGCGAGCAGATTGGCGCGACGGTCTCGAATACGCTCGGTAACGTGGGCGGCATCGTGTGCGATGGCGCCAAGGCGAGTTGCGCGGCTAAGATTTCCGCTGCCGTTGATGCTGCGATTCTGGGCCACGATATGGCCATGCAGGGCCGCGGCTTCCGCGCCGGCGAGGGTCTCATTCAGGATACCGTCGAGCAGACGATTGCCAGCATGGGCTACGTGGGCCGCGTGGGCATGAAGGACACCGACATCGAGATCCTCAACATCATGATCGGTAAAACCCAGGTTTGTTAGTTACGCGGTTTTACCAAACCGCGTAACCAGTCGACGCTGCAAACGCCCCTAAGCGGCAATCTGCCTTTCAATCGTCGGGCATGGCCAGAAGGCCTATGCCCTCCTCTTTCAAGGCACATTGCTCGCTTAGGGGCGTTTTCGCTGACTTATGCTCAGCCTGTGGCGCTTTTTTTGGAGCGAGGGAGGGGTCCTACGACAGTTCGTCGGCTACTTGGTGTTCGTAGAAGGCTTCTACTACGGCGTTAAAGTCGCGGGCGAAGTCTTCCATGGTTCCGCGCCAGGTGGCTCGGCTGGGCTTGCCTTGGCCCACATAGGCAGTCTGAATGCCGCAGGCGGGGCTGGGGAAGTCGCGTTTGGGATCGTTGCCCACCATGAGGACCTCGTGCGGCTCGAGCCCCATCACCTGAAGCTGCTCTAGATAGTAGGTGGCATCGGGCTTGCAGCGGGTGGTGTTTCCCATGTGCGTGACGAGCTCAAAGGGGGCGTCGGCCAGGCCGCCCCAACCCATGCGGCACTCGATGGCCCCCTGCGGAAAGCTGGGGTTGGTAAAGAGCGCGCAACGCAGTCCTGCATCCTGTACGGCCTGAAGCGCGGCGTGTGCGCCGGGCATGGCGTGGGCGTTGATGACATCGTCGTTCTTGTACGGAAGAACTTCGCGGTCGTAGTAGGTAAACGCCTCGTAGATGAGTGGGTCCGAGAGGCAAATGCCGCACCGGCGCTCAACCTCTTCTTGGTAGAACTCAAGATTGGTGCGATTATCCGTGCCGCTTCGGCGATTGGTGTTGAGGTCGACCAAGATGGTGCCGAGGCGTGCCATCGTGCCACCGTGGCTGCGGCGACCGATATCCGCGAGCATCGACGAGACATCCTTAAAATAGCGAAGGATGAACGCGTTGAGGTTGATGCTAAGAAGCGTTTCGTCCATATCGAAAACGACTGCTTTGAGCACGCGGGCACCTTTCTCGATAAATCGTTCCAGAATCGTTGGCTCCGGATACTTTACCTCAAAGGCGTATGGGCAAACTGCTTATCGTCAAGTTGTGGAGACGGTCGTCCATAAGATTACGAAAAAGTCTCCACACGAGTAAAAAAACGCAGTTCACGCTTGAAATCGAACCCATTTCCCCGTAACCTATACGAACGTGATTGCATAAGCGTCACATTAGTATCTGTCGGCTCCCGAGTGTTCCTAAACGTTGTGTGCTTGTCGCACCCTTCTGTAGGTCCTAGCAATCGGGGCCCCGTAGTTCGAAAGGGGTCCACCTTTGAGTGAGATTCAGAACTCGTCCATTTTCTCTCTTGACGATGTCAACGAGGAGGAGATGAACAACCTCATCGACGGTACGATTACCGACTTTGATGAGGGCGATCTCGTTAACGGCACTGTCGTTAAGATCGAGCATGACGAGGTGCTCGTTGACATCGGATTCAAGTCCGAGGGCGTTATCCCGGTCCGCGAGCTGTCCATCCGCAAGGACGCTAACCCTGCAGACATCGTTGCACTCGGTGATCCCATCGAGGCTCTGGTTCTCCAGAAGGAGGACAAGGACGGTCGTCTGGTCCTTTCCAAGAAGCGTGCCGAGTACGAGCGTGCTTGGAACCGCATCGAGGAGAAGTTCAACTCCGGCGAGAACGTTGAGGGCGAGGTTATCGAGGTTGTCAAGGGCGGCCTGATTCTCGACATCGGCCTGCGTGGCTTCCTGCCCGCTTCCCTCGTCGACCTCCGTCGCGTCAAGGACCTCACCTCCTACATGGGCACCCGCATCGAGGCCCGCGTCATTGAGATGGACCGCAACCGCAACAACGTCGTCCTCTCCCGTCGCGTCGTGCTCGAGGAGTCCCGTAAGGCCGAGCGCTCCGAGATCCTGTCCAAGCTCAAGTCTGGCATGCGTCTCCAGGGCACCGTTTCCTCCATCGTCGACTTCGGCGCCTTCGTCGACCTCGGCGGTATCGACGGCCTCATCCACATCTCCGAGCTCTCCTGGAACCACGTCAACCATCCTTCCGAGGTTGTCAAGGTCGGCCAGGAGGTCGAGGTCGAGGTTCTCGACGTCGATCTCAACCGTGAGCGCATCTCCCTGGGTCTCAAGCAGACCACCGAGGATCCGTGGCGCGCACTGGTCAAGAAGTACCCCGTCGGCGCTATCGTCGAGGGCACTGTGACCAAGCTTGTCCCGTTCGGCGCTTTCGTCGACCTGGGCGAGGGCATCGAGGGCCTGGTGCACATCTCCGAGATGGCCAACAAGCACGTCGATCAGCCTTCTCAGGTCACCCATGTGGGCGACAAGGTTCAGGTCAAGGTCATGGAGATCGACCTCGACCGTCGTCGTATCTCTCTGTCCATGAAGTCTGCTGCTGAGACTCTGGGCGTCGAGATCGAGGTTACCCCGCTGCCTTCCGAGAAGAAGGACGAGGAGACCGACGCCGAGTAAATCGGTTTGACGATCACTTGTTTTAAGGGATCCGTCCGCAATGGACGGGTCCCTTTTTGTATTTGTTGCTGAGGTACGCGATGCTGCCCGGGCTGTCCACGGGCTATTGGGTTGTCGGTGCATGAAAAAAGCCGACATCCCGCCTCGGGGAGGAGGCGGGAACGCACCGAGTAGACGGAGGGGTGCGGAGCGCGGTCGCGTCTCGACTGACGACGTTGCCCATCGACGACCCTATTGTACTGCATGGCGTGGTTCTTGGTTTATCGTGTCGAACGCTTGCGTTGTGCCATTGCCAATAGCGACGGTGTGCTACACTCTTGCACTGCTGAGTGGGCCAGACGGTCGCGCGATGTGCTGCTTGCGGCACGCGTGAGGAAAGTCCGGGCTCCAGAGGGCGGGATGCCGGCTAACGGCCGGGCGGAGTGATCCGACGGAAAGCGCCGCAGAAAAGAAGACTCCCACCTGCGCCGCAAGGCGTAAAGGGAAAAGCTGAAACGGTGGTGTAAGAGACCACCAGCGTCGTGGCAACACGGCGGCTTGGCAAGCCCCATCCGGAGCAAGCGCGAATAGGAACGCTATGGGCCGGCCCGGTCCGCGTTCGGGTAGCGTGCGTGGAGCTGCACGGTAACGTGCAGACAAGATAAATGACCGTTCACGACAGAACCCGGCTTATAGGCCCACTCAGCAACTATGTTGACGCTGCGACGGCATCAGCTGGCCGATTTGGCGCTCATTCGTCGGTCGCCGCCATAAGGCGTGCTCCCTCCTCTTTCGGGCCAAATCGACTCAGCTGACGCCGTCTCGCTGTTTTTGCCTGGTCATCGGCAGCCTCATTTCTGTTGCAATCTCGTCTTTCAAGGCACCTTGCTCGCGCTGACGGGTTCTCGCTGTTGGTGACGGCATCATTGGTGTTTCCGTTCTTGTTGGCGAGGGCAACGGTACGGCCTTTGCCGTATTATTGAGGCTGTTTGTTGCTTTGCTTGTTGTTGAGGGGCTTTGTTGGACAGCTATTTTACTCTGCAATCGAATATTGAGGCTTCGGGCGAGTTTGTGGACCGCAAGAGCCGGTTTATTGCCCAGCTGGTCCATATTGAGTCCGAGGATGAGGCGAATGCCTTTATCGAGATGGTTCGCAAGCGTCATTACGACGCTCGACACAATGTTCCCGCGTGGATTTTGGTAGATGGACGCGAGCGCCAGAGCGATGATGGTGAGCCGAGCCGTACGAGTGGTATGCCGACGCTCGAGGTGCTGCGCGGCGCGGGGCTCAAAAATGTTTGCTGCGTGGTGACGCGCTATTTTGGCGGCACGCTGTTGGGTCCTGGTGGCTTGGTGCGCGCCTATACCGCGGCGACGCAGGCGGCGGTGGCCTCGGCTCAGGAGTCCGGGCAGATCGTCGAGATGACGAGTGTCGTGCCGGTTGACGTGCATGTGGCCTATCCGCAGTATGAGCAGGTGCTTCGTTTGGCGCAGGATTCGGGCGCCAAGGTTTCGGATACCGATTACGCGGATGCCGTGACACTTCATTTGGTGTTTAAAGCGGGGGAGCAGGAGCCGTTTTGCGCTAAGATGCGCGAGCTTATGGCGGGGCGCGAGGAGATCGAGGTCGGCGCTCCCGAGTTTGCCGAGTTCTAACGGCGACGGCCGGCATGCTTTTGGATGGATCCCAAGCGCGCCGGCCGTCGTTTTCTGTTGCTGCCGTTTACTCGGCGAGCTGCTTTAGCACATCACAGGCGATTTCGATGGCATCGTCGATGCAGCCGGGGCAGCTGCGGAGCGGACCCTTATCCGATCCGATGCCCTTGAGCGTGCCGCAGACGGTCGTCGTGTTCTTCTCGCCAAAACGCTTGGCGATTTCGCGCGACAGCTTGTAGGTCTGGCCCTTGGTCTTGGGGTTTTCCATGCCGTCGCTCATTACAAACCCCATGATGGCCACGGCGCCCGAGATGGCGCCGCAGGTTTCGGTCATGCCGCCCATGCCGGCGCCAAAGCCCTCGGTGAGGGTAAAGGCGACCTGGGGGTCGAGTCCGACGGCAGGCGCGAGCGTGCAGGCGACGGCCTGCGCGCAGTTAAAGCCACGGGCGTGGTATTCGGCAGCTTGAGCCTGACAGGCGGTGATGTCGAGCTGGGCCGTATCGATTTGCTTCATCGTTGTCTCCTTGGTCACGGTGTACCCGCCTATGGTACCCGTGACGGGGCATGTAATCATCGAGAGCTTCATGTATGCCTCGTTTTTATCTATCGAACAAATGCCCAAGGCTTGAGATAAATACCCCTGATCAATTTGTCCCTTAACCTACCTTGGGGATGGGTTGTGAGGGGTGCGGGGTAGCGGTATCGTGAACCGGATAAAACGTAACCCAGGCAAGGGAGCTAGATATGAGCGAGCAGACCATCGGTACTACATGTGTTCAGGGCGGCTATCACCCGGGAGATGCCGAGCCGCGCCAGGTGCCCATTTACCAGTCCACCACGTGGAAATACGACACGTCGGAGCACATGGGCAAGCTGTTTGACCTGGAGGAGTCTGGTTACTTCTACAGCCGTCTGCAGAACCCCACGTGCGATCTGGTTGCCGCCAAGATCTGCGAGATGGAGGGCGGCACCGCTGCGATGCTCACGAGCTCGGGCATGGCTGCGAACTTCCTCGCGATCTTTAACGTGGCCGGTGCCGGCGATCACGTGGTCGCGAGCTCTGCCATCTATGGCGGTACCTACAACCTGCTCGCCCATACTATGGAGCGCATGGGTCTGACCTGCACGTTCGTTGCCCCCGACTGCACCGACGAGGAGCTCGAGGCAGCCTTTGAGCCCAATACCAAGCTCGTCTTTGGCGAGACGATCGCCAATCCCGCCCTTGCCGTGCTCGATATTGAGCGCTTTGCCAAGGCCGCGCATGACCACGGCGTGCCGCTGATGGTCGATAACACCTTCCCGACGCCCGTGATGTGCCGCCCCTTTGAGTGGGGCGCCGACATCGTTACGCACTCCACCACCAAGTACATGGATGGACATGCTGCCTACCTGGGCGGCGTGATCGTCGACCACGGCCAGTTTGACTGGATGGCCCATGCGGACAAGTTCCCGGGTCTCACCACGCCCGACGAGAGCTACCACGGCGTGACCTATGCCGAGAAGTTCGGTCGTGAGGGCGCCTTCATTACCAAGGCAACCGCTCAGCTCATGCGCGACCTCGGCCCCATGCAGAACCCTCAGGCGGCCTTCTTCTTGAACAGCTCGCTCGAGAGCCTGCATGTGCGCATGCCGCGTCATTGCGAGAACGGCCTGGCCGTTGCCAAGTTCCTGCAGAGTCATCCCAAGGTACGCTTCGTGAGCTATCCGGGCCTGGAGGGCGATAAGTACTACGACATCGCTCAGAAATACATGCCCAACGGTACCTGCGGCGTTGTGAGCTTTGGCTTTAACGGTGGTCGCGCGGCGGCCGAGACCTTTATGAAGAGCCTCAAGCTCGCCCAGATCGCCACGCACGTGGCCGACGCCCGCACTTGCTGCCTGCATCCCGCTAATGCCACACATCGCCAGATGAACGATGAGGAGCTCATCGCCTGTGGCATCTCCGCCGACATGGTGCGCCTGTCGTGCGGCCTCGAGGACACGGCCGACTTGATTGCCGACCTTGAGCAGGCACTCGAGCAGTGCTAGGCTAGCTCCGTACAAGGCGCCGATGCTGGCAGAAAGCTTCGGCGACCTTTCGTTCCGATTCCGTAGGCGGGACCCCAATCGCGGCAGTTTGCAGGCGATTGGGGCCCCGTTTTTGCGTTGCGCCACTCGAAAGGATGGATATGGAGAAAACCGCAGAGCAGCTGCGCCGCGAGCACATTGCCCTAGAGGGCGACACCCATGGCAAGAACAAGTGGGCGATTCTGTTTACCGTGCTCATCATGACGTTTATGGTGTGTCTGGATTCGACCGTCGTGACCGTGGCGCTGCCCGTGATGCAAAAGGAGCTGGGCGTGGGCCTCGATCGCATTCAGCTGGTGAGTTCGATGTACCTGCTTGCGACATGCGTGGCTATGTTGCCGTTTGGCCGTCTGGGCGACGTGCGTGGCAAGGTGAATGTGTTCCAGCTGGGCGTCATCGTCTTTTCGGTCGGTTCGCTGCTGTGCGGCCTTTCGGCCTCGCTCGAGGTTCTTATCCTGGCACGCATTGTTCAGGGCATCGGTTGCGCGGCGGCCATGGCTAACAACATGGGTATCATCACCGAGTCGTTTCCGGCGCGCGAACGAGGCCGTGCCATGGGTATTCTCGCGACCTTTGTGGCCCTCGGCATGATGTGTGGCCCCGTGCTCGGCGGCATGCTGGTGGCAAGCTTTCCCTGGGAGAGTATCTTCCTCATCAACCTGCCTATTGGCATAATCTCGTTTATCGTGGGGCTCTACACGCTGCCGCATGTTAAGCCGGAGGCCGGCGAGCGCCCCATGTCCTTGATTGAGGCTACTCGTCGCTGCTTGGCAAATTCGGCCTTCACCATCAACCTTGCCTGCATGCTCATCGTGTTCGTTGGTATTGGCGCATCCGAGTTTATCCTGCCGTTCTATTTTCAGGACGCCCACGGCTTTGGTTCCGACATTTCCGGATTGCTCTTTTTGGCGCTGCCGATGGTGAATGCCTTTATCGGGCCGCTTTCGGGTACGGTTTCGGACCGCGTTGGCTGCGAGGGCCCCACGGCGGTCGGTCTGGGCTTGTACGTGTGCGGTCTCTTTGCGGTAAGCACGCTCGACGAGCACTCTTCTATCCCTGTGATCGTGTGTTGCGTCGCGTTTATGTCGTGCGGTACGTCGATTTTCCAGAGTCCCAATAACTCGCTGTATATGGGCTCGGCTCCGCGCGAGGCACTTGGCTTTGCAGGTAGCTTGGGCAGCTTGGCGCGCTATGCGGGCATGGCGCTGGGTATTACGGCAGGTTCGCATATCCTCTATGGGCAGATGAGCGTGGCGATGGGCGAGGCCGTGACCAGTATTGTTGCAGGCCGTCCGGATGTGTTCCTGTTCGGCTTTCGCTCGGTGTTCTACGTGCTTATGGCTGTGGCCGCTGTGGGCTTTGCGCTCGCCATGGTGCGTTTGGTGAAGATGCGCGCCCGCCATTAGTGCGTTGGGAGGCTGTCTGCCACGATTTGCGTTGTCCCAAAAAGACTGGTTTGTGGTGCGATGCGGCTTGTGGGGCGGGCGGGGGTCGGTCCGTGGTAGACTATCGAACAACGTTTATTAATCGCGCGGTATCGTTGCCGCGAGAAGGGGTTGCGCCATGCAGGAGCTTGAGGATCGTATTCGCCATGACGGCATCGTAAAGGCCGGTAACGTCCTTAAGGTTGATGCCTTCCTCAACCACCAGTGCGACGTTGAGCTGTTCGACCACATGGGCGCCGAATGGGCCCGTCTGTTCGAGGGTGTCGAGATCAACAAGATCCTGACGATTGAGGCTTCGGGTATTGGTATGGCCTGCATCGCAGCTCAGCATTTTGGCGGCGTGCCGGTGGTCTTTGCAAAGAAGGCCCAGTCCATCAACCTTGACGGCGAGCAGTATGCCACGACCATCTATTCCTTTACCAAGCAGAAGGAGTACCCGGTTATCGTGGGTAAGCGCTTTCTGTCCGAGGGCGATAAGGTCCTGATTATCGACGACTTCCTGGCCAACGGCTGCGCGCTTGAGGGCCTTATTAAGATCTGCGAGGCTGCGGGTGCCGAAGTTGCCGGCATTGGCATTGCCGTTGAGAAGGGCTTCCAGGGCGGCGGCGATAAGCTCCGTAAACGCGGCTTCCGCGTTGAGAGCCTGGCCCGTATCGCCGATATGGACTGCGAGAACGGCGAGATCACCTTCGCCTAAGCGCGCAACACAAGCGATTGGTATGCGATGTGACAAAGGGACTGTCCCTTTGTCACATTTTTTGTATGAGGGGAGGTGCTGATATGGATGAGAACAAGATGGGATGGCGTGAGTATGCGCGCTATGCCGAGATGTCGGTCGAGGAGCTGGCGCGCGATTGCGAGGTACAGGTGTTTCGCGCGACGGGTCCGGGCGGGCAGGGCGTGAACACGACGGACTCTGCGGTGCGCATGAAACATGGGCCCACGGGGATTGTCGTGACGGCGCGTGAGAGCCGCAGCCAGTTTCAGAATCGCGCGAGCTGCCTGCGTAAGCTGCGCGCTGAGCTTGAGCGTCGCGGGCGTCCACCGCGTCGACGCGTAAAGACCAAGGTGCCTCAGCGCTCTCGCCAGCGCAGGCTTAATGACAAGCACTTCAACGCCATTAAAAAGGCCAACCGTCGCAAACCGGGCAGCGACGAATAGCCTCCTCATAAGTTGCGGTGAAATAGGGACTGTTTTGCGGCTTTAGATGCATAAACAGTCCCTATTTCACCGCAACTTAGGTGGGGTTAGCGGGTGGGGTGCCAGACGTGGAGGGCGCCGGCGAGGATGTCGACCTCGATGCGCGAGGCGACAACGGGCTCGCCGTCGGCCTGGATGGGGTAGTCGGGCTCCTCAAGGGTGAGCTCGGCATGGCGACAGCGGCACATGCGAACCGGTGGCAGCTTGGTATGGTGGCCATCTTTGGCCGAAAGGAACATGGGAAGCGCGACCGCGCGCGGAACGGGGCCGCAGGCGTAGCAGACGTCGAGTATGCCGTCGCACGGGTCGGCGTCGGGGCAGATGCGATAGCCCGAACCATAGGTGGGGCCCAGCTGAATCGCCATGATAATCGCCCGCACGCGCTCGGCGGGCGCACCGTCAAAGCTCACCGTCATGGGATAGTTGCGGTAGCGCAGGCCAAACTGCTCAAGGCCCGAGAGGGTGTAGAGCGGAGCGCCGGCGAGGCCCGTCTTTTTGCGCAGCTCGGTGGTGCCAAGGCCGATGGCGGCATCGATGCCGACCGAAAGCGTCTGGTCGTAGTACTCAACGGTAGCCTCGCCGCTGCCGCTCGCAGGGCTCCACGAGCGAATGCGCCCGATGTCCTGACGCTGCAGCTCGCAGGTGAGCAGCGCGCCAAAATCCTTACCGGAGAAATCGTCGATGCCGAGCGTTTGGGCAAAATCGTTGCCAGAGCCCACGGGTAGGACGGCAAGAGCGGGGCGGGCGTCCTCCTCTTGCGCCATAAGTCCGTTGACGACCTCGTGGATCACGCCGTCGCCGCCAAGAGCGATAACGGTGCGATAGCCCTCGACCTGTGCGGCCAGCTCCTTGGCGTGTCCCATGCGCTCGGTCAGCACCAGGTCAAACTGGGATGCGCGCGCGGTCATATCCAAAAAGCGTTGCAGGCGCTCGGCAACTTCGTGCGCCGCACCCGACTGGGCGGCTGGGTTGGCGATGATGAGCGTGCGGCCAAAATCAGTTGCGTGCATGGGGCGACTCCCGGCGTATGACGTGACGGTGCGGTCGCGCTCAGGTCGAATTGCCCCCGATTGTGGCTGCACGTCGAATACTTACGTCTACTCTATCAGGTCGTTGTGGCGCTCGATAGCATCCGCTACCGTACCGCCCTCATCTACAATAAGCGAACGGCGCTTGGGCGAGATGATGCGCTGGGCGGGGTACACGCCGCGGTGTCCGGCGGTTAGGTAGCTGATAAAGGCCACGATGACAAAGAACCCGGCTGCCGTGCCGTGGAACAGGTCGATGGCCATCATACAGGTGGTGATGGGCACGTTGAGGCCGGCGCAGAACACGCCGAGCATGCCCAGCGCTGCCAGAAAGCTGGGGTCGATTCCGACGAGGCAACCGATCCAGCCGCCGAGCGCCGCACCGATACCAAACAGGGGCGTGACCTCGCCGCCTTGGAAGCCGGCGCCCAGGGTGAGCGCTGTGACGACCAACTTGATGGCTGCGTCCGCCAGGGTGGTGTTGCCGGCAAATCCGGCGCCGGAAAGCCACGTGGAAAGGCCGGCGTAGTTCCAAGCGTCGAGAAGGGCATAGGCGGCCAAAACCACGAGTGCACCTATGAGTGCGCGAATAAGATAATTGGTGATAAAGCGACCGTACAGGCTCTTGACGGTTCGAACTGACCAGGCAAAGAGGCGTGCCGTCAGACCGAAGATAATGGCGCTGATAACAACGATGACAACCGTCCGTGGTGTCATGTTGGGAACGCTGGCGATAACATTCGCCTCGTACTCGGTACCTAGGGCGAGTGATGTAAAGTAGCCGGTAAACGAGGCGACCAGGCAGTAGATGCCCGCGGTGTAGTCGATCTTGCCGATAAAGCACATCTCCATGCCAAAGAAAGCCCCGGCAAGGGGCGAGCCGAATACGGCGCCAAAGGCCGACGAGATGCCGGCGAGCATGAGGTCGTGGTGGTCATGCTTTTTGAGGTGGGCGAGGCTCGAGATGTTGCTGGCGATGGTGCCGCCAATCTGCACCGCGGCTCCCTCGCGACCGGCCGATCCGCCCGTTAGGTGCGTGAGCGTGGAGCAGACGAAGGTGAGGACGGCCATGCGCATATGGATGAGGCGTGTGCCCAGAGCGGAGTCGATGACCAGGTTGTTACCGCGTTTGGCGGCAAGACCGTGGTTTTTGTACACCCATGCGGTGGCAACGCCCACAACGGGAAGCAAGGCGTAGACCCACACATGGTGCTCGCGATAGTCGGTGGCGATATTCAGCGAGGCCAAAAACGCCCAAGCGGCAACGCCCATGGCGAGCGAGACAATGACGACGAGCGCGAGCAACTTGGCGCTCGCGAGTAGGTTGCGGGCGTTGCGGCGCGTGTCGGCAGCCAAGAGATGCTCGGAGCGGGTAAGTTTATGCCTGCCTGCCGTGATGACGTCGTTCAGGGAGAAAAAGCCGCCATCGTCGAGCGGCTGGGAATGATCCTGCGTTTCGTTTGCGCTTTCGGGTTTGTCGTTATGAGCCATACGTTCCTCTTTTAGGTTGCAACGCAAGCATTATAAAACGCGGCAAACGCGACGAGCCGGTGGGTTGGTTTCCATTCTGTTTCGCGGCTTGCGGCCGACAGGTGTATTTACTGGTACAGGCCGAGTCGCGGTCGTGCGACGGGGGATTATACTGAGACAAGCATAAAGAATCGGCGCCCCTGTTGTGCGCCGTGGCATTAAGAGGTGCATATGGCAGAGAAACTCATTCCGCTGGATGACGCACAGTCGATTGTCCTGTCGCACGTTGCTCCGACCGATCTCGTCGAGATTCCCGTGTGGCAGGCCGCCGGTCTTCCCCTGGCCGAGGACGCGGTGGCCGATATCGACATCTCGCCGTTTGCCAACAGCGCTATGGACGGATATGCCGTGCGCTCGGCGGACTTGGCGCAGGCATCTGGCGAGGCGCCGGTGACGCTCGATGTTATCGGACATGAGGCCGCGGGTCATGTGTTTGGGGACGCAATCGGCGCGGGCGAGACGGTCCGCATCATGACGGGCGCGCCGGTGCCCGAGGGTGCCGATGCCGTGGTGAAGTACGAGATCGTCGATGTGCTCGACGGTGACGGCAACGAGGGCTCGCGTGTGAGGTTTTCGGCGCCGGCCAAGGTGGGGGAGAACGTTCGCTCTGCCGCCGAGGAGGCCCATGCCGGCGAAGTCGTGATGCGTGCTGGTGAGGTTGTGACTCCGGCGGGCGCCGGCTTGCTGGCAAGCGCCGGATACGCGAGCGTGAAGGTGCACGCTGTCTCACGTGTGGGCATCATCTCGCTGGGCACGGAACTGGTCGCACCGAGTAAGGTACCGGCGCGCGGTCAGATTCGCGATTCCAACTCCTCGGCGCTGATGGCCGAGGCGCTCGATGCCGGCGCCGAGCCCGTGTTCTACGGTATTGCGCCCGACGATGAGCGGGCGATTGGCGAGCTGGTGCATCGCGCCACGCGAGAGTGCGATTTTGTCATTACGAGCGGCGGCGCCTCGGCGGGCGATTACGACTACGTGACGGCGCTCGTCCGGCGCGAGGGCGTGGTGCTGTTCGATCGCATCTCGATGCGTCCGGGCAAGGCCATCACGTTTGGCTTACTCGGGGGCAAGCCCTACCTAGGGCTTTCAGGCAATCCGGCCGCGGCGTATGTGGGCTTTGAGATGCTTGCCCGTCCGGCGATTCGCAAGATGCGCGGCTTTGCCGAGGGCGTGCGTCCCGTGCAGCAGGCGACGCTCACGCACGGCGTGAAAAAGCGCCAGGACCGACGCTTCTTCGATCGCGCCACGGTTTTGCGCGACCCCGAGACCAGTGAGCTGTTGGTGACCGAGGCCAAGACGCAGAATTCGGCGCTGCTCGGCACGATGCAGCGGTCCAACTGCCTGCTGCGTATTGACGAAGGACCGTGCGAGCTCAAGGCGGGCGACGTCGTGGATGTCGTGCGTGTCGACCTGCCCGAGGGCACGGTGTTGTAGGAGGAAGACTATGGAGTTGAAGATTTCGATCGTGACGTGCTCGGATACGCGCGATCTTGCTCAGGACGAGGCTGGAGCCGCACTCGAGGAACTTATCGAGGCGCAGGGCTGGACGGTCGTCTCACATGTGGTCGTGCGCGACGACGCCAGCGAGATCGGTGATGCCATTGTGGAAGCTGCCGATGAGTGCCACGCCAATGTCGTGCTCACCTGTGGCGGCACGGGACTTTCGATGCGCGACGTGACGCCCGAGGCGACGCGTGCCGTCTGCGACCGCGATGTGCCGGGTATTGCAGAGGCAATCCGCGCGTACTCCATGACCAAGACGCGCCGCGCTATGCTCTCGCGCGCCGTGTGCATGCAGCGTGGGCATACGCTTGTCATCAACTTTCCGGGATCCACGAAAGCGGCCCGCGAAAGCTGGGAGGCCGTGAGCGATCAGCTGGAGCATGCGGCCCAAATGACGGCGGGCGGCGGACATACCAAATAAGCGGTTTACCTGCGGCGGGGCGACCTGAACGGCTGCTCCGCCTTTGTTTTCCGCCGAAGCGACGCCGAGGTGCACGGCAACTCGAAACTATATTCTCTAGCGAGAATAATTTCTCATTATCATTATTCGCGCGGAAGTATAATCTAGTAACAGAATAAAGCCTGCGGCGGGGTGCCCGGGCATAGCGTTCGAAAGGGTTGAATATGTTCGATATGGTTTCACGCCGCGGTTTTGTCTCGCTTTCTGCTGCCTCTGCCGCCGGCCTTGGCCTTGCCGGCTGCTCGGGCAACAAGACGTCCGAGCCCGCTGGTTCCGATGCCGGCTCCGTCAAGTCTTCCTCTAAGAAGAAGGCTGTCGAGCTGCAGGTCTTTGCCGCTAACTCGCTCGAGAAAGCTCTGCCCGAGGTTCAGGAGCTCTACACCGAGCAGACCGGCACCACGTTTGCCGACACGCAGTTTAAGGCGTCTGGCGACCTTGTCGAGCAGATGCGCGCCGGTGCCGCCGTCGACGTGCTCATCACGGCCTCCAAGGGCACCATGGACGACGCCGAAGCCGCCGAGCTCGTCGATGCCGACACACGTGAGGATATGTTCGTCAACGACCTCGTGATCATCCGCGCCGAGGGCTCTGACACCAAGGTCGAGGCCATCGCCGACGTCGCGAATCTGGACGGCAAGATCGCCATTGGCGACGCCAAGACCGTCCCCGCCGGCAAGTACGCCAACCAGGCCCTGGCTTCCGTGGGCCTCTACACCGGCACCGAGGGCGACGACGGCGAGTATGCTCCCGAGATCGCCGACAAGGTCGCACTGGCCGATAAGGTGGGCACCGCCGCCGCTTATGTGTCCACAGGCGACTGCGTGGCCGGTTTTGTCTACAGCTCCGACATCTTCCGCTACGACGGCATCGAGGAGGCCTTCGTGTGCCCCGAGGATTCGCACAAGCCCATCGTGTACCCGGGCGCCGTTGCCGAAAGCTCCGAGCATGCCGACGAGGCCAAGGCGTTTATCGACTTTTGCCTGTCCAACAAGAAGGTTCAGAAGATTTGGGCTAAGTACGGCTTTGAGCTTTCCGCGTAGTGCGGCTTGGCGCGATAATTCCATCGTTTTGTGTTTCACTCCGTCCTTGTATTCGCTTGGAGCTTTTCGTGCTTAATAGATTCCGCATGCTTGTCGCCTGCGCTTTGACCTTCGCGCTTTGCTGGGTGCCGGGATTTGCGTTTGCTGGGAACGCTGAGGACGGGGCCCAGGTTGCTGCGACCGCTCATGGGCTTTCCTATGGGATCGAGGGTTTTGAGCGGTTGGCCAAGGGGACCGCTCGTGACATGGAGGGCCAGCCTGAGGGCTACCGGTTTCCCGTTGACGAGGACGTGGACCTTGTAGCGGCGCTCGCTGCCGACCGCGTTGTGGTGTGGATATCGCCCAAGGCGGTCGAGAAGTATGGATTGGATCCGCAGGATAACGAGTCCGTATCGGGTCTCAAGGCCCTCGTCTGTGAGCTCGACAGCGCAAACTGCATGGGAGGCGCGCAGCTAGGGGACGTGGATCTCCCTTGGTATGTCACGGCGGAAACAACGTTTGATGCCGGCGGGTATACCTATGGCTTTGACGAGCGCGGTGCGGATGGGGACCGCTATGTGGTGATTGCATCAGCCTCGGGTGATGCCAAGGGCGGCGCGCGTTGGCTTGATAGCGCTCAAATGGTAGAGGCATCGTCTGTCGTGTTGCGGGATGAGCAGGGCCCCTTGGCCTCTCTGGCCTCCTTATTGGGCGGCATCGACTATCGCCCGTTTTGGGTGTCCATAAAAACGAGCGGCCTTGCCCTGGTGATCGCGTTTGCGCTGGGCCTGTTTGCCGCGTGGAAGACCATGGGTACCACGAGCCGCGTGAAGGGTTTGCTCGATTCGGTCTTTACCATCCCTATGGTGCTGCCGCCCACGGTCTGCGGCTTTTTGCTCCTCATGCTGTTTGGCCGCTCGACCGGGGTGGGCCAGTGGCTGATCGCACACGGCATCTCGATCGTCTTTACGTGGCCCGCGGCGGTCATTTCGGCCGTCGTCGTGTCGTTTCCGCTGGTTTACCGCACGGCGCTCGGAGCCTTCGAGAGTCTTGACGCGCAGATGCTCGACGCCGCGCGAACCCTGGGATGGTCCGAGCGTCGCATCTTTGCCAAGCTCATGATGCCGCTTGGCTGGCCCTCGATTGCCGCCGGCACGGTGCTCGCCTTTGCCCGCGCGATGGGCGAGTTTGGCTGCACCCTGTTCTTTGCGGGCAACTACGCCGGTATTACGCAGACCATTCCCATTGCGATTTACTTTGAGTGGATGGGCGGCAATACGTCGGTGGCCCTCTTTTGGGTCGTGGTCGTAATCGCGTTCAGCTTCCTGGTCATTCTGTTCATCAATATGTACACGGCGCATTCGCAAAAGTATCGCGAACGTGGCCTTTCCCGTGCGGAGCGCAAACAGGCCAAAGGTCTCGCCGGACAGGGCGATTCGCTCGACCCAGTCGGCGGCGATGCGCTGCGTATCGATCGCGAGGCGCTGGCCGAGCTCATGCGTGATGATGCGGCGCCGCGGGGAGGTCGATAAGCTATGTCGCTCGTTTTGGATATTAAGAAACGTTATCCCGGGTTTGTGCTCGACATGCAGCTTGAGGCCGGCGAGGAGCGCGTGGCCCTGCTGGGCGCCTCGGGTTGCGGCAAGAGCTGTACGCTGCGCTGCATCGCCGGTGTGGAGACGCCCGACGAGGGCAAGATTGTCGTCAACGGCGTGACCTTTTTTGACTCGGCGGCGGGCATCAACCTGTCGCCCCAGGCGCGCAAATGCGCTCTGCTGTTCCAAAACTATCAGCTGTTTCCTAACATGACAGTGGCCGATAACGTATGCGCCGGTGTAAAGGACGCGGGTGACGCCGCCGCGCGCAAAAAGCTCGCCGAGCGCTATCTGAGCATTTTCGGTCTGGCCGATTTTGTCGACCGCTATCCCGCACGACTCTCAGGCGGGCAGCAGCAGCGCGTGGCGCTTGCCCGCATGGTGGCGGCGCATCCGGGCATTTTTATGTTCGACGAGCCCATGAGCGCACTCGATTTCTATCTTAAGAGCGCCCTCGAGCAGAACATGCTCGACCTGTTCGATGTGTGCAACCGCACCGTACTCTACGTGAGCCACGACATCGACGAAGCGTGCCGCCTGTGCCAGCGAATCTGCGTGATGCACGACGGGCATGTGGAGGAGATCGGCTCCGTCGAGGACGTGGTTCGCCGCCCGCAGACGCTGGCGGCGCTGCGCCTGACGGGCTGCAAGAACACAAGCCGGGCGCGCAAGATCGGCGACGAAGAAGTTGAGGCCCTCGACTGGGGCATGACCTTCAACGTGGGCCGCGAGGTTCCCGATGACGTGGCATACCTGGGCATTCGCGCAAGCTACTTCCATGTGGACAACCGTGCTGAGCGGGGTCGTAACAGCTACGACCTGCATGTGGCCCGAGTGAGCGATTCGCGCTTTGAGCGGCTGGTGCTGTTAGACGTGCCGCGTGCTGATGCGCCCACGCGTCTGCAGTGGAAGGTCAACAAGGTGAACGTAGCTGTCGACGAGCTGCCGCAAGCAGGCGAGACGCTGCGCATGCACTTCGATGCGAATAAGATTCATTTGGTTTGTCGGTAGCGCCGGGTAATGCCGTCGGGGATATAAGCCCCGGCGGCTTTGTCTTGCTGTTTGCCGAATGGGGGATGACAAACTCTTATCAATCAAGATAATTATTTATTAAACGACGGTACACGACGCTGTCGTACGAATGTCGGCGGTGTTCGTCTGGACGACAACCGTTGATATAGTTACCTTCGACGAGAAAAGGAGGGCGCGCCGATGCCGCATAAGACATATTCGCGTCGCGTTGCCGTGCGCGCCCTGTATATGGCTCGGAGCCGCATATGAGCAGGTATGTTCACGGCTCCGGGAGAGACGACGCACAGCTAAATAATCAGCTGCAAAGCAGGTTCCCCAAAATTCCGGGTTTGAGCACGGCTGGGTTTTCGCCACCCACCGTGCAGCAATACCGTAGTTATCCGTATTTGGTTCGAGAGGGGAACCGTCATGGCTGAAGAATTCGATTTCCATCCGATGTGGGAGAGCCTCGGCATGAATCTTGCCGACCACGACATGCTGCTGGGCGCCGTGGGCCAGATGTACGGCGATATGTTCCTGACGCAGAACAATCGCCCCAAGTCCACGTCCTACCTGGATTTTGTCGCCACCAACATCCACAGCGGCCGTATTAAGGAGATGCTCGACAAGAAGGAGGCCGGCGAGGCCACCAAGATCGTCGGCTCGTTCTGCGTGTACGTGCCCGAGGAGATCGTGCTTGCCTGTGACGGCATTCCCGTGGGCCTGTGCTCGGGTGCCGATTGGGCAACCGATAAGGTCGAGGAGCACCTGCCGCGCAACACCTGCCCGCTTATCAAGAGCTTTGCCGGCTTTAAGCTGGGCGAGGTCTGCCCCTACATTGAGTCGAGTGACCTGGTGGTAGGCGAGAACACCTGCGACGGTAAGAAGAAAGCCTACGAGTTCTTTGCCACGCAAAAGAACATGTACGTCATGGATATTCCCAACGTGCACGACGAGTCGACGCTCGTGACCTGGAAGGCCGAGGTCAAGAAGCTCGCCGCCAAGATCGAGGACGAGTGCGGCGTCAAGATTACGCCCGAGGGCCTGAAGGCTGCCATCCACGCCGTCAATGAGAAGCGCCGCGCCCTGCAGCGCCTCGCTGCGACCCGCGCTGCCGACCCTGCGCCCATCAGCGGTCTCGACAGCCTGCTGACCGTTCAGGCCGCCTTTATGGACGACACACCGCGTCTGACCGGAGCCATCAACGATATGGCGGCTGAGTGCGAGCAGCGTGTCGAGGCCGGCGAGGGCGTGGCACCCAAGGGGACCAAGCGCATCCTGTACACCGGTACGCCCATGGCCGTGCCCAACTGGAAGCTGTTCAACCTTATCGAGAAGGCCGGCGGCGTTGTGGTAGGCGAGGAGTCCTGCACGGGCTCGCGCTACTACAAGGACCTGGTCGACGAGTCCGGCGAGACGGTCGACGAGATGCTCGATGCCATCGCCGAGCGCTACTTTAGGATCAACTGCGCCGTCTTTACGCCCAACGACCAGCGTATGAAGGACATTGTCCAGATGGCCAAGGACCTGCATGCCGACGGCATCGTCGACGTGGCTCTGCAGTTCTGCACGCTCTACGAGATGGAGTCGTTTGCCGTGGAGAAGGCCGCCGAGGAGGCCGGCATTCCGTTTATGCACATCACGACCGACTACGCCGGCGAGGACGCAGGTCAGCTGCAAACCAGGATCGAGGCTTTCTTGGAAACCATTTAGAGCTATCCGTCTCGGCGGCTTCCCCAGGCACCCGGTCTTGCCGTTCAAACCGTCGCTTGCGTACCAAAGTACGCGGCGCTTCTCTTTCACGGCAACCTCGGGCACCTGGGAAAGCCGTTTCCTTGGTTGGTTAAAAGGTTTGTTAAGGAGCTATATGCCGGAATATATTGAGCAGCCGTTGCCGTCCACGTTTGAGGAGTTCAACGAGCAGCGCAAGGCGGCGTTTATTCGCGTCAAGGATTACAAGCAGGCCGGTAATCGCCTGATCGGTTTTCTGTGCAGCTACACGCCGCTCGAGATTATCGATGCCGCGGGCGCCTCGAGCGTGGCTCTGTGCGGTACGTCCGATGAGGTGATTCCCGAGGCCGAGAAGGTGCTGCCGGCAAATCTCTGCCCGCTCATCAAGTCGACCTATGGCTTTGCCTACTCGCAAAAGTGCCCGTTTACGTACTTTAGCGACATGATCATCGGCGAGACCACCTGCGACGGCAAGAAGAAGATGTACGAGCTACTCAACGAGCTCAAGCGCACGCACATTCTGCACCTGCCGCAGAGCCGCGATCGCGCCTACGAGCGCGAGGGCTGGTACGAGGAGTGCCGCCTGCTCAAGGAGGAGCTCGAGAACTTCTACGGTATTACGATCACCGATGACGACCTGCGCGCTGCCGTCCGTCGTCGCAACCGCTTGCGTGCGGCCCAGCTCGAGATGTTTGCGCTGCAGGCCAACCAGCCGGCGGCCATGAGCGGCGTCGACCTGATGAGCACCATGTTTGCTGGTACGTTCAGCTTTGATATCGAGGCCTATACGCAGCAGCTGGAGCAAAAGGTCGCCAAGCTGCGCGAGGCCTACGACGCGGGCGAGCGCCCGGTTGCGGCGGATGCCAAGCGCATTCTGATCACCGGTTGCCCGGTGGGCGGTGTGATCAACAAGATCGGTCGCACCATCGAGTTCAACGGCGGTGTGGTCGTGTGTATGGACGACTGCTCGGGCGAGCGCACGGCGGCCATGATGATCGACCCGGAGGCTCCCGACATCCTGCGCGCCATCGCCGACCGCTACCTGGATATCAACTGCTCGGTCATGACGCCCAACGACGGCCGTATGGACAACACCCTGGCCATGTGCGAGAAGTATCACGTCGATGGTGTGGTCGAAAACGTGCTCCAGGCGTGCCACACCTTTAACGTGGAGAGTGCGCGCATGCAGGAGGCAGTCGAGGGCGCGGGCATTCCGTATATGAAGATCGAGACCGACTACAGCGACGGCGACATAGGCCAGATCGAGACGCGCATCGCCGCCTTCATCGAAACCCTGTAGCTTCCTCAGGCACCGGATTTTGCTCCTCAAACCGTCGCTTGCGTACCCAAAGTACGCTGCGCTCCTCTTTCGGGGCAATCTCCGGCACCTGAGAAACCTAGAGCTAAGGCGCCTGAACGCGCAGCTGTCTTTGATGTTTAGATTGGGAGAGAGCCATGATAGGGATCGGGATCGATATCGGGTCTACGGCGGCTAAGGCTGCTGTGGTCGACGGGGAGGGTTCGGTGGCGTGGACGTGCGTGCAGCCAACCGGGTTCTCCTCGGTCGATGCTTCCGAGCGGCTGCGCGAGGCGCTGGCAGCGGCCGGCTATGACGTGGCAGCCGACGATGTGCGCGTGATCGCGACCGGCTACGGTCGTGTCGCCGTGCCCTATGCGCACAAGGTCGTGACCGAGATCACCTGCCACGGCACCGGTGCCGTGCGCCTGTTTGGCGATCACGGGACCGTGATTGACGTGGGCGGCCAGGACACCAAGGTCATCCAGCTTAAAGGCGGCCGCGTGGCCAAATTTGCCATGAACGACAAGTGCGCTGCCGGCACAGGCCGTTTTTTGGAAATCATGGCCGACCGTCTGGGTATTTCCCAGCAGCAGATGGCCGATCTGGCGCGTTCCGGCGAGCCCACCAAGATCAGCAGCATGTGCACGGTGTTTGCCGAAAGCGAGGTTATCAGCCTGATTGGTCGCGGTGAGCCGCGCGAGAACATCGCCCGCGGTGTGATTGAGAGTGTCGTGTCGCGTGTGGCCACTATGGCCGGGCAGGCAGCGGGCGCCCCGTACTACCTGACCGGCGGCCTGTGCGAGAACGCCTTCGTGGTGGAGCGGTTGGGCGAGCTACTGGGGTCGCCGGTGACCACCTCGCCCCAGGCTCGCTTTGCCGGAGCGATCGGCGCGGCCATTCGAGCCCAGGCGCTCATGTAAGGGGCGGTGTCATTCGCCGTCCGCTCTCGGCGCCGCCATGCGTATACTGGGAGGAACTGATTGACCTATGAGAGGAGGTATCGATGGCTGACGATGTTATTAAGCTCACGTCCATGACTGCTGCGAGCGGTTGAGCCGCTAAGTTGGCTCCTGGAGCCCTCGCCCAGGTCCTGGGCGATTTACCCAATGTGCATAACGACAACTTGCTCGTAGGGTTCGATACCTCCGACGATGCGAGCGTCTTCCGTGTTGGCGATAACTTGGGCCTCGTTCAGTCCGTCGACTTCTTCCCACCGATGGTCGACGACCCGTTTCTGTTTGGCCAGATCGCCGCGGCCAACTCGCTGTCGGACATCTACGCCATGGGCGGGCGGCCGAGCCATGCCATGAACCTGCTCTGCATACCCAGTTGCCTGGGCGTTGAGGTTGCCGGGCAGATTTTGGCAGGCGGTGCCGACAAGTGCGTCGAGGCGGGTTGCTCCATCGCGGGCGGCCACACCATCAACGACGACGAGCCCAAGTACGGCCTGTCCGTGAGCGGCTTTGTCGCGCTCGACCACATGCTCGCCAACAGCGGCGCGCGCGTGGGCGATGTCCTGCTGCTGACCAAGGCGATCGGCTCAGGCATCATCACCACGGCCATTAAGGGCGAGCTCATCGAGCAGGACGAGGCCGCAGCCGTGTTTGACTCGATGCGTACCCTCAACGAGGCCCCGATTCGTCTGACCGAGGGACTCGAGCTTCACGGCTGTACTGACATTACGGGCTTTGGTCTGATCGGGCACGCGTGCGAGATGGCCGAGGGCTCGGGCGTGCAGGTTGAGCTTGCGTCGGGGGCGGTGCCGCTCTTTGACCAGGTGCTCGACATGGCGCGTCTGGGCATTATCCCCGCGGGCTCCTACCGCAACCAGGACTTCTTTGGCCCGCGCGTGGCTGCCGACGAGGACCTGGAGCCGGGCATACTGGATGCGCTGTACGATCCGCAGACTTCGGGTGGTTTGCTTATTGCGGCGCCCGCGAGGGATGTGGACGAGCTTGCGCGTCGCCTGGATGCCGAGGGGCGCATCGCGGCCGTTGTCGGGCGCGTGTGCGAGGCGGAGCCGGGCGGTCCTGCCGTCCGCGTTGTCCGTTAACGACACGTTTATTGAGCTATGTACCGTTCTAAAACGATTTATTCGAAAGGAAAAACTATGTCTACCAAGATTGAAGTCAATGCCATGGGCGATGCCTGCCCGCTGCCCGTCGTCAAGACGCTCAAAGCCCTGAAGCAGCTTGAAGGCGAGGGTGCCGTCGTGACCTCGGTCGACAACGAGACCGCCGTCAAGAACATCTCCAAGATGGCGCAGGAGAAGGGCTGTACGGCCTCGGTCGAGAAGGTTTCTGACGCCGAGTGGCACGTGACCGTGGCGACCTCTGGCGCCGTTGCCGTGGCCGATCCCGAGCAGGATGGTGCCGCTTTCTGCGACGCCAGCGCCGGCAAGGGTAAACTCGTCATTTCCGTCTACACCGACTGCATGGGCCGCGGCGACGACGAGCTGGGCCACAAGCTCATGAAGGCCTTTATCTTTGCCGTGACGCAGCAGGAGGAGCTGCCCGCGACCATGCTGTTCTACAACGGCGGCGCCAAGCTCACCGTAGAGGGCTCTCCGGTGCTCGATGACCTGAAGGGGCTGGCGGAGCAGGGTGTCGAGATTCTCACCTGCGGTACCTGCCTGGACCACTTTGGCATTAAGGACCAGCTTGCGGTGGGCGAGGTCACCAACATGTATGTGATCGTGGAGAAGATGGAGCAGGCCGTACGCGTCGTGCGCCCGTAGCGTATTGGTTGGAGTTGCCATGAGGGAGAAGCGCCCGGCGCTTGTCATCACGTTTCCCACCACGGCGGCCGCCATGGGCTGCGAGTCCCTGTGCATCGAGCGCGGCCTACCCGGGCGCACGATTCCCGTGCCCGGGGAGGTCGCTGCCGGCTGTGGCTTGGCGTGGAAGGCGTTGCCTGCCGATGAGGAGTTGCTGCGCGGTGAACTCGCCGCGGCGGGCGTTCCTACCGAGGGCTATACCGTGATTGATATGTGGGAGGTCGTGCGATGATCTACCTGGATAACGCGGCGACGACCATGCACAAGCCGCAGACGGTCATCGATGCCGTGACGCAGGCGATGCGCTCGCTCGGCAATGCCGGGCGCGGCGCTACGTCGGGTGCCCTCGATGCCGCTCGTACGATTCACGTTTGCCGTGCCAAGCTCGCACGCCTTTTGGGTTGCCCGAGGGCGGACCATGTGTGCTTTACGCCCAACTCCACGGCGGCGCTCAACACCGCCATCAACGGCGTGGTACGTCCCGGTGATCGCGTGGTCACGACGGTGCTCGAGCATAACTCCGTGCTGCGTCCGCTCAACCGCCTGGCAGCGGAGCGGGGTGTGACCGTTGAGCATGCGGGCTGTGACGTAAACGGTGTGCTCGACTACGACGAACTCGAGCGGTTGGTCACGCCGGGTACGCGTGCCGTGGTGGTGACGCATGCCTCCAACGTGACCGGCAACGCGGTCGACATTGCGCGCGTAGCGGCCATGGCCCATGCGGCAGGTGCGCTTGTGATCGTCGATGCCTCGCAGTCTGCCGGTACGGCGCGTGTCGATATGCAGGCCATGGGCCTCGACATAGTGTGCTTTACCGGCCATAAGGGGCTCATGGGTCCGCAGGGGACCGGCGGCCTGGTCGTGGCGGAGGGCATTGACGTGGCTCCGTGGGCCATGGGCGGCACGGGCGTGCACAGCTTCGATGCGCTGCAGCCACTTGAGTGGCCCACGCGCCTTGAGGCGGGCACGCTCAACGGCCACGGCATCGCGGGCCTTTCTGCCGGTCTCGACTTTATCGAGGCGCAAGGCGGGGTCGAGGCGATCGCGGCGCATGAGCGAGCGCTGGCTGATCGCTTTCTCGCTGGCGTGCGCGAGATTCCGGGGATTAAGCTCTACGGTGCGTTTGACCAGCCCGTGCGCTCGACGATCGTCTCACTCAACGTGGGTGATATCGACTCTGCCGAGATCTCGGACGCGCTCATGCAAGGGTGGGGGATTGCGACGCGCCCCGGCGCCCATTGCGCTCCGCTCATGCACCGCGCGCTCGGGACCGAGCGCCAGGGTGTCGTTCGCTTCTCGTTTGGGTATTTCAACACGGACGAGGAAGTCGATACCGCGATTGACGCTTTGCGCGATTTAGCCTGCTAAAGCTGCTAGACCGTTTATACTTGCGGGATGGGTGTTTTTGCCCGTCCCGTTTTTGTTTCGACCCGAAAGGTGTGCCTATGGCCTCATCCGCACCGCGCGGTCTGCGCTCCGACCATGTCGTTACCGTCGGCATTGCGCTGTTCTCGATGCTCTTTGGCGCCGGTAACCTCATCATTCCGCCATTGCTGGCACTTCAGGCCGGCACGGCCACGCCGCTTGCCATGATCGGCTTTTTGATTGCCGCTATCGGTCTGCCTGTTATGGGATTTATCGCCGTCGCGCTCGCCGGCACGGCCCGCGAGCTGGCTGGGCGCGTGCATCCTAAGTTTGGCGAATTCTTCGTTGCGGCGGTGTATTTGGCCATCGGCCCGTGCCTGGCCATTCCGCGCACAAGCTCTACGGCCTTCGAGATGCTGGTGCCGCTACTGCCCGAGGGCGTTTCGCTCGGCACGGCTCGCCTGGTGTTTGCCGTTGGCTTCTTTGTCGTCGCGTTTGCGCTCACGCTGCGTCCGGGCGTTATCACGCGCGTGCTCGGGCGCATTACGGGCCCCGCGCTCATTGCGCACATCGTGCTGGTCGTGGGTGCTGCCGTGATCTCGCCGCTGGGACCGGCTGCCGCGCCGCAGACTCCCTACAATGCCGGTGCTACCGTGCAGGGCTTTTTGACCGGTTATCAGACCATGGATCTGCTTGCGTCGCTCGCCTTCGGCATCATCATCGCCGAGACCATCCACGAGTTGGGTGTTACCGATGACAAGCGCGTGGCCTTTGAGATTTCGCGCTCCGGTGTGATCGCCGGCGTGCTCATGGCCGTCATCTACTGCGGTTTGGCCCTTGCCGGTATGCAGCTCGGCACCGTGATGTCCGACGCCACCAACGGCGCCGCCATTCTCGCCCGCTCGGCCTCCATGCACTTTGGGCTTGCCGGCACGGTCGTGGTCTTCGCCATCTTCTTCCTCGCCTGCATGAACGTGTGCATCGGCCTCATCAGCTGCTGCGCGCGTTACTTCTGCGAAACGTATGTGGTTAAAGGGGGAGCGGAGGCCTCCGAGGAGGCCATGCGCCGTCCCTTTGCGATTCTCGCCTTTGTGTTCGCAGCGTTTTCGTGCGTGCTCTCCAACGTGGGCCTCGACGTGATCCTCATGTTCTCGGTGCCCATGCTCAACGCCTTGTATCCCGTCGCCATCGTGCTGGTCCTCATGGGTTTGGTACACGGCTTTTGCGACGCTCATCCGCAGGTGTGGGTCTGGGTCGGCGGCGTGGTTGCCGTGCAGAGCGTGATCACCTCGGTCCGCGATGCGTTCTTTGCGGGCGCGTGGCTGCCGTTTGATGCGCTACCCCTGGCAGACATCGGTGCCGCGTGGGCGCCGGTTGCCGTGGTGGCGTTTGTGATCGGTCTGCTCCACAGCAAGTTTGTCGCACATTCGAGGAGCTAGGGTTTCTGCGCTTGCACAGGCGGGGAGTCTCCCCTATAATTTCCTTCGCTTTGGGACACGCAAGGTTTAGACCTTAGCTGCTCAACACCTTCGGGACGTGGCGCAGTTTGGTAGCGCGCCTGCTTTGGGAGCAGGATGTCGCAGGTTCAAATCCTGTCGTCCCGACCATATCTTGCGGGCGTAGTTCAATGGTAGAACCCCAGCCTTCCAAGCTGATGACGCGGGTTCGATTCCCGTCGCCCGCTCCATAGGATATCTTTAACGGCTTTGGCTCCTTTTGGTGCCAGAGCCGTTTTCATATACATGCCGGGGACCCCACATCCCCACCTAAGTTGCGGTGAAATAGTTCCTGGATTAGCCGCAAAAGCTGTTATCCAGGAACTATTTCACCGCAACTTATTGAGGCCGAGCGGGCTGGGTCGATGATGGGTTCTGTTGTCGAGAAGATGAGGGCAGCCGGTCAGGAGTCTGCGTAGGGTTTTGTGGTTGGTATACCGTAGCCGCGCATCATGGAGCCGAACGCTTTGACATCGTAGGTGTCTGAGAGCTTGAAATGAATGACGTTGTGGCCCATGGCACGCAGGTTCGCGTCGCGCATGAGGGCAGCTCGATAGGTTTTTGCCGCAGTATGTCCCGGATCATTTTGGGACTCGTCCTCAAACTTGCCTAGTCCATGCAGCTCAGCCAGCATCCAAGAGCCGTTTGGCATCTGCCAGCCGTAATCTGCCAAATAATAGCCGGCGTTTCCCGGTCGAGTGATTTCAACCTGTAGTTCGGGTGTGGCAACTCCCGCCAGAATCATTGCCGCCCGCGCCTCGGATTCTCCACCGTTATCCGATCTGCCATCCATATGTTCAAAAACGTCAAATGCGCGCGCGATGCCATGCAGTCCGCGGCAGTTCGCTTGTGCATATGCACGCAATTCTTCACGCTCGACACCGTACTCACGAGCCAACCCGTCGACATAGCCTAGTGCATATCGAAAAGCGCTCGTTCGGGCGATGTCGACCACCGTGCGATATGGATCCGTTAACGTAAACGGGCCGAGCTGCCATACGTCGCCCGGCCGCCAGCGTCGGTATTCAACGAATTCGTACATATCGCGTCTGGTGGAACGCGGCAGCAGCACTTGCACCTTGTCGAGAAGCGAATATGCAGAACCGATGCCATAGAGCAGTGCCGCCGTTGCTCCACAAAACACGGCATCCGGTTCAACGACCGCAATAGCGGATGCCAATTGAAAGATGCGATCTTCGACGCCGAGGTCATTCCAATACGCGGGATCAGCGTAGACATGGTTGTAGAGTCGAATAATCATCTCTTTTTGCATGAGCGCGTAGGCACAGCGTTCATCCCATTTTTTGGTAGCTACAAACAGGTGCCCGCCATGATGGGCCTCGAATAACCGGAAGAACAGCTCTAATTGCGGTTTGGTACAGCGTTTATCATGACTCATTTTCGACCCCATGGTCTCGAGGGGGAGTGAATGACACTACGCTATCCCATATTTGGCCCGCCTGACCTTGCCATGAACTGACCAAAAGCTTGACGGGGCAGGTCAGAGTCATGAGTCGTAGCCAAACATATCGGCAAACGGTTGATTAGTGCCCCTCGGCGGCACTAAAAACCACCCTTACAGAAAGTTGCGGTGGAATAGTTCCTGAAAGGCTCGAATAAGCCTAAATCCAGGAACTATTTCACCGCAACTTAAGAGGGGATGGGGCTGAGTGGCGGGCGATGCCGTTGCCTGTCGGTTAGTGGCGGGATTGGTGGCGGAGCTTGTCGATGGTGGAGTCGGTGCCGTGTCCGCGGGCGTCGGTGCTTCGGCTGCGGGCGTCGGCGGCGGTTTGGCGCTGGCGGCGGTAGTCGATCATGCCTTGGATGATGGGCTTGCCAAAGCTCACGACATCATCGTTGTAGATGGCGGTTCGGGCTGCGAGGAGGCAGTCGGTAAAGTCCATATGGGTCTTGCCGAAGAGTTTGACGGCAAGGGCGACAACGGTGGGCTCGTCGACCATGACGTCATCGAGCAGCCTTTTCATGGCCGCAGCAATTTCAACGCGGGGAACCTTATAGACGTCGCGCAGCGTGACCACGACGCGCGTGATGATTTCGGGGTAGACACGTGCGGTGCGCGTGGCGATGACCTTGGCAGCGCGCGGTGACAGGACCTCGTCGTCGTCAAGCAGGTAGCGAAGGATGACGGTCTCGTCGATGATGGTGCTACTCATGGATATCTACTTCCTCGGGACCCAAAACCGACTTGTCGCTTTCTGTGGCTAGGTATTCAATCCAGGCATTGCGCTCCTCGGAGCGGCGATTGGGGTCCCCATATGCTTTGAGCAGTCCATAGGCGGACGTGCCGTCCTTGGAGCGCACGGCGACCGGCTGAAAGGGGAGCTTGCGCATCAAAATACTCTGCGCGACAAATAGACGGACAGCCTCGGCGAGCGATGTGCCCATGGCGTCGTAGAGACGCTCGGCATGCTGCTTGTCTTCCTCGCGAATGCGCACCTGCAGGATGGCTCGTTTTTGAGTCGATGACATCACTGGCCTCCCTTAATGAGCGTGCAATTTGAATAGTCAAATACAACATCGGCTAATAATAGCCAATCTTACAACCACTACTTTATTGCACTAGAGTAATTGAGTGTAAACGATATTACAAACGTACTACATCTTTCAGAAACGAGCGTGAAATCTCCCTTGGATGTACGCATGTAATACACTCACCTTTATAGCTTCTAGAGAATAATTCCAACCTGCCAAAACCCCTGCAATACACCCGTATTGCAGGGCCTATGCTCAAGTTTGCCCCCTGCAACTGCGTATATTTAACCTGTATATCGTTGGAGAAACTCTACCGAGTGCATGTTTCGCCGCATGCATTCGATTCGTCGATGCCGGACCACGGGCGGTCCGGGGCAACGTCGACAGGGTCTCTCCGGCATGGGATTCAGGAGGGAGTGAACAACATGGGCAATAAACGAGTCGTGGCTGATTCTTCACGCTGCATTGGGTGCCAAACCTGTATGGCGGCGTGCATCGAGGCGCACGATATTCCCGGCAACATCGCCGCACCTCGCTTGCGCGTAACGCGCACCTACGAGATTTCCGCGCCGGTGGCATGTCACCACTGCGAGGACGCTCCGTGCGCCAAGGCCTGCCCCACGGGCGCCTTGTTCTTTGATCCAAAGAACCATCGCATCGGCGTCAACGAGGACAACTGCATCGGCTGCAAGAGCTGCGTCATGGCATGCCCCTTTGGCGCCGTGAGCGTGGCGACCACGCAGGTCCCCGTCTTGATGGGTGACGTTCGCGTGGGTTCGCAGACTAAGAGCTTCGTGCTCAAGTGCGACCTGTGCGTGGACCGTCCCGGCGGTCCGGCGTGTGCCGAGGCGTGTCCGACCAAGGGCCTCACCCTGGTAGACGAGGAGCGTCTGGCAGAACTGACTGCCGAGCGTGCCCGCGCCACCATCGAAAACGAGGCGTAAGCGTCGGGCGACAGGCCCAATGATTGTCAAATAAGTACCGAGCATTCGGTAGCAGAGAAAGGAAGGAGGGTGTCATGGAGAAGCATAAAGTGATCTGCCCGTACTGCGGCGCCGGTTGCCAGTTTAACCTCCTGGTCCAAAACGGCCAGGTCGTGGGCACCGAACCGCTCAACGGCATCACCAACCAGAGCGAGCTGTGCCTTAAGGGCATGAGCGGCTACGACTTCATCAACGACACCAAGATCTTGACTCCTCGCGTACTGCACCCGATGATCCGCCGCACTAAGGGCGCGGATCTTGAGCGCGTAAGCTGGGACGAGGCACTGGATTTCACCGCATCTAAGATGCAGGCCATAATTGACGAATATGGTCCTAACGCTGTCATGACCACCGGCTCTTCGCGAGGCGGCGGCAATGAGGCGAACTACGTCATGCAGAAGTTTACGCGTGCGTGCATCGGCACCCACAGCGTGGACAACTGCGCCCGTACTTGACACGGCCCTACTGTCCTCGGTCTGATGGACACGGTTGGTTCAGGTTGCATGTCATGCTCCATCCCCGGTATGGAGGATGCGGGCTGCATTTTCCTCTTCGGCTATAACCCTGCCGATTCGCACCCCATCGTCGCAAGGCGTATCGTGCGAGCCAAAGAAAAGGGTTGCAAGATCATCGTCGCCGATCCGCGCCATATCGAAACTGCGCGTATCGCCGATCTCTACCTTCCGATCAAGAACGGTTGCAACGTTGCGTTCCTCAACGCCTTTGCCAACTGCTTGGTCAACGATGGCCTCTACGACAAGGAATTCGTCGCCGAGCACACGAACGGCTTTGACGAATGGTGGGAGACCATCAAGAACTACACTCCCGAATCCGTACAGGACATCACGGGCGTCGAGCCTGCGTTGATCCACCAAGCTGCCGAGATGTACGCCACGGCGAAGCCCTCTGCCATCATTGGCTGGGGCATGGGCGTATGCCAGCAGAAGCAGAACCTGAAGACGGTGCACACCATCGCCTCCATCGCCTGCGTTGCCGGCAAGATCGGCAAACCCAACTCCGGCCTCGCGCCCGTGCGTGGCCAGAACAACGTCCAGGGCTCCTGCGATATGGGCATGCTGCCCAACCTGTATCCTGGCTACCAGAAAGTCACCGACCCGGCTGTGCGTGCCAAGTTTGCCAAGGCTTGGGGCGTGCCCGAGGAAAAGCTCCCGCTCGAGGAGGGCTACAAGCTCACCGACCTGGGCCACCTGGTCGACGAGGGCAAGGTGCACTGCTTCTACAACTACGGCGAGGACCCGGTGCAGACCGAGCCCGATTCGGCCGGCATGCGCAAGACGCTCTCCGAGCTGGATCTGTTCATTTGCCAGGACATCTTTATGACGCAGACGACCATGCTCGCCGACGTCATCCTGCCCGCTACCTCTTGGGGCGAGCACGAGGGTGTCTTTACCGCATCCGACCGTAGCTTCCAGCACTTTGACGCGGCTGTTCCGCCCAAGGGCGAGTGCCGTCACGACTGGGAGATCTTCGCGGACCTGTCTACGCGCATGGGCTATCCCATGCACTACGACAACACCGAGCAGATCTGGAACGAGTGCATTAGCCTGTGCCCCAACTTTGTGGGCGCGACCTACGAGAAGATGGCTCCCGAGGGCGGTTACGCCCAGTGGCCCGTCAAGAGCACCGATGTGAACGACCACGGTACGCCTGACATGTTCGCTGGTGGCAAGTTCACCACCAAGGATGGCCGTGCCAACCTGATGGCGCACGACTGGGAGGCGCCCTCCGAGCTTCCCGACGATGAGTACCCGCTCATCCTGTGCACCGTCCGCGAGGTCGGCCACTACAGCTGCCGCTCGATGACCGGCAACTGCAAGACGCTGGCGCTGCTTGCCGACGAGCCCGGTTTTGTCCGCATGAATCCCGCGGACGCCCAGGCGCGCGGCATCAAGAATGGCGACATCGTCTCGATTCACAGCCGCCGCGGCCAGGTATACAGCCGTGCCGACGTGAGCGATCGCATCAACAAGGGCACGGTCTACATGACCTACCAGTGGTGGATCGGCAAGTGCAACGAGCTGACCATTCACAAGGTCGACCCGGTCTCGCATACGCCCGAGGACAAGTTCTCCGCCTGCCAGGTCGACGCTATCGCCGACCAGGTCTGGGCTGAGGGCGAGGTGGAGCGTCAGTACACCGAGCTCAAGCAGGCTCTGGTGGACGCCGCCGCTCCCCAGGACGTTGAGCCCGGTGCCGCCAAGTTCGACGACGAGACGCACGTGAACCAAATCGTGTAGTCCCGTTCTCGTTGGCTTTTTGGGCCGGGCGTCCCGTACGTTCGGGAGCCCGGCCCGTTATTTTGAAAGGAAGTGGGGATGAACCGCTTCATCGACATCAACCCGGAGATGTGCATCGGCTGCGGAACATGCCAGTCCGCCTGTGCCGACGCCCACCGGATGCAGGGTCTTCAGGATACGCCGCGCCTGGCGCTCGTGAAGACCGGCGGTATTTCGGCCGCCCTTGCCTGCCACCATTGCGAGGGTGCCCCCTGCGCCGAGGTCTGCCCGGTGAATGCCATCGAGCACGATGGCGACCGCATCCACGTCAAGGAGCAGGAGTGCATCGGGTGCAGGCTGTGCGCCATCGCGTGCCCCTTCGGAGCCATCCATCCCGATGGCACGTCTATCGCCGGTGTCGCAGGCATGTGCGACCCGACGCCTTCGTATCCTAAGTCCCTGAGCAGCCTGCTTACGTGGGCTCCTGGCCAGTACACCTGCGCTGTCAAGTGCGACCTGTGCGCCTTCGATCCGGACGGCCCGCATTGTGTGGCGGCGTGCCCCACCAAGGCGCTGACCGTCATGGGCGGCGCGGCCGATCGCGAGCTCGACGAGGCCAAGCGCCTGCGCTCGATCGAAAACGGTCCGGTCGTCGACGTTACCGCTGTGGCCCAGGGCCTGTCCGAGAAAGCAGAAGGGAGCGTAAACAATGGATAGCATGACGCTGTTTATCGCATCGCTTGCCGTCTCGTGCATCGGTGCGCTCGCCTCGGTTCTGCTGATCAAGGCCGATAACGCCGCCAAGACCGCCGGCTGCCTAATCGGCGCCGTCGCCGCGGTGCTTTCGTTTGTGGCCGGTATCCAGGCCGTGCTGGGCGATGTCACGTCGGTCGACACCATCGTGTTCTTCCCGTTTGCCCATTTCCAGCTGCTGCTCAACCAGCTGTCCGGCCTGTTCGTGGCGCTCATCTCGGTGCTCGCGTTTGCCGGTTCAATCTACGGTCTCAACTACTTTGATGAGTACCCGGGCAAAAAGGGCCGCGCCGGCTTCTTCTTTAACACCTTCGTGGCGTCCATGATGCTCGTCATCACCGGCGACAACGTGTTTTGGTTCCTGGTCGCCTTTGAGCTCATGTCGCTGACCTCGTACTTCCTGGTCGTGATCGAGGAGAACGAGAACTCCATCCATGGCGGTTGGCTCTACTTTGTGATCGCGCACGTGGGCTTTGTGCTCATCATGGCGAGCTTCCTCACCATGACCAACTTCGCCGGCGGCTCGTTTGCCTTTGCGGATTTCCGCGCTACGCAGTTTAGCCCCGCGGTCGCATCCGTGTGCTTCGTGCTCGCCTTCTTTGGCTTTGGCGCCAAGGCCGGTATCATCCCGCTGCACGGCTGGCTGCCCAAGGCGCATCCCGAGGCGCCGTCCAACGTGTCGGCCCTCATGTCCGGCGGCATGATCAAGATCGGTATCTTCGGTATCCTCAAGGTGGGCCTCGACCTGCTCTCCGCCTCTGGCGTTCAGGTCTGGTGGGGTCTTATGGTCATGGTCTTCGGTGCGATCTCGTCGGTCCTCGGCGTGGCCTTCGCCCTGCAGGAGCATGACATCAAGCGCCTGCTGGCCTATCACTCCGTCGAGAACATCGGCATCATTCTGCTCGGCGTCGGCGCCTCCATGGCCGCCATGGCGCTCAACTCGGTCGGCATCGCCGTCCTGGCTCTGATGGCCGCCCTCTACCACACGTTTAACCACGCGATGTTTAAGGGCGAGCTGTTCTTGGGCGCCGGTGCGCTGCTGTACTCCACGGGTACGCGCAATATGGAGAAGATGGGCGGCCTGTTCCGTCGTATGCCGGCAACGGCCATCTGCTTCCTTATTGGCGCGCTTGCCATCTCGGCCATCCCGCCCTTCAACGGATTTGTGTCCGAGTGGTTTACCTACCAGTCGCTGTTTAACGCTGCCATGCAGGGCGACAAGGCCGTCATGATCGTGGCCGTGTTCGCTGCCGTCGCGCTCGCAATTACCGGCGCACTGGCCGTCACGTGCTTCGTCAAGGCCTATGGCGTCTCCTTTGCCTCCGCGCCCCGCTCCGAGGCCGCGTCCAATGCCAAGGAGGTTCCTGCCCCCATGGTGTTTGCGCAGGGCCTGCTCGCGGCCATCTGCGTCGTGCTGGGCATTGGCGCTCCCGTGATCGCGCCCGTGCTGGTCGATGTCGCCGCGTCCGTGCTGCATCCGTACGGTGGCGTGTTTGCCGCCGAGGGCATGGAGCTCATGAACCAGTACTCCGGCGCTGCCACCTCCACGCCCGCGATCGCCATTGCGCTCGTGGTGCTTGTCGGCCTTGCCTGCGGCTATCGCAAGCTCAAGACCGTCGGCAAGGTGCAGAAGTCCCAGCCGTGGGCATGCGGCTATGCTCCCAACGAGCATATGCCCGTCGTGGCCACGACCTTTGCCTCCGAGGTGTCCTGGTTTATGCAGCCGCTCTACACGCTGCGCGACCGCTGCACGGCCGTCTGCTGGTCCATCGCGCACTTCTTCCAGAAGCTCACCGGTGTGGCCGAGGCTGTGGAGCCCGTACCCGACAAGGTTCTCGTCGATGCCCCGCATAAGGGTGTCGAGAAGCTCGCCGATCTCGCGACTAAGCTCGAGGGCGGCAACTACAGCATCTATATCTGCTACATCGTCGCGGCACTCGTGGTGTTCCTCGTGCTCGCCGTGCAAATGGGTTAAGGAGGGGAGAGCATGAACAACATCGTACTTGCCGTTCTGCAGGGCGTGGTCGTCATGGCCGTCGCACCGTTCTTCTCCGGTCTCGGCCGCGTGATCCGCGCCAAGATGCACAACCGTCGCGGCCCCAGCATCATGCAGGACTACCGCGACCTGGCCAAGCTCTTTGCGCGCCCCGAGTCCCAGAGCGAGGATGCGAGCTTTGCGCTGCGCATCATGCCGCCGCTGTTCTTCGCCGTCGCCTTTATGCTCGCGATGGGTCTGCCGCTCTTTACGGCACAAAGCCCCATCCCGGTCTTTGGTGACGCCATTACCATCATGTACAGCCTGGCGCTCGCCCGTTTCTTCTTCGCCCTCTGCGGTGTGGATTCGTCCAACGCCTACGCCGGTATCGGCGGCGTCCGCGAGCTGCTCATGAGCGTGCTCATCGAGCCGTCCATGCTGCTGGCGCTGTTTGCCGCCGCCCTGGTGTGCGGCTCCACCGACATCGCCACCATGGGTCAGCACATCATGACGGGCGCCATCGACGCGCCGGTCGCCGTGATCCTCGCCGGCATCGCCTTTGCGATTGCCTGCTACATGGAGCTCGGCAAGCTGCCGTTTGACCAGGCCGAGGCAGAGCAGGAGCTTCAGGAAGGCCCGCTCGCCGAGCTTTCCGGCCCGTCGCTTGCGATGGCCAAGCTCGCCATGTCCATGAAGCAGGTCCTGGTCGTCGCCTGGTTCTGCGCGATCTTCGTCCCCTGGGGCGAGCCCGCAACCGTAGGCGCAGCCGCCGTTCTGGGTGCAGTCATCTTCCTGGTGAAGTGCCTGATCGACTTTGTCGTATGCGGCGTGATCGAGAACTCCTGCTCGCGCTCGCGTTTTAAGGTGCTTGGCAATCAGACCTGGGCCGTCGTGGGGATCGCCGTTCTGGCGTTTGTCTTCGTGGTCGTCGGCGTGTAGGAGAAGGGAGAAACAATGTCATTTGCAGTCAGTCTGTCCCTTCTCGGCTTGGTCGCTATCGCGGCCCCGATGGTGGCCTCGGTGCTCGTCGCCCTGTTCCCCCGTCCGTACGCCAAGTGGTTCAGCGTTTTGGGTGCCGCCGTCTCGACGGTCTGCACCATCGCCCTCGCCGCGAATTTCGCTGGCGCCGGCATGCCCGACACTCAGGTCCCCCTGATCTCGTTTGGGCAGACCCTCGTCATGGGATTCACCTTCGATCGCATGAGCACGCTGCTCGCGCCCGCCTTTGTGGGTATCGGCCTGCTTGTCGTGATCTATTCGATTCCCTATATGAGCGAGAATAACCGTGAGCATCCCGACGCACCGCGTCGTCGCTTCTACGCGTACCTCGCGACCTTCATCGGTGCCATGGCCGGCCTCGTGTACAGCTCGACCCTTTTGGGCCAGCTCGTGTTCTTTGAGATCACGGGTGCCTGCTCTTGGGGCCTGATCAGCTACTACATGTCGCCTACGGCCAAGAAGGCCGGCATGAAGGCCCTGATCATCACGCATATCGGTGCGCTCGGCCTGTATCTGGGTGCTGCCATCGTGTTTGCCCACACCGGCACCTTCGCCATCACCGCGATTGCCGGCCTCGACGCCAAGCTCAAGGCTATCGTCCTTCTGCTGGTGCTCTTTGCCGCTTGGGCCAAGTCCGCGCAGGTCCCCATGTACATGTGGCTGCCTTCGGCCATGGAGGCGCCGACGCCTGTTTCGGCCTATCTGCATGGCGCCTCGATGGTCAAGGTCGGCGTGTGCGTGTTCGCGCGTGCACTCGTCTCTGCCGGCGAGATCCCCGAGATCGTGGGTTGGGTCGCCATTATCGACGCCATGGTCACCATGCTCTTTGGCTTCCTTATGTACCTGCCGCAAAAGGACATGAAGCGTCTGCTGGCCTTTTCCACGATCGCCCAGCTCTCCTATGTGTTCTTTGGTCTGGGCCTTTCGGTCTTTGGCAGCCAGCTCGCCTTCGATGGCGCCGTCTGCCACATCTTTAACCACGCTTTCGCCAAGACGCTGTTCTTCCTGATCGCCGGTTCGTTCTCCTTTACGCTCGGCACGCGTATGCTGCCCAAGCTTCGCGGCATCGTAAAGAAGTACCCGATCTCGGGCGTGGGCTTCGGTGTCGCCGCGCTCGCTATTGCCGGCGTGCCGCCCATGAACACGTTCTTCTCGAAGTTCCAGATTATCGCCGGCGGCTTCTCTGTGGGTGCCGGCAACGTCGCGATCCTGGTGCTCGTGTGCATCATGGTCGCCGAGACCGTCGCCACCTTCGCCTGGTTCCTCAAGTGGATGGGCTATTGCCTGCCCGGCGAGCCGAGCGACGAGGTCGCTGCGGGAGCCCCGCTTCCCCGCGCGATGGCGTTCGTGTTCATCGTGCTCATCATCATGGTCATCGTCAGCGGCCCGCTTTCGGCCAGCTGGATCGGTTAGGAGGTAGAACGACATGGGTTATTCGATCGTCAACATCCTTGGCGGCCTTCTGATCGTCACGTCCACCATGGTGGTCGTCTCCAAGAACATCAAGCACGCCATTCGCTGGTATGCGGTGCAGTCGCTGGTGCTCGTGGGACTGCTCGCTACGCTCGGTGCTACTACCGGTGCGCAGGAGCTGCTTATGTGGGCCGGATCTGCCTTTATCACTAAGGTCGTCCTGGTCCCTTACATCCTCAACCGCGCATACAAGAAGATGGGCGAGCCGAGCGACGCATCGCTCAAGGCCGGCCTTAAGCCCGCGTGGGCCATCTGCATCATCGCCGTCGAGGTCGCGATCTGCTTTGCCGTTGTGACGCAGATCAGCCTGCCCACGGCCGAGGTCGCAACGCCTGCGCTCGCTATTAGCTTCGCTCACTTCTTCGTGGGCCTCACCTGCATCATCTCGCAGCGCAACATCATGAAGCAGATCTTTGGATACTGCCTTATGGAAAACGGCAGCCACGTGACGCTCGCGCTTTTGGCCCCCACCGCTCCCGAGATCATCGAGATCGGTATCGCCACCGACGCCATCTTTGCCGTCATCATCATGTCCATCGTCGTGCGTCGCATTTGGGACGACTCCCACTCGCTCGATGCGCGCGACCTGTCCGAGCTGAGGGGGTAGTCCATGGAAACGTTGATTCTCGCCCTGCTCGCGACTCCTTTGGTGTTCTCGCTGGTCATGGCGTTTTTGCCCAAGAACACGTCCTATAACGTGTTTGCCGGTCTCAACCTGGTCTCCGTCGCAGCCGTCCTGGTGCTGTCGATTATGACGGCCGGCGACGTCCTTATGAGCGGCGAAACCGCGAGCGCTCTTGGCCTGTGGTTCCACCTCGATTCGCTGGGCGCCATCTTTGTGCTGCTCATCGGCTTTATCGGTTTTCTTACGGGGCTGTTCTCGCTGCCCTATGTAAAGGCCGATATCGAGGAGGGCTCCATGCCCGCCGAGCGCGCCAAGCAGTATTTTGCGCTGTTTAGCCTGTTTGTGTTCACCATGCTGCTCGCGTGCCTGTCCAACAACATGATCCTCACGTGGGCCGCCGTGGAGGCAACCACGCTTTCCACTGTGTTCCTGGTGGGTATCTACAAGAACAAGACGGCCCTCGAGGCTTCTTGGAAGTATGCGATGGTCTGTACCGCCGGCGTGGCATTTGGCCTGTTCGGTACGCTGCTGATCTACGCCAACGCCGCCGACGTGATTCCCAACGCCCACGAGGCCGCATTCCTGTCGTGCGTGCTGCCGTATGCCGACCAGTTCGACCCGACGCTCATGCGCCTCGCCTTTGCGTTTATCGTGATCGGCTTTGGCACCAAGGCTGGCCTGTTCCCCATGCACACTTGGCTGCCCGATGCCCACTCTCAGGCTCCGAGTCCTGTCTCGGCCCTGCTCTCGGGTGTTCTGCTTAAGTGTGCCATGCTTGTGATCATGCGCTTCTACGGCTTTACCATCCAGGCCGTGGGTGCCGAGTATCCGCAACTTCTGCTGTTGATCGTCGGCACGCTGTCCATTTTGGTGGCGGCACTCTCGATGTTTCGCCAGGACGACCTCAAGCGCCGCTTTGCGTACTCGTCTGTGGAGAACGTGGGCGTTATCGCCCTGTGCCTGGGTATCGGTGGCCCGCTGGGTATCGCCGCGGCCCTGCTGCACTGCGTGTTCCACGGCTTTACCAAGACGCTTGCCTTCTGCGTGTCCGGCAACATCCAGCACGCCTTTGGCACGCGTAGCCTGGCCAAGATCCAGGGCGTCGTCGAGGTTGCGCCCGCAACCGCCGCGCTCGCCATCCTGGCGCTGCTCGGCCTTGCCGCCTTCCCGCCCTTTGGCATGTTCATCTCTGAGTTCCTGACTTTTGTCGCCGGTGTTACCGCCGGTCCCATGTGGCTGGTCGTCGTGGTCGCCCTCGGTCTTACCGTGGCCATCTCCGCGCTCACCCGTATCGCACTCAAGTCGGTATTCGGCCATGCGCCCCAGGGCATGGGCAAGCATGAGGCCCCGGCGCTCATGCTTATCCCCGAAATCATCCTGGCTGTCATGATCTTGTGGTTTGGCATTGCCACCCCGCTGCCCCTCGTGCACGGTGTGGAGACCGCTACCGGCATCGTGCTCGAGCAGAGCACCGAGGAACTTCACGCGACGCCGATGTACCGCGCTGTGTTCGGTACCGAGACCGCTCAGAGCGAGGTGGAGTAACGAATGATTGAAACTGAGAACAAGGTGTATGCCCGTCGCTGCGAGAGCCATGTCGAGGCCCTGCGCCGCGCCGTTCCGGGCTGCATCGAGAAGGTCGAGTGGCAGTGCGAGGACCAGCTGACGATCACCGTCAAGCAGGACAAGCTGCCCGAGGCCGTCCACTACCTGTACTACGAACGCTACGGCTGGATCCCCGTGATCATCGGCAACGACGAGCGCAGCCTGTGCGGCCGTTATGCCGTGTACTACGTCATCTCCATGGAGGGGGAGGACCCCGGCTGGGTGACCGTGCGTGCCGAGGTCGATCCCGCCAAGATGACGTTCCCGTCCGTGACGCCGTTCGTTCCCGCCTGCGTGTGGGGCGAGCGCGAGCTGCGCGATATGTTCGGCCTGATCCCCGAGGGTCTGCCCGATCGTCGTCGCCTGGTGCTGCCCGACGATTGGCCCAGCGGCCTGTACCCGCTGCGCAAGGACTCCATGGACTACCGCTTCCGTCCCGCTCCCGCGAGCGACATGGAAAACTACGAGTTCTTGGCCGATACCAAGGGCAAGGAGACGACGCTCGTTCCCATGGGCCCGTTGCACATTACCTCCGACGAGCCTGGCCACTTCCGCCTGTTCGTTGAGGGCGAGACGATCGTCGACGCCGACTACCGTCTGTTCTACGTGCACCGCGGCATGGAGAAGGTTGCCGAGACGCGCCTGAACTATGACGCCGTGACGTTCCTCGCCGACCGCATCTGCGGCATCTGCGGCTGCGCCCACTCGGTGGCCTACGCCGAGGCCGTCGAGCGCGCTCAGGGCATCCATGTTCCGCCGCGCGCCCAGTACATCCGCGCCATCATGCTCGAGGTTGAGCGCCTGCACTCGCATCTGCTCAACATTGGCCTGGCGTCGCACTACACGGGCTTCGACTCCGGCTTCCAGCAGTTCTTCCGCGTCCGCGAGAAGTCCATGGACCTGGCCGAGAAGCTCTCCGGTCACCGCAAGACCTACGGCCTCAACGTGATTGGCGGCGTGCGTCGCGACATTTTGGCTGAGCAGAAGCTCTCCACGCTCACGACCATCCACCAGCTGCGCTCCGAGGTTCAGGAGCTCGTCGACGTGCTGCTCTCCACGCCCAACTTTATTGAGCGTACGAGCGGTATCGGCATCTTGGACCGCAAGATTGCACGCGACTTCTCGCCGGTCGGCCCGCTCATGCGTGGCTCGGGCTATGCCCGCGACGTGCGCTTTGACCATCCCTTCGACGGCTACGCCGATCCGGACGTCCAAAAGATGCACGCCGCCACGGCCGACACCTGCGACGCCTTCGGCCGTACCGCCGTCCGCATCCAGGAGGTCTACGATTCGATCGACATGATCGAGACCATGCTCGAGAACTGCCCGTCGGGCCCCATCCTCACCACGGATTGGGAGTACACCCCGCACAAGTACGCCATCGGCGCCACCGAGGCGCCGCGCGGCGAGGACGTGCACTGGGCCATGCTCGGCAATAACCAGAAGTGCTACCGCTGGCGCGCCAAGGCCGCCACGTACAGCAACTGGCCGGTCCTGCGCTACATGTTCCGCGGCAACACCGTGGGCGACGCGGCGCTGATCGTCGGCTCGCTCGACCCGTGCTACTCCTGCACCGATCGCGTGACGGTGACCGATGTCGCCGCCAAGCGCGACCACGTGCTCGACAAGGAGCAGTTCGAGAACGTCTGGCGCGACAAGTCGCCGCTTGCGGGCGAGGGCACCTTGGCCGCTCCGCTCGATGAGGAGGCGCTCTAATATGCTGAAGCTTTGGAAGGTTAACGCCAAGGCCGGCGACGCGACGGTCAAGTACCCGTTTGCGCCGTTCCCCACCAATAAGGACATGCGCGGCAAGCCCGAGCACAATGCCGAGCTCTGCATCGCCTGCGGTGCCTGCGGCGTGGCGTGCCCGGCCGATGCCATTCGCATGGACACCGACCTTGCGGCCGATACCATTACCTGGTCGATCGACTACGGCCGCTGCATCTTTTGCGGCCGCTGCGAGGAAGCCTGCCCCATGGAGGCCATCAAGCTCACCGAGGAGTTTGAGCTTGCCGTCATGAGCAAGGACGACCTCACCAGCAAGAGCGTCTATACGCTCGAGCACTGCTCGCGCTGCGGCAAGCCGTTTGCCCCGCACAAGGAGATCGACTACGCAAAGCGCCTGCTGCAAAAGGCCGGCGGCATGGAGGCCGAGCAGGCTGCCCGTACCGTCGGTATGTGCCAGGAGTGCAAGCGCGAGCTCGACGCCCTGCGCGCCGCCTCGGCCGTAAAGACCGGCAACGCTGCCGGCATGGCTGCCAACGAGACGCTTGCGTCCGGTGAGCCCCAGGGCCCCGGCATGGAGTATCTGGGCGGCCACGGCGTGAACCCGGAGTATATCGACCGCGAGCTCAACCCCGATGCGCCCGAGATTCCCGCCGGTCCGGCGCCGGTCGAGGGCATCATCATGGATTTTGAAACGAAGGAGGAGTAACCATGGCCGAACCCACGCTTTTGCCCGAGCGGCTCCAGTACCGCCCGACCAAGATCGAGCTCGATGAGAGCATCGAGAAGGCCAAGGCGACCCTTCTTAAGAAGATCAAGCGCTCGGTGTACGTCTACCGTGTTGACTGCGGCGGCTGCAACGGCTGCGAGATCGAGATCTTCGGTTCCATCACGCCCGTCTTCGACGTCGAGCGCTTTGGCATCAAGGTCGTGCCCTCGCCCCGTCACGCCGATGTGCTGCTGTACACCGGCGCCGTAACGCGTGCCATGCGCATGCCGGCCCTGCGCGCCTTTGAGGCCGCACCCGATCCCAAGATCGTGGTGTCCTATGGCGCGTGCGGCTGCACCGGCGGCATCTTCTACGACAACTACTGCGTCTGGGGTGGCACGGACAAGATCTTGCCGGTCGATGTCTATATCCCCGGCTGCCCGCCCAGCCCCGCGCAGACCATCTACGGCTTTGCCATGGCACTTGGCCTGCTGGACCAAAAGCTCCATGCCGAGACCACGGTGGAGGCCGCCGGCGAGCAGGCCGATATCCTGCACCCCGGCGTGCCGTACAAGCTGCGCGTTGCCATCGAGCGCGAGGCTCGCGCCATGAGCGGCTACCGTTACGGCCGCGACTTGGCCAACGAGTTTATGGATACGCTCGAGGGCGCGCCCAAGGGCGATATCCGCGGTGCCATGGCGCTGCTCATCGACAAGCAGGATGATCCTCGCCGCGTTGAGGTGTACTCGGCGTTACAGGATCTGGTACTGGCCGGAGGTCGCTAGATGGAGCTCACGGACCGCTCTGGTTACTTTGCGGGCCCCGGCATGCTCGGCGGCTCTTTTGGCGATGCCTCGCGCGCAAGCGACGAGGCCGCCGAGGGCGTCGCCGACCCCTGCCTGGGCCATACGCCCGACCAGGTGGTCTTCTATGAGCTCACGCGTAAGTTTGTGGAGACCGAGGAAGACGTTCCCCAGGAGGCCTGCGACGTGCTGTACTACACGCTCGCCGTGGGCCACCACACCGGCGTGCTCGACTGCTTTGAGCCGCGCCTGTCGGTGCCGGTGAACGTGTTCTATACGCTTATCGACGCGCTGCCGGAGGGGGAGGCCAAGACCAAGTTCGAGGCCATCCGCTCCTTTGGCGAGTGCCAGCTCGACAAGGCGGCGGTGCCGTCGCTGCTCGAGGCCTGTGACACGCTGCTCGACGATCGCGGTTTTCGCGGTTCGGCCAAGGCCGGCATCTCGGTGTTCGATGACGACTTTGGCCTGCATGCCCAGCAGGTCGCGTTCTTAATGAAGTTTCGCGATCTGGTTGAGCGCGTGCGCGATGTGTCGGGCGTGTATCTGACGGGGAGGCTACAGTAATGGGTCGCGTTGTGGATGGCCGTGTGAACGGCGCCCCGTTTGCGGGCATTGTGCTCACGGCGGGAAGCGTGCTGCGCGCCGACGATGCCGCCGGCCCCGTGCTCTCCAAAAAGATGGAGGACGCGCCCATCGCCGGTTGGTACACCATCGACGGTGGGCAAACGCCCGAGGACGACATCATCGAGGTCAAGCGCGAGCGTCCGCCGCGCCTGGTGTTGGTCGATGCCGCCGACATGGCGCTGCCCGTCGGCGCCATCCGCTTGCTCGACAAACGTGACGTGGCCCGCAAGTCGATGTTCACCACGCATTCGCTTCCCTTGTCGATTCTGATCGAAGAAATCGAGCAATCGTGCGAAGATATCGTCTTCATAGGGATTCAGCCGGGCGATACGGAGTTCTATAACCCCATGTCCCCGGAGGTCTTTGAGGCCGTCGACGCCGTGTATGACGCCGTGGCCGCCAACGACTTTTCCCACTTTGTCCGCTTGGGGCAGGAGCTATAGGAGCGCTTGTCCCTGCTGATTAGGAAAGAAGTGATTGACATGGCAGATTCCAAGGCAGAATATCCCGCTCCCGATTGCCTGGCGCCCGCCGCGATCGAGGCCAAGACCGAGGCCGCCGGCGTGACCAAGGCTAACCTGCCGGTCGCTAAGGCCTTTCTGTTGGCAATGTTCGCCGGCGCGTTTATCGCCTTCGGCGGCCTGTTTTTTACGGTGTTTTTGAGCGACAGCACGCTGGGCTGGGGTGCCCAGCGCGTCGTGGGCGGCCTGTGCTTTTGCCTGGGCCTGGTGCTGGTGCTGGTGTGCGGCGCTGAGCTGTTCACCGGCAATTCGCTTATGGTCTGCGCGCTCAAGAGCAAAAAGATCACCTTGGTCCAGATGCTTAAGGCATGGGTCGTCGTGTGGGTCGGCAATTTTGTCGGTGCTCTGTTCATCGTCTTTTTGGTGTACATGGCCGGCATTTACAAGCTCAACGGCGAGGCGGTCGCCAACTCCATGGTGAGCGTCGCCGCCGGCAAGGTGACGATCGACTGGGTGACGATCTTCTTCCGCGGCATCCTGTGCAACATCTTTGTGTGCCTTGCCGTGTGGATCGGTACCGCCGGCAAGACCGTGGTCGATAAGGTTGTGGGCATTCTGCTGCCCATCGCCGCCTTTGTGGCCTGCGGTTTTGAGCACTGCGTCGCCAACATGTACTTTTTGCCTATGGGTGCCGTGATGCACGCGTGCGGTTATGGTGCCGACGTCGCCGGCGCCGATGCGCTCAACGCTGCGGGCATTGCGTTTAACTTGTCCGCCGCCACGCTGGGCAACATCGTGGGCGGCGCGGTTCTGATCGCGCTCGGCTACTGGTTTGTCTACGCCAAGAAGTCCGAGGCGTAAGGTACCGTCTGTTTGACGTTGGGCCTCCCGCGGGGCGTTGCCGCGCGGGAGGCTTTTTGGGTCTGGGGCTCGTTGCCGGGCTTTTGGCCTGTTGTGTTTGGCTGATGAAAGGGGTAATCGAGATGGCATCTGCTGTGAAGCGTGACGGTCGCGCCGTGGTGACCACATGCGGGGGATGCTATGCCGATTGCGCCTTTGCGGCCCATGTTGAGGATGGACGTGTGGTGGCTGTGCCGGTTGCGGGGCATCCGTGCGCGGCGCGAGCCCTGTGTGCCCGCGGACGGCATCGCCTGGCAATGCCGTTTGACGAGCGTGACCGGATTTTGCATCCCATGCGACGCCGCCGGGATGGCTCGGGGTTCGATGCGATTACCTGGGACGAGGCGTTTGCCCAGATTGCCGAGCGCCTTTTGGGGATTGTTGACGGGCATGGTCCGCGCGCGCTGGGCATGACGCTCGGCGTTCCCTCGTTCGACCGCTACTGGGCGTATCGTTTTATGCATGCGCTGGGCTCGCCCAACGTGTACGGTGCCGATGGCGCCTGCGAGGTAAGCCGACTTACCGGTTGGGAGCACAGCCTGGGCTATAGCCCCGCCTCCGACCTGGCACATACCGACTGCATCATGTACCTGGGGCGTTCCATCGTCGATTCATCGACGATGGGGGCCGTCGATGCGCTCAACGATGCGCGCCGGCGCGGGGCGAAGATTATCGTGGTCGACCCCCGGCGCAGCGGCTCCGCCGCGCTTGCCGACCGCTGGCTGCGCGTGCGCCCGGGCTGCGATTTGGCACTACTGCTGGGCATCGCCCACGTGCTGATTGCCGAGGACTTGTACGACCACGAGTTCGTTGCCCGCTATACCACGGGTTTTGACGAGCTGGCGCAGGTGGCCCGTGCTTGGACGCCCGAGTGGGCCGAGTCGATGTGCGACGTGCCGGCCGCAGAGATTGTCGCCACGGCGCGCGATCTGGCTGCCGCCGCGCCTGCCGCCGTGGTGGATGCGGGCTTTCACGGTGGCATCGGTATCGCGTATGCCAATAGCACCCAGACCGCGCGCGCTATCTGCTTGGTTGATGTGCTGCTGGGCTGTATCGGGCATGCGGGCGGTGCGCTCAACCCGCCCACGTCGCTTTTGTTGGGCGACCTTGATCCCATGCGCTGTGCGACGCCGCCGGTGCCGCATGGGCCCAAGCTGGGGTCCGAGCGCTATCCGCTCGTCGATCCCGAGCGCGGCCTGTGCACGACCATCGGCCAGTCGATTCTGGCCGGGGACCTGCGCGGGCTGATCGTTTACGCCAGCAATCCCGGCGCGGGCTATGGCAACGCCGGTGCGTGGCTATCGATTCTGGAACAGCTTGACCTGCTCGTGACGATTGATATTCGCTGGTCCGAGACGGCGCGTGCTTCTGATTTCGTGCTGCCCGACGTGACGTATCTGGAGGCTGACCGCGGCGTGGGTACGGTCGTGGGCGCCAACGATGCGCGCGTGTTCTACCGCAACGCCGTGCTGCCTGTGCAGCATGACGACACACGTCCCGGTCGGGAGATTTTTGCCGGTCTGGCGCAGGCGTGTGGTGTGGGCGAGTACTTCCAGTTTGCGTCTGACGATCTGGCGGCTGCCCAGGTGGCGCCGTTTGGGATCGATCTGGACGAGCTCAAGGAGCGCGGTTGGGCCGACACGGGCGTTGCGCTGCCGTCGCGTACGGGCGAGCCGGCGATCCCCTTGGATGGCGGCAAAATTGCGCTGGCAAGTGACGTATGGGAGCGTGCCGGCCTGGGACGCGTGCCAGGCTGGATCGCGCCGATGGTGGAACCCAGCCCGGGGATGTTTCGCCTCATTAGCGGTAACCGGCCCTTTGAGTCGCATACCTCGCGCAGACTCGCGGCGGCCGGTGCCGCCGAGGTGGGGTCGGACTTGGACGCCGTGCAGATGAACGCCGATGTCGCCGCTCGCATGGGTATCGTCGATGGCGAGGTCGTCGAGCTTGTGAGCGACATGGGCCGCGATCGCGTGCGCGTGGAGACGACGCCGTATCTGCATCCGGCGTGCATCTTCACCTCGGCCGCTCCCGGCGGGCGTTCGTTTGGCGCCGATGTCGGTGGCGCTCAAGCCTTGGGCGTGGGTCCGCTCGACCATACGCCGTTGCGTTGGGACCCGTTGACGGGCGCTGCGCTCACCCAGGAAAACGCCGTTCGCGTGGAAAAGATCGCGGCACGCGAGGATAATAGCGATTGATTGACTCAGCCGATCGAATTGGCTGATAGTTTGACGTTTGAACGATTGATTCACCTTTGGTTTTGAAAGGTCGCACATGAGCGATAGCCAGAACATGTCCGATGAGGTACGCGCCCGCCTGCGCGCCATTCCTTCCGTCAACGAGCTGCTTGCCGAGTGGCCGGTCGTGAAGGCGGCGGGGGAGACCTGCGACGCGGTGGTGCATGCCGCCGTCACGGCCGAGCTCGACGAGGAGCGCGCAGCCATTCGCGCCGGTGCTGCCCCGCGCTCTAAGCGCGACCTTGCCTCGGCCATCGAGTGGCGTGCGCACCGCTCCGCGTTGCCGAGCCTGCGCCCTGCCGTCAACGCCACGGGTGTGGTCATCCATACCAACTTGGGCCGCGCCCCGCTCGCGGAGTCGGCGGCAAAGGCCGTGGCCGAGGTCGCGCGCGGCTACAGCACGCTCGAGTACAGCGTCGACACCTGCTCGCGAGGGTCGCGCAAGGAGCATGCCGCGCAGCTCATCCGCTCACTCACCGGTGCCGAGGACGCGCTGGTCGTCAACAACAACGCCGCCGCGGTGCTGCTGGTGCTGGCGACCCATGCCGCGGGCAAAGAGGTTATCGTCAGCCGCGGCGAGCTTGTCGAGATCGGCGGCAGCTTCCGCATCCCCGATGTCATGGCGGCTTCGGGCGCCAAACTCGTCGAGGTCGGCGCCACCAACCGCACGCACCTGGCAGATTATGAGCAAGCCATCACACCCGATACGGCCATGATCCTCAAGGTTCATCCTTCCAACTATCGCATCGAGGGCTTTCACGAGGAGGTAGGCTCTCGGGAGCTTGCCGCCCTGGCCCACAAGCATGGCCTGCTGTTCTACGAGGACCAGGGGTCGGGCGCGCTGTTGCCCGACGACATCTTGGTGCGCGGAGGCGAAGAAACCACGCCGGCTTCGGTCGCGGCGGGGCTCGATATCGTGTCATGCTCGGGCGATAAGCTGCTCGGCGCCGCGCAGGCGGGCATTATCATGGGTCGTCGCGATCTGGTCCAGGCCTGCGGGTCGCATCCGCTTATGCGTGCCCTGCGTCCGGGTAAGCTTGCACTGGCGGCGCTCGAGGCTACACTGCGCATTTACATGGACGGGGCGGATGTGGCCCATCGCGAGGTGCCGGTACTCAACATGCTCACGCTTCCGCAGGCTCATCTGGAGCGTCGCGCACGCAAGTTGCGCGATCTGATGGTGGCGGGCCTCGATAAGGCTGGCTGCCCGTGCGCCGTTCAGGTGGAGATCGTCGAGGAGTCGTCGGCTCCCGGCGGCGGCTCGCTGCCTACCGTCGAGTTGCCCACCATGTGCGTTGCCGTGCGTCTTGTTGACGAGCGCCTGACGGTCGATGCGCTCAAGCGCTCGCTTGTCCAGGACTTCGACACGCCGGTTGTCACGCGAACCTCGCACGATCGCATTTTGTTTGATGTGCGCACACTCGTGGGCGACCGTGATATCGAGACGGCGGCGTCGACGCTTGCCGCATGCGTTGCCAAGGCGGTGCGCCGATGAGTGGGGCCGAAGCGTTGGTGGAATGCCCCGTTATCGTAGGTACGGCGGGACATGTCGATCACGGTAAGTCGGCGCTCATCGAGGCGCTGACGGGTAAAAACCCCGACCGCCTGGAAGTTGAGCGCCGTCGCGGCATGACGGTTGAGCTTGGCTTTGGCGAGCTGGCGCTGCCGAGTGGCAAGATCGTTGGCCTGGTTGACGTGCCGGGCCATGCGCATTACTTGCGCGCCATGGTGCAGGGTGCCACGGGCATCGACGTGGCGGTGCTGGTGGTTTCGGCTGTCGAGGGCGTGATGCCGCAGACCCGCGAGCACGTGCATGTGCTGGAGCTGCTGGGCGTTACGCATATGGTGGTCGCGTTGACGATGTGCGACCTGGCCGACGCCGAGATGACCGAGCTTGCCGAGCTCGATGTCGATGACTTTTTGTCGGGTACCGTGTTTGCGGGCGCGCCGATGGTCCCCGTGTCGTCCAAGACCGGCGAGGGGATTGACGCGCTGCTGGCCGCGCTTGACGATCAGGTCGGTGCCTGCTGGGATTCCTGCCGCGACCGTGCCGAGCGCACCGATGCTGCGCCGCGCTTGCCGATTGACCGCTGCTTTACGATCAAGGGCGCCGGCACCGTCGTGACAGGGACACTGCACGATGCGCCGGTTGCGGTGGGCGATGAGCTCGTCGCGCTGCCGTCGCGCACGGCCTGCCGCGTACGCGGGATCCAAGTGCATGGCGACACGCAGCAGGCGCTTCCCGGTCAGCGTGTGGCGCTCAACCTGGTTGGTGACGGCGTCGCCGCGCTCGATCGCGGTGAGATGCTCAGTGTGGCGGGTCGCTTTGGCCAGACGCTGCGCTTTATGATGGCGTTTACGTATTTGGGTCGCGAGGGAGCCAAGCCGCGCGTGCTCGAGTCGGGTGCGCGTGTGCACGTGATGGCGGGTACGGCCGAGGTCGGCGGCCGCATCATGCTTTTGGAGGGCGAGGCCCCCATGGCGGTGGGCGAGACCCGTACCGTACAGGTGCGCTTGGAGGAGCCGCTGCCGCTGCGAGCCGGAGACCATGCCGTGGTGCTGTCGTATTCGCCCGTTATGCTTATTGGCGGCGGGCGTGTGCTGCTTTCGCGCTGCCGTCGCTCGCGCGAGCTTGCCGAAGGAGAGCGTGCGCTGTATGCGGCGATCGAGTCCGGCGATATCGCGGGCGGTGTGGGCGCTTGGCTGGCGCTGCAGACGCTGCCGGTTACGGCGGTTGATGTTGCCGAGGCTTTGGATCTTGGTGTCGGCGAGGCCGATGTCGCACTGCGTGGGTTGGTGGCGCAGGGCGCTGCTTGCGCGCTGGCTGGCTCGGATGGCTCGATGTATGCAGATTCTTCCGCGCTCGACGCCGCTATGGATGCCCTGGCGGCGACCCTGTCAGCCATGCACGCGGCAGCTCCCAAGGAGACGGGCTTTACGCCCGGCGCCGTTGCCCATGCTGCGTGGCCTGCCGCAGATGAAGGCGTTGCCGCGGCTCTGATTGCCGAGGGCTGCTCGCGTGGCGTGTGCGCCTCCGAGGGGGCCGAGGTGTTCGACCCGCATTCCGCAGCCGCCGCGGCGCGTGTGGTGCGCGAGGTCTGCGGGCGCATCGTTGCCTTGCTGGACGAGGCCGGACTCGATACGCCGACGTTGCCCGAGGTGGGCGAGCAGCTTCAGCTCGATCGCGACATCATGACGCGTGCCCTGCGCGAGCTTTCGCTCAACCGCTCGATCGTCAAGGTCGAGCGCGACGTTGCCCTGTCCGCTGCCGCTGAGGCTCACGCGCGCGAGCTCGTCGCCGCCGCCATCGCCGAAGCCGGCGGTGCTGCCACCACGAGCGTGCTGCGCGAGGCGCTGGGTGTGTCGCGCAAACGTGCCATCAGCATCTTGGAGCACCTGGATGCCGTGCGCTTTACGGTGCTCGACAAGGACGCCGGCGGCCTGAGGTCCCTGCGCTAGGCCGGTCACTCGCTCCCGCCTCCTCAGTTGCGGTGAAATAGTTCCTATTTGGAGGCTTTGGCAGCAAATACAGGAACTATTCCACCGCAACTTCTTGTTCGTCTTTTTGGGATGGAGCCGTTTCGGTTTGGTAAAATACCGCGGCACTTGGGAACGGATGGGCTCCGGTGGGCTCCGCGGTCCTCAAAACCGTTGCGAGGCGTGCAAAACGTCTTGGATGTGTTCGATTCACATACGTTCCCGCCATACGCTACCAGCGCTTTTGTGCTCGCGGTCTTGCTGCGTGCCGCAAAGGCGCTGTTTTGTTTTTGCACGAGCTTTTCGTAGCGCTGCTATTTCGGTGGCTGTATTTAGCTTCGTGCACCGGGTTTCGAGCATGCCGATGGAGGTGTTTTGCCGTATGACTACCGTAAGACGGGCCGATCTTTCTTGTGTTGTCCAGGCGGGCGGGTTGTCGTCGCGCATGGGCTGCGATAAGGCGCGCATGGCGTTTTGCGGCGAGCCGCTCATCGAGCGCGTGCTGGGTCGGTTGGCGCCAGTTGCCGGTGAGTTGGTCGTGACGACGTCGCGTCCCAGCGAGCTTGCCTACCTTGAGGAGCGCGCGTTTGGCTGCCTGGTGCCGCGAATAGTGTCGGACCTTGAGGGGCCGGCGGGCGCCATGCGCGGCATCGCGAGCTCGCTGGCCGCGGCTCGATTGCCGCTCGTGGCGATCGTCGCCTGCGATATGCCGTTTGTCTCGCCGGAACTCATCGGCGCGCTTGCCGATCGTGTTGAGGCCGAGGCGCTCGATGTGTGCGTGCCGCACGAGGAACGTGGCATTGAGCCGCTTTGCGCCGTCTGGCGCCGTGACGCGTGTGCGCCGGTTGCCCATGAGCTGCTCGCTGGTGACCGTCAGCGAATCCGCTGCCTGATCGACCGGGTGAACGCCGGGTATTTGGACGAGCCTCAGATTGTCGCGGTCGCCGACTCGACGCTCTGCTTCGAGAACGTCAATACGCCCGAGGAGTTTGCGGCGGCCGAGTTACTCGCCTAGACGATTGGAGTTGCCATGTCTCACGATATTTGTCCCGACACGGGAGAACCTTGCACTTGCGACGGGTCCGAACCCTGTACCTGCGGCTGTGGCGGCTGTGGACATACGGCCGAGGAAGAGGCAGCGGCGGCTGCGTATCGCGAGTCGCACCGCGAGGCCTCGTTCGGCGATGCCTCTGATCACGAACGCAAAATCATCGTGTCGTTCGACAGCACCTTCGATGTGATGGAATGCGAGCAGCTGTGTCTTGCCGCCGGTGTGCCCGGGCGCATCATGCCGCTGCCCGGCTCCATCACCGCCGGCTGCGGACTGTGCTGGGCCATGCCGTTCTCGGGCGATGCCCTCGCCGCCTTCCGCGCCGCCACCGAGGGCTGCATAACCCCCGCCGACTACCATCAGCTCGTCCTCTAACCACCAAAACCACCACAAAGGTGCCTGTCCCCAATGTGGTGGTTTGGAACACGTGGACGAAACAGGTTTGAAACACGGGTTTTGCACGTCAGACACTCAAAAACGCTTCTACCTGCATCGTAATCAAAACGAAACATCCGCTCGTCGGCTTATGCGAAACTTTGCCGCAACAGTGCGATATTATCCATACTCGATAAAGTTCGCGGCGCATAGGGTGCCGCGACCAACATTTTTCGTTTCCCATCATTGGAGGAAGCATGAGCTACACGCAGAAAGTTCTCGAAGAGCTCAAGGCCCGCTATCCCGAGCAGCCTGAGTTCATCCAGGCCGCGACCGAGATCCTCGGCACCATCCAGCCGGCGCTCGACGCCCACCCCGAGTACGAGGAGGCCGCCCTGCTGGAGCGCCTCGTCGAGCCCGAGCGCATCGTCATGTTCCGTGTTCCCTGGGTCGACGATCAGGGCAAGGTTCAGGTCAACCGCGGCTATCGCGTCGAGTTCAACTCAGCCATTGGACCCTACAAGGGCGGCCTGCGCTTTAACCCGACGGTCACCCTGGGTATGCTCAAGTTCCTGGGCCTGGAGCAGATCCTTAAGAACAGCCTGACCACCCTTCCCATGGGCGGCGGCAAGGGCGGCTCCGACTTTGACCCCAAGGGCAAGTCCAACAACGAGATCATGCACTTCTGCCAGTCCTTCATGACCGAGCTCTATCGCCACATCGGCCCCAACACCGACGTTCCCGCCGGCGACCTGGGCGTTGGTGGCCGCGAGGTTGCCTACCTGTTCGGTCAGTACAAGCGCCTGACCAACGAGTGGACCGGCGTTCTCACCGGCAAGGGCCTCTCCTTTGGCGGCTCGCTCGCCCGTACCGAGGCCACCGGCTACGGCCTGGCCTACTTTGTGGACGAGTACCTCAAGAGCCGCGGCGACTCCTTCGAGGGCAAGAACGTCGTCGTTCATGGCTCCGGCAACGTCGCCATCTACGCCGTCCAGAAAGTCTCCCAGCTCGGCGGCAAGGTGCTGGCCTGCTCCGATACCCACGGCTGGGTCGAGGATCCCGACGGTATCGACTACACCGTGCTCGAGCATGTCTACAACAAGAAGCGCTCCGGCCACGACAAGGGCGTTACGCTCGCCATGTACGTTGACGAGAAGCCCAACGCCGTGTGGCACGAGGGCGACGGCCGCGGCGTGTGGCAGCTGCCCTGCGACATCGCGCTGCCCTGCGCTCGTGAGAACACGCTGCTGCTCGAGGACGCTCAGGCGCTCGTCGCCAACGGCTGCAAGGTGGTCGGCGAGGGCGCGAACATGCCCACGACCATCGAGGCCACGACTTACTTCCAGGAGAACGGCGTTGCCTTTATGCCCGGTAAGGCTGCCAACGCCGGCGGCGTGCTCGTGTCCGGCCTGGAGATGAGCCAGAACGCCGAGCACCTGTCCTGGACCTTCGAGGAGGTCGACGGCAAGCTCGAGCAGCTCATGCGCGGCATGTTCCACAACGTGGACGACACCGCCAAGGAGTATGGCCAGGAGGGCAACTTCGTCATGGGCGCCAACATCGCCGGCTTCCTGAAGGTCGCCGACGCCATGCTCGCCCAGGGTGTCTGCTAAGTCTTCGCTCGACATAGCATGTGATAAGGCTCCCAGCCATTCCGGCTGGGAGCCTTTTCTATCCCGGAGGACTCCTCATAACTTGCGGTGATATACGGACTGTTTTGCGTTCCAGAACGACTAATCAGTCCGTATATCACCGCAAGTTATGGATGGGTGGGTGGATTTTGTCCTAAAACGGTGTGCGGCCCCTCGTTTGGTACACTTAAACGTACTGGACAAGTGAAGAGATGGGGGAGAACGTGCTCAAGTTCGGTACCTACGTCCGTGTTGGAAACGCGGCCGAAGCCTATGAGCTCTTACAGAAGAACCGCAACAACAAGATTGTGAGCGGTGGCATTTGGATGCGCCTGGGTTCGCGTCGCGTGGCGACGGCGATTGACCTTTCGGCCTGCGGACTCGATCAGATTGAGGAGACCGAGACCGAGTTTCGCATCGGTGCCATGTGTACCCTGCGCCAGCTCGAGCGCCATGCCGGGCTCAACGCGCTTGTCAACCATGTCTTTGAGTTCGCCGTCCACGATATCGTGGGCGTGCAGCTGCGCAACACCGCCACGGTGGGCGGCAGCATTTACGGTCGCTTTGGTTTTTCGGACGTGCTCTCGGCATTTTTGGCGCTCGATTCGTATGTTGAGCTGACGGGTGCCGGCCGCGTGCCGCTCGCCGAGTTCGTGGACATGGGCTATGTGCGCGACGTGATCGAGCACGTCGTGGTCGTTAAGCACGATTACCGTGCGAGCTATGAAGCCGTGCGCAAGGCCGCGACTGACTTCCCCTCCTTAAACGTCACCGCCGCCTGGTGGGACAACAGCTGGCATGTCACCGTGGGCGCCCGCCCGCTGCGCGCGACCCTGCTGCAGGGCGAGGCATGTGGCCTGGTGAACGAGCAGCCTTCAGAGGACGAGCTGCGCGCCCTGGCCGCGTCCGTACGCGCGCTGAGCTATGGCACCAACCTGTGGGGCTCGGCCGACTACCGCCGTCGCATCTCGGCTCCGCTGGCGATTCAGGCTGTGCGCCGCGCCGCCGGCATCGAGCTTTCGGCCGCGCTTGCCCGCGAGCTCGAGACCGTGCAAGTGCCCAAGTTTGCCACGGACGAGTATTCCTGCCGCCGCGTGCCCGGCGTCGATTTTAGCGAGGTGCGCTAATGGCTGCCAAACTCATCGATCTTTCCTTTACGCTCAACGGCCGCAAGGTCAAGGTTCAGATTGCCCCCGACACCATGCTCTTTGCGCTGCTGCGCGAGCAGGGTTGCGCATCGGTGCGCTGCGCCTGCGAGACCACCAACTGCGGTCTATGCACGGTGTGGCTTGACGGCGACCCGGTGCTGAGCTGCTCGGTTCCCGCCGCGCGCGTCGAGGGCCGCTCCGTTACCACGCTCGAGGGCCTCAAGGCCGAGTCCGAGGCACTCGCCCGCGCAATGGCTGCCGAAGGCGCCGAGCAGTGCGGTTTTTGCGCCCCCGGCCTTATCATGAACGTGCTGGCGCTCGCCCGCGCTGCCAAGGAGGACCCGAGCCTCGTCGCCACGCGCGAGGAGCTCTCGCGCCAGCTCGCCGGTAACCTCTGCCGTTGCAGCGGCTACGAGAGCCAGCTGCGCGCCATTGTTCGCTTCCTCAACGAGTCTGGCGTGCAGGTGGGCTTTGAGATGCCCGAGCTGCCGGTCAATAACACCAGCTGCGATGGCGTCTCGTATAAGCAGATCACTCACAAGCAGCCCAAGAAGGACTCGAAGGCCCTGCTCGAGGGGCGTCCCGTCTACACGGGCGATATGGTGCCCGCCGGTGCGCTCATCGTCAAACTCAAGCGCAGCCCCTATGCCCGCGCCAAGATTCGCTCCATCGATACGTCGCGCGCACTGAAGGTGCCCGGCGTGGTGGGCGTCTACACCTACGAGGACGTGCCCCAGCGCCGCTTTACCATCGCCGGTCAGAGCTATCCGCAGCCGAGTCCCTACGACCGCCTGATTCTCGAGAACCTCGTGCGCTACCAAAACGAGGAGGTGGCGATTGTCGCCGCCGAGACCGAGGAGGCCGCCGACAAGGCGCTCAAACTCATTAAGGTCGACTATGAGGTGCTTGAGCCGCTGCTCGACTTTACCAAGGCACTCGATAACGACATCGTGGTTCACCCCGAGGGCGACGTGACCTTTATGTTCCCGCAGGGCGGCGACGTTCCGCGCAACCTGGTGTGCAGCGGCACGAGCGACTTTGGCGACCTTGACGAGGCCTTCGCCCAGAGCGACATCGTCTTTGAGCGCACCTACACCAGCCAGGCCACGCAGACCGCACCCATGGAAACCTTCCGCGCCTTCGCGACCACCGACGCGTTCGGCCGCATTTCGGTGACCACCTCCACGCAGGTGCCCTTCCACGTGCGCCGCATGGTCGCGCAGTCGCTCGATATTCCGCAGTCGCAGGTGCAGGTCATTAAGCCGCGCATCGGCGGCGGCTTTGGCTCCAAGCAGACGGGCTGCTGCGAGATCTTCGTGGCGTTCGTGACGCAGCAGACCGGCCGTCCGAGCTACTGCTGCTACACCCGCGAGGAGACCATCACTGCGGGCAACTCGCGCCACCAGATGCAGATGACCGTTAAGCTGGGCGCCATGAACGACGGCACCATCACGGCCATCGACCTGCATACGCTGTCCAACGCCGGCGCCTATGGCGAGCATGCCACCACGACGATCGGCCTTTCGGGCCACAAGAGCCTGCCCATCTACAACCACGTGAAGGCGAGCCGCTTTAGCTGGGACGCCGTCTACACCAATACCAACCGTGGCGGTGCGTATCGCGGCTACGGTGCCACCCAGGGCCAGTTTGCCGTGGAGAGCGCCGTCAACGAGCTCGCCGATATGCTGCACATGGACCCCGCCGACCTGCGCCTTAAGAACATCGTGCGCGAGGGCGAGATCATGCCGCAGTACTACAACGAGAAGCTCAACGCCTGCGCACTCGACCGCTGCCTGCTGCGCGCGATGGACATGATCGGCTGGCGCGACAAGCCGCTAGCCGTCGACCTGGGCGACCGCGTGCGTGCCCTTGGCTGCGCGCTCACCATGCAGGGCTCGGGCATCTCTAACGTGGACATCGCCGGCATCGATATGCGCCTGGAAGAGGACGGCTTCATTACCATCGGTACCGGCGCCACCGATAACGGCATGGGCGTCGACACGATTCTGGCGCAGATTGCCGCCGAGGAGCTGGGCGTGGAGAGCTCGCTTATCGTGGTGCGCGGCGTGGACACCGACGTGTCGCCGTTCGACGCCGGCTCGTACGCGAGCTCGGGTACGTACGTGACGGGCCTTGCAGCCAAGAATGCCGCGACCGAGCTGCGCGAGAAGATCTGCGCCAAGGCCGCCCAGATGTGGGACGTGGACGCCGCCGATGTGGTCTTCGACGGCCAGTACGTGCGTCTGTCCGACGAGCGCGCCGCGCGCGAGCAGAACCGCTACCTCACGCTGCGCGACTTTGCCAACCTGTGCGTCAAGAACATCGCGGGCGGCGACGCGCTGACCTCGCACGCCTCTGCCTGCCTGCCCGTTTCGCCTCCGCCGTTTATGGCCGGTATTGCCGAGGTCGAGGTCGACAAGGCCACCGGCAAGGTGACTGTGGTGGACTATGCGGCGGCCGTCGACTGCGGCACCGTGATCAACGAGGCGCTCGCGCGCGTTCAGGCCGAGGGCGGCATTGCCCAGGGTATCGGTCACGCGCTCTACGAGAATGTTGAGCATGATGACCGCGGCCGCCTGCGCACCGGCAACTTTATGAGCTACAAGCTGCCCACGCGCCTGGATATCGGCAGCATTCGCGTGGCCTTTGAGCCGAGCTACGAGCCGACGGGCCCGTTTGGCGCCAAGTCGATCGGCGAGGTCGTCATCAACACGCCGCTCGCCGCCGTGGCCTCGGCCGTGGCGCACGCCACCGGCCACCAGGTTCGCTCGCTGCCCATCACGCCCGAGAAGGCCCTGCTGGGGGAGTAACGGGTCAGCGAACAAGTCGTAATGGGCGGGGCGGGGCAACTCGCCCCGCCTTTTGCACTCATGGTGAGGTCGTGAGCTAAAAACGTGTGCGTGCGCTTGCCGTTCGTATCTGCTATCATTCCTAGTCTGTGCGCTCATGCGGGCGTGGCGGAATTGGTAGACGCGCCAGATTTAGGTTCTGGTGGGATTCCCGTGAAGGTTCGAGTCCTTTCGCCCGCACCAACGCACCCGCGTCGGCTTATGCCCTCGCGACGCTTGTTGCATAAAGGTACCAGCACCTCAGATAAGCTGGGCAGTATGAGGAGGAACGTGTTGAACATCACCGCTTCTGACGTCAAGGACGCCAAGCTCACCGCTACGGTCACCATCCCGGCCGCCGACGTCGACGCCGCGATCAAGAAGGCCTACAAGGACACCGCCAAGAAGTACCGCTTCCCGGGCTTCCGCGCCGGTAAGGCTCCCCGTCCGGTCATCGACTCCGCTCTTGGCGCCGAGGCTACCCTCGCTCAGGCCACCAACGACCTGATCGCCGCCAACGAGCCCGCCGTCCTCAACGAGCTGGACATCGTCCCCACCAAGAGCGGTGACTACAAGGAGCTCGACCTCGCCAAGGATCACGAGGACTACACCTACACCGTCGAGTTCTCCCTGCGTCCTGCCGCTGAGCTCTCCTCCTTCGACGCCGTCGAGATCGAGATGCCCCCTGCGGAGGTCACCGAGTCCGAGATCAACAACCAGGTCGAGATGCTCCTCAACTACCGTGCCACCTTCGAGGACGTCGAGGGTCGCGCCGTCGAGGCCGAGGACTACGTCACCGTCGACCTCAAGGCCGTCGAGAATGCCGACAACTTTGCCGCCGAGGGCCGCATGCTCATCGCCGGTAGCGACAGCAACCCCAAGGAGTTCAACGAGGCCCTGATCGGCGCTAACGTTGACGACGTCAAGACCGTCACCTGGACCGACGAGGTCGAGGAGGGCGAGGAGGCCGAGACCCACACCGTCGAGGTCACCGTCAAGGGCATCAAGGTCCGCAACACCCCCGAGCTCACCGACGAGCTCGTCAAGTCCGACTTTGGCTTCGACAGCATCGACGCTATGCGCGACGCCATCAAGCTCGAGATCGAGCAGGACAAGGCTTCCCGCCTCCCGGCCGAGAAGGAGAACCGTTGCGTCTCCGCTCTCGCCGAGCGTCTGCAGCTCGACGAGATGGACGCCGACTACGAGCAGTCCGTCTTTGAGGAGCTTGGCCAGAACTTCCTGTCCAACCTCGCTGCCCGCGGCATGACCCTGGACACCTGGCTGCCCGCTTCCGGCCTGACCATGGAGCAGTTCATCGGCGACCTGCACAAGCAGGCCAACGACGTTGCCCGCGAGTCCCTGGCGCTCGACGCCCTCGCCCGTGAGCTCAAGATTGAGGTCACCGAGGACGACGTCAACGCCGAGTTCGAGAAGGCTGGCGTCAAGGACGTCGAGGCTTCCAAGGCCGAGTTCATCGCCGATGGCCGCATGCCTGCCGTCCGCGAGTCCATCCGTCGCTCCAAGGCCGTCGACCACCTGGTCGAGAACGCCAAGGTGACCGAGGTCGACGAGACCGCCAAGGACGCCGAGTAATTCTCGCCACCTTGCCCGCGAGCGCATGCGTGCGCCCGTGATGGGGTAAAGTTATACACCGGTTATCCGGTTGCTTCGTACGGTGCCAGCCAATGCATAGCATGCGGGCACCGTACGTTTATCTAGAACCAATTTGGTCCGCAAGAGAGAAATGGAGATGCGTATGATCGCCAAGTTCGATTCCGCCCTCGTGCCATACGTTATCGAGCAGACGCCGCGCGGCGAGCGCAGCTACGATATCTATTCGCGCCTGCTCAACGACCGCATCATCTTCTTGGGCGAGGAGATCAACTCCGTCAGCGCCAACCTGGTCGTTGCCCAGCTGCTGCATCTTGAGAGCCAGGATGCCGAGAAGGATATCTCGCTCTACATCAATTCGCCCGGCGGCGAGGTCTACTCCGGTCTGGCGATTCTGGACACCATGAACTTCATTAAGCCGCAGGTCTCCACCATCTGCGTCGGTATGGCCGCGTCCATGGCCGCCGTGCTGCTTTCGGCCGGCGCCAAGGGCAAGCGCTTCTGCCTGCCGCACTCCAAGGTCATGATTCACCAGCCCAGCGGCGGTGCGCAGGGCCAGCAGACCGAAATCGAGATCGTGGCCGAGGAGATCAAGAAGACCCGTCGCGAGCTCAACCAGATCCTGTCCGACGCCTCGGGCCAGCCCATCGAGAAGGTTCAGGCCGATACCGAGCGTGACAACTACCTCACGGCTGCCGAGGCCCTCGACTACGGCCTGATCGACCGTATCGTCACCTCGCGCGACCTCGCCGCGAAGGACGCCTAGGATGGCCGGTAACATGCAGGACGGCTTCGACGAGAACGGCAACCCCATCCGCTGCTCCTTCTGCGGAAAAGAGCAGGGTCAGGTTCGCCGCCTGGTGAAGGGCCCGACCAATATCTTTATCTGCGACGAGTGCGTTGCCGCCTGCTCCGAGATTCTTGAGGAGTCGCTGGCTTCGGACTTTATGGACGCCGCCCGCAACGGCAAGCTGCCGGGCTTCCTCAACGACCACGGCCAGGCTGCCGGCCAGCCTGCTGTAGATCCTGAGGCCGAGGGTTTTGAGCTGGAGGATGACGCCCGTCAGGTCATTACGCACGTGCCGACGCCGCACGAGATCTATGACGAGCTTTCGGCCTATGTCATGGGCCAGGAGGACGCCAAGCGCGCCATGTCGGTTGCCGTGTACAACCACTACCGCCGCGTGATCGAGGGCGGCGCTGCGCTTTCGGCCTTTGACGATGGCTTGGACTCGCAGCTCGACGATGATATGGACGAGGTGGAGCTCGCCAAGTCCAACATTTTGCTGCTCGGTCCCACCGGTACCGGTAAGACGCTGCTGGCCCAGACGCTCGCGCGCATCCTCGAGGTGCCGTTTGCCATCGCCGACGCCACCGCGCTCACCGAGGCCGGTTACGTGGGCGAGGACGTGGAGAACATCCTGCTCAAGCTCATCAATGCCGCCGACGGCGATATCGAGCGCGCGCAGGTCGGCATTATCTACGTGGACGAGATCGACAAGATCGCCCGCAAGGCCGAGAACCTCTCCATCACCCGCGATGTCTCGGGCGAGGGCGTTCAGCAGGCGCTGCTGAAGATCCTTGAGGGCACGGTGGCCAGCGTTCCGCCCACCGGCGGCCGCAAGCATCCCCAGCAGGAGCTGCTGCAGATCGACACGACCAACATCCTGTTTATCTGCGGCGGTGCCTTTGTGGGCCTGGACAAGATCATCGCCGATCGCGTGGGCAACAAGGGTGTGGGCTTTAACTCCGAGATCGCCGGCCCCACCTCGGTCGACGAGAATGACCTGCTGCGTCAGGTGCTCCCACAGGACCTCAACGCCTTTGGCATGATTCCCGAGTTTGTGGGCCGTACGCCCGTCGTCACCCAGACGCAGGCGCTCGACGAGGACGACCTGGTGTCGATCCTGACTGAGCCCAAGAACGCCGTGGTGCGTCAGTACCGCAAGATGTTCCAGCTCGAGGACGTTGAGCTGGAGTTTGAGGACGCCGCCCTGCATGAGATCGCCCGCATGGCGCTTGCCCGTAAGACCGGCGCCCGCGGCCTGCGCTCCATCTGCGAGGACTTGCTGCAGCAGACGATGTTCGACCTCCCGAGCGAGGAAGGTGTCGCCAAGGTTATCGTGACCGAAGCCTCCGTAAGGGGCGAAGAGCAGCCCCAGCGTATCTACGGGTAAACCAGCCTAAAACGTGTTTGCAAATAGCCTCCGACCACCCGCGGTCGGAGGCTATTTTATATATACGCAATAACCCCAACTACCTGTGTTATTCTGTGTGTTTGTTTAAGCCTCAGCGAAGTCCTATCAGACTGAAGTAATCAATACCTAAGGCGTGTCCGCCTGCTTGGTTTTCGTAGATTCCGCACGAGCCGAAGAGCACTAAATGTGCTCTTCGTGCGAGCCAGGACCTGACCGAGCGAAAACCAAGCAGGCGGACACGCCGGCGGGACAGGGAGAGATATATGGAAGAAATGCCCAAGAACTACGATCCGTCGACCAACGAGCCGGCGATCCTGCAGAAGTGGCTCGACGGCGGCTACTACAAGCGCCGCGAGGGCGTGGGCGACTGCACCGTAACCATTCCGCCTCCCAACGTGACCGGCAAGCTCCACATGGGTCACGCCACCGACGACTCCATCCAGGACGCCATCATCCGTATGGCCCGCATGCGCGGCAAGTCCACGCGCTGGGTGCTCGGCACCGACCACGCCGGTATCGCCACGCAGACCAAGGTCGACAAGAAGCTCAAGAGCGAGGGCATCAGCCGCCTGGAGATCGGTCGCGACAAGTTTGTAGACGCCTGCTGGGATTGGACCCACGAGTACGGCGGCATCATCGTCGAGCAGATCAAGCGTATGGGCTGCTCCGTCGACTTTGATAACGAGCGTTTCACCATGGACGAGGACTACGCCCAGGCCGTGCGCAAGGTGTTCTGCGACTGGTACCACGATGGTCTGATCTACCGCGGCAAGCGCATCGTCAACTGGTGCCCTAACTGCACCACTGCTATCTCGGACGACGAGGCCGAGTACAAGGACGAGAAGGGCCACCTGTGGCACCTGCGCTACCCGCTGACCGAGCCGGTCAACGGCCAGGATTACATCGTCGTCGCCACTACGCGCCCCGAGACCATGCTCGGCGACACGGGCGTCGCCGTCTCCCCGAAGGACCCCGAGAAGGCTGCCTTTGTGGGCAAGACCGTCAAGCTCCCCATCGTCGATCGCGAGATTCCCATCTTTGAGGATTGGCATGTCGACGCCAACTTCGGTTCCGGCTTCGTTAAGGTTACTCCGGCCCACGACCCCAACGATTACGCCATGGGTCAGGCCCACGACCTTCCGCAGATCAATATCTTCGACGAGCACGCGGTGGTCGTCGAGGGCTATGGCGAGTTCACCGGCATGACCCGCGAGGAGTGCCGCGAGGCGGTCATCAAGTGGTTCGACGAGCACGGCCTACTCGATCACGTCGAGGAGCACGACCACTCCGTCATGCACTGCTACCGTTGCGACGCCGCGCTTGAGCCGTGGCTGTCCGAGCAGTGGTTCGTGGCCGTCGACAAGCTCAAGGGGCCGGCGCTCGACGCCGTCAACTCCGGTAAGGTCACCTTCCACCCCGCGCGCTGGACGCAGACCTACACCACCTGGATGGAGAACCTTAAGGACTGGTGCATCAGCCGCCAGCTGTGGTGGGGCCACCGCATTCCCGTGTTCTACTGCGAGGACTGCGGCTGGGAGGACGCCCTTACCGAGGACACCGATGTGTGCCCCAAGTGCGGCGGTCATCACGTGCATCAGGACGAGAACGTGCTGGACACCTGGTTCAGCTCGCAGCTGTGGACCTTCGCCACGCAGGGCTGGCCGCAAAAGCCGGAGCTGCTCGAGGGCCATCATCCCACGACGGCGCTCGTCACCGCGCGCGACATCATCGCGCTGTGGGTCGCCCGCATGGTCATGAGCTCGCTGTACTTCCTGGACGAGGTGCCGTTTAAGGACGTCGTCATCTACCCGACGATCCTTGCCAAGGACGGCAGCCGCATGTCCAAGTCCAAGGGCAACGGCGTTGACCCCATGGACCTCATCGGTATGTACGGCGCCGACGCCATGCGCTACAACCTTCTTACGCTGTGCACCAACAACCAGGATGTTAAGTTCGACGCGAACATCGACAAGAAGACCAAGAAGCTCATCGACAGCCCGCGTACCGACCAGGCCAAGAGCTTTGTGACTAAGATCTGGAACGCCAGCCGCTTCCTGCTCATGAACATGGAGGGCTACACGCCCGGCGAGCCCGTCGTGGAGACGCCGGCCGACGCCTGGATGTTCAGCCGCCTGGCCAAGGCCGTTAAGATGGTCACCGAGGGTATTGAGAACTACACCTTTGGCGATATGGCCCGCGGCGTGCAGCAGTTCTTCTGGAACGAGGTCTGCGACTGGTACGTCGAGGTCACCAAGGCCCGCTTGAAGGGCGAGGGCCGTCTGCAGGCTCAGCGCAACCTGATCTTTGTGCTGGATACCTCCATTCGCCTGATGCACCCGCTCATGCCGTTTGTCACCGAGGAGATCTGGGACAACATGCCGGCGAGTGTGCTCGATCTGGACGCCGAGGGCAACGTGAACCGCGCCGAGGCGCTCATGATCGCCAAGTGGCCCGAGCCCGCCGACTACGCTAAGTATGTTGACGAGGACGCCGAGCGCGCGTTTGAGCTGTGCCGCGCCGTCGTTTCCGCCGCCCGCGCCACGCGTTCGCGTTACCGCTTGAGCCCCAAGGCCGAGCTCGACGTGGTCGTGCGCGCCGGTGCCGAGGACATCGAGAAGCTCGAGAGCCTGCGCTCGACGATTGAGCCGCTGGCGAACACTGCTTCTCTGGTCATGGGCACCGACGTTGAGAAGCCGGCTGCGAGCATCGCCGTGGTCGATAGCGGCGTCGAGGTCTTTGTGGTGCTCGAGGGCAAGGTTGACCTTTCGGCCGAGAAGGCTCGCCTGGAGAAGGAGATTGCCGCGGCCCAGAAGGAGCTGGCCGGCTGCGAGAAGACGCTCGCCAATGAGGGCTTTGTGGCCAAGGCCGCGCCTGCGGTGGTCCAGAAGAAGAGGGACCGTGCAGCTGAGCTCAAGGAGATCCTGGCGGCGCTGACTGCTCAGGTTGCTGACTTCTCGTAAGGGTCACTGGGGGGGGCGCGGTTTGGGGCATTGCTCGCTACTGCGAACAGTCCTGCTCGCACGAAGGCCACATTAAGTGGCCTTCGGCTCGTGCGGAACTTGTATCGAGCAAAGCCCCAAACCGCTCCCAGTTCGTTTACGTGGTTGTCTGCGCCCGGAATGTTAGGGCCACTGGGTTGTGGCCTTGAGGTCGCTGCAAAGCGGTGTTTGGCTGATTTTTTGAACGCGAGGGGCTCATTCTTTTTGGTGGGCCTCTTTTTCTGTTATGGGGGACTTTGAGTTATGGCTAAGCGTTCTGGGTCGTATGTCGTTCCGTTCTCGTTTGAGTTGCTTTCGTTTGATGAGGCTGTGGGGCTTGCTGCTGATACGGGGCGGATTTCTGGGGATGCTGGTCCTTTGCTTGAGACGGTTGTCGATATGCTCGATGAGTTGGGGCGCCCGGACGAGTACTTTGATTGCATTCAGGTCGCCGGTACCAATGGCAAGACTTCGACCACGCGTTTTTCGGCTGCCATCCTTCGTGGTGAGGGGTTAAAAACCGCACTGTATACGTCGCCGCAGCTGGTGCGTTATCCCGAGCGCATGGAGGTCGATGGGCGCGTTGTGAGTGACGAGGCCTTTGCCCGTGGCGTTTCTGCCGCTGTTGAGGCGGGACGTCGGGTGAATGCGCACCGTGTGGCGGCGGGGGAGCGCGCCTATACCATTACTCCGTTTGACCTGCTGACGGCCGCCGCACTTGTGGTGTTTGCCGAGGCCGCGGTGGATGTTGCCGTGCTCGAGGTTGGCATGGGCGGTCGTTGGGACGCCACGAGTGCGACCGATCCCGTCGCCGTTGCCATTACGGGTATTGGGCTCGATCACACACGTATTTTGGGCGATACGCTCGAGGCCATTGCGGGTGAGAAGGCTGCGGTCATTAAGCCCGGACGCCTGGTTGTTCTGGGCGAGGGCACGCATGAGGCAAGTGTTCAGCGCGTGATGGATGCCCGTTGCCGCGAATGCGGTGTGGTGCCGCTCGTGGTGAGCCATGTCACGACTAAGGTGCCGGCGCATGTGGGCGACACGGTTGAGTTCAGCTGCACCACGCCGCGTGCGATCTATACGTCGAGTATGGTCAAGCCGGCATATCAGCCGCAGAATGCCGCGTGTGCGATTATGCTGTGCGAGGGCTATCTGGGCCGCGAGCTCGACCACGAGTCGCTCGACGCTTCTCTTATGGGCTGCCCCACGCCGGGTCGCTTTGATGTGCTGGGAACCGATCCGCTCAAGCTGATCGACGCCTGCCATAACCCCCAGAGCTGCGAGAACTTTGTGAGCGCGTTGGACGAGATCGATCCGTGCGTGGAGAATCGCCCCACGCTGCTGTGCGCTGCGCTGGCCGACAAGGACGTGGCAGGCATCGTCGACGTGCTGATTCCCGCCTTTCCACGCGTAGTCGTGACCCAGACCGATTCCGACCGCGCCCTGCCGGCGGAGGAGCTCGCTGCCCTCGTTGATGCCGATAAGCTCGCAGGCGTGTACTCCAGCGTTTCCGAGGCCCTTGCAGCTTTCAAGGCCGCAGGCGAGCCCTTCGTAGCAGCCGGCACCATCACCCTAGCCGGCGAAGTGGCCGGCCTGCTCCGTTAACCCATCCCCTCATCAGTTGCGGTGAAATACGGACTGTTTTACAAGCCAGAAGCCTCAAACAGGCCGTATATCACCGCAACTCAAAAGCAGTCAATTTGGGACGGGGCTTTTTTGGCTGCCCTGTGCCCCGAGTCGACTCGCTTGCCATGAAATTGGCCTGTCTACTACGTTTGACCGGTTACCCTCGACCACACGGAACATTGCGAAATTAAAACCGCAGGTAGACGGCTTGCGGATTTTGCGAAAAGTCGGTTATGGTCGACCCGTGCGGGTTAAACGTAGTAGATAGGCCGTTTTTGTGGCGAAGCCTTGGCAGGATGTGGCAAAGGGGTTGTCCCTTTGCCACATTGCCTAGTCTAGGCGGAGCGGATCGTGGGGGTAGGCGTTGAGAATCTCGGCGCCGTTCTCGGTCACCAGGGCCAGGTCCTCGATGCGGACACCGGTGCGGCCGGGGAGGTAGATGCCCGGTTCGATGGAGAACGTCATGCCCGGCTCCACGACCTGCTCGTTGACGAGTGAAACGTCGCCCGGCTCGTGGTCCTGCAGGCCGATCGAGTGACCCAGGCGATGCGTAAAGTACCGCCCATAGCCCGCGTCTTCAATCACATCGCGCGCGGCGCGGTCCAGGTCGCACATGCGCACACCCGGTGCGATGAGTGCCTCGGCGGCCTCGTTGGCGCGGCGCACGATGTCGTAGATGCGCGCCGTCTCCTCGTCCGGATCGCCCCAAAAGAACGTGCGCGTCATGTCCGAGCAGTAGTTGCGATGACGCCCGCCAATGTCGAACAGCACTACGTCGCCGCGCTTGAGCACGGTGTCGTCGGGCTCGTGGTGCGGGTCGCCGGCGTTAGCACCAAAGCTCACGATGGGCGGAAAGCTAAAGCCCTCGCAGCCGTGCTTGCGATACAGGCCGAGCATCTGGTCGGCAATCTCGCGCTCCGTCACGCCTTCGTGGACGAGCTTGATGGCGTCGGCCATCACGGCGTCGTTAGCGGCCGAGGACGCGCGCATGAGCTCCTGTTCGGCGTCATCCTTGTGGGTGCGCGCGGCGGTGACGGCAAAGTCGCCCAGGAAAAACTCGCTGGCTGCGTGGCGCTCCATGAGTGGCATCAAAAAGCCGGAACGCATGACGGTGTCGATGCCGAGCGGTTTGTTCGGATCGACCTCGCGAACGATGGCGTCGGCCACGACGTCAGTATCGGTGTGATAGGCCACGCGGGCATTGTCGTACTCGGGCAGCTGATGCAGCGCGTTGACCAAGATCACAGGTTCGCTATCGCGTGCGAGCAGCACGCCGCAAAAACGCTCGAACATATCGGCATAAAAGCCGGTCAGGTAATAGATCGACCACGGGTCGTTTACGAGCAGCTGTGCGCCGGGGTGCTGAGCCTCGAGCGCATCGAGCACGCGCGCCACACGCTGGTCATCGACATGTGCCATACATCGTCCTTTCGCTAGGGTGCCACCATGGTATCCCAAGCCCGGCAGTTAGGGACGTTCCTTTTATGCCGGCACCTGGGGACACTCCTTTGCATCCCATGCGGCCCTCATAAGTTGCGGTGAAATACGGACTGTTTAGCGGCCTGAAGCCATAAAACAGTCCGTATTTCACCGCAACTGCGGAGGAGGGTGGGGTGGATGGCGGGGTAGCTAAAAGAGCTCCGTCCCTAATTGGCTACTTGGGCTCGGTCGATGTCCATGCTGGCGATTAGGTTGATGTTGGTGTTTAGGAGGTTCTCTAGCACGACGTCGCCCATGCGGATGGGGGCGTTGACGACTAGGCCGCGGATGAAGTTCATGGCTTGGGCGTGGAGTGCTAGCGGGATGGCCTCAGCCGTGCGCACAGGCAGCAGCGCCTCGTCGCCGCCGGATACGGCAACGGTGGTGGTGAGTACGCGCATGGGGCAGGTGAGCTCCTGATGTGCGAACTTATCACCGCGCAGGCAGCTGTTGCCGGCCACGGAGCGCACCTCTGCCACGGCGCCGTCTGCGTCACGCTCTACCTCTACGGTCAGAAGGCATTCGGATGGGCAGGTCGTGCAGTTGAACTTGAGCGTCTCGATCGCGTTCGTGCTCATGGTTTTACGCCTCCTCAACGGGATCGACAGATAGGATAATCTCGCTAGCACCTAGGTCGAGCGTATGCTGAATCACCTTCGCCGGCAGCGGGAAGCTTTCCATGACGCTCGGCTTAAATGCACGGACCTTGCCTGCGAACAGTTCCTCGCCGCCTGCCAGAATGCGCACGCGGGCGGCGTTGACCGGTCGGCATACGCGGAAGTTGAGTTTGGTGAGTGCCACAGCCGTAATGCGTCCCGGCAGCGCGTAGCCCGCAATGCCGACGGGGGAGACCGTGAGCTGGCAGCCTGGGCCCGCAGCGTCCGCATCGGCCACAGCACCACAGACCAGTGCGTACGCCGCCGCAGCTGCGCCAGCCCTCTCGGACTCGGTCGTCACGTTGTCGGCCAGGTCGTGCACGTGCAGCACGTTGCCGCAGGCAAATATGCCCGGCACGCCCGTCTGCAGACTCTGGTCCACTACGGCGCCGCGAGTACGTGGGTCCAGCTCCACGCCTGCGGCAACCGAAAGCTCATTTTCGGGAATCAGGCCCACCGAAAGTAGCAGCGTGTCGCACGGAACAACGCGTTCGGTCCCCGGAATGGGTGCAAGATGCTCGTCGACCTGGCTCACTTCGACGGCCCCCACGCGATCGTGCCCGATCACGCGCGTAACGGTGGTCGAAAGATGCAGCGGAATGCCAAAGTCGTCAAGGCAGTTCTTAATGTTGCGGCGCAGGCCGTTGGCGTACGGCATGAGTTCGTACACACCCTCGACCGAAATCCCCTCGAGCGTGCAGCGGCGCGCCATGATTAGCCCGATGTCGCCCGAGCCCAAAATGACGGCGCGTGAGCCGGGCTTGAGATTCTCAATATTGATGTATCGCTGCGCCAGGCCGGCCGTAAACACACCGGCGGGACGGCTACCGGGAATTTTGATCTCGCTGCGGGTGCGCTCACGGCAGCCCATGGCAAGGACGACCGCACGTCCGGTGAGCTGCAACATGCCGGTGGGGCTCATGAGCGTGACGGTGTGGACCGCGGCGTTTTCCGTGGACTCGCCCGAATCAATCCCAAGCACCATGCTGCTCAAGAACAGCGCAATGTCGGTCGCGCGCACCTCGTCGATAAAGCGCTGCGCGTACTCGGGACCGGTGAGCTCCTGCTTAAAGTGCGAAAGGCCAAAACCGGGGTGGATGCACTGGCGGAGGATTCCGCCCAGATGCTGCTCGCGCTCCACGATGGCCACGTGGGCGCCGGCCTTATGCGCGGCAAGTGCGGCAGCCATGCCGGCAGGTCCGCCGCCGATAGCAATCACGTCGAAGGCCAGCGTAGGTACTGCCTCAACGGCATCGCTATCAATCGCGCTCGATTTGAATTCCGCCAATCTAGCGCACCCCCTTCAAAGGTCCCTCAACGAGCCACGAGCCAGTGTCCTCCAACTGCACTTCGCTGGGGTCGCAGCCCAGCTCGCGGGCAAGAATCGCCACTACACGGCTTAGGCAAAAGCCGCTCTGGCACCGACCCATGCCGGCGCGGCAGCGGCGCTTGACGCCCTCGACTGAAACCGCGCCCGGGCGGCGTCGAATCGCGGCCACAATCTCGGCCTCGGGCACCGTCTCGCAGCGGCAGACGATCTGCCCCCACGCGGGGTCGGATTCAATGAGCTCTTCCTTGCGGTCCAGCGACGCACGGTCAAAGTCGTCCGGCGCGCGGCGAATCGGGTCCCAGTCCGCGCGCTTGCGCAAAACCACACCCGCATCGCGCATCACATACTCCATGCGCTCGGCAATGGCCGGCGCGCTCGCCACGCCCGGCGACTGAATGCCCGCCGCCTGGAACAGCCCCGGCATCACGGCCGACTGCCCAATAAAAAAGTCGTTCGTCCCCTTAATGACCGGACGCCCGCCGGCAAACGCGCGCACCACGCGGCGTGTGTCCAGGTCGGGCACCAGCTTGCGCGCGCCGGTCAGCAGCGTGTTCACATCGCTTGCATAGGTCTGCGTGTCGCCCGGCTCGCGCACGGCAGCCGTGGCGGTGATCACGGTGTTGCCGTGCACGGTGCCCGTCACGATAACGCCCTTCGACACCGGAGTCGGCACGGGGTAGAGCGGCATGAGTGTGCGCGGCTCCTTGTCCAGCACCACGATGTTGCCCTGGCGCCAGACCATCTGGAACTCCTCGGCGCCCGCCATATGCGAGATGTCCGCGGCACCGTTGCCCGCGGCGTTAATCAGGTACCGGCAGCGTACGTCGCCGGCGGGCGTCAACAGCGTAAAGCGCGCGGCTCCGTCATCCGAGTCGGAAACTTCAATGGCCTCCACCGGTGCGGAGCGCATAAACGTCACGCCATTGGCAACGGCGTTCTCCAGCGCGGCAATGGCGACCTCAAACGGATCGACAAAACCGGTCGAGGGGCACCACAGCGCGCACGTCGCCTGGGCGCTCGCGCGCGGCTCCAGCTCGCGGATGCGCTCGGGGCCAATGATCGCCAGCTCGGGCACGCCGTTTGCAAGGCCATTGCTGCGCAGCTTCTCCAGTTGCGTCCGGTCCTCGTCGTTAAAGCCCAGCACCATCGACCCAGTGCGGCTAAACAAAAAGCCCAGTTCCTGGGCCCAGGTGCCATACAGCTCGCAGCCGCGGGCGTTGACCTGCGCTTTTACCGTGCCCGGCGCCGGATCGTAGCCGGCGTGCACCAGGCCGCCGTTTGCCTTCGACGCGCCCAGCGCGATATCGTTGGCCGCCTCGATCACGCAAATGGACAGGTCATAGCGTGCGAGCTGCCGCGCGATGGCGCATCCGGTGATGCCTGCGCCCACAATCGCGATGTCAAACGTTTCTGTCACAGTGCCTCCCAGACGAGTTGACAGGCTGTCAATAAGACTATCCTACGTTGTGCACACCCCCAGTGCGGCGGCAATGCGGCGAACAGCCCCGCAACACCCGCCAACGGCAGGCGAGGGGAGACCCGGTAATGTCGACAACCTCGTCTGCCGACAACTACGGCAACCGTTCGTCTCGATCTGTAACAGTTAGACGAGGATTCGGGTTCCAGATGTTACAGATTGAGACGTTAGTCTGGCGGGTCCTCCGTTTGTCTCGATCTGTAACATCTAGACCCGGATTCCACTCCCACCTGTTACAGATTGAGATGTTTGTGTCCGCGCCAGCCCCGCCCCTAGCCGTGGTCCCATATAAACAAACCCCGTGGTAAACTTGACCGAACTGTTAATATTCCGAAAGGTACCCGTAATGTCCAAGTACATCTCCGAGCTCATGTCGCCGCAGCTTATGGGCGTCGTCTATGCCTTCGTCGGCTTTATCATCGCCCTGTATGTGCTGTCGGTCGTCTATGTGTTCATCGACGCTCGCCGCCGCGGCGCCAGCGCCTACGTGGCATGGGGCATCATCGCCCTCATCCCGTTTGTGGGCCTCATCGCCTACCTGGTCCTGCGCCCGCATTCCTACGCGTCCGACCGCGAGGAGCAGGAGCTGGACATGGCCCTGCGCGAGCGTCAGCTTGCCCAGTACGGCACCTGCCCGCAGTGCGGCGCACCCATCGAGAAGGACTTTGTGGTTTGCCCGGTGTGCGATACCCAGGTTCGCAACGTCTGCCCCAGCTGCCATCGCCCGCTCGACGCGCACTGGAAGGTCTGCCCCTACTGCCGAACTCGCATCCAGTAACGCATCCATCGCCGGGCCGGCCGCAAGCCACGGACACGCCGCAAGCCACGCGCGCCACGCAGCCCCGCCCCCACACGATGAAGCATGCGTAGAAAATCGCCCGCCGTGCCATTAAGGTGCGGCGGGCGCTTGTATACCAAGGCAACCTGCCTATAATGATGCAAGTCAAAAACGCCGAGCGCATCGCACGCACTTGCATCAGGCATCCGAGAGGAGAAAACATACCCATGAAGGCACTCTACAATGACGGTTCGGTGGCCGAGCTCCCGCAGGACGAGGTCACGCACGTCATCCGTCACTCCGCCGCGCACATCATGGCGCAGGCCATCAAGCGCCTGTACCCCCAGGCCGACTTTGCCTACGGTCCCGCGACCGACAACGGTTTTTACTACGATGTCGACCTGCCCGAGGGCGTCAAGATCAGCGAGGACGACTTCCCCGCGATCGAGGCCGAGATGAAAAAGATCGTCAAGGAGAACCTTAAGTTCTCCGTGTACGAGAAGCCCCGCGCCGAGGCCATCGCCCTTATGGAGGAGCGCGGCGAGAAGTACAAGGTCGAGCACATCGGCGACCTGGACGACGACGCCCGCATCACCTTCTACCAGCAGGGCGACTACATCGACATGTGCGTCGGCCCCCACATCTGCTACACCAAGGCCCTTAAGGCCTTTAAGCTCACCGGCGTCTCGGGCGCCTACTGGAAGGGCGACAAGGACAACAAGATGCTCACCCGCATCAACGGCGTCGCCTTTGCCACCAAGGAAGAGCTCGACGAGCACATGCACATGCTGGAGGAAGCCAAGAAGCGCGACCACCGCAAGATCGGCCGCGAGATGGACCTCTTTATGATGCGCGACGAGGCCCCCGGCTTCCCGTTCTTCCTGCCCAACGGCATGATCCTTAAGAACACGCTGCTGGACTACTGGCGCGAGATCCACCACAAGGCCGGCTACGTGGAGATTTCCACGCCGCTCATCATGAACAAGCAGCTGTGGAAGACCTCGGGCCACTGGGACCACTACAAGGACAACATGTACTCCACCGTTATCGACGACGAAGAGTACTGCATTAAGCCCATGAACTGCCCGGGCGGCGTGCTGGTGTACGCCTCCAAGCCGCACTCCTACCGCGAGCTGCCCATCCGCGCCGGCGAGATTGGCCTGGTGCACCGCCACGAGCTGCGCGGCGCCCTGCACGGCCTGTTCCGCGTGCGCTGCTTTAACCAGGACGACGCCCACCTGTTTGTGCGTCCCGACCAGCTGACCGACGAGATCGTGGGCGTGGTCAACCTCATTGACTCCGTGTACCAGAAGTTTGGTTTTAAGTATCACGTTGAGCTTTCCACCCGCCCCGAGGACTCCATGGGTTCGGACGAGGACTGGGCTCGCGCCGAGGAGGGCCTGCGCGCCGCTCTGGAGCAGCTGGGCATGGACTACGAGGTCAACGAGGGCGACGGCGCCTTCTACGGCCCCAAGATCGACTTCCACCTGGAGGACTCGCTCGGCCGTACCTGGCAGTGCGGTACCGTGCAGCTCGACTTCCAGATGCCGCTCAACTTTGACCTGGAGTACGTGGACGCCGACGGCACCAAGAAGCGCCCCATCATGCTGCATCGCGTGTGCTTTGGCTCCATCGAGCGCTTCATCGGTATTCTGATTGAGCACTTTGCGGGTAAGTTCCCCACCTGGCTGGCTCCCGTGCAGGTCAAGGCGCTTCCTGTCTCTGAGAAGAGCCGCGACTACGCCCACGAGGTGTGCGCCAAGCTGGAGGAGGCCGGCATTCGCGTTGTCTGCGACGACCGCGACGAGAAGATCGGCTACAAGATTCGCGAGGCCCGCAGCATCGACCGCGTGCCCTACATGCTCATCCTGGGCGAGAAGGAGGTCGAGGCCGGCAACATCTCCGTCCGCGATCGCTCCAACGAGACCGTTCAGATGAGCGTTGACGAGTTTGTGGCCAAGGTGCTCGAGGAGATCAAGACTCGCGCCTAGCACAAACAATACAAGAATTAACAAAGGCGATCGTCCTCGCGGGCGATCGCCTTTTTTGTTGCCTATAGAAGAAAAGCCGCTGGTTAGAGCGGCTTTTTTGTTGTGCAAAAAGGTACAGGTTTTTGTAGAGGGGTATGGAGATGCACCTACTGGCAGTACATTTTGCGTAATCTGGGAAAACGCTGATTAATTGCTCGTATAATGTCATCTGTTGAAAGATACAAAAACCTGTACTTTTGCGACTGCGCCTAGCTGCGAGCGAGAAGCCTGTTCTAAACGCTCCTGCATTTGCGTACATCGCAAAGCCAAAAGAGGGGGCGAGAACATGGAACAGACGGCACGGCGCCAAGAGCAGCTGCCGGGCGCTTTTAACGGCGCTACATCCAACAGCCAGCATGGCCGCGTCCGCTGGTATCTGGTCCACACCCCCAATGGAAAAGAGCGCGAGACCTGTGAAAAGGTCCGCCGCATTATCCCGCACGAGCTGATGCAGGACGCTTTTGTGATGCAAAAGGAGTTCTGGTTTAAGCGGGACGGCGCATGGTCACTCCAAACCAAACCCATGTACAAGGAATATTTCTTCGTCGCTACGCACGATGCCGCTGCACTCGACAGGGCCCTGGCCCAGTTGAGCTTTGGCTGCCGCATTGCCGGCAGCAGAGAGCAGGCCTATGCGCCCATGCCGGACGATGCGCAGGATTGGTACCGCAGCGTGCTCGATGACGGCGGCGTGGTGCGTAACAGCGTCGCACGCATAGAAGACGGCGTGCTGCACATAGAGCAGGGGCCCTTGGTGGGGCAAGAGGCCCGCGTAAAGAAGATCGACCGTCATAAGCGCTGGTGCCTGGTAGATGTGGGCGAAGGCGACTCCGCTTTTAGGGAGCTGCTTCCGCTGGACGTGCCCAGTAAGACGTAAGGGGACGTCGCACTGGTAATTCATTCGTATTTTGAATTCATCGATGGGGGGGGATCCCTGGGAACAGGGACGTGAATTTGAACTTGACTTGTAAAGAAGTGACAGGGAAAAACGCGCCGGTGGGGGCCGCGCTTGTTGCCCAAGCCATGGATCGGCGCAACGGCGCCGGCCGTTACCAGACCATGCAATCAATTAAGGACTGGGACAGCTCGCGCCTGGCCTACCGTGCCGTAAAGCGCGTGTTCGACATCGTGTTCAGCGGCTGCGTGCTGGCCGTCATCGCCGTGCCGAGTCTGGTGCTGGCCGCGGCGATCCGCCTGGAGAGCGAGGGCAACCCGTTCTACAGCCAGATCCGCGTTGGCCAGACCCACCGTGACGGCAGCCTGTCCACCTTCCGCATGTGGAAGTTCCGCAGCATGTACAAAGACGCCGACGAGCGCCTCTCCGAGCTCATGGAACAGAACGAGATCGCCGGCGCCATGTTCAAGATGAAGGACGACCCGCGCGTCACCAGGATCGGCAAGTTCATCCGCAAGCACTCCATCGACGAGTTCCCGCAGTTCGTCAACGTGTTCCTGGGCCAGATGTCCGTCGTCGGTCCGCGCCCGCCGCTGCCCAACGAGGTGGCCGAGTACACCGAGTACGACCTGCAGCGCCTGGCCGTGAAGCCCGGCATCACCGGCTGGTGGCAGGTGACGGACCGCAACGATACCGACTTCGACGGCATGGTCCGACGTGACCTGGAGTACATCGCCAAACGCGGCGTGGTCACCGATTTAAAGATTGTTCTCCTCACAGTCGTTGAGGTCTTTACCGGTGGCGGTGCTTGCTAGATGACTGAAGCGATTAGGGTAGCCCAGGTTGTTGGCAAGATGGTTGGCGGCGGCGTCGAGGCCGTTGTCATGAACTATTATCGCCATATTGACCGAAGTAAAGTCCAGTTCGATTTTCTTGTCGATTCAGATTCGACGCTCGTGCCACGTGAAGAGATCGAATCGCTTGGTGGTCGAATCTTTGAGATTCCGCCCTACCAGCATGCGATTGAATATCAGCGAGAGCTTCAAAGCCTCTTTACGCAAGAGGGCTGGAAGATAGTGCACAGCCATATCAACGCGCTTTCCGTCTTTCCGCTTCGCGCCGCGAAGAAGGCAGGCGTACCCGTGCGTATCGCCCACAGCCACTCGACGAGCGGCAAAGGCGAGTTTGCAAAAAATTCCCTTAAAGGCTTTTTGAAACTGTTTTCGACAAGGTATCCAACTGATTTGGCGGCCTGTACTGAGTATGCCGGTAAATGGCTGTTCGGCTCATCCCATTTTACCGTCTTTAATAATGCTATCGATTTGAGCAGTTTTTCTTTCAATCGATCGATTAGGGATGAGCAACGTGCTGGGCTTGGAGCGCAGGACGATACGCTGGTATTGGGGAATATCGGTAGGTTCATCCCCCAGAAGAATCAGCTGTTTTTGCTTGATGTTTTCAAGGCGGTTTATGCTCAGAATCCTGATTCCATCCTTGTTATCTGCGGCGATGGAAAGTTGAGACCGCAGGCGGAGGAAAAGGCGCGCTCGCTGGGAATTGCGTCAGCGGTGCGTTTTCTCGGTCAGATTTCCAATGTACAGGACGTCTATCAGGCGCTTGATTTATTCGTTCTCCCTAGTCTGTACGAGGGTCTCGGAATGGTCGCGATTGAGGCCCAGGTCTCCGGTCTCCCGTGCATCTGCTCTGAGAGGGTCCCCAACGAGGTCGCGCTATCCGGTCGGTGCAGCTTCGTTCCGTTGAGTGCGGGCATTGAGGGCTGGTCCAATGCGATCCTTACCACACGCACAGATGTCGTTAATCGTTCCGATCCCCAAGCATCTCTGGGGCTTGAATCTTATGACATCTTTAGGGCTGCGCCCAAACTCGAAGAGTACTACCTGAAGTTATTTGAAACGGTGAATTAATGAAAATTTGTATTTTAACGTGGCTCCATAATCAAAATTTCGGTACGTTGCTTCAGGCTTATGCCCTACAGCAGTTTTTGAAGGCAGAAGGGCATGACGTTGTCGACGCCGATTATCTTCCCTGCGTTAAAGAAAAGCTACTGAACTGGGCGATCAACCGGAACTCCTTCGATTTATTTGCTGGCAAAGCACGCGAGCTATTCAATCGCAAGAAGGAACATGATGACTTCGGATCCTCGACAGCTGATGTATTCAATCGCTTTTTGAGCCAGAACATCGAGACCACTGATCGGATTGTCGATACAGACGGACTGGTCGATTTACGGGGAAAATACGATGCATACGTCTGCGGATCTGATCAAATCTGGTCCCCTTATCTTTTGAATAGGAATTTCTATCTCTCCTTTCTAAGCGACAGCGATAAGAGAATCGCGTATGCACCCAGCTTCGGTGTCACGAGCACCACGCAGAGGAAGAAAAAGATCATTACCGATCTGATTAAAACGTTCAGCTCTGTGTCTGTTCGTGAAGATGCGGGCGCGGATTTTGTCGAATCCCTCGGTCTCGAGCGCCCTTCACAAGTTGTGGACCCTGTCCTGCTCCTGTCGAAAGAGGACTGGGCCCCGCTCATCAACGGTAAATGTCCTGAGCCCGGGAAAATCGTCTGCTATTTCCTTGGGAATAGGCCGTTTTACAGGAAAGCTGTCGATTCGATTTCAAAAGAGCTCGGCTGCGAGGTCGTGACGCTTGTCGGTTCAGGTAAAAATGCTGTCGACGAGCAGCTCAATCCGCGTTACGGGCTTGGTCCCGATGAATGGCTCGCTTATCTGGCGAGCGCGCGGTTCGTGTTAACCGATTCGCTGCACGGTACGCTGTTTTCTCAAATTTTCCGCAAAGACTATTATTGCTTCAAGAGATTTGAGGAGACCGACAAACGCTCTCAAAACTCTCGAGTCGAGAGCCTCTCGAGGCTCTCGAATACCGAGGATCGTCTGCTAGATGGATATGACTGTCACATGAACGCTACGGAAATCGGGGGCTATGAGAAGCGACTGTCCGACGTGGAGTCGCTCATCACGTTTTCGAAAAAATGGCTCTTGGATGCTCTTGAGCAATAGGGGGAAGTTAGCTTGAGCAAGAACATCGACACAGTTTCTCACCGGGCCTGCTTTGGTTGCGGAGCTTGTGCGGCCAAATGCCCTTTTTCCGCTATTACTATGCGTACCTCGCCCGACGGTTTCGAATACCCCGTGGTGGACGCAGCGAGATGCACCTCCTGCGGTCTTTGCCTGCGTACCTGTCCGGCGGAAAACCAAGTCGACGCGGACTCGGAGGCCATTCGCGCCGCTGTCTTGCAGAGCGATGACCCGGTCGAGCTCGCGCAAAGTTCGTCGGGCGGCGTCTTCTCCCTTCTTGCGAAACGGATACTATCGGACGGCGGGCGCGTTTACGGCGCCGCCTGGGATGGCGTCGATCACGTCAGGCATATCGGTATATCCGAGCTTGCCGATATCGCGCTCCTGCAAAAGTCCAAATATGTCCAGAGCGATGCTAGCGAATCGTATCCCGAAGTGCTTAGCGATCTCAAATCCGGCAAGCGAGTCCTCTTCAGCGGTACTCCTTGTCAGGTTTCCGCGCTGCGTCTCTATTTGGGTAAACCGATGGATGGGCTGACAACCGTCAGCGTTGTTTGCCACGGTGTACCAAGCTCTTCCATGTTTCGTTCCTATGTTGACTGGCTCGAGCTTCGGGAGAAGTCCGATGTCACCGCACTGACTTTTAGAGATAAATCGAAATTCGGATGGGGCCATAACATAAAAATCGAGTTATCCGACGGCAGGATTATAAAGAGGCCTGCTGCATTCGATCCGTTTTATGGTTCCTACATCAAAGGCCTGATCAGCAGATCGTCTTGCTACGGCTGTCCTTTCAGAGGGTGCGACAGTCCTGCCGACATCATCCTCGGTGATTCCTGGCGCTCTGAGTCTGTCCAAGACTGCGGACATCCCGAGAAGGGTGTTTCGGCCGTTATCGTGAGGACCGAGCGCGGGGCAAAATTGATCGATGAAATAAGCGATTGCGTCGCCTACTCTAACAACGGCCTTGCTCCGGATGATGTGCTGCTGCATGAAGATCCTAATAAGCGCTCGGATCTTGAGGAGAGGCGCGATGCCGTTATCGAGCAGTTCGAGGCTACAGGATTACAAGTCTTTGATTCCGTCCTGGCGCCGAATGCGACTCTTTTCGACCGTCTGAAAATGCTGCTCCCCCCGTCGATGCGCCTGCGTGTAAAGCGGTTTGTCCGATCTATTAAACCTAGGACCGTGCATGAGTAACTTCACCACAGTGATAACGATTTGCGACCGTCCCCATATCGGGGGCGGAGCTTCAAAAATCGCAATCGAAACAGCATCTGCTCTGGCGAGGATAGGTGTCAACAGCTATTTCTTTTCAGCGTTGGGTGACCCCGATCCCTCCTTAATCGAATCGGGCGTTGTTTGTGTCAATTGCGGGCAGAACGACGTCCTGAACGGGGGCGTCTCCGGCGCTGTCCAGGGTATCTGGAACAGGCGCTCGGAAACGGCGCTGGATGATCTACTGAAGCAGCTCGATCCGAAGACGACGGTCGTCCACGTTCACTCTTGGACGCACTCCCTTTCTCCCTCGATATTCAGGGCCATAAGGCGACGGGGGTTCAAGTGCCTGATCACAGCCCATGAGTACTTCCTCGTTTGTTCCAACGGTGGGCTCTACGACTATGTGAATCACTGCAACTGCGGAATCGCCCCCGGTTCCCCAAAGTGTCTGCTGCATAACTGCGATAAGCGCTCATATACCCAAAAAATGTATCGATCCGTTCGCTTTTCTGTACAGGACTATGTCTTGAGGGCCCTGCGTCCGGCGGTGGTCTTCGTTTCAGATTCCAGCCGTCGGTTGATTGAGCCCAATCTAGCATGGGAAGCCGGACGATTCGATTGCTTGAATTACGTTGATGCGAACAAAATCCAACATGGATTGGACGCAGATTGCGCGGCTTATCTATTCGTTGGTCGCCTGAGCCCCGAAAAGGGCTGCGATTTATTTTGCGAAGCCGCTAGCAGGGCTGGTGTGGACGCTATCGTCATCGGTGACGGTACCGAATTGAAGAGGCTGTCGGACAGTTATCCGGATATCAAATTCATGGGCGTGCTGCCCCATGACAAGGTGCTTTCCGTCATGACGCGGTCACGTGCAATCGTTATGCCCTCGGTTTGTCGAGAGACGTTCGGGCTTGTCGCCTATGAGGCCATGATCGCTGCCGGTCTGCCGTGCATCGTCTCTGATGTCGGCGACGCTGCCTCCTTTGTGAGGTCGAAAGGTCTCGGCGAGGTCTTCAGCGCGGGCAATGCCGAGTCGCTATCCGCCGCAATGGTCAATATGCTCGATCCCGATGTTTACTCGCGTTACAGGGGGGCGGTTGAGAAGGCGGACTTCAGCTGCCTCGAAAAGACCACGTATGTAGAACGTCTTATCGGTATTTACGATCAGCTAATGGCTAAGCTTTAATTGGATGAAGGTTTTTAATGGTTACGGTTGTGATGTCAGTTTACAACGGCACGCGATATCTTACTGAGCAGCTAGATAGCTTAAGACTTCAGACAGTGTCTCCGGACCGAGTGCTGATTGCGGATGATTGCTCGACAGACGGGTCGTTCGATCTCATTGTCAAATATATCGAGGAACACGGACTCGGTAATTGGACCATCAACAAGAATCGCTCTAATTTCGGCTGGCGCAAGAGCTTTAAGCGGCTTCTCGACCTTGCATCTATAGACGATGGAATCGTCTTCCCGTGCGACCAGGATGATATCTGGGAACCCGATAAAATCGCTGTGATGTCCTCAATCCTCGAGAAGGACCCCTCTATCGACGTTCTCAGCTGCGCCGTCGAGCCGTTTTATGAGAGCGGCGGTAAAAAAGTAACAGTCTATGGTGCTGTCGATGATTCCAAACCTCTGGACGATTTGGAGGCCCCGGTTTTCGATAGCAAGTTTATGTCGGTACGGCGCCCTGGATGTTCGTATGCCGTAAAATCGAGTTTTATAAGGGAAATCATGCCATATTGGCAGGATGATTTTGCTCATGACGGTATGTTATGGCGCTTCTCATTACTGAAGGGGACCCTCAGACTTCTAAATCAGCCCTTGATTCGGTTCCGTAGACATGACTCTAATGCAACTGAGATGCGACATATTGACAGGAAATCTCGTGTTGCTGAGATAGGGATGTGCTTGAGATTTTCTAAGGTTTTAGAAGAATACTGCAGTAGTAATCCTGGCGATTATCGTATATCTTCTGCGCATATAGAGCATTACGGTTCTGTTTTAAATGCCCGTTTGCACTTGCTCGTAGGTGGCCTAAAAATAAGTGATTTAGGCACCATTCTAAAATACCGTAAGTATGAACTGTCAAATCGTTCCCTGCTTGGTGACTTTAAGGCCTTAATCAGTTCCTGTGACAGTAAGTAGGTGTTTAGAATGCTTGAGCTATTTACTAATGAATTCACTATTTTGATTTTCGCCGCAATCTTAAGTGTCATTTCTCCCGTTAAAGGACTATTTTTTTCTGTTCTAGGATTGCTCGTTTTCAAAGAAGTTCTTTCTGGGCGTCTCTACAAAGTGTTTTTAAATAACGCCATTCCCATTGTCGTTATGGGCGCGATAGTTTTCTTTTCTGCTATTGCGTTTACGTCCCGAAGCATTAACGAATCCCTCCTTACGGTCTGCTCGTATTTCTTTTGCATTCTTCTTGGTTATATTTACGGTAAAGCAAAGAATGATGACTGGGTTGAGTCTGCATTGCTTATGCTTCGCAACGTTATGGTGTTCGCCTGCCTATTTAGCTTTGTCCTTGAAATTGTTTTAGGTCAACGACTAGTTACAAATGGTTCCTTTTCTTTTCTGCAAACTGTAACGATTGATAATCCATCCTTGTATCGACTGCGTAGTTTTTTCGGTCATGCAATCGTATTTGGCCAAATGATAGTTATTGCTGTGGTAATTAACTATAAATTGGAGACGGGCAGGATGAAACGTCTCTTATGCTCTGTAGTTCTTTTGGTCGCTCTGCTTCTGACAAAGAGTCGTAGCGCGTGGATTATTCTCATTGCTTTAGCATCGGTGTACCTGGTCTTTCGCCTAAAGAACCCCGAGTATTCTAAATGGAATTTAATTGCCCTTTTAATTCCAGCTGTATTGCTACTCGTTTTTATTCTCTACAAGTTTGGACTGTTTAACTTTGTGGCTTCTCGATTTGGTGAGCTTGAAACTGATGTTTCATATAGCCAGCGTTCCGGAGCCATTGCCTATATTATTCATAGCTTTTTAAGCAGGCCGCTGTTTTGGCTTACTGGAAATGGTTTTGGCAGTAGTCGCGTGACTATGCTGGGCACGACGGTTGAAATTAGCGGTTTTTCAACGGTGGATAATGGTTTCCTTGCAATGCTGTATGAATATGGTTTTCTTGGAATTTGTAGCTTTGTATTCTTGATAATTTCCGCTGGCATCGGTTCGTTCAGGTCGGGTTGCGAACTCGATCAAGTACTATTTACCGTCTCCTGTATATGCTGTGCGGAGCTCATATTTTATTGTGAGCTTGGTTGGTGGGTGCCAACGGTTATCTTGTTTGCTTCCTGTGGACTCGTTCTGGGTAGAACGAGTGCTCGGTATTCAGATTTGTGCGAGTCAGGCCCATCCTTGATTTCTGAATAAAACAAGGATGTTAGTTTAAACAAACGAGGTTGAATGAATTATTCGTCTATTGCACGCAACACTATGATTGCGTTTGCTGCACAGTTTATTTCTCTATCGGTCAGTGTTGTCATGTCGCTGCTCGTGCCGAAAATCGTTGGTGTTGCTGATTATGGATACTGGCAGCTGTTCATGTTTTATACGACCTATTCCGGCTTTTTTCACCTTGGCCTGAATGATGGTGTCTACTTGATTAACGGGGGTCTCTCTCGTGATGAAATCGATAAGAGCTCAATAAAATCCCAGTATATCTTCGGTGCTTGTTTCCAGGCAGTGATTTGCCTCGGCATCACTTTTGTTTCGCTGCCTCTTGTCGATGACGCAAATCGAGTATTTGTTATCGCGTCTTTTGCGCTTTACACCGTCGTCTATAACCTGACAAGTTATTTGGGCTTTGTCTTTCAGGCTATGAACGAAACTAAGCTATTTTCGTTTTCTACAATGCTAGACAGGCTGGTGTTTCTGGCTCCGCTCCTTGTTTTAATTGGATTTAAGGTTTCGGACTACCATCCCTATGTCTACGCGTATCTCGTTTCGAAGATTATTGCGCTCATATATTGCTCTTGGATGGGCAGGGATATCCTATGTGCTAAATCAGTGTCTTTTGGCAACTCGCTTAAGGACGGTATCCGCAGTATCATCGTCGGCGTAAAGCTGATGATTGCGAACATCGCCGACACACTGATCCTCGGGGTATCTAGGTTTCTTATCGATCATTTTTGGGGTATCGTCGCCTTTGCAAAAATTTCGTTCTCCCTCTCTCTTGTCAATTTCTTTATCACTTTTGTCTCGCAGGCGAGCATGGTCTTATTTCCTGCTCTTAGGACAGGTTCTGATGAGGAGAGAGTTCGTTTTTACATTGGCATAAGAAATGCCATCGAACTCATTTTTCCTGCAATCTTTTTGTTCTATTTCCCTATGGTTTGGTTTTTGGGGGCGTGGCTTCCTCAATATGCCGAGAGTCTTAGATATTTTGCGCTCTTACTTCCGATATGCGTCTTCAATACGAAGATGAGCCTTTGCTGTACTACCTATTTCAAGGTTCTTCGTAAAGAACAGCTGCTCCTGAAGTTGAATATCGTTGCCGTTATTTGCAGCACCGTCTTTTCGGTATTCGGTGTTCTCGCTCTCGATTCACTCGATGCTGTCCTGTGTGGCGCTGTAATCTGCATTATCGGAAGGTCACTGTGGTCCGAACTATATTTAAATGAAAGGTTAAGTGCTCCGGGTTCGTCCAGGCCGTTTCAGGAGATTTTGCTTACAGTTGCCTTCGTCTTATTTACCGAGCTCATGCCCGGTGGAGTGGCGGCACTCCTGTATTCGATAGTTTATATTGGCTATCTTTTACTTAATCATTCTGAATTGAAAAACGTTGCCTCGCGTTTGAGCAGGCTTAAGCATTAGTAAATGTCATTCATCTAGATTGGATTAGGATATGAAAGGCATCATCCTCGCCGGCGGGTCCGGCACGCGCCTGTACCCGCTCACGCTCGTGACCTCCAAGCAGCTGCTGCCGGTCTACGACAAGCCCATGATCTACTACCCGCTGTCCACCCTCATGCTGGCGGGCATCCGGGACATCCTGGTCATCTCCACGCCGACGGACCTGCCCAACTTCGAGCGCCTGCTCGGGGACGGCTCGCGCTACGGCGTGAGCCTCTCCTACGCCGAGCAGCCGAGCCCCGACGGCCTGGCGCAGGCCTTCACCATCGGCGAGGACTTCATCGCCGGCGAGCCGTGCGCCCTGGTGCTGGGCGACAACATCTTCTACGGCAACGGCCTCAGCCGACACCTGAAGAAGGCCGTCGAGAACGCGCAGTCGGGCCGCGCCACGGTGTTCGGCTACCACGTGGACGACCCCGAGCGCTTCGGCGTCGTCGAATTCGACGGCGAGGGGAGGGCCGTCTCCATCGAGGAGAAGCCCGCCGAGCCCAAGAGCTCCTACGCCGTCACCGGCCTGTACTTCTACCCGGGCGACGTGGCCGCCAAGGCACATGAGGTGGAGCCGTCCGCGCGCGGCGAGCTGGAGATCACCGACCTCAACCGGATGTACCTGGAGGAGGGGACGCTGTCCGTGGTGACCCTCGGCCGCGGCTACGCGTGGCTTGACACCGGCACCATGGAGAGCCTGCACGAGGCGGCGGAGTTCGTCCGCGCCGTGGAGCACTCCCAGGACCTGCCGGTCTCGGTCCCCGAGGAGATCGCCTGGGAGAACGGTTGGATCACGACCGCCGGGCTGGAGGAGGCCGCCGAGGCCTACGGGAAGTCGGTCTACGGACAGCACCTCAAGAAGGTCGCCGCCGGCGAGATCGTCAACAGCCCGCGCGAGTACTAGCGCCAGCTTGTTTTCTTTTAGGGGTCACCGTTTATCTGGTGGCCCCTTTCGTTATGATTACGTTGACCATAAAGATAATATGATTGGGAGTGGATGTGTTAAGCGTCTACTTTGGCGATATGCCAGAAGCGATTTACAACACAGCGACATATTTCAAAAACTCTTACCGGTCTACTTGGATTACGGATCCCTATGCAGTCTCGATAATTAAAGATGTCGATCGATCGGATGTTGTCTCCGAAAACGTCATCGAAAGCCCCGTGCTTGGATCCATCTCCCCACTCCAGCTTTCTGGTGGCGTGAAAACGCTGCTGCTTATGAGATTTGATCGTAAGCATTTTTTTAACGCCTCTACCTGTGGTGACAACTGTGCCAAGTGGATTCTTGACATGGCGAAAGACCGCAAGCTCGTTGTGAATCTCTATCATGTGATGGACTTTGGTCGCGAGGATTTTAAAATTAAAGTCGTGAATAGCGGCCGAATCGTTCACAACATGGCCGAATTGATTCACGAGTCGATTCCGTATCTGTAGGTACTGCTTATGAACGGTTCGCATCTCGTTAAGATTTCCCGCCGCAGGGGAACTAAGTACACATTTACCCTCAAGCGGAACATCACTATTGTGCGTGGCGATAGTGGCACGGGTAAGACGACACTGTTTGACATGGTCGCAGACTACATGCGAACGGGCGAGCAGTCGGGTGTCTCCTTGCAATGCGATTGTCCCTGTGTCGCCCTGACCGATTATGATTGGCGAAACCAGCTTTCGTCCGTTCATGACTCGATTGTATTTGTCGATGAGGGCTTAAAAGAGATCCATTCTGATGAGTTTGCCCATCATGTGCTGTATTCCTCGAATTATTTCGTGCTGATCTCAAGGGCTGATTTCCCCAATCTTCCGTATAGCGTGGATGAGATTTACAAGATTAAGACGAGCGGAAAATACCATTCCTTCGTCCCTGTTTATCAAGATCGCGGAAATCATCGTTATGCTATTTCCCGATCGGCGCCAAAACAGGACTTTTCTATCCTTCTATGCGAGGACAGTAAGTCTGGTTTCCAGTTCTTTGAACGGCATTTCGCTGATAGTGAGCTTACCTGTGCTTCGGCCATGACGAACAGCGCGATTTTGGGCTGGTTGGATCAGCATTTCGACGATCGCGTGTTTGTTGTCGCGGACGGAGCGGCATTTGGGTGCTATGCGGACCGCGTCCTTAAGCTGCAAGACATTCATCGCGATACTGTTACGGTTTGTCTTCCCGAGTCATTCGAGTGGCTTCTGCTGAGCTCTGGCGTAATTTCAGGGTTAGATGTTAAGGCGGTTTTGGAAACCCCAGAAGCCTTTGTAAACAGTGAGAAGTTTAAAAGCTGGGAAGACTTCTTCTATAAGTACTTACGCGATAAAACTGGGAATTCGGTCTTCCGGTACGACAAAGACTGCATTCCGGAGGCGTTTTGTAGGGGAAGTAATTCTGCGAAGGTCATGGCTCTTATCGCATGCCGAAATGTCCGATAGTTTTGTTGAATAGTGTCGCGGCGTCACTTCCTGCGGCATACTAAAGAAGCTGTACTTGCTTCAGATTGGATTTTCATGTCTGAGATTTTTGAACCTAAGAACATCATCGTCACGGGCGGTTGCGGCTTTATCGGCAGCAACTTCGTGCACTACGTCGTGAACAACCACCCCGGGGTGCACGTCACCGTCCTGGACAAGCTGACCTACGCCGGCAA
>UQIN01000001.1 GCA_900541035.1 uncultured Collinsella sp. | reverse complement strand
GATCGAGTCGTCCTCGCAGACGCTCAAGCAGGAATACCTCGATACATACGAAGGATGAATGTGGGGGAGTGTTCGGATGATAGTTGATATTCAAGGGCCAGTTCGTGCTGTGCCGAAAAGACCGTGAACCTTTTGTGGGACACGCGGCGCCGTGGTACCATAGCCGAGTTTGTTGTCTTGGTCGGAAACCAAGACGCCTTATGCGCTGATCGGTAACCAGCGCCTGACCAATAAGGAGTCCTACCATGAAGCAGGGTATCCATCCCCAGTATGTCGAGTGCACGGTGACGTGCTCCTGCGGCAACACCTTCAAGACGCACGCTACCGTGTCCGAGATGAAGGTCGAGCTTTGCAACGAGTGCCACCCGTTCTACACCGGCCAGCAGAAGTTCGTCGACACCGGTGGACGCGTCCAGCGCTTCGCCGACAAGTTCGGTGGCGCCGCTGCCGCCCAGCTCAAGAAGGCCGAGGAGGCCAAGGCTGCCAAGGCCGCCAAGGCTGCTGAGGCCGAGGCCGCTCGCAAGGCCGCCGCTGAGGCTAAGGCTGCCGAGAAGGCTAAGCGTGCCGCTAAGTTTGCCGAGGAGGCTGCCAAGCAGGCCGCCGAGGCTCCCGCAGAGGCTCCCGTCGAGGAGGCCGCTGCCGAGGCCGAGACCACCGAGGCTGCTGAGTAAATAGCTCGCCGAGGACACACTCGCATTCATGGCATGAGGGCCGCGCATCCGTTTGGGTGCGCGGTCCTTTTCTTTTTATTGGTGCAGGCTAACCCGTTCCCATTGCACCAGATTGGTGCGAAGGGGACGGGTTGGTTTGCACCAAATGGCAGAGTGACGGCGTTTTCCCAGATAAAACCTGCCAAAATAAACCAGTCCCTTTTTGGCAGGTCGGTCGGGTCGTAGTTATTACGTGGCGGTCGAGGTCGACCGTATAGGCCGCGCCTTGTTTGGCTAAAGTACAATCATCTGTGTTTAACTCGCCCGCAGCTGCACGGCGTGGGCGATGGCCAAAAAGGAAAACCACATGGGATTCATGTCAAAGCTGCTGTCCTTTGGATCCGATAAGGACCTTAAGCGCTACTACAAGATCGTCGACCAGATCAACGGTCTTGAGCCCCAGTTTGAGAAGATGACCGAGGAAGAGCTCCGCGCCCAGACCGATAAGTTCCGCGAGCGTTACGCCAACGGCGAGTCGCTCGACGACATGCTCCCCGAGGCCTTTGCCACCGTGCGTGAGGCTTCCAAGCGCATCACGGGCATGCGTCACTTTGACGTACAGCTCATCGGCGCCATGGCGCTGCACGAGGGGCATATCGCCGAGATGAAGACCGGCGAAGGCAAGACCCTTGTCTCCACTTTGGCCGGCTACCTCAACGCTATCGCCGGCAAGGGCGTGCATGTCGTTACCGTCAACGATTATCTGGCAAAGCGCGACTCCGAGTGGATGGGCCGCATCTACAAGTACCTGGGAATGACCGTCGGTCTGCTCCAGAACAACATGCCGCTCGAACTCAAGCGTCCGGCCTACCAGGCAGACGTCACCTACGGCACCAACTCCGAGTTCGGTTTCGACTACCTGCGCGACAACATGGTCACCCGCCCCGAGCAGCGCGTGCAGCGCGGCCACCATTACGCCATCGTCGACGAGGTCGACTCCATCTTGATTGACGAGGCGCGTACCCCGCTCATCATCTCGGGCGCCGGCACCAAGTCCGCCAGCACCTACAAGGACTTCGCGCGTGCCGTGCGCGGCCTGGAGCGCGGTGAGGACGTCTCGCACGACATGCTCACCGCCACCGAGGACGTCGAGCCCACGGGCGACTACGTCATGGACGAGGCCAAGCACACCATCGCCGCCACCGAGCGCGGCCTTAAGAAGATCGAGCGCCGCCTGGGTATCGATGACATCTATGCCGATCTCTCCGGCCAGCTGGTCAACCACCTGCAGCAGGCGCTGAAGGCCCAGTACATGTTCCACCGCGACAAGCAGTACGTGGTCACCAACGGTGAGGTCAAGATCGTCGACGAGTTTACCGGTCGCATCATGGAAGGCCGCCGCTACTCCGAGGGCCTGCATCAGGCCATCGAGGCCAAAGAGGGCGTGCTCGTGCGCGAGGAGAACCAGACCCTTGCCACCATCACCCTGCAGAACTACTTCCGCCTGTATGACAAGCTCTCCGGCATGACCGGTACGGCACTCACCGAGGACGCCGAGTTCCGCGAGATCTACAAGCTGCCCGTCGAGGTCATCCCCTCCAACAAGCCCGTTCAGCGTGTTGACCACGAGGATCTGGTGTACCGCACCATCCAGGCCAAGTACAACGCCGTTGCCGACGACGTCGAGCGACGTCACGCCAAGGGCCAGCCGGTCCTGGTGGGCACCGTCTCCATCGAAAGCTCCGAGAAGCTGTCGGCCGCCCTTACCAAGCGCGGCATCGCGCACGAGGTCCTCAACGCTAAGCATCACGAGCGCGAGGCTCATATCGTTGCCCAGGCCGGACGCTACGGCGCCGTGACCATCGCTACTAACATGGCCGGTCGTGGTACCGACATTCTGCTGGGTGGCAACCCCGACGAGCTGGTGCGCGAGCGCCTTGAGTACGAGGGCCTGACCATGGAGGACGTGACGCCCGAGCAGCTCGAGCAGTTTAACGCCGAGGCCAAGGAGACCTGCAAGGCCGAGCGCGAGCGCGTGCTTGCCGCCGGCGGCCTGACCGTCATCGGCACCGAGCGCCATGAGTCCCGTCGTATCGACAACCAGCTGCGCGGCCGTTCCGGTCGTCAGGGCGATCCGGGCGAGACCCAGTTCTACCTGTCGCTCGAGGACGACCTCATGCGCCTGTTCGGCGGCGACAAGATGGACCGCGTCTCCAAAATGATGGTCACCGCCGACATGGGCGACGACATGCCCATCCAGCACAAGATCATCTCCAAGGCCGTCGAGAGCGCCCAGCACAAGGTCGAGAGCATCAACTTCTCCATGCGTAAGAGCGTCCTTGAGTACGATGACGTCATGAACAAGCAGCGCCAGGTCATCTACGCCGAGCGCAACAAGATTCTGGACGGCAAGGACCTGACCGACCACATCACCGAGGTCATGCACGACACCGTGTACCGCTGCGTGCAGGAGTTCTGCACCAAGGACAGCCACGAGGGCGAGCGCGATCTCGAGGGCCTTCGCAAGTGGGTCGTGGAGTTGACCGGCCATATCGATACGCCCAAGTTCCCCGACGAGGATTACGAGGCCCTGGCTGCCGATGTCCTGGCCTATGTTGAGAAGTGCTACAACATGAAGGCCGAGCGCCTGGGCGAGGACCTGATGCGCGAGCTCAACACCCAGGTCATGCTGCGCGTCATCGATACCCGCTGGATGAACTACCTGCAGGAGATGGATTACCTCAAGACCGGTATCGGACTGCGCGGCTTTGGTCAGCGCGACCCGCTGGTCGAGTACAAGACCGAGGCTTATGGTGCCTTCCAGATGCTCGTCGACACCATGTACGAGGATTACCTGCGCACCGTCCTACGTATCGAGATCAAGGCCGCCCCGCACGCCGTGGAGCACAAGGAGGACCCCGCGCTCGAGGGTGCGCGCTTCTCCGGCCCCGCCGATGTCGATGGCGACAACGGCAACTCGGTGCTGCGCAAGCAGGCACAGGTGCAGGCTCGTACGGCCGTCCAGGGAGGCCCGGCTGCTGTCAACAACGGCGGCAAGGTGACCACCTACCGCAAGGACGAGAGCGACGACCCGTATGTCAACGTTGGCCGCAATGACCTTTGCCCCTGCGGCAGCGGCAAGAAGTTCAAGTACTGCCACGGCAGGAATCGTTAATGGCTGAGGCTTTAGAGATAACGCCCGCCGAGCTGGACGCGTTCGCGGACCGGCTCGGCGAGGTCGAGTCGTATCTCCACCTGGACGAGAAGCGTACCCGTGTGACCGAGCTCGAGGCCAAAAGTGTTGCCCCTGGCTTTTGGGATGACGCCGACGCCGCCCGTGCCACCATGGAGGAGATCGCGCGTACCAAGGAAGATATCGCTGCCGTGGACACCGCGCGCGGCGAGCTTTCCGATGCCCGCGCCGCGCTGGAGCTTGCCGAGGAGATGGGGGATGACCCCGACGCCGTCGCCCTTCGCGAGGAGGCTACAGCCACGGCTGAGCGCCTGGCCCGTGCCATCGATGAGCTTGAGCTTTCGAGCTGGTTTACCGGTGAGTTCGATCACGGCGATGCCATTGTGACCATCAAGCCCGGACAGGGTGGTCTGGAGGCCCAGGACTGGACCTTCATGCTCTTTAAGATGTACATGAAGTACTGCCAGCGTCGCGGCTGGAAGGTCACCATCAACGACTGTCCCGCAGCCGAGGTCATCGGCATCGACCGCGCGACCTTTACTGTCGAGGGCAAGGACGCATTTGGCATGCTGCGCGCCGAGGCCGGCGTCCACCGCTTGGTTCGCATCAGCCCCACCGACGACAAGAAGCGCCGCCAGACCACGTTTGCCGGCGTCGAGGTCATCCCCGTGCTACCCGATGATATCGACATCGAGATCAGTCCCGATGACATCCGCGTGGACGTGTACCACGCGAGCGGCCCGGGCGGCCAGGGCGTTAACACCACCGACTCCGCCGTGCGCGTGACGCATTTCCCCAGCGGCATTGTGGTCACCTGCCAAAACGAGCGCAGCCAGATCCAGAACAAGGCCGCGTGCATGCAGATCCTCAAGGCTCGCCTGTACGAGATTGAGCTCGAGAAGCGTGCCGAGGCGCTCGATGAGATTCGCGGACCCAAGACCACGATTGGTTTTGGCAACCAGATTCGCAGCTACGTGCTCTACCCGTACCAGATGGTCAAGGATCTGCGCTCGGGCGTGGAGACCAGCAATGTCGAGGCTGTTCTTGACGATGGCGACCTGGACCCGTTTGTTATTGGCTACCATCGCTGGGCCACCGGCAACGCCGATGCGGAAGGCTCGGAGGTCTAAAACATCGGGCGGCTTCAAGCCGATGCTAAGCCCAACGGTTGGACGGGTTTGTATCCAGAATAAACCCTGCGCAGGGGTGGTTTTTGTCCGGCGAATCGGTAGAATCGAATACAAGAAGAAGTTCAAAGCGCATCCGATGGGGTGCGCTTTTTTGAGGGAGGCAGTATGGCATATCGTCTGGACATCAAGCGCATTCTTTCGATGAACTTCTTTCACGACCTGCCCCAGATTATGTTGGGGTGCGCTCTGGCCGCTATTGCGACCGACCTGTTTTTGATTCCCAACGGCCTTGCCGCCGGTGGCGTTACGGGCCTTGCCACCATTATCCAGGCGGTCGGCGCATCGCGCGGCCTATCGCTTCCCGTTGGTATTCAGACGATCGTGATGAACGCCTTGCTGCTGCTGGTGGTTATGCGCGCGGGCGGTATGTTCTATGTGGTGCAGACGGCGACGGGCTTTGTGCTGCTGGGCTTTTTCACCGACCTGTTTGCCCCGTTTGTGGCACCGCTAGCCCATGCCGACCTGATGCTGCCGGCCATGTGGGGCGGTATCGTTACGGGCATTGGCTACGGCATGGTGCTGCGTGCCGGCGCCAATACCGGTGGTTCTGACACCATCGGCCAGATTATCTCGCGCAATACGTCACTGCCGGTGGGCTCAACCGTCATGGCGATCGATGTTGCCGTGTGCGCCTTGTCGGCCCCGGTGTTCTCGATCGAAAACGCGCTGTACGCCGGCCTTTCGATGGTCATTAGCGGTTATGTGATCGATGCCGTGGTCGATGGCGGCAACAAGCGCCGTATGGTGCTCATCATCTCGGACAATTTCCCCGATATCGCGGCCGACATCATGTACGGCCTGGGCCGCGGCTGCACCAAGTTTAGGGCGACCGGCATGTATTCGGGCGCCGAGAAGCCGGTGATCATGGTGATTGTGAGCCGTCGTGAGCTCAACACCCTTAAGACCATCGTGCGCGAACGCGATCCGCACGCCATCGTGACCGTTGCCGATGTCACGGAAACCTTCGGCGAGGGCTTTAAGGACATCAGCGCGTAGGATTGAGCGGGACCGCATCCAAAAGACGTTCACATTGATAAACCGTTTCATCAGGGCGTCTGCCTGCTCAATTGTTCAAATACTGATAAAAACTCTGGTAAAGCCTTCACTTTCCCGCATAATGGATGGCGTACGTGCATCGCGGCCGGGCTGGGACTACCTTCTGTGCCGTGCGCATCTTGTCTAAAGAGGATGAAAGGAAGGCACAATGAGCGACGAAGAGCTCAAAAAGGTTGCCAACGAGGTAAGGAAGGGCATCGTCACCGGCGTGCACGCTGCCAAGTCCGGCCATCCGGGCGGTTCGCTCGGCGCTGCCGACATCATGACCTATCTGTACTTTGAGGAAATGAACGTCGACCCGGCCGACCCCCGCAAGGCCGACCGCGATCGCTTCGTGCTTTCCAAGGGTCACTGCGCGCCTGGACTGTACGCCGTGCTCGCTGAGCGCGGATTCTTCCCCAAGGAGGATCTCGAGACGCTGCGCCACATCGGCAGCCACCTGCAGGGCCATCCCAACATGAACGATACCCCGGGCGTCGACATGTCCACCGGTTCGCTCGGCCAGGGCATCTCCGCCGCCGTCGGGATGGCGCTCGCCGCCAAGCACTGGGGCGACGACTATCGTACCTACGCCCTGCTGGGTGACGGCGAGAGCGAGGAGGGCCAGGTCTGGGAGGCAGCCATGTTTGCCGGCAACCAGCAGCTCGACAACCTCTGTGTGATCGTCGACCACAACGGCCTGCAGATCGATGGCCCCGTCGAGGAGGTCAACGACCCCATGCCGCTCGCCGACAAGTTCCGCGCCTTCAAGTTCCACGTGGTGGAGCTGGCTGACGGCAACGATTTCGACCAGATCCGCGCCGCCTTCGCCGAGGCTCGTGCCACCAAGGGCCAGCCGACCGCGATTATCGCCGAGACCACGAAGGGCAAGGGCGTCTCCTTTATGGAGAACCAGGTTGGTTGGCACGGCAAGGCCCCCAACGATGAACAGTTTGAGCAGGCCATGGCAGAGCTCACGGCCGCCGGAGAGGAGCTCTAGGATGGCAGACGTCAAGAAAATCGCCACGCGCGTAAGCTACGGCGAGGCCCTCGTCGAGCTCGCCAACGAGCACGACGACTTTGTGGTCCTCGATGCCGACCTGGCTGCCGCAACGCAGACCGGCAAGTTCAAGGCCGCCTGCCCCGATCGTTTCTTTGATGTGGGCATCGCCGAGAGCAACCTGATGGGTGTTGCCGCCGGTATCGCGACCACCGGCCGCGTCGCCTTCGCGAGCAGCTTTGCCATGTTTGCCGCCGGCCGTGCCTTCGAGCAGGTCCGCAACTCCATCGGCTACCCGCACCTCAACGTCAAGATCGGCGCCACGCACGCCGGCATCTCGGTGGGCGAGGACGGCGCCACGCACCAGTGCTGCGAGGACATCGCCCTTATGCGCGTCATCCCTGGCATGACCGTGATTGTTCCCGCCGACGACGTCGAGGCCCGCGCCGTGACGCGCGCCGCCTACGAGTGCGACGGTCCGGTGTACATGCGCTTCGCCCGTTTGGCCTCGCCGGTTATCAACGACCCCGAGACCTACAAGTTCGAGTTGGGCAAGGGCATTGTCATGCGCGAGGGCGCCGATGTGACCATCATCGCCTGCGGCCTGATGGTCGGCGAGGCTCTCGAGGCCGCCGAGCAGCTCGCTGCCGAGGGCATCGACGCCGAGGTCATCAACATGCACACCATCAAGCCCATCGATGCCGACCTGATCGTCAAGAGCGCCACCAAGACCGGCCACGTCGTGACCGTCGAGGAGCACTCTGTGATCGGTGGCCTGGGCAGCGCCGTTGCCGACGTCCTGTGCGAGCAGTGCCCGACGCCCCTCAAGAAGATCGGCGTCAACGACACCTTCGGTGAGTCTGGCCCGGGCGCCGAGCTCTTGCACAAGTATGGCCTGGACGCCGCCAACATCGTGACGACCACCAAAGAGTTCTTGGCATAAGGCAAGGCGGATCTCAAGGACTGCTTCGCCAGAACTATAAAACTGTTTCGCCAGTACTATGGAAACCCGGCAGGGGCGCTCTCTTGGAGAGCGCCCCTGTTTCAGTTGCGGTGAAATAAGGACTGTTTTGCCAGCTTAAAGGCTCAACAGTTCCTATTTCACCGCAACTTATGAAGACGCCCCTCAAGCACGGTCCCATCAGGGAAAAGGGCCCATATCAGCAAAGTGCAATTCAGACCCTTCCAACTTTGTATATGCAGCACCCCAAGTAAAACGCAGCGACCCCTTAGTTACCGCAGGCCGGGTACAGGGTTACTCTCCAAATCTTTCCGCAGGACGGAGGAGCCCCCGCCGCGCGAAGCGCGCAGCGGGGGCTCCGACATGTCCGAGGACGATTTGGAGAGTAACCCTGTGCCCGGCCGACGGGATCCCTAAGCACGCCATGCTTCTTATGTGCAGCAAAGCTAATACTGCTAAAATACAAAGCGCTCATGTAGTTTAAACGCACGACGATAAGGAGCACCAGTGGGTAACCACTTCCGTACCTCCGGTGCGGGCGATGACGCCCCCAAGACGCAGCCAGGCGTCCAGGGCAGTCGTTTCGCCACTCCGGATTCAGAGGGCCAGCCAGTTGCTCAGGCCCCCGTTCAGCCGGCAGATCAGGCACAGCCGGCATCCGATCCCTTTGCCTACAATCCCACCAGCGATGTCGCGCTTTCCGGCACGGCGGGTTTTGAGCCCGTTCAGGCCGTGACCGCTCGCGTGGAGCAGCCTCAGGCTGGTGCCGCCGCGTCGCAGCCTACCATGGCCGGCATCCCCGACCCCATGACTCCTGCGACACCGGCTCCTCAGCCTGCGCAATCTGGTCTTTTTGCCGCTATTCCCGACCCCACGCAGCCCGCTGCGCCGGTGGTCGAGCGCGATCAGGCCGCCGAGGTCGCAAGTCTCGACAACGCGCTCAACAACCCCGATTTTACGTCGGTGTTCGCGCCCATCGACCCGCAGGCGAGCCGCAAGAAGATGGCCAAGCAGGCCGGTGTCGAGCCCGTCATCCTTATGGAGCATGTCACCAAGATCTATCCGGCACAGCCCAACAAGCCTGCACTCGACGACATCAACATCGAGATCTATCCGGGCGAGTTCGTCTTCCTGGTCGGTCACTCCGGCTCGGGTAAGACCACGCTGCTGTCGACGCTCAACCGCGACGTCAAGCCGACGAGCGGCCGCATCCTGGTTGCCGGTCAGGACCTCATGAAGATCAAGAACCGCAAGGTTCCGTTCCTGCGCCGTCAGATTGGCGCCGTGTTCCAGGACTTTAAGCTTCTGCCGCAAAAGACCGCCTACGAAAACGTGGCGTTTGCCCTGCAGTGCATCGGCAAGCCCAAGGGCGTCATTCGCAGCCAGGTGCCCGAGGTCCTGCGTCTGGTCGGTCTGGCCGATCAGATGGACTCTTTGCCCGACCAGCTTTCCGGTGGCGAGCAGCAGCGCGTTGCCGTCGCCCGCGCTATGGTCAACCGCCCGCCGCTGTTGATCTGCGACGAGCCGACGGGCAATCTCGACCCGGCGATTTCGCTGGGCATCATGAAGCTGCTCGAGCGCATTAACCGCACCGGCACGACCGTGATCGTGGCTACGCACGACCGCGAGATGGTCGATAGCATGCACCGTCGCGTGATCGCCCTCGAGGGCGGCCACGTTATCCGCGACCAGGAGAGGGGAGGTTACGGCAACTATGGCACCAACTAACGTGGGCTACTCCTTCAAGGAGGCAATCAGCCACTTCTTCCGTAACTGGACCACCTCGCTCGGCGCCGTCATCACGATCTTCCTTTCGCTGTTTATCATCGGCCTCTTCATCATGGGCTCCGCGATGCTGAACTCCGTGATCGGCACCGTCGAGGATCAGGTTGTCATCAACGCGTTCATCAGCGATGACGCCGATCAGGCCGATGTTCAGGCTTTTGAGGCCGAGCTCAAGACGTGGAGTAACGTCAAGTCCGTGACCTACAAGGACAAGGACGACGCGCTGGCCGAGTATACGAGCAAGATGTCGGGCAACGCCGACGCCACCATGAGCGCGCTCGATGGCCAGAACCCGCTGCCGGCTTCGTTTGCAATTGAGATGGACGATCCGTCCAAGGTCGAGAGCACGGCAGAGAAGCTCAAGAAGGACGCCGATTTCCAGAAGATCGCAGATGATGGCGACGTCAACGCGAGCGTGCTGTACGGCCAAGAGGAAGTGAGCCGCCTGTTCCAGGTGACCAACTACATCCGCATTGCTGCCGTGGTACTCGTCGGCCTGCTGACCTTTATCGCGTTCATCTTTATCAACAACACGATTCGCCTGTCCATCACGGCGCGTCGTCGCGAGATCGCGATTATGCGACTGGTCGGCGCCAGCAACGGCTTCATTCGCGGCCCGTTTATCACCGAGGGTGTGCTGCAGGCCATTTTGGGCTCGCTGCTTTCCATCGGCGTGCTGGAGCTGCTGCGCAACCTGATGATTCCGCGTCTGCAGGAGAGCATCGGCTGGATGTCGTTTGCCCTGCCGATGCAGTACTACCTGGTGACCTATGCTGCGCTGATCCTGGTCGGCGTGATTATCGGTCTCTTTGGTTCTGCCATCGCCATGCGCCGCTACCTGCGCGTGTAGGCATGCCTGGAATTCATTCCTTCCAACGGGTCGTCTCTCTTGGGGCGGCCCGTTTTTTGATGCCTATGCGACGGCAGGATCGCGAATCATTTGGGTAGACTCTTTGGAGTCCGCAATCGATAGTAAGGAGGCGCCATGGGGCGCAACAACAAGCATAAGCACTGTGCCCGCAACAAGCGTGGACCGGTGCGCAGCGAGCGCCGCCCGAGCCTGACCGGACGCGTGCAGCTCCATGAGCACAGTGCCTATGTCATAACCGAGAACGGCGACTACAAGGTTATGGGTCGCGGTAAGCGCGAGATTATGGACGGCGATACCGTCGCCGTGAGCATTAAGAACAGCCCGCACGGTGAGCGGCGCGCCGTGATCGAGGGTGTGGTTGAGCGCGCAGCCATAAGCGTAGTGGGTACGTACCAGACCGCCGGTCCGCTCGGTGTGATTGAGCCGCTCGATTCGCGTTTGAAGGCCGACTTCTTCATTCTGCCCGAGGATACCTCGGCGGATCGTCTGGGCGTTCACCCGGGTGATGCCGTTGTCGCGCGCATTTTGACCTACCCGACGCGCCTGGAATCGGGTACCGTGACGATCGAACGCCGCATTGGCGGAGATGACGCGCCCGATTTGGGCGTTCAATATGTGATGGCGCGTTACGGCTATACCGATAGCTATCCCGAGGCCGCGCTGGACGAGGCCGAGGGGCTTTCGCTCGATGTGTCCGCGGCGCTTAAGGACCCGCTCCGCCGCGATCTGCGCGACCGCTTTGTCATCACGATCGACCCAGTCGACGCGCGCGACTTTGACGATGCCATTTCGTTGGAGCGCACGCCCGAGGGTGGCTACAAGCTGGGTGTGCATATCGCCGACGTTTCACACTATGTGGCTTGGGACGGGCATATCGATCTTGAGGCTCGTCATCGTACGACATCGGTGTATCTGGCCGATCGCGTGCTTCCCATGCTGCCCGAACGCCTGTCCAATGACCTGTGCTCGCTTCGCCCTGACGAGGACCGCCTGGCGTTTACCGTCGATATCGAGCTCGATGCGCAGGGCCGCGTGCGGCATTACGATCCGTACCCCAGCGTGATTCGCTCGCGTGTGCGTATGGACTATGACGGCGCCGAGGCGCTGCTGGTGCGTGCCGGCGCGGTTGAGTATTCGGTGCTGGAGGGTGCGGCCGAGGATGTTGCGGCTGCCGAGACCTCGCGCGAGGAAGCGCTTGAGCGCGGTCTTGCGTGCGAGGAGGTCGCCCGCGGCTACAACGTCGACCTCTGCGATTTCCTTGTCGCCGCCAACGAACTCGCCGAACTTCGCCGTCGTATCCGTCGCGCCCGCGGCTCGGTCGATTTTGACACGGCCGAGATTCGTGCTCTATTGGATGAGGACGGAGTGCCCGTGCAGATTGTGGCGCGTGAGCGTTCGTGTGCCACGTCGCTTATCGAGGAAGCCATGCTGCTCGCCAACGAGTGCGTTGCAGAGTGGCTGGCAGACCGTGATATCGAGGCCTGCTATCGCGTGCATGAGGATCCGAGCCCCGATAGCCTGCACGGTGCCGCCGTTGCGCTGGCGCAGCTAGGCATCATCGACGATCGCCGTGCTGCCGGTATTGCCCTGGGGAGCCCCGATGAGCTGCAGGCTGCAGTTGATGCTGCCGCCGGTACAGCCAACGCACCGCTCGTCAACACGCTGCTTCTGCGCAGCATGCAGCGCGCGCTGTACAAGCCGCGCAACGAGGGCCACTTTGCGCTCGCCGCGCCGTGCTACTGTCACTTTACGAGTCCCATCCGTCGCTACCCCGATCTGGTGGTGCACCGCGTGCTCAAACTGCAGTTGGCCTATGAGCAGCTCGGCGGCAAGGACGCCTTGGTCCGTACGCCGCGGCTGATCGGCAAGGGGCGCGAGTCGCTGCCGCGCATTCTGCCGCAGATCTGCCGCGCATGTAGCGATGCCGAGCGCGCGGCAGATGCCGCCAGCCATGCGACGCAAAAGATCAAGATTGCCCAGTACTATGAGGACCGTCTGGGTGAGCGCTATGCCGGAACCGTCTCGTGGGTTAGCAGCATGGGCCTCTTTGTGCGCTTGGACCTAACACAGGTCGAGGGCCTGGTTTCAATTAAGAGCCTGGGCAACGAGTGGCTCGAGTTCGACGAGGACGCGCTTACGCTGACGGGTGCCGACACGGGCACCCGTTACGAGCTGGGGCAGCGCGTGATTATCGAGGTCTCGCGCGTCAATACCACGCGTGGGCACTTGGACTTTAAGCTTATCCATTAGCTAAATCCCGACTCGTGGCGAGAGAGCGGAGGGCGGTCTTTCGGGACCGCCCTTCGCATTTGAATCGTGACTACCTTGTCGTCTGCTCGGCCGCCCGCTTACCTGCTATTTGAGAGGTAAAACCTACCAAAATAAACCTGTCCCTTTTGGCAGGTTTACAAGAAAGCGGGGATGAGATGGCGACGGTGTACGGGTATGCGCGGGTGAGTTCGCGCGATCAGAATCTGAATCGGCAGCTGGATGCGCTGGGCGCCTATGGCGTGGGCTCAGCGAATATTTATGCCGACCATGCGAGCGGCAAGGACTTCGATCGACCGCATTATCGCGAGCTGTTGCACGTCCTGGGAGACGGGGACGTGCTGGTGGTGCTTTCTATCGACCGACTTGGTCGTAATTACTCCGAGATTCTTGAGGAATGGCGACGCATTACCAAGGAGCTCGGGGTTGCCATTGTGGTGTTGGACATGCCATTGCTTGACACGCGCGCTAGGGCCAGCGGCGCGCCGGATGTGACCAACACCCTGATTGCCGATATTGTGCTGCAACTGCTGAGCTACGTGGCGCAGGTGGAGCGCGAGAATATCCATCGGCGCCAGGCGGAGGGAATTGCAGCGGCGCGGGCGCGAGGGGTTCGTTTCGGTCGACCTCGCAAGCCGTGCCCTCCTCAGTTTGAGCTGGTGCGCGATAGCTATGAGGCAGGCGATATTACCCGCAGCCAGGCAGCAAAGTGCCTGGGCGTGTGCGTGGGGACGTTCGATCGCTGGATGCGCGAGGCGGGGTAGGGGTTTGCGTCGCTTTGTCGCTTCCTGTTGCGATTCAAATTTTGATACGGTGACGATGCCATTTGGGGCTACACTCGCTGATATTCAAAAAAGGAGGTTGGCCCTTGGCGCGCGTAAAACAAATAATCGGATGGACCGCAATTGTTCTGTTCGTTGCAACGCTGGCGGGCATCTGGGTGCTGACGGAGCAAAATGCGGTGGAGACGTCGTTGCTGAGCGAGTCTACCGCGCGTGTGGTGGAGGGCCAGGCTACGGGCGTTCAGGCTGTCGATGCCACGGGTGAAGCTCAGGCGGAGAACGGAATGACCGGGGGCACCGATTCGGCTGCCTCGAATGTCCGGTCTGGCCGACTTGCTTCCATTCGCATGTGGGTGGGCACGAACGTCCGTCGCGTTGCCCATACCGTAGAGTTTTTCTTCGTCGGATTATTCGCCTCCGTGGTCGTGGTTTGCTTTTCCAGGCGTCCGTGGAGCGTATGCTCCCGTTGCGTGCCCGTATTGCTCTTTTGCGCCGCCTGCTCCGTTGGCGATCAGGTACATAAGATCTTTGTTCCCGGCAGGCATTTCGACGTTATCGATTTAGGATTCGATGCTGCGGGCTATGTCACCGCCATGCTGTTGGTATTGCTGGCAGCGGCGTTGGTGCGCCATGTGACTCGGCCGATCGGCGCCCATGCGAGGCGCTAGCCGGTAACAAACCCGTTTCTGATAATGCGACCTTGTTGAATTATTTTGTGTCGCGCGTATTTCCGAGCGGTCGGATTTGAGGGGCGAGCGGTAGAACGCTCGCCCTTTGTGCGCCACGATGCGGCACAATGTACCGCAAAAGCTGTTTGTATCCGGTACGAATCGTTCGTTGGTCTTTAATTCTTCTCAACGGAGGTGTTTGAGATGGCAAACGGATTGCTTTTGCGGCTTCGCGAGCGTGAGCTCAGCGCGTGCCCGGCGGAACGCAATGTCATCGCATATGTAAGCGCTCATCCGCACGAGGTGGTCGGGCTGTCCGTCCGCGGTCTTGCCGATGTCACGTTCTCCTCGCCCTCGAGCATTTTGCGCTTTTGCAAGCGTTTGGGTTTTGCGGGCTACAAGGAGTTCCAGCGCGAACTGATTGCCGAGCTGGCGCTCTTAGGTGACAAGAAAGACGTAGCCCTCGAGGACATCTCCATGGATGACAGCATCGAACGTATCGTGGGGAAGGTGATGAAAAGCAACGTGCGCACGATCGAGGCGACGGCGCGAACGCTCGATTACACCGTCTTGGAGCGATGCGCGGCCCGTCTTAAGCGGGCACGCGCGGTCAATCTGTTCGGTATTGGTGCCTCTCGTTTGGTCGCGCACGACCTGGCGCAAAAGCTCATGCGTGTCGACAAAGAGTGCCATCTGTACGACGACTGGCATGATCAGCTCTTATGTGCCAAGAACATGCATGAGGGCGATATGGCAATCGCCTTTAGCTACTCGGGCTTGACGCAAGAGGTGCTGGACTGCACCGTCGAGGCTCAACGTCACAACTGTCCCGTTGTGGCCGTTACCAAAGTAGATGGATCATCCAAGCTTGCCACCATGGCCGATGCCGTGCTCGGCGTTGCTGCGAGTGAACCCTTGGTCCGCAGCGGTGCCATGGCTTCGCGTATGGCCCAGCTTATGGTTGTCGATGCCCTGTACGCTGCTTACGTTGCCAGCGACTACGAACGGGCGACGCATGTCATTAAGCAAAGCTACATCGAGAAACAGGAAAGATGAGGTGAATGAAATGCTCGATTTAACAAAATTCACGACCGAACAGCGTAATCAAAGGTCAATGGACCTCGATACGATGACATCGCTGCAAATCGTCACGACGATGAACGATGAGGATCTTCGTGCCGTCCAGTCGGTCACGAAAGTGTTGCCCCAGGTTGCCACAGCAATCGACTGGGCTGCTGAGGCACTCGAGCGCGGCGGGCGCGTCTTTTACATGGGCGCAGGCACCAGCGGTCGTCTGGGCGTACTCGACGCTTCGGAGTGTCCGCCCACGTTTGGCGTGTCACCCGATCTGATTGTCGGGCTCATTGCCGGAGGCGAGACGGCGTTTATCAAGGCTGTCGAAGGTGCCGAAGACAGCGATGAGCTTGGCGCGAACGACCTGCGAGAGCGTGGACTCTCGGACAAGGATCTTGTCGTTGGCCTGGCGGCAAGCGGTCGTACTCCTTATGTGGTGGGCGGCCTTGTGTACGCCAAGGCAGCTGGGTGCAAGACCATTGCAATTGCCTGCAACCAAGGGTCGAAGATCGGGGAGAGCGCAGATCTTGCCATTGAGCCCGTGCCCGGTCCCGAGGTGCTGACCGGCTCAACGAGGCTCAAGGCGGGAACGGTTCAAAAGCTCATTCTCAACATGATTTCGACCGGTGCCATGGTCAAGATTGGCAAGGTATACCAAAACCTGATGGTCGATGTGCAGCAGACGAACGAGAAGTTGGTGGTGCGCGGCCAGAACATCGTGATGGAGGCGACCGGCTGCACGCGCGAGCGCGCCGTTCAGGCGCTTGCAGATGCCGGCGGCCACGTAAAAACCGCTATTGTCTCGGTACTGCTGGACTGCGATGCCGAGCAGGCTGCGGTGGCTCTTGAGCGGGCGCGAGGCCATGTCCGTGCTGCGGTGAGTGGCCATGAGAAGAGCAATGCCGATGCCCAATAGGTGCGCGGCGTGAGCTGATATGACATCCAGACGAGATACCCAATACAAGGAGGAGTTATGACGAACAAAGAGCTGGCTCAAAAGCTGCTGGACCTTTTGGGCGGTAAAGACAACGTGCTGGCAAACGCGGCGTGCATGACGCGCCTGCGCGTGACCGTCAAAGACGCGGGCAACGTCGACACGGAGGGCATTAAGGCGCTCGACGGCGTGATGGGCCTGGTCGAGGACGACACGATGCAGATCGTGCTGGGTCCGGGCAAGGTGAATAAGGTGCTCGAGGAGTTCTCCAAGCTCACCGGCCTTGCGAAAGGCGTTGCCGACGAGAGCGTGGTTGACGCTGCGGCCACGAACAAGGCCGCGCAGAAGGCCAAGTACGAGTCCAAGCCGGTTCAGGCCTTCCTCAAGAAGATTTCCAATGTCTTCGTCGCCCTGCTTCCCGGCATCATTGCGGCTGGCCTCATCAACGGTATCTGCAACGTCATTAACGTCTCGACGGCAGGCGCGCTTGCAGGCGAGTGGTGGTACCAGGGCATTCGTTCCATGGGCTGGGCCCTGTTTGCCTATCTGCCCATCTTGGTGGGCTATAACGCGGCACGTGAGTTTGGTGGCTCCGCTGCGCTGGGCGGCATCGCCGGCATGATGTGTATCGCCAACAGTGCCATGCCCCTGCTTGCGCCTGGCGCGGCTGATCCTGCCACTGCCATTCTGCTGCCGCTCACCAATGCGCAGTACAACCCCGCAGCGGGCGGCATGATCGCGGCTCTCATCGCTGGTGCATTTTTTGCCTGGATGGAGCGTCAGATTCGCAAGGTTATGCCCAACGCACTCGACACGTTCCTGTCCCCGCTGCTGGTGCTCATCATCGGCGCCTTTGCTCTGATGCTCGTCATCCAGCCGGTTGGCGCATGGCTGACGACTGCCATCTTTAGCGTTTTGACCTTTATCTTCGAGAAGTTGGGCGTCCTGGGCGGCTATATCCTGTCGGCAGGCTTCTTGCCGCTGGTGTCCGTCGGCCTGCATCAGGCGCTCACGCCGATCCACGCTATGCTCAACGATCCCGACGGCGCTACCAAGGGTATCAATTACCTGCTTCCCATCCTTATGATGGCTGGCGGCGGCCAGGTCGGTGCCGGTTTGGCGCTGTACTTTAAGACCAAGAACGCCAAGCTCAAGAAGTACGTCGCCGAGTCCATCCCCGTTGGAATCCTGGGTGTGGGCGAGCCTCTGATGTATGCTGTTACGCTGCCGCTCGTTCGTCCGTTTGTGACGGCCTGCCTGGGTGCCGGATTTGGCGGCGCGCTCGCGGCGCTGCTTCACATCGGCACGGTTTCTCAGGGCGTTTCCGGTCTGTTTGGCCTGCTGATCGTCGTTCCTGGCCAGCAGCTCGGCTACGTTGCCGCTATGCTGCTTGCCTATGCCGCCGGCTTTGTCCTGACGTGGTTCTTTGGCGTCGACGAGCAGAAGATCAACGAGTTCTTTGGCGAGTAGTTTGATATCGCGAGCCGTGTTGCTCAGAGCTCGCGGCGCGCGGCAGATTTCTTGATGTTATGGTTGTGCCGGCGGGGCTAGCTGCTCCGCCGGCCTTTTTTAAAGGAGCGTTGAAGCGTGAAAACGGGTATTTCGATTTATCTTTCCAGCCCTTTGCAGGATATTGAGCGGACGATTGAGCGTGGTGCCGCGGCGGGTGCGCGCTATGCGTTCACCTCGCTGCATATTCCCGAGGATGGGGGAGCGGCGTATGCCGATAAGGTCCGTCATGTGCTGTCGCTGCTTTCCGCCCGCGGCATTGCGCTCATTGCCGATGTGGGGCCTCGCACGTGCGATTTGCTCGGGCTTGAGCGCATCGAGGACCTGCGCGATCTGGGGTTGGAATACCTTCGTTTGGACTATGGCTTTAGCGCCCAGCGGGTCGCGGAGCTGTCCGGTGTATTTCGCATTGTGGTCAATGCATCGACAGTGAGTTCTGATGAAATCGCATCGTGGCGTGAGGCCGGTGCCGATGTGACTCGTTTTGCCGCCTGCCACAATTTTTACCCCAAGCCTTATACCGGTTTAGCTCTGGAGGACATTGCTCGGGTGAATCTTCGTCTTGCGGCGCTTGGATTCGAAATCATGGCTTTTGTGCCGGGTGATGCTAACGTTCGCGGGCCGGTATTCGAGGGACTGCCGACGGTCGAGGCGCAGCGCGGTCGCGCGTCAAAGGTTGCTCTCAATATGCTTGAGCTTGCACATGGCGCCGATTGCGACATTGTGTTGGTCGGCGACCCCGATCTATCCGATGCGGGCTGGGCGCAGTTTGCTCAAGTTTCCGCCGGATACGTGGACCTGCAATGCGAGCTTGAGCCCGGTTATGCCTATGCGCGCGGGCGGATTCATCACGACCGGCCCGACTCGAGCGTCCTCATCTTTAGGTCTCAGGAGTCACGTACGACGCTTAAGCCGGATTCCGTGCCGACGGATGCCGGAGCCGGCCTGCCGCGAAAGGCGGGGTCGATCGCTGTGAGCAATAGCGGATATGGGCGCTACGAAGGCGAGCTTGAGATTGCGCGGGTCGATCTTCCCGGTGACGAGCGCATGAACGTTGCGGGCCATATCACGCCCGAGGCAATGGAGCTACTGCCGTTCATCAAACGCGGATTCGGGGTACGGTTCGTTTAGCGTGTGACCCGTGGGCTACAATTGGCCCATCATACGAAGGCGCCTCGTGTGGCGTGTGCCCGCGTTGGCCGATCTATATTCGGAGGATTCCCATGACCGTACTGTTTGTTGAATATCCCAAGTGCTCGACCTGTAAGAAGGCCAAGGCATGGCTGGACGAACATGGGGTAGAGTACATCGACCGCGATATCGTTTTGGACAATCCCACGGCTGATGAGCTTGCGACCTGGGTTGCTCGTTCGGGGCTGCCGGTGCGGCGCTTCTTTAATTCGTCGGGCATGAAATATCGAGAGCTGGGCCTGAAGGCGCGTCTGGATGCGGGCATGACGGATCAGGAGTGCTACGAGCTGCTGGCGACCGACGGCATGCTGGTCAAGCGTCCGCTGCTGGTGGGCGACGACTTTGCGATTCCCGGCTTTAGGGAAGCGGCTTGGGCCGAGGCGTTGCTGTAGCGGCTGCGGAAAGTGCGACCCGTTTTGAGCTCGGATTCCGGGACGCAGTTTCCGGTTGAAGGGGCTAGCGGAAACCGTATCCCAGTTTGAGCGCGAAATCTGGGATACGGTTTCCGTTTGGGGCCTCTAGGGGAAAGCGCGTCCCGTTCTGGACGTAAATTCCGGGATGAGCTTTCCGGTTGGCGGGCATGCGCACTATCCCGGCTGGCGGGCATATGCGCTAATCCTCAAGCTGTGCCCATTCGTGCGGATCGTAGACCTTTACGTGCTTGTTGGGCTTGCCGCTCCAGTACTCCTCGTCCATAAAGGGCAGATATGCCTGAACGCCGGGGCAGATAAAGGGAATCCGCTGCTGTTGCAGTCGCTCGCGCTGGCGCTGCTCCAGGTGCGCCTCGGATATGACGGTCGGCATGCCGGACAGCTCGACGAGGCTTGCCTGGATTCGCTTAAGGTCGGGGAGTCCCGCGTGCCATGACACCCGCATGATCAAAAAGGATGCACGGCGGTATTTTGCCTGCATCACCGTGATGGCGGGGCGCAGTGTGGGATGGATTTTGTCCCGTTCGGGCCAAAGGTCGGCAGTGATCTCGAGGCCCAGGGTCTCCCATAGGTAATCAAGCTCTTCGTCCATGGCGCCTCGATATCTACGCGATCATTGATGCTTCGATTGTGTTGCCTGGTGCTATCGTTTTCGCGGTAGAATCTGCCAACGGTTGACGGCTACCGCTCGCGGCGTTTTGCCCCTCGTGTACAGCGGTCGGCTTCACAGGTCCTTCACGGGTTGGACTAAATTAGGCCAATTTGACTGAATTTCAAAAAAGTCAAAATTGGGGCTTGCGTCACGGCGAGACTTCCCGTATATTTCTTTCTTGCGCAAAGGCACAGCCGAGCGCAGCGATGCAGTCATTGGGATGTCGTCTAATGGCAGGACAGCGGATTCTGGTTCCGTCAATGGGGGTTCGACTCCCTCCATCCCAGCCATTGCATTTGCTACATATGGCCCGTTCGTCTAGCGGTTTAGGACGCCGCCCTCTCAAGGCGGAGATCACCAGTTCGAATCTGGTACGGGCTACCAAAATTGAACGCCCGGGCCTCGTAAGAGACCCGGGTTTTGTGTATTGACCGTATATACGGCGCCTGCCGTGTTTCGCTCAGATCGAGGAGTAGCCATGGATCTGCCCATCAGCTTGCAAGACATCACGTATGCCGAGAACTATCTGGCGCAGGGCGACTTGGCTACGGCGACGCCGCTGCTGGAGCGTCTGGTGGAGCTCGCCGAGGAGTATATTGATGCTGAGTGCAAGACGGAGGAGAAGCGTCAATACTTTAGCTTCGATAGCAAGTTTGAGCGCTTGGCCTATCGCCGCGTGGAGAAGGATCCGCGCGAGCTCGTGCAGGTCGAGGTGCCGTTTGACCGCCTGTACTCTGACATGGCGTTTGCCTACATTCGCCAGCAGGATTATGTGAGCGCTCGTAATGCCCTGATGCAGGCTGTGCGTTGGGACCCCATGAACTGCAACTATCGCTTGGATTTGGCCGAGCTGTTCCGCGCACTCGAGGACAAGCAGGAATGGGCATCGCTCTCGTTCTCGGTGCTGGAGCGTGCAAGCGATGGCAAGTGCGCCGCCCGCGCTTACGCCAATCTAGGTCAGTACTTCTTGGAGCCCGAGACCGAGAACGTTTCGGCTGCCGTGGGCTGCGCGCGTCTGGCGCTGCGCCTGGCGCCCAACGATGCGCATACGACGCGCCTGCTCAACAAGATCCATACCACCTATCCGGATGCCGCTGATGAGAGCGACGACCACGTGATGGGTGAACTGGCCCTGCAAGGCGTGCCGACCTCGCCTTCGGCCGAGATTGCCATCTGCCTGATTATGTGCGCGACCGATGCTGCAAGCGACGGCGACAAGCAGGAGGCGACGCGCCTGACGGTGCGTGCTCGCGACTTGGTGGGCGAGGAGGCCTGCGCGGCGATTATCAAACTGGTGCGCGAGAGCGATGCCGAGCTCAATGCCGAGCGCAAGGCAAAGCGTGAGGCTGCGGGCTCAAACGCCGATGGCGCCAAGGAGGCCGGCGATGCCCAGTAAGCGCGAGCGCAAACTCATTTCCAAGAATCGCTCGGCACATCACGAGTACTTTATCGATGAGACGTTTGAGTGCGGTATTGAGCTGAGCGGCACCGAGGTCAAGTCGATTCGCGAGCGCGCCTGTCAGATCACTGACACTTTTGCGCTGATTCGTGGCGGCGAGTGCTGGCTCGTCGGACTGCATATCCACCCTTATAGCCATGGTGGCGTGTGGAATCGCGATCCCGACCGTCGGCGTCGTCTGCTGCTGCACCGCAAGGAGATCGACTTTCTTGACGGCAAACTTCGCAACCGTGGTTATGCGCTGGTTCCGTTGGAGCTCTACTTTAATACCGACGGCCGCGTAAAGCTGCTGCTGGGTCTGGGTCGCGGCAAGAAGCTCTACGACAAGCGCGAGGACATGGCCAAGCGTGATGTCCAACGCGAGATCGACCGCGCCCTCAAGGAACGCAACCGGTAGGCGCTCTATATAAGTTGCGGTGAGATACGGACTGTTTTGCCTGTTTGAGGGGCTATTCAGTCCCTATTTCACCGCAACTGCGGGCGTCTTATCTTTCTTACTGTTCTGACACATATGTCTCAAAGGCGGCGTCCGTTATGGGTGCCGCCTTTTTTGTGGGTACATACATTCATGAGGTTCCAACCCGAGCTAGGGGAGTGATCGTTATGGACAAAACTGCGTTCTTTACCATGCCGAGCGGTCTGTACGTGGTGAGCGCTGCGGCAGACGGGCTGCGCGCCGGCTGCGTCATCAACACTGCGGTGCAGGTGACGTCCATGCCGCCGCGTATTTCGGTTGCCGTGAACAAGGACAATGTCACCTCGGGCGTCATCGCATCGGCCAAAGCGTTCGCGCTGACCGTGATCGATCAGACGGCCGACATGCTCTACATCGGTAACTTTGGGTTCCGCACCAGCAGCGATTATGACAAGTTTGCCAAATACGAGACCCGCGAGACGGCTCTGGGCATGCCCTATGTGCCCGAGCACGCGGCGGCCCTGTTTAGCTGCCGTTTGATCGACACTGTGGATGTGGGCACGCATCTGCTGTTTATTGGCGAGGTCGAGGATGCCGAGCGCCTGAGCGACGAGACGCCGCTGACGTACGACTACTATCACAAGGTGCTAAAGGGCAAGACGCCGCCCAAAGCCTCGTCGTATCAAGGCTAGAAATGTTCTAAAAATACTTGCATTATACTATTGAGAATATATACTAATAAGTAAGTACACCAGCAGTCACGTTCGAGAGGAGAACATCATGGCTGAGGAAAAGAAGACGTATAAGTTTGTGTGCACCGTTTGCGGTTACGAGGTTGAGGTCGACACGCCCGAGCTGCCCGAGGACTACGTGTGCCCGGTCTGCGGCGTCGGCCCCGATGAGTTTGAGCTTGTCGAGGAGTAGCTCGTAGACACACGACTTGCAACAACATATAGCTCTGTCCAAGGGCCCCGGTCGAATTCTCGGCCGGGACCCTTTTGATTTATCTGACGGTTTAAAACGGTCTCACGTGTTACAGATTAAGACGTTATATCTGGACAGTCACGCCATCTCAATTACATTCCCGTTAGCAGCACGATGTCGAGAATCGTCACGATGACGCCGATCCCTACGAGCAGCGCGTTGAGCGGGCGCGAGTTGGCGTATTTGCCCATAACGCGGGGCGAACTGGTGAGTCGTATGAGCACAAAGACCGTAATCGGCAACTGAAGCGACAGCAGCGCCTGACTCCAGATGAGACCCTCAAAAGGATTCGGGACGATCAGGCACGCCGCCACTGCGCCGACGAAACAGACCGCCACCCCGATCGAGGAATGTCGGTCGTGGATGTCGTATTCCTCGTCGAACATGCCCGCGGTGATGGTTCCCGCCGCCATGCCCGCTGTCACGCTGCTCGATAGTCCCGCGAACAGCAGCGCTACCGCAAAGATGGTCGAGCTCGCCGGGCCCAAGATGGGGGAGAGCGTGGCCGCTGCGACGGCGAGGTCGTCTACGACAATGCCGTGCGCAAAGAAGGTCGTTGCGGCCAGGATGACCATGGCCGAGTTGATCGCCCAGCCCACGCCCATCGAAAAGAGCGTGTCGAAGAGCTCGTAGCGCAGACGTTCCTCGATAACCTGCTCGCCTTGGCCTTCGAAGTGCATGGATTGGATGACCTCGGAGTGCAGGAAGAGGTTGTGAGGCATAACAACCGCGCCTAGGACACTTACGATAATCGCGGCCGAGCCGGTGGGCATACTGGGTGTGATCCAGCTTGCGGCGGCCTGCGGCCAGTCGACCTTGACCAGCGTAAGCTCAGCCAAAAACGAGAGTCCTACCACGCCTACGAAGGCGATGATCCATCGCTCGGCGCGCTTGTAGGAGCTCGTCATGAGCATCGCCATCGATACTGCCGCCACGATGACGCAGCCCACGCGCACGGGCAGCCCAAAGAGCATTTGAAGGGCAATCGCGCCACCCAGGACTTCGGCCATGGCGGTGGCGATGGTCGCGAGATAGGCGCTGGCGAGCACCATGTGTCCCACGATGCGGGGGAGGTAGTGTGTCGTGGCCTCGGCAAGACAGGTGCCCGTGGCGATGCCCAGGTGCGCCGCGTTGTGCTGCAGCACAATGAGCATAATTGTGGACAGCGTGACGATCCACAGCAGCGCGTAGCCAAACTGCGAGCCCGCGGCCATATTGGAGGCCCAGTTGCCCGGGTCGATAAAGCCGACGGTCACGAGCAGCCCGGGGCCGATGTGCCGGGCGATATCCAGACCTCCGTGGCCTCCGGTGCGGTGCGAGCCAAAGTGTTGTTTGAGATGGTTGAGCATGGTGAGCTCCTGCGTGCCGTTTGCTTGACGCCGCAAAGGATACCCGTTTTAGGCTAAGAAGTTAACCAAGACTAACAAAATTGTTGTATTTGAATAGGATGGTGGAAGGGGATTGCTGAAATGTCTTGATCTGTAACAACTAGGGATGGAAATTGGATCTTACTGTTACAGATTGAGATGTTTGAAGCGGTGAGCATACGGGCCGAACTTGGGGCCCTTGTCGTCGTCCTTGAGGTCGGCGGTGTCCACTCGTAGGGCGTGCGTTACGCGATTGTTTCGAAACGGGCGGGAAACACAACGGGCCGGCGATGCTCCTAGTATGCCTATTCAACTGACTGTCTAATATCTAGGGGAGGATCGCGATGCAGGCAGATTCCGCTCAGCAGCAGGGCCTTTATCGCCCCGAATTCGACCACGACGCATGTGGCATCGGAGCGCTTGCCGATATCAACGGTGAACGCCATCACCAGATTCTGGACGATGCGCTGTCCATTCTGGTCAACTTGGAGCACCGCGGCGGCACGGGACTCGAGAAGAACACCGGCGACGGCGCCGGCATCCTGTTCCAGGTTCCGCATCACTTTTTCCGTAAAGAGGCTCAAAAGTGCGGCCAGATTCTGCCGGCAGAGGGCGACTATGGCGTGGCCATGCTGTTCTTCCCGCAGGACGAAAAGGGCGTAGAGGATGCCCGTCGCGTGTTTGAGGAGGGCTGCGCCGAGGCCGGCGTGCCGCTGCTCTTTTGGCGCGAGGTGCCCGTCGACCCGCACGACCTGGGCGAGACGGCACGCGCCTGCATGCCTACCATCCTGCAGGCCTTCCTGGGCCGCCCCGACGACACGCCCGCCGGCGACGCCTTCGAGCGCCGCCTGTATGTGTGCCGCCGCACCATCGAGAAGAAGGCCGACGCCGAGTTCGCCCTGCGTGACAAGATCTTCTATGTGTGCTCCATGAGCTCGCGCACCATCGTGTACAAGGGCATGCTCGTCGCCACGCAGATGCGCCGCTTCTTCATCGACCTCAACGACGCCGCCGTCAAGACGGCCGTGGCGCTCGTTCACTCGCGCTACTCCACCAACACCACGCCCAGCTGGGAGCGCGCGCACCCCAACCGCTTTATCATCCACAACGGCGAGATTAACACCCTCAAGGGCAACGTCAACTGGATTCGTGCCCGCGAACCCAACCTGTACAGCCCCGTGCTGCAGCATGATCTTGAGCGTGTGATGCCCATCATCAACCGCGAAGGCTCCGACTCCGCGATTCTGGACAACGTGCTCGAGTTCCTGGTCATGAACGGTCGTCCGCTCACGCGTGCCGCATCCATGCTGCTGCCCGAGCCGTGGGACCACAACGACAGCCTGAGCGAGGAGCGCCGCGCCTACGACGCCTACCAGTCCATGCTCATGGAGCCGTGGGATGGCCCGGCCGCCATCGCCTTTACCGACGGCCGCACCCTGGGCGCCGCCCTCGACCGCAACGGCCTGCGCCCGGCCCGCTACTACGTGACGCGCGACGGCCGCTTTATGCTGGCGAGCGAGGTGGGCACCATTGAGGTGCGCCCCGAGAACATCCTGACGAGCGGCTGCCTGGGACCGGGCCAGATGCTCGAGGTCGACTTTGCCCGCGGCCGCGTGATCTACAACGACGAGCTGCGCGCCCGCTACGCCAAGGAAAAGCCCTACCGCGACTGGATCGCCGAGGAGACGTTGACCGTCGACGCGCTCGATAAGCCCGCCGCGGCGACGCCGGCTGAGGACGCCGAGGTGCCCGCCGCCGTGCGTATGGCCAAGCTCGGCTATCACTGGGATGACGTTGACGAGGTCGTGCGTCCCATGGCCCGGCAGGGCAAGGCGCCGCTCGCCTCGATGGGCATCGATGCGCCGCTGGCCTGCCTGTCCAAGAAGACGCGTTCGTTCTTTGACTATTTCTATCAGCTGTTCGCCCAGGTCACGAATCCGCCGATCGATGCCCTGCGCGAGCACATGGTGACTTCGACCACGCTCTATCTGGGCAACCACGGCAACCTGCTCGAGGATTCCCGCACGGCTTGTCAGCTGGTGCGCTTGGAGCGCCCGTTGCTGAGCGAGGAGGAGTTCGACCGCATCTGCGCCATCGACCGCGTGGGCTTTAAGACCCGTCGCTTCCGTGCCGTCTACCGCCGCGACGCCGGCGAGGGCGCGCTGCAGGCTGCGCTTAAGCAGCTTGCCGAGGACGTTGAGGCTGCGGTCCGCGACGGCGTGAACATCGTGGTGTTGAGCGACCGTGCTGCGGCGGGCGAGGTCCCTGTGCCGTCACTGCTCGCTGTGGGCTGCGTGCACAACCACCTGATCCGCGCCGGCGTGCGTACTTTTGCCGACATCGTGGTGGAGTGCGGCGACGCCGTGTCCCCGCACGACTTTGCGGCGCTGGTGGGCTACTCCGCGAGCGGTATCTATCCGTACAACGCGCATGCGTGCATTCGCGACTTGGCGGCACGCGGCGACCTGGACGTGACGGCCGAGCAGGGCATCGCCAACTACAACAAGGCTGCGACCGCCGGCATCGTCTCCATCATGTCCAAGATGGGCATCTCCACGGTGCAGAGCTACCACTCCGCGCAGATCTTCGAGGCCGTGGGCTTCACTCCGGAGTTCGTCAACGCGTACTTCGCCGGCACGGTGAGCCGTGTGGGCGGTATGGGTGTCGAGGACGTCGAGCGCGAGCAAAACGAGCACTACGACGCCGCGCTCGCTATCCTTAAGAGCCCGGCTCCCGATCAGCTGCCTACGTTGGGCCTGACCAAGTGGCGCCCGCTCGGCGGCGAGGATCACCTCATCGATCCGCAGACCATCTACTTGCTGCAGACCGCCTGCCGTGAGGACAGCTACGACACCTTTAAGGAGTACAGCGCCCGCCTGCACCGCACCGGCCGTGCCGTGCGCCTGCGCGACCTGCTGGACTTTGATGCCAGCGGCCGCACTCCGGTGGCACTCGACGAGGTCGAGCCCGCGCTCAACATCGTCCGCCGCTTTAACACCGGCGCCATGTCGTACGGCTCCATCAGCAAGGAAGCACATGAGTGCATGGCCATCGCCATGAACCGCCTGCATGGCCGTTCCAACTCCGGCGAGGGCGGCGAGGACCCGCGTCGCGAGACCCCGCTGGCTAACGGTGACTCCAAGAACTCCGCCATCAAGCAAGTGGCAAGCGCGCGCTTTGGCGTGACGAGCCGCTATCTGTGCAGTGCCTTCGAGATTCAGATCAAGATGGCCCAGGGCGCCAAGCCCGGCGAGGGTGGCCACCTGCCCGGTAAGAAGGTCTATCCCTGGATCGCCGAGGTCCGTCAGTCCACGCCCGGCATCGGCCTGATCTCACCTCCGCCGCACCACGACATCTACTCCATCGAGGACCTGGCGGAGCTTATCTTCGATCTTAAGAACGCCAACCCCGGCGCTCGCGTGTCGGTCAAGCTGGTCAGCGAGGCCGGTGTCGGCACCATCGCCACCGGTGTGGCCAAGGGTGCCGCCGACAAGATTTTGATCAGCGGCCACAACGGCGGCTCGGGTGCCGCTGCTCGCGATTCCATTTGGCACGCCGGTCTGCCGCTGGAGCTCGGTCTTGCCGAGGCCCAGCAGACGCTGCTGCAAAACGGCCTGCGCTCGCGCGTGGTGCTCGAGGCCGACGGCAAGCTCATGGACGGCACCGATGTTGCCGTCGCCTGCCTGCTGGGTGCCGAGGAGTTTGGCTTTGCGACCATGCCGCTCATCTCGATGGGCTGCCTCATGCAGCGCGACTGCCAGCAGGATACCTGCCCCGCCGGCATCGCTACGCAAAACTGCCGCCTGCGTCGCGGCTTCCGCGGCAAGCCAGAGCACGTCGAGCACTTTATGCTCTTTGTTGCCGAGCAGCTGCGCGAGGTCATGGCGAGCCTGGGCTTCCGCACCGTCGACGAGATGGTCGGCCATCCCGAGTGCCTGCGCCAGATCGAGGTCCCGGGCAACCGCAAGGCCAACCTGCTCGATCTGTCGCCCGTGCTGGCAAGCGCGACCTGTGAGTTTGGTGCCCACATCCCGGGCGCCGACGGCCGTCACTTCCTGCCCCAGATGGCTGCGGACAGCGAGCTCGACAAGACGCTCGACTCCACGTTGTTTGTGCCCTATACGGCCGATGCCCGTGCGCACCTGCGTCCGATTCGCTTCCGCGCCGATATCGCCAACGTCAACCGCTGCGTGGGCACCATCTTGGGCAACGCGGTGACCAAGGCGCATCCCGAGGGCCTGCCCGCCGGCTCCATCACCATCGATTGCGATGGTTCGGCCGGTCAGAGCTTTGGCGCCTTCCTGCCGCGCGGCATTACGCTCAACGTGTGCGGCGACGCCAACGACTACTTTGGCAAGGGCCTTTCGGGCGGCGAGGTGTCGGTGCGCCCCAACCCGCATGCGACCTACAAGTTCGACGAGAACATCATCGTGGGCAACGTTGCGTTCTTTGGCGCTACGAGTGGCCGCGGCTTCATTAACGGCCTGGCCGGCCAGCGCTTTGGCGTACGCAACTCCGGTGCCACGGTGGTGGTCGAGGGCTGCGGCAACCATGGCTGCGAGTACATGACGGGCGGTCTGGCGCTCATCCTGGGCGAGGTCGGGCAGAACTTCGCCGCCGGCATGACGGGCGGCGTGGCTTACGTCTTTGACCAGTACGGCACGCTCGATGCCCGTGTGAACCACGAGAGCGTTGAGCTCAAGGCCCCGACGGCCGGCGAGCTGGCGCAGATTCGTGCGCTCATCCAGGAGCACGTGGACGCGACGCAGAGCCCGCGCGGCATTAAGCTGCTCTACAGCTTTGAGACGATGAGCAAGCACTTTGTGAAGGTCATTCCGACCGAGTACGAGCGCGTGCTGGCGATTGTCGCCGCCGCCGAGGCCGTCGGCAAGACGCATGCGCAGGCAGAGGAGCTGGCGTTTGACATTGTGACCGGTCGCGCGAGTGCCGCGGATGTCGCTCGCTTCGATGCCGCGGGCGGCGCTGCGGGCGCTGCGTCCACCACCGCCAGCTCTGTTGCTTCGACCAAGAAGGAGGCGTAAGTGCCATGGGTAAGCCCGGTGCTTTTCTTGATATCGATCGCGTGACCCACGAGCTTCGCCCCGTGGAGGAGCGCAGCCATGATTTTGATCCGCTGTACGTGGAGCTCGATGACGATGCGCGCCGTGCCCAGGCGAGCCGCTGCATGATGTGCGGCGTGGCGTTTTGTCAGATGGGCGCGAGCTTTGGCAAGGCGCGTCCGAGTGGCTGCCCGCTGCACAACCTGATTCCCGAGTGGAATGAGCTGGTGTACCGCGGCCGCTGGGACGAGGCTGCCGAGCGCCTGTCGCTCACCTCGCCCATGCCCGAGTTTACGAGCCGCGTGTGCCCGGCGCTGTGCGAGGCCGCGTGCAACCTGGGTTCGGTCGACGGCCAGCCCACGACGATTCATGACAACGAGCGTGCGATCAGCGACCATGAGTGGGCAAATGGCGGTCCGCGTCGCTTTGAGCCGGCGGGGGAGGGCGCACCCACGGTCGCCGTGGTGGGCTCCGGTCCTGCTGGTCTGGTGGCAGCATGGGAGCTCGCGCGTCGCGGCGCCCGCGTGACGGTGTTTGAGCGTGACGACCGTCCGGGCGGCCTGCTCATGTACGGCATTCCCAACATGAAGCTCGAGAAGTCTGTGGTCGAGCGCCGCGTGGCGCTCATGCGCGAGCTGGGTATTGTCTTTGAGCTGGGCGCTGACGTTACGAACCCTGCGGTAGCGGCCAAGCTCAATGGCTTTGACGCCGTTGTGGTGGCTGCCGGCGCTCGTGCACCCCGCGGTCTTTCGGCTACGAATGTGGATGCCCCGGGCGTGGTGTATGCCGTGGACTACCTGACGGCTTCGACCGTCTCGGTGCTCGATGGTGGTGAGCCCGCGGTGAACGCGCGTGGCCTGGACGTTGTGGTCATTGGCGGCGGCGATACCGGCAACGACTGCGTGGGCACCGCGGTGCGCCAGGGTGCGCGCAGTGTGCGCCAGTTTGAGTTCTTGCCGGCCGCGCCCGATAAGCGTGCGGCGAGCAACCCTTGGCCGCAGTGGCCCAACGTTAAGAAGACCGACTACGGTCAGCAGGAGGCTATCGCTGCCATGGGCGGCGAGATGCGTGCCTGGGGCGTGGATACGCTCGAGGTGCTGCTGGACAAGAAGGGCGCGGCAGCGGGCCTGCGCGTGGTCGATCTGGATTGGTCGGCCGGCAAGCCCGAACGCATCGCGGGCTCCGAGCACGAGGTGCCGGCCCAGCTGGTGCTCATCGCCTGTGGCTTTACGGGTCCGGAGCGCAGCGTGTTCGAAGCTGTCGGCGTACCTGTTGCCACGGCGGGCCGCCCGCTGCCTGTGATGGTCGCCGAGGGCTCGCATCTTGCGGCGCGTGTCGACGGCGTCGCCGCAGATGCCGCGCCGGTGTATGTGGCCGGCGACGCCCGCAACGGCAGCTCGCTCGTAGTGAGCGCCATGGCCGACGCCCTGGCCTGCGCTGCCGAAGTCGCCGAGGCGCTGGAGCTGTAAGGCGGCTGTCCACGGCTGAATCGTCAAGGGCTGTCCCCAACGGCCGGCCCAAAAGGAACGTCCCCAAGTGCCGGCAGCTGGGGGCGTTCCTTATGTGCCGGCATTCGGGGACACTCCTTGCGGGTTTGCGGGCGACTTTGTCATTTGTCGACGTACAAGTATTCATTCGTCGACGTTTGCGACTGTGGTGCTCTGCTGTTTCTGTGGTGGCAGCGGGCATCTGGCTCAAAATGGCGGGTCAGCTGTCTATATCTACCTGCCGTTTCTTTGCGGTGCGCATTTTCGGTCAAGCATCCCGTCAAGTGTTTGGTCGGCAGTTGGTTTGCAGCCGGAGGCCTATTTTGTCCGTGCTGACAGTGGCTGCCCACCCTCCTCGTAAGCTCAAATTGAGGTTCATCAGTTTGAGGAGGATGCCGTGACTGACCACGTTTTAGACCGAGCGCAGCTAGCCGAAGCCGTCGGCAACGATATTGCCGACATGGCCCATTTTTGGATGCTGCGGAAGTTCCAGTTTTTGGAGCCGGCGCGCGAACAGTTCGAGATCATTGTCGACCCGTGGCTCAGCTATTGCACCGAGCCTTCGCAAAACGAAATCATGGCCTACAACATGGCATTTACCGATTGGCTGCTCTTCGAGCGCCCCTATCGCCATGGCAAGACGCTGCTCGAGCTGTATGTTGAAGAGCCGCCGACATCGCTTTCGCCTGCCGCGCTCAAGCGGCTCGAGCAGGTACGCGACACGCAGTATTTCTCGCGCTTTGGCATTTTGGACAAGGATCCTGCGACTGGTATGGTCGCGCTGAAGGACACGCGCGCCGACCGTCGCTTTGATGTCTACGACCCGCATATCGTGCAAAAGGAGCATTGGAGCGACGGAGCGATTGCGGTGCGCCTCGCCTGCGTCGACGATGTCTGGCTGACGGCGGGACAACTCTATCTGTATGACATCGCACGCCTGAGTGACACGGCGGTCGATGGGCCTGGTGCGGTGCATCCGGAGGACCTGCAGGATGGCTTTGACACCTCGTGCATCAGTTTCTTCTTGCGTCTGGTCCGCGACATCATGGGCGCCCAGGGGCGCTACGTAAAGTCCCTCAACATCTACGAGCAGGAGTGGGAGTAAGGGATGGGCTGTCGCAGCGCCGCCGCGTGTCTATTTGTCTCGATCTTTAACGTTTAGGGACAAAAAACCGGTCTACCTGTTACAAATCGAGACGAATGCTTGGGCGCTGCTGATTTGTCTAAATCTGTAACGTTTAGGGCCCTGGAGAACGTCTAACTGTTACAGATCGAGACGTTTGGCACCTGGTTGGGGGAATGTCTCAATCTGTAACATCTACAGGCCAAAACTCGACCTACCTGTTACAAATTGAGACAAAGGTTGGACGCGGTGTCGAAAGATCTCGATCTGTAACATCTAGCGGCCAAAAATCGGTCTTCCTGTTACAGATCAAGACATTTGTCAGCGGAGGCAACGGTGACGATGGTCCATTTGTCTGACGTGGTGGTGATGAAAGTGTCTAATACCGTTTTTAAACACAAGCATACGACTCGCAACACGTTGGCGCGGAATAGGATGCTCGCCAGACTCACGGAGGCGGCTGAACAAGGCGTGCTGCTTGTAACGCACGACAATGCCGAGCTCATGTGGCTGCGGCGCCATGTGGGCACAGACGATATTGCGGAGCCCGAATCGCATCTATTCTGTTTTCAGCATGAATGGGATGCGTTGACGCCGTCGGAGCGGGCTCGGTGGACCATCAAGGGGCTTGCGGAGTTTCATCCCGATTGGGCGTTTTGGGGTTATGACGCGGCACTTTTGTGGGGTCTGGAGGTGCCGAATGATCTGCTCGGGCCGCGTTACTTGGTCAAAACGGGATGTTCGGTGACATTGAGTATGGGGTGTAGGCTGCTGCGTCCGCAGACGGCGGGTGTGCTTGAGCAAGTCGATGGCGTGCGGGTGACGCCGTTTTGGCGCACGGTGGAGGACTGTCTGCTGCGCGCGCCGTTTTCGTATGGGCTGGCAATTGCCGATTCTGCTTTGCGGGCGAAGGGTTCGTCGTGCGATGAGTTGTGCGAGCGACTTCGCGCCGATTGCGAAGGTCGACGTGGGTATCGCAGGGCGCAGGTGATTGCATCGCATGCGGACGGGCTGTCTGAAAACGGCGGCGAGTCTCGGTTCCGAGCATTCTTTATTGCGTACGGCTTTCCGGTTCCGGAGCTGCAGGTGGAGTTTCGCGACCCGCTCGATCCGAGCCAGGTGTTTCGTGTCGACTATTTTTGGCGGCTCGAGGACGGGACGTGTGTCATCGGCGAGCTCGACGGAAAGGGGAAGTACACCTTGCAGAGCGGCGAGGGTCGGGAGTCGGTTGACCCATTCGTGGCAGAGCGTCAGCGGGAATCTCATCTGACAATGCTCGGGCATAAGGTGCTTCGGTTTACGTTTAACGAACTCAAAGGCCCGGGGAAGCTAGTCGAGAAAATGAGGCTGGCGGGTATTCCTCGGCAGGTTGAATTGGCTGAGGAGTGGAGATGCCAGTGGTATGGGCGCTGAGAGGTTTTTCTCGATCTGTAACGTTTAGAGGCTGTTTGAGCTCGTAATTGTTACAGATCGAGACAAGCCGGTGAAACGTCGACCGAATGTCTCGATCTGTAACATCAAGGGGCCTAATAACCCTGTACCTGTTACAGATCGAGACATTTCCCTGGTGTCGCTGGGGTGGGACTGCAACGTGTTCCGTCTCCCCACATCCCCTCTTCCTTCCGTTAACCGATGCGTCTGCAGCAATCCAGCGGGACTAGGTGATAATGGACAAATGTTCAAGTTAATCGTGAGGGAGGAGCTCGATATGGCATCTGCCGATCGTTCCACGTTGTTTATCAATGCGACCATTCTGGATGGTTCGGAGCATATGGAGCCGCAACCCGATATGGCCGTGACTGTTGAGCGCGGCGTCATCACCTGGATGGGGCCGAGTGCTGTGGCGCAGGCGCCTGCAGGTGCCGAGGTTATCGACCTGGGTGGCGCGTATCTCATGCCCGGTCTCATCAATATGCACGTGCACCTGTGCGGCTCGGGCAAGCCTGTCTCGGCCGGCGATGCGGGAGCGCTGATGAAGAAACTCGATAATCCCGTGGGCCGTGCCATCGTCCGCCGCATCCTCAAGGGCAGTGCCCAGCAGCAGCTGGCAAGCGGCGTGACCACGGTGCGCGGCGCGGGCGACCCGTTGTTTGCCGACATTGCCGTGCGCGACGCTATCGACGCCGGCAAGTATCGGGGTCCGCGCCTGGTAGCGCCGGGAACGGGCGTCACGGTGCCGGGCGGCCATGGCGCGGGCTTGTTCGCCCAGGTGGCCAACAGCCCCGTCGAGGCAGCCGAGCAGGTGAGAGACCTGTATGCGCGCGGTGCCGATGTCATCAAGCTGTTCGTGACGGGCGGTGTGTTCGATGCGACCGAGGTGGGCGAGCCGGGCGTGCTGCGTATGCCGGTGGAGGTTGCCGCGGCGGCGTGCAAGGCGGCGCACGAGGTGGGCCTGCCGGTTATGGCCCATGTCGAGAGCACCGAGGGCGTGAAGGCCGCGCTTGAGGCCGGGGTCGACACGATTGAGCACGGCGCTCCGTTGACACCCGAAATCTTGGAGCTGTACCGTGGCGCCGCGGGCACGCAGCTCGAGGGGCGTGCTCCGAGTGTGACCTGCACTATCAGCCCGGCGCTGCCGTTTGTATTGCTCGACCCGGAAAAGACCCATTCTACCGATACGCAAAAGAAGAACGGCGACATCGTGTGCTCGGGCATCATCGAGAGCGCCCGTGCCGCACTGGAAGCTGGCGTTAAGGTGGGCCTTGGTACGGACTCGAGCTGCCCGTTCGTGACGCAGTACGACATGTGGCGTGAGGTGGCCTATTTTGCCAAGTATGTCGGCGTGAGCAACGCCTTCGCACTGCATACGGCTACGCAAGTCAACGCCGAGCTGCTGGGGCTGGACGGCGAGACTGGCACGATCGAGTGCGGCAAGGCCGCCGATATCTTGGTGACGCGCGAGAACCCGCTCGATGACCTGTGCGCTCTGCGTGAGCCGATGCACGTGATGTGTCGCGGCGATCTGGTGTGCAAACTCAAGGTGAAGCGCATCCCCGAGGTGGATGCCGAGCTCGACGCGATTATGGCCATGCCAGCCGAAGCGCTGGCTGAGGAGCTGGCCCGCGACGGCGTAGCATAGGTGTGACAAAGGGACAGCTCCGTTGTCGCATACAAAAAGCCGAGGTCTCAGCGCGAGGCCTCGGCTTTTATTTGTCCTATGGTATGGCGGCTAGGAGCGCGTCTCCATCTTGGCGTGGCACTTGGGGCAGGTGACGCGGATCTTGCCCTTGCCCTTGGGGACGGAGAGCATCTGGCCGCAGTTGGGGCACTTGAGATAGGCCGTGGTCTTGCGGCCCTTCCACATCTTCTTGGCCGTGCGCTTGGCACGCTCAAAGTCTTCCTTACTGGTGCCGGCCGCGCGTGAGGTGCTGGCCGCTGCGGTTCCGCCGCCCAAGCTGGCGACGAATTTGCCCAGGCAGGGGACGTTTGCAGTCGCGGCGACAAAGGCCTCGTTCTCCTTGTGACGTGCGTCGATATTTTTGGACAGGCCGCGCAGCACGCCAATCACGATTACGGCGATGGCAATCCAGCTGAGCCACTGGATGCGGGCTATCGATCCGATCATCGCGATGACGATGCCGGCAAAACCCATCACGATGGTGAGTTCATCGGCACCATTGCGACCCTTCATAAAGTCATTCATGCAAATTGCCTTTCGTTCGATATGCTGCACGCCTTTATACCCGATTTAGAGCAAGGGGGACAGGTTAATCTGCACCAATGTGGTGCAAACATACCTGTCCCCGGAATACCAAGACGGTGCAAACGTACCTGTCCCCAATGCCCCAATTACTTGGAGAGTTTGTCGACGACGCGTTCGATTTCGGCGAGTTTGGCGGCTTTGAGGTCTTCGTCGCCCGATTCGATTGCCGAAGTCACGCAGCCCTCGATATGCGCCTTGAGCACGTCGGCGTTAATGCGCGCGAGGAGCGCCTGTGTGGCCATGAGCTGCGTGGAGATATCGACGCAGTAGCGGTCCTCCTCGACCATCCGCAGGATGCCGTCGATCTGACCGCGTGCCGTCTTGAGCATGCGGGTCACCGATTTATGGTCTGCCATCATGTCGGGTCCTCGTTTCTGGTCGATCTTCCGGATGTCCCCGTCAGTTGCGGTGAAATACGGACCGTTTAAAGGCCTAGGGCGGCACAACAGTCCGTATTTCACCGCAACTTCTGAGGATTCAGTAGGCAGCGACTGCTATGCGGCGGTCACAGACAGGGCGTGGAATTTCTCGCCCGCGGCCTCGACAGCGGCGGCGAGTTGCTCGGCGGTTACGGTGTCGGCGCACTCCACCTGTACGGTCTGAGTCTCGTGATCGGCGTCGGCGTCGGTCACGCCGGCAACGTTGAGCAGTGCCGTCTCGACAGTAGCGTCGCAGTGGCCGCACATGAGGCCGGAAGTCTTGATTGTGTATCGCATGGGTATTCCTCCCTGTTGTGTCGGCTTTCCCAGGCACCCGACCTTGACCTTCAAGCCGTCGCTCGCGTACCAAAGTACGCGTCGCTCCTCTTTCAGGTCAATCTCGGGCACCTGGAAAACCCGTTCTAAATGGACTTAATGGTGAGCTTATTTTGCCACTTTTGGCTTAAAGGATTTTAAGCGCAGCGCATTGCTTACGACGCAGACACTCGACAGGCTCATGGCCGCGGCGCCAAACATCGGCGAGAGCTGCCATCCGGTGAGCGGGAAGAACACGCCCGCCGCCAGCGGAATGCCGATGCCGTTGTAGAACAGTGCCCAGAACAGGTCCTGCTTGATGTTGCGGATCGTGGCGCGCGAAAGCTCGATGGCCCGCGCAACATCCATGAGGTCGCTGCGCATGAGAACCACATCTGCCCCTTCTTTGGCGATGTCGGCGCCGGTGCCGATAGCAAGGCCCACGTCGGCGCGCGCCAGGGCGGGGGAGTCGTTGATGCCGTCGCCTACCATGGCGACCTTGCCGCCCACATCCTGCAGCTCGCGGACGTGGCGCTCCTTGTCGGCAGGGAGGACGTCGGCGATGACCTGTTCGCTGCTCAGTCCCACGCGGCGGGCGATGGCCTCGGCCGTCACGCGGTTGTCGCCGGTGAGCATGCGCACGTCGACGCCAAGCGAGCGCAGTGCGGCGATGGCCCCGGCGCTCGTCTCCTTGACCTCGTCCGCCACGGCGATGGTACCGACAAGCTTGCTGTTCTTGGCAAAGAACAGCGGCGTCTTGCCCTCGGCCGCGAACTGTTCGGCAAGGCCGGCGGGAACCTTCACGCCCAGCTCGTCCATCAGACGCACGTTGCCGGCGGCGATGACATTCTGCCCCTCGCGTGCCGTAACGCCTCGCCCGGGCACGGCGGTAAAGTCCTCGACCATGCGTGCGACGATTCCGCGCGCCTCGCACTCGGCCATAATCGCCTCGGCCAGCGGGTGCTCGCTTGAGCGCTCCAGCGCAGCGGCCAGCTTGAGCAACGCCTTTTCGCTCATGGCGGGCGAGCCGTCAGCGCGCGTGGCTACCGTGATATCGGTCACAGCCGGCTTGCCGCGGGTGACGGTGCCCGTCTTGTCGAGCACCACGGTGCCCACGCTGCGTAGGTTCTCCAGCGCCTCGGCGCTCTTAAACAGAATGCCCATTTCGGCGCCCTTGCCGGTGCCGACCATAATGGCGACGGGCGTGGCCAGGCCCAGCGCGCACGGGCAGCTGATCACCAGCACGGCGACGGCGGAGGTGAGCGCTTCGTTCACGCTTCCGGTCAGTGCCGTCCACACCACGAAGGTCACGGCCGAGATCATGAACACCACGGGCACGAACACGCCGGCGACCTTGTCGGCCATGCGGGCGATGGGCGCCTCGGTGGCGTTGGCGTCCTCGACGAGCTGGATAATCTTGGCGAGCGACGTGTCGGCGCCCACGCGTGTGGCACGGAAGGTAAACGAGCCGGTGCGGTTGACAGTGGCGGCGTTGACGGTGTCGCCGGCGGTCTTCTCCACGGGGATGGACTCGCCGGTCAGTGCACTTTCGTCCACGGCCGAAGCGCCCTCGAGTACCACGCCGTCGACAGGGATGGACTCGCCGGGGCGCACACGCAGCACCTGGCCGGGCAGAATGGCATCGACGTCGACGGTGGCCTCGGTGCCGTCCTCTGCCACGACGGTCGCGGTCTTGGGCGCTAGGTCGATGAGCGCCTCGATGGCGCCGTCGGTCTTGGACTTGCTGCGCGTCTCGAGGTATTTGCCTACGGTGACGAGCGACAGGATGGTGCCGGCGCTCTCAAAATACAGATTGTCCATGCCCGTCATCATGGCCTCGTGGACCTGACCCGCGGCTAGCTGGTCGGCCATGATAAACATGGCGTAGAGCGACCAGGCGATGGAGGCGGTGGCGCCCACGGCAATAAGGGCGTCCATGGTAGGCGCGCCGTGCGCGAGTGATTTAAACCCGTTGATAAAGTACGCGTCGTTGACGTAGACGATGGGAATGAGCAGGACGAGCTCGGTGAGCGCGAGCGTCATGCTGTGGGTGTGGTCGGTGAAGATGCCGGGCAGCGGCCAGCCGAGCATGTGCCCCATGCCTATGTAGAACAGTGGGATGAGGAATACGATCGAGACGATGAGGCGGGTGCGCATGGCAGAGGCGGCGGCCTCCAACTTTTTGGTCGGCGACTCCATATGGGCGGCGCCGGACCTGGCTTGCGCACTTCCGCTTTGGACAGCGTCGGTGCCCGTGCTGATGGGTGAGGCCGAGTAGCCCGCGCGGTCGACAGCGGTGCAGATGTCGTCGGGGGAGACCTGCGCAGGGTCGTAGTCCACCAGCATAGAGCCGGCGAGCAGATTGACCGCGACGCTTTGGACGCCGTCGAGTTTGCTGACGGCGCGATCCACATGCGCCTGGCAGGCGGCGCATGTCATGCCGCCCACGTCGAACTTATCTTGAGCCATGGCTTCTCCTTTCTGTAGTTCGGTGTTGGAATTGTTAACCTGCCGATACTATACACCCATACCCCCTGGGGGTGTCCAGTACAGAAAGAAATGTATGACATTTCGTTACAGATGAGGATGGATGGTTGGCCGATGGATCGTCCCAACCAATCATCTCAATCTGTAACATCTAGCAGGGAAAATGACCTCTAACTGTTACAGATTGAGACAATTGCCGGGGAGGGGTCCCGTCACGGCAAGATGCCCGCTCCCTAGATACAGAACCCGGGGATCACACAGGTTCGTTTGTTTGGCTTTTCCGCAGGCGTTGCGTACGTAAAGACGTCGCCGTCGTGCCCCACGCGGTTCATATAGAGCGTGCCTTCGCTCTCCGATGTGTCGGGGCTCACCGTGCGCTCCCACCAACAGGTGTCCTTGCCTTTCCACTGGCGGACCATCGTCTCGTTCGTGGAATACGGGCTCACCTTGAGCTCGCGGAAGAGCTGATACTCCTTGCCCTCGCCGTTGTAGATGTCTGCCAGGTAGTGATAGCCCTCGGTAAACGAATCGGGCGGTTGCGTACCGCACAGCTCGACCATGGCGGGCAGCCAAAGGGTTGCGGGCAACTCGCTCAGGCACGATGCGCTGTTGGCGGCGCCCACATTGTTCGAGACCTTCTTGACCCCTTTAATGAGTGCGCGCAACTCGTTGGGCAGCAGCTTAAGGCCGTCGCCGTTGAGCCATTCCCGCAGCTCGCAATCTACCCAGCCGGCGCTCGGCGGTTCAGCTGCAGCGTTGCGCTCGGCAATACCCGCGTCGAACATAAACGTCAGCCCGGCCTTGCCCGTACCGTCCAGAAGCTCATCGTGACGGATGCCCACAAGCTGCGCGCCGACCTCCAGCCCGTTGGTGAGCGTGACACGCTTGGTGCACGGATAGGGGATATGCCCATCAGCGTCGAGCAGGTGGTAACGCTTGGCAATCTCGCGTGCCTCGCTACGGGTCTCGGCGGCCTTAATCTTGAGCGAAATCTCCTGCAGCTGATCCCAGGTGTAGTCGTCAAGTGAACCGCGGATGCCGTCCAGGTAGTCGGGGATGCCAAAGCCATGGGTTGCCGCCCCGATAACGCTGAGCCCCGCAACGGCTGCGATAGCGCCGCCGATAATAAAGCGGCGGCGGGTCATGGCATCGTGGCGGGCCTGATTCAGGATCTCTCGTGCGCGCTCGCCGGCGACGTCGACCTTAAGGTGCGTGCCAGAATCGATATCAATCGCGGCCTCGTCTCCTGTGCCTTCGCGGCCCTCGGATTCGGCATCGGTGAGGTATGCCGAGAGCACCTCGAGCATCTGCTGCTCGGTGGGACGATCGCACTGCTCGACTGAGAGACCCTTCATGATGATTTGGACGAGCGCTTCATCGCCCTCGCAGCGCGGCTCGAGCGGCCCCGGTTTGGTCTTGGTCTTTATGAGGTAGAACGAGCCGGTCGCCGCGGCACCCGTCGACTCGACATCGAACGGCTTGCGACCGCTGTAGAGCTGGTACAGAATGCTCGAAAGCGCATAGACGTCGATCACGGGCGAGCGGCGAAGGGCCGCGATGCCTTCGATATCCTGCGTGAGCATTTCGGGCGCGGCATATGCGGGTGTGGCAAAACGCCAAATGTCGGCACGTCGGGTGATTGTGTCGTCGCCGAGTGCCATGGTCGCGGAGCCCATGTCGATGAGGCAGGGGTCAAAGGAGCAATCGGCAATCTGCTGCTCGAGCGTTCGGCTGGTGGTGCGGAACATGATATTGGCAGGCGACAGGTCGCGATGGATGACCGGATTCACGAGGCCTTGGGTCATCAAGAGCGCGCGAAGCACGGCGTTTCCGACGGCGGCGACCATCTGGGTGGTCAGCCCGCCCGAGGCGTCGTGCGGAAGCAAGGGCAGCGCCTGCTTGAGCGAGGTGCCCTCGACCCACTCCATGAGGATGAGTGGGTCATCCTCGCACGATCCGTAGCCATAGACGCGCGGAAATCCGCGCAGGTGCGAGACGGTACACAGATGACGATACTCCTCGAACAGCGCGGCGGTGTTGGCCAGGTGAGCGGCCGCTTGCTCGGCGGAGCGGTCGGGGGCTTGGCCGGAAAGGATGGCGTTGTCCTTGAGTAGCTTGACGGCAAAGACCTCGCCGCTCGTGTTGGTCGCGCGCAGCACGTGCCCGATGTTGCCGTTGTTGCGGTGGGCCGTCTGGAGAATAAGCGTCATAAACCGACGCTTGGCGTCGTCCTCGGCGCTGGGGTCGACCGCCACGGCGGTGTCGAACGTGTCAAGACGGATGAGTTTGTCGCCATAGGCGCTATCGGTAGTATCCATGGCGTTCCTTTGTCTAGCATGGGTTGCTGCGCGTATACGTGGGCAGTGTGGATATCGGTAAAGTACCATGATAGCCACACTGCCCACGTATACCGCTGAGTATTGTCGTTTACGACGCAGAAGGTAGAAGACGAAAGACGGACGGCGACCGTCTTTCGATCGCCGTCCGCGCTAGTCCACAATGACAAGGAATGTCGTGTAGAGACCCAGATGGAGCCTGTCGCTGTTTTCGATTTCCACTGGGGGATAGATCTTGCCGGGCTCGCGTTGGTCGCGCGGCGGCTCAATCACAATATCGCCGTCGCCCGCGCCCGATTCGAGCACTGTGCCGTTGGTCGACCCAAGGCCCTGGGCGTACCAGCGTCCACCTTCGAGCCAAATGCGGAGATGCTCGCGCGATGCATCAGCGCCTACATCGGTGATGCTGGGCGAAGTTTTGGGCAAGGACCCAATTACCGTGCCGCGCGGATTGCGTGTGAGGGGATGGATTTGCATGTCGGCGCAGTTGTCGGCATGGGTTCTGAGCAGACCGAGGTTGGGGGCGACAGTGCGCGGCTGCTCCAGGCTGCTCATAAAGCCACGTCCGACGGTAGTTTCGGTGGTGCCAAAGTGCCCGCCTGTCTTGCTGTCGCAAAAGCGCTCGACGGTGGCCACGCCTTGGATGGGGTCGGCGAGCGCCCCCGTTGCCACAAAGAGCATAAGGTAAAGCGTACTCTTCTCGCGCACGGCATTGCCGTCAAAGTTGTCGATGTGATTGAGGGCATTTGCATATAGGCGGCTGTCCAACTTGTAGCTGGCGAGAGCCGACATCATTTCGTTGGCGGCCGGGCCGCGATAGTGCTCGGCGATTGCCTGATAGGCGGACTCGCCGTCGCCGAGCTTGCTGCAGATTGCCGCGGAAAGGTTGAGCGTGGTGACGGTAAAGTCGCTGTAGATGGCGGGCGCGCACTGGTCAGGCTTGCGATGGACGATGTAACGGGTGAGATACGAGCGGTTGGAAGAGCATTTCTCGAGCAGGGTACTGCCGAGATAAGAGTTTCCATTGATGAGCATTCGGGCGATCTCGAGATGTTTAAGACCGCCGAACGAGCGAATATCGTTATAGAGGACCGAGCAAGGCGTCTCTGCTGCCACGGATACCTCCTTTGACTGCTTCCTAGCCAATATGGCGATAGGAATTAATGGCCCCCGGTGGGCGACGTATTAAATGGCTGCGCAATAAATGGCGTAACCAAAGCAACATTATAGGCCACATGTTCGAAATTGCAGGAAGACTGAGAGATTTGGTTTGGACTGGACGGAAATCCCCCTCTGTCTTGATCTATAACAATTAGGACCGATTTTACTCGGTAACTGTTACAGATTGAGACGTTTGTGAACCGTGTCGACCGTTTGTCTCGACCTGTAACACGCAGAGGAAGATTTGCCCTGTAGATGTTACAGATTGAGACAATCGGCCGGGCCCACCTCGAGCCCGCCTCGTCATCTGTGGTTTACGTGGGGGCATACGGAGTACGGGTATACTAACCCGCGGCGAATCTGCTCCATCGCTTAGAGCTGCTGCGTCTGGACGGCGCGTGATAGGGCTGCCAAAGCGATCGCCAGCGTGCTGAGCAACGTCCTCTCTGTGCGCACCTGTTTTTGTATGTATTAGCGCACTACCAAGCACGCTCGCGCGGCCGCATGCCGTGCCCATAACGCGTGCAGATAAGGAACAACAACATATGCGTAATTCTGTATCCGACGTCACGGACGCCGAGATTCTGGACGAGACCCGCGAGACCATGGCCCAGGCTGCCTTCGATGCTGCCGACGAGGCCAGCGCCGCCGAGACCGTCGAGTCCGCGACTGAGAACTTGCCCGCCTTTGACGAGCTGGGACTTTCGGACGAGATGCTTCGTGCCATCGAGAACCTAGGCTACACGGCGCCCACGCCTGTCCAGGCCGGCTCGATCCCCGTGGTGCTTGAGGGCCGTGACCTGCTTGCCGCCGCTCAGACCGGCACTGGCAAGACGGCTGCCTTCTTGCTGCCGACCATGAACAATCTGGAGCACATTGCTCCGCCCAAGCCCGTGCGCGAGCGCGGAGGCCGCAACCGTCGTCGCGGTGCCAAGAAGCCCGAGGGCAACGGCCGCGGCCCCGTGATGCTCGTCATCACCCCCACGCGTGAGCTTGCCCAGCAGATCGACGAGGTCGCCAGCAAGATCGCCGACGTCACCGGCCATGTCGCCGTGACCGTCGTGGGCGGCGTGAGCTACAAGCCCCAGACCGCGGCACTCAAGTACGGCTGCGACATCCTGGTCGCAACGCCGGGCCGTCTGGTCGACCTGATCGAGCAGGGTGCCTGCCACCTGGACGAGGTTAAGGTCCTGGTGCTCGACGAGGCCGATCGCATGCTCGACATGGGCTTTTTGCCCGCCGTCCGCCGTATTGTGCGCGAGACGCCGGCCGAGCGCCAGACGCTGCTGTTCTCGGCCACGCTCGACGAGGAGGCCGTGGGCGAGATCACCGACCTGGTGAGCGATCCGGCCCGCGTGGAGATCGCACCTGCCACGTCGACCGCCGACACCGTCGACCAGTTTGTGTTCCCGGTGTCCATCGAGGCCAAGAACAACCTGCTGCCCGAGTTCCTCAAAAAGGAGGGCCCGGAGCGCACTATCGTCTTTATGCGCACCAAGCACCGCGCCGACAGCTGCTGCCGTCGTCTGGAGCGCAAGGGCATCAAGGCCGCCGCGATCCACGGCAACCGCAGCCAGGCCCAGCGCGAGCGCGCGCTTTCGGCCTTCCGCGACGGCACCGTTGACGTGCTGGTGGCGACCGACGTGCTCGCCCGCGGCATCGACATCAGCGACGTGCGCTACGTCGTGAACTTTGACGTGCCGGCAGAGCCGACCGACTACATCCACCGCATCGGCCGCACGGGTCGTGCCGGCGAGCTGGGCTGGGCCATCACGTTTGTGACTGAGCAGGACGTCGATGAGTTCTACGAGATCGAGAAGCTCATGGACAAGACGGCCGACATCTACGAGGCCGGCGACTTGCATGTAGGCCCCAACCCGCCCGCCGTCGACCCCGAGCGCGATCCTGCGGCCTTTAAGGTGAAGAAGAAGACCAAGCGCGGCAAGTCCAAGAGCAAGAAGAAACTCGAGCAGGCACGTCGCGACGGCAAGCGCAACGGCGATGACTACGGCGATGTAGCCGGTCGTTCCAACCGCGGTCGCGACGAGCGCCGCGGTGACGGCGAGCGCCCGAGCCGCCTCAAGCGCGGCGGTAAGACCCGCGTGCGCGAGGGCGTTCAGGCTCGCGTGGACGAGGCCGTGGAGAGCGTGGCTCGCGAGGTGGCTGCCGAGGAGCGCGCCGGTGCTGGTGCCATCGAGCAGGCCCCGCGCGGCAACCGTGCCGAGCGTCGTGCCAAGCAGTTCCAGGGCGAGGCGCACCGCCGTCGTCGTGAGGACGAGGACCGTGGCGGTCGTCGTCGTGTTGAGCGCGAGGACGAGGGCCGCGGTTCGCGCGGCGGCAAGCGCGGCTCGGGTGACCGTCGTCGCTCCGGTCGCGATGGCGAGCGCGGCGGGCGCGATGGGCGCCGTGGCGGCGAAGGCCGTGGTTCGCGTGACGAGCGTGGTGCCCGCGGCGGCAAGCGCTTTGACGAGCGCGGTAGCCGCGGCGGCGAGCGTCGCGAGGGTGCTCGCGGCAATGGCGGCCGCGGCGGCGCTGGTCGTTCTAACGAGTCGCGTGATCGTCGTGACCCGCGTGCCAGCCGCGATCGTCGCGATGACTGGCGCAACTACGACGATACCCGCGAAGAGCGTCGCGGCGGCTATCGTGGTGGTCGTGGCGGCAACCAGGCCGGCTCCCGTGGCGGCCGTGCCGGCGGTCGCGATAACCGTGGCAGCTACGGCAACAGCCGTGGCGGCAAGCGCGGTGGCAGCTCCCGTCGCCCCGGCGACGGCGGCGGCAACCGCAAATAGCATACGCATCGCCCACTAGAGCGAGGTGAACCAAGGGCCCCGAGCAACTACGCTCGGGGCCCTTTTTGTTTGCCGTATCCGATCGCTAGTTCAAATGTGATTTCCTCGGGAATGCATCTAGAAGATGCCGTGGGCCTGTTTCCTGCCATGCGGCAATGGGTCCATGGGGTGTGCCGTGCATTTTTTTGGAGTATTCAGCAGCTCTAGCTGGCTGCATACGATTCGGTATTGCCAACGGTGGCCTTCAGATACCCCCTATGAGCGTTTTGAGTTAGATTTCGCCGTTTTTCGAAGCAAAGGTACGTCATTCTCGCTATGTCGGAACCCTAAATGACGCAGCGCCCTACAGTTTTGCTCGCCCGCGGCGGTGCTGGCGCGGTCACGTTGCAGAATACTCCGTTTTTTGCACGGGCCAGGATGGGGTACCTCAGGAGAACGCGGCGATATCCCGTACATATATACAATCTGTACCGTAATTTATACAAAACGAAGAGGCAGACAGCGCAGGGTGGGCGCATTGGGGTGTTTGGTGCACCAAAACGGGGATCCCACGCGCCGTATACTCTGGCTGGATGTGAAAGCGGCTTGACGCGTTGCCAGGCGTAGGGGAGGGTGCCTCGATGAGCGTATTCGAAATTGTGTTTAGTCCGACGGGTGGAACGCGGAAGGTGTCTGGCCTTGTGGCCGGGGCACTGGGCAAGAATACCGTTATCGTTGATCTGACCGATAGCGGGTTGGATTTCCACGGGGTCTCGATGGCTGAGGACGACGTGGCCGTAATTTCTGTGCCGGCGTATGCCGGTAGAATCCCGGCTGTGGTGGCTGACCGGTTGGGCATGGTGCGCGGCAACGGGGCTCGGGCTGTTTTGGTTTGTGTATACGGAAACCGCGCGTTTGAGGACACGCTCGTAGAGCTGGAGGACGTTGCGAAGCGCGCCGGATTTAGGGTGGTTGCAGCTGTTTCTGCTATTGCTGAGCATTCCGTTGCTCGTCAGTTTGCTGCTGGGCGACCGGATGCGCAGGATGCGGCGCAGCTCGCAGAGTTTGCGCAACAAATTCAGCAAAAGCTGTTGGCTGAGGATGCGTCCGAGCCCTCTATCCCCGGCAATCGTCCTTATAAACAAGCTGGAGGTCGCCGTATGGCACCCGAGGCAACAGAGGATTGCGCCTCCTGCGGTGCATGCGCCGCGGCGTGCCCCGTTTGTGCTATCGACAAGGGCGACCCCAAGCGAGCAGCTGGCGAGGCGTGCATCTCCTGCATGCGCTGCATCGCCGTATGTCCGCGAGGCGCTCGCAAGCTTGATCCCAACAAGCTATCCGCTGTTTCCCAGATGTTGAGCAAGGTTTGCGTCGTGCGGAAGGAATGCGAGCTCTTCATCTAGCGCATACGAAATTGCTGCATTGGGGACAGGTTAATCTGCACCAACCTGGTGCAAACAAACCTGTCCCCAATGCACCAGAGTGAGGAGTGCCCCTGGGTGCCGGCGGGAAAGGAACGTCCCTAAGTGCCGCCTAAATACCGTTTATCGGAGAAAAAATACCGTTCGCCGGTCATAATGATTGTTCCGGCTTTGGGCTTGTCTACAATAACCCCCCTAAAAAGAAATGCGGAAGGTTACCGAGTCCCCTCGGACGTGGGCCTAACCAAAGTCTTTGAACGGGTGTGTCTCTATGGATGCATTCGGTTGATTTTGGTTGGGCTATATTTATGAAGGGACATGCCACCATGGGTTTCTTTTCTCGCCTTATGGGTGGCTCGGACAAGCAGGCGACTGCGACTTCCGAGTTCGAGATTCTCGCCCCTATTTCCGGCGAGCTTGTTAATCTAGAAAATACCAATGACCCCGCTTTTAGCAGTCGTGCAGTGGGCGATGGCGTTGCCGTGGTTCCCCAAGAGGGAACGGTGTGCGCTCCTGTTTCCGGTACCGTTGCGGCGCTGTTTCCGACTGAGCACGCGCTGGGCATCATGTCCGACGACAGCTCTGCTCAGGTGATGCTGCATATCGGAATCGACACTGTTAAGCTTGAGGGCAAGGGCTTCCATGCGCTTGTTGCCCAGGGTGACCATGTCGACGCGGGCCAGCCCCTCGTCGAGGTCGATTTCGACGCGGTTCGCGCTGCCGGCTTCGATCCCACGGTCTTCGTTATCGTGTGCGAGCGTTCGGAGAACTCGACTCTTCGTGAGCATGCTTCCGGCCCTGTTGCTGTTAAAGAGCCTGTCGTCTGGCTTTCCGAGTAAATTCTTATGGTGGGTACCGTGGTTATCAAGCGAGTTTTTAACAACAACGTCGCAATGGTCACTTCGGACGATGGCTCCGAGCTCATCGTCATCGGTCGAGGCCTCTGCTTTGGCCGTCATGCCGGCGATGCCATCGACGAGGCGTCGATCGAAAAGACCTACGCGTTGCAGGAGGGAACTTCTCAGGATTTGCGTACGATTGACCGCTTGGCACATCTTTTGGAGTCCATCCCCACCGTCAACCTCGTGATTTCCGAGGACATCGTTCAGATGCTTCGTCGAGAGCTCAATGTCGATATCAATGACAAGATCCTCATCGCTCTCGCAGACCATATTAGCCTCGCCCTCGATCGCGAGCGCAAAGGCGTTCCCTGCGAGAACCCGCTGCTGCTCGAGATCCAGCAGTTCTATCGCAAGGAGTACGCGCTTGCGGGCCGTGCCCTTCAGATTATTAAGGACTATCTGGGCATTGAGATGAGCGAGGAGGAGCAGGGTTTCATTACCTTGCATATCGTCAACGCCACCATGCCGCAGCGCTCTGACCGTCTAATCATCTCGGTCCAGCTTGTTCGCGACGTGCTCGCGATTGTTTCCAAGCGCTATGCTACGACCCTCGATGACACCTCGCTGCCTTACGAACGTTTCGTTCGTCACCTGCAGTTTTTCGCACAGCGAGCGCTCGATCCTACGGCAGGGCAAATCAACGGAGACGCGCTGTTCCGAATCGATGAAACGGCGTATCCGTGCGCATTCTCGTGCGCGGACGCCATAGCCGCCCACTTGTCGTCTACCTATAACGTTGTCGTTACCGATGCTGAGAAGAGTTATCTCGCATATCACATTGTTAACCTGCTTGGAGAACCTGGTCTCTAGGCATAACGTGCCCACACATCGATTGATATAAGGCAAGGCTCGCGGTCTTGTCCAGGGCACATCTGTCTTAATTTGCGGAAAAGGAAGGGGAGTACTGCTATGACCGCAAAAAAGAAAGTTAACCTCAAAGCGCCGTTGGAGGTGTTCGCGAAGTCGATCGTTCAGCCGATGATGTATCTCTCGGTTGCCGGCATCCTGCTCATCGTGGGCATCATTCTGACCAACAAGACCATCTGCGCTTTGGTCCCCGTACTGGGCTCCGGTCCGTTCCAGCTTGTGGGCGCCGTTGTCTATCAGTCGCTGATGTTTATCATCAACAACCTCTCGATTCTGTTCTGCGTGGGCATCGCCGGCGCCATGGCAAAGAAGAACAAGGGCCATGCTTCGCTGATTGCCCTGATGTCGTTCTTCCTGTTCCTGCAGGCTAACAACATCGTGCTCAACGCCACCGGCTCTCTTGCCGATGCGAGCGGCATGCTCGGTCTTACCGGAACCGGCCAGGCCACCGTTATGGGCATTCAGGTGCTCGATACCGGCGTGTTCGGCGGCATCATCCTTGGTTGCATCACCGGTGCCGTGTTCAACAAGTACTCGAACAAGCAGTTCCCCATTGCCCTTTCGATGTTCTCGGGCGTCCGCTTCCCGTTCCTGATTATGATCATCATTTCCTGGATCATGGGCGCTGGCTTCTGCATCGTTTGGCCTCCGGTTCAGGGTGCCATCTCCTCCGTTGCCGGCATCATTAAGGAGTCGGGCAACATCGGTCTGTTTATCTACGGCATGCTCAACAAGCTGCTCGTTCCCACCGGTCTGCACCACCTCATCTACACCCCGTTCCAGTTCTCCGATGTGGGTGGCACCCTGACGCTGGGTGATCAGGTTATTGCCGGCGCCTATCCCATCCGTGTTGCCGAGATGGCAATGACGGGTCAGCCCTTCTCCGATAGTACGTATTTCAACAGCTACACCTTCAACAACCTGTGGCCCTACATCGGTATCGGTCTCGCCTTTATCGTCACCGCTTACAAGGGGAACAAGGATAAGACCAAGGCCGTTATTATCCCGCTGATCATCACCGCCGTGCTCTCCTGCGTGACCGAGCCCATGGACTTCCTCTTTGTCTTTGCCGCTCCCGTGCTCTTTGTCGTTCACTCGGTTCTTTCCGGCATCTTCCTGGTCCTGCTCAAGGTCCTCTCCGTGCCCGCTTCGACTGCAGGCGGCATCATCAACATCGTGGTTTCCAACCTGGTCCTCGGTGTCGATAAGACCAACTGGCCGGTTATGCTGGTGCTTGGAGTCGTCAACGCCGCTCTGTACTTCTTCCTCTTCACCTTCCTTATCAAGAAGCTCAACCTCCACACGCCTGGTCGCGAGGAAGAGTCCGAGCTTGCCGAGTCCGTTGCCGAGGGCGAGGCCGCCGCGTCTGTCGCGGTGAAGCAGGGCGCTGTTGCCGCGGCTCCCGCAGAGGGCGTCGATGCAGGTATTGCCGACCTGGTCGCAGGTCTTGGTGGCAAGGACAACATCGAGGAGCTCGAGAACTGCTTTACGCGTCTCCGCGTGAACGTTAAGAACCCGGACCTCATCAATGAGGACCTCATCAACCACGTGCCCAACAGCGGCATCAACCGCAACGGCAATAATATCCAGATCATCTTTGGCATGAAGGTCGCCGAGATGCGCGACAAGGTCGAAAACGCAATTGAGAAGGAGCAGTAAACAATGATCATTACTCTGTGTGGTGGCGGATCCACCTTTACCCCCGGCATCGTCAAGTCCATCGCCCTGCGCAAGGACGAGCTCGACGTTGACGAGATTCGTCTGTACGACATCAACGAGGAGCGCCAGCGCAAGATCGGCGTGCTCGTGGACTGGATTTTGCACGAGGACCTCGGCCTGGACATCAAGCTCACGGTGACCACCGACAAAAAGACGGCTTTTACCGACGCGAGCTTCGTGTTTGCCCAGATGCGCGTGGGCGGCTACGCCATGCGCGAACAGGACGAGAAGATTCCGCTGCGTCACGGCTGCGTGGGTCAGGAGACTTGCGGTTGCGGCGGCCTTGCCTACGGCATGCGCACCATCTTCCCCATGGTCGAGCTGATCGATGACGTTGAGAAGTACGCCAAGAAGGACTACTGGATTCTCAACTACTCCAACCCTGCCGCTATCGTCTCCGAGGGCTGCCGCGTGCTGCGTCCCAACGCTCGTATCATCAACATCTGCGACATGCCGATCGCGATCATCGACGTGGTTTGCGCCGCGCTCGATATCGACAAGAAGGATGTCGAGTACGATTACTTTGGCCTCAACCACTTTGGTTGGTTCACCTCGATCCGCCACAAGGGCGAGGAGGTGCTCCCGCAGCTGCGCGAGTACATCAAGGAGCATGAGATTCTGCTGCCCGACTCTTACCTCAAGGGCATGGGCTCGCTCATGGCAAAGAAGCCCGAGGAGGCCGTCGACGAGCACCCCGAGCAGAACCGCCACACCAAGGGCAGCTGGTACTACGTCTGGAAGGGCGAGTACGAGATCATGGAGTGCTTCCCGGAGTACCTGCCCAACACGTATCTGAACTACTACCTGCAGCAGAAGGAGTTCGTCGAGCACTCCAACCCCGAGCGCACCCGTGCTAACGAGGTTGAGGAGACGCGTGAGAAGAACCTCTTTGATGGTATCGACCATTACGAGAAGACGGGCGAGATCGACGAGAGCACGTTCTATGCGGGCAGCCACGGCGACTGGATTGCCGATCTGGCTATCGCTCTGAAGAACGACACCAAGCAGCGCTTCCTGGTCATTTGCGAGAACAAGGGCGCCATCCCCAACATGCCCTACGACGCTATGGTCGAGCTGCCTGCCTACATTGGCAAGAACGGCCCCGAGGTCATCAGCCGCGACAACATTCCGCTGTTCCAGCAGGGCCTCATGATGCAGCAGCTGAACTCCGAGAAGCTCATTGTCGAGGCTACGATCGAGGGTTCGTACGAGAAGGCGCTTAAGGCCTTTACGCTCAACAAGACCGTGCCGTCGATGAAGGTCGCCAAGGAGGTTCTCGACGACATGATCGAGGCCAACAAGGGTTACTGGCCCGAGCTTAAGTAAAAGCAACAGGGTCGCTGGCCGCATGCCTGAAGCAATGCCCCGCCCACGTGATTGCGTGGGCGGGGCATTGTCGTTTGGTAACGCGTTTTATCAAATATGGCATTTATCTGCGGTAATGTTCTATTTCACCGCTGAGGGTGACATTTTATACCGCCTGCCGAACCGTATGGAGACCTCACAACTTTTTAGGTCAGTGTTGTGCGTGTAGCAATTTCGCCCGGCCTCGCCTCCGGGCTGCCATGTGAGAGGGGATCTTATGGCTCGACTGCACGTAATGGAACGCAGCCACGCTCAGGCCGTCATGGACGACCTGCACGATGCGCTCGGACGTCGTCTGGCGGTGAGTTCGCTCGCCCCGTGTCCCGTTGAGTTTACGGCAGCGCTCGTCAACCTGTGCTCCACCCAGAGCTGCGGCAAGTGCACGCCCTGCCGCGTGGGCCTGAGCGCGCTGAGCGATCTGCTCGCCGATGTGCTCGAGGGCCGCGCCGACGAGTCCACGCTCAATCTGATCGAGCGCACCGCCCGCACCATCTATCTTTCGAGCGATTGCGCCATCGGTTACGAGGCCGGCGCCATGGCGCTTACGGCTATCCGCGGTTTCCGTGACGATTTTGAGCACCACATCCGCGAGCACTCCTGTGGCTTTGACCGCGAGGCCCGCGTTCCGTGCGTCTCGGGCTGCCCGGCGCACGTCGACATTCCCGGGTACATTTCGCTCGTCGAGGCCGGCCGCTATGCCGATGCCGTCAAGGTCATCCGCAAGAACAATCCGCTGCCGCTCGTCTGCGGCCTGGTGTGCGAGCATCCCTGCGAGATGCACTGCCGCCGCGGCATGGTCGACGACCCCATGAACATCCTCGCCCTCAAGCGTTTTGCCGTTGAGCACAGCGACCTCAACGACCACAAACCGCATGTAGTGGACGACACCGGTAAGCGCGTCGCCGTGATCGGCGGCGGCCCGGCCGGCCTTTCCTGCGCCTACTACCTGGCCGTGATGGGCCATAAGGTGACCATCTTTGAGCAACGTCACCACTTGGGCGGCATGCTGCGTTACGGCATCCCCAGCTATCGTCTGCCGCGCGAGCGCTTGCAGGCCGAGATCGACTGGATTTTGAGCGCCGGTGTCGACGTGGAGCTCGACCACTCCGTGAGCGGCGAGGAGCTCGCCCGCCTGCGCGACGAGTTCGATGCCGTCTACCTGGCCATCGGTGCCCACAGCGATAAGAAGCTTGGCCTTCCGGGCGAAGAGGCTCCCGGCGTGGAGTCGGCCGTCAAGATGCTGCACGCCATCGGTGACGACGAACTGCCCGACCTGAGCGGCCAGCGCGTGTGCGTCATCGGCGGCGGCAACGTGGCCATGGACGTGGCACGCTCTGCCGTGCGCTGCGGTGCCGAAAAGGTGAGCATCGTCTACCGCCGTCGCATCTGCGATATGACGGCCCAAGACGCCGAGATCGCCGGTGCCCAGGCCGAGGGCTGCGAGGTTCTGGAGCTCACAGCCCCGCTCGCCATCGAGACGGGCGAGGACGGTCGCGTGAGCGGCCTGCGCGTGCAGCCGCAGATTATCGGCGAGCCCCGCCGCGGGCGCCCGGCCCCGCGTGCCGCCGCCACGCCCGAGCAGGTCATTCCCTGCGAGCGCGTGTTCGTGGCCATTGGCCAGGACATCGACTCCAAGCCGTTTGAGGACATGGGCATCGCCTGCAAGTGGGGTCGCGTCGTCACCGATTCGGACGGCGCCGTGCCCGACTTCGATGGCCTCTTTAGCGGCGGCGACTGCCAGACCGGCCCCGCCACCGTCATCCGTGCCATCAACGCCGGCCGCGTTGCTTCGGCAAATATCGACCGCTACCTGGGCTTCGACCACAAGATTAAACTCGATGTGGAGCTGCCGACCGTTCAGTTTAAGGGCAAGCATGAGTGCGGTCGCTGCGAGTTGGGCGAGCGCGAGGCCGGCGAGCGCATTCACGATTGGAATCTGGTCGAACAGGGCCTTACCGAGGAGGAGGCACGCCAAGAGGCGAGTCGCTGCCTGCGCTGCGACCACTTTGGCTTTGGCGCGTTCCGCGGAGGGAGGAACCTGGAATGGTAGAGCCCAACAAAACCACCGTCAGCGACAACACCGAAAACGGAGCGCACAACATGGTCAGGCTCATTATCGATAACTGCGAAGTCGTGGTGCCCGAGCACACCACGATCCTGGATGCGGCCAAGTCCGCCGGCATTCAGATTCCCACCCTGTGCTATCTGCGCGATCTAAACGAGATCGGCGGCTGCCGCGTGTGCGTGGTCGAGGTCGAGGGCTGCGACCAGCTGGTTGCCGCCTGCAACAACTACGTGCTCGACGGCATGGTGGTGCACACCAACAGCCCCAAGGCCCGCGAGGCCCGTCGCACCAACGTGCAGCTGCTGCTTTCGCAGCACGATTCGCAATGCACGAGCTGCGTGCGCAGCGGCAACTGCAACCTACAGACCATCGCCAACGACCTGGGCATTTTCTATCTGCCGTATCAAAGGCATTTGGCGGGCGAGGGCTGGGATTTCGATTTTCCCATCATCCGCGAAAACGACAAGTGCATTAAATGCATGCGCTGCATCAAAGTGTGTGAGAGCGTGCAGGGCCTGGGGATTTGGGACCTGACCAACCGCGCCACGCATACCGCCGTGGGTACCCGCGGGCGCGCGCCGATTGGCAAGACCGATTGCGTCGCGTGCGGCCAGTGCATTACGCATTGCCCGACGGGCGCACTGCGCGAGCGCGACGATACCGAGACCGTGTTTGACGCGCTCGCTAATCCCGACAAGATCGTGCTGGTGCAGATTGCGCCGGCCGTGCGTAGCGCCTGGGGCGAGGAGCTCGGCATTCCGCGCGAGGAGGCTACCGTCGAGCGCCTGGCCTGCGCACTGCGCCGCGTTGGCTTTGAGTACGTGTTCGACACCGATTTCTCGGCCGACCTTACCATTATGGAGGAGGGCTCCGAGCTGCTCGAGCGCCTGGGTAAGGCCGCCAAGGGCGAGGGCGACAGCCGCGGCTGGCCCATGTTCACGAGCTGCTGCCCGGGTTGGGTACGCTTTGTGAAGGCGCGCTATCCGGAGTTTGTCGACAGCCTGTCCACGTCCAAGTCGCCGCAGCAGATGTTCGGCGCTATTGCCAAGACCTACTACGCCAAGGTGCTGGGCGTGGAGCCCGAGCGCCTGTTCGTGGTGTCCGTTATGCCGTGCACGGCCAAGAAGGCCGAGTGCGCGCTGCCGAGCATGGTGGGCGAGGACGGCACGCCCGATGTGGACGTTGCGCTGACGGTGCGCGAGATGGTGCGCATGATCCGCGCGAGCCACGTGAGCGTGGACACGCTGGTCGAGGAGCCGCTCGATATGCCGCTGGGCTTTGGCACGGGCGCGGGCGTGATCTTTGGCGCCACGGGCGGCGTGATGGAGGCAGCCGTGCGCTCGGCCTATTACCTGGTGACGGGCAAGAACCCGGATGCGGATTTCTTTACCGACGTGCGTGGCCTGGATGGCTGGAAGGAAGCCGTCGCCGATATCGATGGCACCAAGGTGCGCGTCGCCGTGGCGCACGGGTTGGGTAACGCCGCCCGCCTGCTCGACGCGATTCGCGACGGCCGCGTGAGCTATGACTTCGTTGAGGTTATGGCATGCCCGGGCGGCTGCGTCGGTGGCGGCGGTCAGCCCATCCACGACGGCTGCGAGCTGGCGGCCGAGCGCGGCCAGGTGCTGTGGGGCCTGGATGCGAAGGCGGACATTCGCTTCTCGCACGAGAATCCCGATGTCCAGGCGTGCTACAGCGAGTTTTTGGGCGCGCCGCTCTCGCCGCTGGCCGAGGAGCTGCTGCATACCGACCATCACGCCTGGTCGATGCCCAACGAGGGGACGTGCTAGCGATGCGCGCGTTTGATGTTGAGATGTCGCGCCGGGGGTTTGCCTCGGCGCTCGCCGCGGGCGCGCTGTCGCTTGCGCTGGCTGGCTGTGGCGGCGGGGCTGCCGGGGCTGGGTCTGCTGCGGGCTCGGCTGCCACGGACGGCGCCGGTGCCGCTGCCGAGCCGGTTGAGGTGCACGTCGCCTCGCTCAAGGGTCCGACGTCAATCGGTCTGGTGCAGTTTATGGACCGGGCGGCCGACGGTGCCACGGACAACGAGTTCGACTTTGCGATCAACACCGCCGCCGACGAGATTGTGCCCAAGGTCATTCAGGGCGATGTCGATATCGCCCTGGTGCCCGCCAACGTGGCGAGCGTGCTCTACAACAAGACCGAGGGCGCGGTGCAGGTCATCGACATCAACACGCTGGGCGTGCTGAACGTTGTGACGGGCGACGCGAGTGTGGCCTCGTTTGGCGATCTGGCGGGCCATACCGTCTATATGACGGGTAAGGGCACCACGCCGGAGTACGTCATGAACTACCTGCTGGACCGCGCGGGCCTGACCGGCCAGGTGGCGCTTGAGTTTAAGAGCGAGCCCACCGAGGTGCTGTCGGCGCTGCTTGCCGATCCGTCTGCCGTGGGCGTGCTGCCCGAGCCGTTCAAGACCGCTGACATCGCCAAGAGCGAAGACAAGCTGTCGGCTCCGGTAAGTCTGACCGATGTGTGGGATGAGCTGGCGGGCGACACGGGTTCGCGCCTGCTGACGGGCGTGACCGTGGTGCGCCGCGCCTTTGCCGAGGAACATCCCGATGCCGTGGCGGAATTCTTGCGCTGCCATGAGGCGAGCGTGAAGGCCGTCAATGCGGCGCCGGCGGACTGGGCGCAGGCCGTGGTCGATGCGGGTGTCGTCGATAACGCCGCGATTGCCGAAAAGGCGATTCCCGGGTGCATGCTTGTCTGCCAGACGGGGAAAGATATGAAGGCGGCGCTCGGTGGGTACCTGCAGGTGCTGGCCGATGCGGATGCGAGCGCCGTGGGCGGCAAGCTCCCGGCTGATGATTTCTACTACATGGAGTAGCCCGTGCGTGCGTTTGCTCGACAAATGACAGAGCGTATGAAGGCGGTGGCGGCAGCAGGTGCCGTCGCCGCCTTTTGGCTTGCCGTGTGGGTCTTCGCGGCGGCGCTGGTGGCGCAGCCACTGATCTTGCCGGGGCCGGGTGCTGTTGCCTTGGCGCTGCTGCGCCTGGTGTGCGATGGCGGTACCTGGGCGATTTTGGCGGGCTCGGGCGCGCGGATATTGGGCGGGCTGGCGCTTGCCGCGGTGTGTGGTGGCGTGCTGGCCGGGATTTCGTCACGTTCGCGTGCGTTTGCCCGCCTGGTGGCGCCGGCGCTGTCGTTTGTCAAGGCGACGCCGGTTGCCTGCGTGGTGGTCCTGCTGCTCATTTGGCTGGGATCGGCGCGCGTGAGCATCGCCGCGGTCTTTTTGATGGCGCTGCCGGGCGTGTATTTTTCGCTGGCCGAGGGCTTGGCACAGGTGAATAAACCGCTGGAGCAGATGTTCCGTCTGCATGACGTGCGCGGCTGGCGCCTGTTTTGCGCCCATACCTGGCGCGAGGTGCTGCCGTTTGCGCTTTCGTGCGCCCGTGCCGTGATCGGCATGAGCTGGAAGGCCGGCGTGGCGGCGGAGCTGATCGGCATGGCGGTGGGCACCGTAGGCGAGCGCATCTATCAGGCGAAGCTGCTCATCGAGACGGCTGACCTGCTGGCTTGGACCGTGTTGGTCGTGGCGGCATCGCGGGCATGCGAGCGTGTGCTGGTGTGGTTGCTGCGGGCTTCGGGGCCCGCGGCGTGGCGTGCTGCCGTGTGGGCACATGGGCGTGGTACTCGCGGGCGTTCGGGCGACCCTGCTGGCGCCGGCGCTGCGGCGGAGCTTGCGCTTGCCGTGGGCGATCGTGCGCCCTGGGCGCCGGCGCTCGACGGGCTGGTGCTTCGTGTGCCCGCCGGTGGGCGCGCCTGCGTGATGGGCGCCTCGGGCGTGGGCAAGTCGACGTTGCTCGCGCTGGCGGCGGGGGAGTGCGCGCCGTGCTCCATGGTGTTTCAGGATGTGCGCCTGGTAGAGGGCACCTCGGCTTTGGATAACGTGCTGGTGTGCGCCGACGCGCGCGTGGACGCCTCGAGTGCCGCAGCCCTGTTGCGTCTGCTGATACCGGGGATCGATGTGCATGCCCGCGTGGCCGAGCTTTCGGGTGGACAGCGCCGTCGTGTCGAGATTGCCCGAGCCCTGCTGTGCCCAGGCGACGCGGTGATTCTGGACGAGCCCTTTACCGGTCTAGATACCGCCGCGCGCGACGCATGCGCCGAGGTCGTGCTCGACTTTCTCGACGGCCGCATGCTGCTGCTTGCCACGCACGATGCCGTCGACGCTCAGGCCCTCAATATCTCGGACATCATCACGCTCTAAATACTTACTCAGCAACAAAATGATCCGTTTTTCTCCGTCCCCATGGGGTCGGGTATGGTATTCTATCTGCGGGGTAATACTTAAGAATACCAAGTAATACCAACGCCGTAGAAACAAATTCCAGATGCGGGCCAATCGGGTTGCCTTCACAGCCTGTCGCCCAGCCGCGTGGCCCGCATCCATCCGCACCACCGTCGTTTCAAAAAGGAAGCGCCATGGCAGAACACATGACCCCGGTTGTCGCGAAGGTCTTGCCCGAGGAAAAGGCGGCCTTCGCGGCGGCAACCCAACTCGTAGGTACCACGCCGTCCAACGCCATCCGCATGTTCATCGCCGCCTTCAATCGCTGCGGCACCTTTCCGTTCGACATTTCGCCCAACGGGGCCTTTGGCGCTGCGCCTGATTCTCATCAATAAGTGATCCGTTTTCCTCCGTCCCCATGGGATCAGCTCTCTGCCGAGTTGTGGTAGAACTAGGGAACGGTTTTGAGGAGGTTGGCATGCTCAATGCGATGATTTGGGCGCTTGCCTGTTTTGGCGTCGTCGCTGCCGATATTGCCCTGAGCGTCGTTTTGTTCTCCGCCCTTGGCGTCGCATCGGTGTTCATGGGTTTTTCGATCGATGATCTCGACATCCAATTGCTTCAGGCCGTCGCGCAGACGGCGTCGTTTTTGATGGCGCTGCTGTGGTGGCGTTATCTGTGGCCGCGTTCGTTTATGGCACGCCGGCAAAGCGCGCATCCGCTCGGCGGGGGAGCGCGTGGGGCATGGAAACGCATCGCCTGCGTTATCGTGATTGGCCTGGCCCTGCAGGTGGTCGTTGGTTACGTGACCGACGCCGTGCTGTCGCTGTTGCCCGATGCCGCGGCCGACTACAGCGAGCTTGTCGAGGAAACAGGTATGGGCGACACCAGCTATCTCGCCGTCCTGACTACGGTGCTCGGCGCCCCATTTTGTGAGGAGCTGCTGGTGCGCGGCATTATTTTTGAGTTTTCGCTCCGAGCGTTTAATCCGCAGTGCCGCCCACTTTGGAAGCGCCGGCGTCGTGCGAGCGCGCAGGACGGCGCCATGGTGCCCTGGGCGGCCCCAAGCACGTGGGGTATCGCTGCGGCGATTGTGCTGCAGGCGGCAATCTTCGGTTTTATGCACATGAATTGGGTGCAGGGTTGCTACGCGGGTGCCGCCGGCCTCATCTTTGGTTGGGTGCTCGTGACGACCGGAAAGCTCCGCTACACGATTCTGCTGCACTTTGCCTTTAATGCTGGGTCGTATCTCATGACGATGCTGTGGTTTGTGAACACCCCGCTCGACGTGGCGGTCACGGTTGCCATCGCCGGCATCATCCTCGTGGAGGCGATGCGCTCACTGCGCCACGCATGCGAGACGGACATAGCGACGGCACCGCTGCCTTAGTTGCGCCTGCCGCCGCCGTTGGCGCCCTGTCGTCCCTGGGCCGCGCGGTTGCGACCTGCGGTGTTCTGCGCACGCGACATGCCGCCGTGGCCCTTGCTGCCCTTGGGCCCCTTGCCAGCGCCGCCGCCATGCGGTTTGCCGCCCTTCTTGCCGGTGCCATGCCCGCCGCCGGCAGACGTCTCGCCCGGGCGTGGCGGCACGGGGCGAATCAGACAATGCTTGGTGTAGCCGATCAGATCGCGGCGGTCGGCTTTCTCTAACGCCTCACGCACGAGCTTGTAATTCTCGGGCTTGCGATACTGGATGAGCGCGCGCTGCATGGCCTTCTCGTGCGGGTCGCGCGCCACATAGATCGGCTCCATGGTGCGCGGGTCCACGCCGGTGTAGTACATGCACGTCGACATGGTGGACGGTGTGGGGTAGAAGTCCTGCACCTGCTCGGGCATATAGCCCATGTCGCGCACGGCTTCGGCAAGGTCCACGGCTTCCTTCATGGTTGAACCGGGGTGGCTCGAGATCAGATACGGCACAACATACTGCTTGAGTCCATACTCGCGGTTCAGGCGCTCAAATTTGCGGCAGAACGCGTCGTAGACGGCGCGGCTCGGCTTGCCCATCACGGACAGCACCGCGTCGCTCACGTGCTCGGGCGCTACGCGCAGCTGGCCCGAGACATGGTGCTCCAGCAGCTCGCGCAAAAACTCGTCCGAGGCATCGGCCATGGTGTAGTCAAAGCGGATGCCGCTGCGGACAAAGACTTTCTTGACGCCCGGCAGCTGACGCAGGTCGCGCAGCAGCTGCGTGTAGCCGCTCTCGTCGACCACCATGTTCTTGCATACGCTCGGCCACAGGCAGCGCTTGTTCTTGCACACGCCGTGCTTGAGCTGCTTGTCGCAGGCGGGACGGCTAAAGTTGGCCGTCGGCCCTCCCACGTCGTTGATGTAGCCCTTAAACTCGGGATCGCGCGTGAGCAGCTCGGCCTCGCGCATGATCGAGTCATGGCTGCGCATCTGCAGCACGCGGCCTTGGTGGAAGGTGAGGGCGCAAAACGAACACTCGCCAAAACAACCGCGGTTGGAGCTAATGGAAAACTTGATCTCGGCAAAGGCTGGCACGCCGCCTGCCGCGTCGTAGTCGGGATGCCAATCGCGTGCGTAGGGGAGTTCGGCCACCTCGTCCATCTCGTCGGTGGTGAGCGTGGCCGACGGTGGGTTCTGCACCACATAGACGCTGTTGGGGTAGGGCTCTACCAGACGATGCCCGGTGATGGGGTCCATGTTCTGCTGCTGTACGTTAAAGCTGCGCGCGTAATTGAGCTTGTCGGCGGCAAGGTCGTCCCAGCTGGGCAGCAAGTCGTAGTCGTAGACCTCGTCGAGCGAGCTGGTGCGGTAGACGGTGCCGTTGATATAGGTGATCTGATCGACGGGCAGCCCCGCGTCGAGCGCGTCGGCGATCTCGATAATCGCGTGCTCGCCCATGCCGTAGATGAGGATGTCGGCGCCCGAGTCGAGCAGCACCGAGCGCTTGAGCTTATCCTGCCAGTAGTCGTAGTGGGCCAGTCGGCGCAGGCTTGCCTCGATGCCGCCGATGATGATGGGGGCGTCCTTGAACGTCTGACGGATGAGATTGCCGTAGACCGTGACGGCACGGTTGGGGCGGTGACCTTCCTCGCCGCCGGGGGTATAGGCGTCGGTGTGGCGGCGGTGCTTGGTCACCGAATAGTGGTTGACCATGGAGTCCATGTTGCCGGCACTGACCAAAAAGCCCAGGCGCGGCTCGCCGAGCGCAGTGATGCTGGCGGGGTCGGTCCAGTCGGGCTGGCAGATGATGCCCACTTTGTAACCGTGCGCGTCGAGTACGCGGCTGATGATAGCCATGCCAAAGCTCGGATGGTCCACGTAGGCATCACCGCAGATATAGACGAAGTCGCACTGGTCCCAGCCGCGCGCATCCATGTCGGCGCGGCTGACGGGGAGGAACTTATCGCGGCCCGGGCGCCAGGGACGGGCGGGCGCTGCCGGGGTATGAGTGGCGTGGCCGCTCTGGGCCTTGCCACCGCGCTTTTGCTGCTGGCCGCGCTGGGCATGCTTGCCGTGCTGGTTGTGCTGAGCGTCCTGGGGCTTTTTTGCCACGATTCCTCCCGTTGTTAGTATGCTGCACGTAATTGTAACCAGTCTTTTTGGGACGGCGCTAAAAAGACTGGTGGAGTACATGGGCTGGCGGATCGGCGTGTCGGTGCGGGTGTCGGCGCCGCGCCCGCTGTTTGTTTCCAGACTGTGTATCTGCGCGTTGGAGAACCCGTCTCGCGCGCACGCCATGTTGTCAATGGGTTACAGTATGAACGGCGGTTATGTTTCCGCCAACGCACGAGAGGGTCGTCAACAAGGAGGATGCACGACGATGCAGCGTGCCAAACAGATATCGGAGTCCATCGAATTGGGCATTATCCTGGCGCTCGCCGGCGGCTTTATGGACGTTTATTCGTACATTGGGCGCGACCATGTTTTCGCTAACGCGCAGACGGGCAACATCTTGCTGGTGGGCGTGAGCATCTCGGAGGGCAATTGGGCACTTGCGGGGCGCTACTTCTTCCCTGTGGTGTCGTTTGCCGTGGGCATTATGCTTGCCGACCTGGTACATGAACGGTTTGGCAGCGTGATTCACTGGCGCCAGGTAACGGTGTTCTTTGAAGCCGTCATCTTGCTGGGCGTGAGCTTTATCCCCGGTGGCGGTTACAACTTGCTCGCCAACTGCCTCACTTCGTTTGCCTGCGGCATGCAGGTCGAGAGCTTCCGCAAGATCCACGGTCACGGCATTGCTACGACCATGTGCATCGGCAACCTGCGCAACGCGCTGCAAAACGTGGACGATTACATCATCACCCACAGGCGCGGCTTTTTGGAAAACGGCCTGCTGTACTTTGGCGTGATCTTTACCTTTGTGTTTGGCGCCGTGCTGGGCAACTGGTGTATTGAGCGCATGGGCCTGCACGCCATCGTCGTGGCGAGCTTGCTGCTGTTTGTCGCGTTTGCCATCATGTTCATCGACCGCGAGCGCGACTTGCGCTTACGCTGGAAGGCTGCGGCCGAGGCTTGGAAAGAGGGCTGTCGAAAGTAACCGAATGCGGCAAAGGGGCTGTCCCTTTGCCGCAATATTTTTCATCATCTGTTGAAACGCTTTAACAAATTTGACGTTCTCACGCGTTTTTTGTTTCAAAAGCGTTAGGATGGGACTCATGGCGTGGGGCGTAATGGGTGCCCCGCACACGATGGGAGGCTTTCAATGGCTAATCGTTTCGTTCTCAATACCATCTCTTATCATGGTTCCGGCGCCATCAAGGAGATCCCCGGCGAGCTCCAGCGTCGCGGCTACAAGAAGATCTTCGTCTGCTCCGACCCCGATCTGGTCAAGTTTGGCGTTACCGCTAAGGTGACCGACGAGCTCGACGCTGCCGGCATCGCTTGGAGCCTCTACTCCGAGATCAAGCCCAACCCCACTATCCAGAACGTCAAGGACGGCGTCGAGGCCTTTAAGGCCGCCGAGGCTGACGCTATCGTGACCATCGGTGGCGGCTCCTCCATGGACACCGCCAAGGCCATCGGCATCATCATCAACAACCCCGAGTTCGCCGATGTCCGCAGCCTCGAGGGCGTTGCTCCCACTAAGAACCACGCCGTGTTCACCATCGCCGTGCCGACGACCGCTGGTACCGCCGCCGAGGTGACCATCAACTACGTCATCACCGACCCCGAGAAGGTCCGCAAGTTCGTGTGCGTCGACACCAACGACGCCCCCGAGGTCGCCGTCGTCGATCCTGACATGATGGCTTCCATGCCCGCCGGCCTGACCGCTTCCACTGGTATGGACGCTCTGACCCATGCCATCGAGGGCTATACCACCAAGGGCGCTTGGGAGCTTTCCGACATGTTCCACTTTGAGGCCATCAAGCTGATCAGCGAGAACCTACGCGACTCCGTTGCCGAGGCCAAGTCCGGCCAGCCCGGCTCCGGCCGCGAGGGCATGGCCCTTGGCCAGTATGTCGCCGGCATGGGCTTCTCCAATGTTGGCCTGGGCATCGACCACGCCATGGCTCACACCCTGTCCGCTCACTACGACACCCCGCACGGCGTCGCTTGCGCCATGCTGCTGCCGATCGCCATGGAGTTCAACAAGCCGGTTTGCGCCGAGCGTCTGGCCAAGGTTGCCGCCGCCATGGGCGTTGACACCACGGGCATGAGCACCGACGAGGCTGCCGACGCCGCTATCGCCGCCGTCAAGCAGCTTTCCGCCGACGTGAATATCCCGCACGTCTGCGAGGCCATGAAGGCTGACGAGATCGAGGTCCTGGCCAAGGACGCCATGGCCGACGCTTGTTTCCCGGGTAACCCGCGCGAGGCAACGCTCGACGACGTCATCGAGCTCTTCAAGAAGATCTGCCCGGCTGCCTAGCCCAGTTTGGTGGTCCTTCGCCCGTAGGTGTATGGTCTTTTGACGTGCCGCTGGCCCCGCCGTGCTACGCACGGCGGGGCTTTTTGTGCTGCGTCGATGCCCTGAGACGGACAAAACCAAGGCGTACTGCCCGCTGCGGATAGGTGGTGCACTTCCCTGCGTGCATTTTTGGGAGTATTCAACAAGCTCTTAAAAATGCATAACGTTGTGAATGGGCGGTAGTGATCCGCAGGCGCCCATCGACAGCCATTGTGGGCGGGCTATCGATGAGTGGAGGGGGTTGTTACTGAGTTTCTGCTTTGCGACGACCTGCAACACTGCTGTAACCGCGTCGTTTTGTCGTTCGTGATGGGGCCGTTGGGGCCCACGGTGCTGAATACTCCGTTTTTTGCACGGTCCAAGGTGGGGCACCCTGAGACGAAGCAAAAAGATGCCTCATTTCTATGCAAATACCAATAGGATTTATGCAAGATTGAGATTGTAAACCGTGCACGTGCACAAAACCGGTGCGGGGACGTCTGGAGGCGGCTCGGCTCCTGGGGCATTGCACGTGCAGAACGGTTAAAATCGGGACTCGGTCTTAGTTTTACTTGGAAGGATGCATATGACTTCTAATATTGATGCTTCTCTAGAGGAGACGCTCTCCTATATCGCAGGACAGCTTAAGACGCTGACTTCTATTGCCTCCCCTACCGGCTATACCCGTGCGGCGACTGATTATCTGATGGAGACCCTGCGCGATATGGGGTTTGGGCCTGAGCGTTCTAATAAGGGTAACGTGCTCGTTGAGCTTGGCGGCGAGGGCGAGCCGCTCGTACTGGCGAGCCATGTCGATACCCTAGGCGCCATGGTGCGTTCCATTAAGGACAATGGCCGCCTGCGCCCCACGACGCTCGGTGGGCATCAGTGGTCTACGGCCGATGGCGAGAACTGCACCGTCTACACGCGCGACGGCAATGTCTACACGGGCGTGGTTCTTAACACCGAGCCTTCGGCGCACGTGGCCGACGAGCCGGTCAAGACCATCGAGAAGAACATGGAGATCTTGCTCGACGAGAACGTCGACAGCAAGGACGATGTGCTCGAGCTGGGTATTCAGACCGGCGACATCATCGCTATGGATCCTCGCACGACGGTGACGGAGAGCGGCTACATTAAGAGCCGCTTCCTGGATGACAAGCTATCGGCCGCCATTTTGTTGGGCTTGGCGCGTGCCGTCGCCGCTGGCGAGGTGACGCTTTCGCGTAAGGTTTCGCTGCTCTTTACCGTGTACGAGGAGGTGGGCCACGGCGGCGCCTTCGTGCCGGCCGACACGCGCGAGATGATCAGCGTTGACATGGGCTGCGTGGGCGACGACCTAGGCTGCACCGAGCACATGGTGTCGATCTGCGCCAAGGATTCGGGCGGTCCGTACAACTACGACCTGGTGACGGCGCTGTCCAATATCGCGCGCGAGCTTGAGCTCGATTACGCTATCGACGTGTATCCGCATTACGGTTCGGACGTCGAAGCCACGCTCTCTGCCGGCTACGACATTCGCCATGGTCTGATCGGCCCCGGCGTGTATGCGAGCCACAACTACGAGCGTAGCCACATGGACGGCGTGCGCAACACCTTCGAGCTCGTCCGCGCCTACGTACAGCGCTAGCGATGCAGCGGCCTCGGCTGATACGGCAGTACCGACCGAGGCCGTCCTCTCTAAGTTGCGGTGAAATAGGGACTGTTTGGCGGTTTTAAACGCTTAAACAGTCCCTATTTCACCGCAATTTATGAAGGGGATGGGGCTACTTAAGTGCGCCGGTCACGGTGCCGCCGCCGAGGACGACGTCGCCGCGGTAGACGACGACAGCCTGGCCGGGGGCGATGGCGCGCTGCGGCTCGTCAAAAGTTAGCAGCATTTGCCCGTCTTCGCCGCGCGTAAGGGTTGCTGCCTGGTCTTTCTGACGGTAGCGGTACTTGGCGCCCACGCGAATGCCGCCGGCATCGAGTTCTGCCTCCATGCGGTCGGCAGGGGCGCTCCAGATCCAGTCGTCGGCCGTGAGTGCTGTGGCCGTTAGGTCCTCGGCCTCGCCCAGATGCACGGTGTTGTTGGCGGTGTCGACGCCCGTTACGTACACGGGATGCGCCATCGCGACGCCCAGGCCTTTGCGCTGACCGATGGTGTAGCGCAGCGCACCGTTGTGGCGCCCGACCACGCTGCCGTCGCGCCACACAATGTCGCCCGGTGCAGCGGGATGTCCGCAGCGGCGCTCGATATGGCCCGCGTAGTCACCATCTGGAATAAAGCAGATGTCCTCGCTTTCGGCCTTCTGGGCGTTGATAAAGCCCTGCTCGGTGGCAATGCGGCGCACGTCGCGCTCTTTGTCCAGCCCGGCCAGCGGAAAGATTGTGCGCGACAGCCGCTCCTGCGTGAGCGAATACAAAAAGTAGCTCTGGTCCTTCTTGGGGTCCTCGCCGCGATGCAGCTGCCAGGTGCCGTCGGGCGCCTGACTTGTTTTGGCGTAGTGACCTGTGGCGATGTAGTCGCAGTCCATGTCCAGCGCCGCATTCAACAACGCGCCAAACTTAATGTGGCGGTTGCAGATGATGCACGGGTTGGGCGTCAGTCCTTCCTGGTAGGCGTTCACGAAGCGCTCGATAACGTTGCGGTCGAACGTCTGCTGCAGGTCGAGCACATGGTGGGGTATCCCCAGGCGCTCGGCGACGGCCTTTGCATCGGCGATATCGCGGTCGACCTTACTCATGCCCGTGACAGGATCGGGCGCGGGGCAGGTGAGGCGCATGGTGGCGCCAACGCATTCGTAGCCCTGGCGCTTGAGCAGATAGGCAGTCACGCTGGAATCGACGCCGCCGCTCATGGCGACGAGCACGCGCTTGTTGTGCATGGGGAGGTTCTCCTTGGTGGCATGTGGCCAAAAAAGAAAAGCGGCGCGGGAGGCTGGTTCCGCGCCGCAGACATTGTAGCAAGTTCGGACGACTCGTGGGGCGCCCTGATGGGATGGGCTCAGACTGCCGGGAGAGAGGAGACCGGTTCGTCCTGGGCTCAACCTATGGGCGACAGGCCTTAGTCCTGGAAGAGTGCCGTGGACAGGTAGCGCTCGCCGGTGTCGGCGAGCAGGGCCACGATGGTCTTGCCCTCGTTCTCGGGGCGCTTGGCCAGCTGCAGCGCGGCCCACACGGCGGCGCCGGACGAAATGCCCACGAGCACGCCCTCCTTGTGGCCCACGGCACGGCCGGTCGCAAAGGCGTCGTCGTTCTCGACGGGGATGATCTCGTCATAGACCTGGGTGTCGAGGACGTCGGGCACAAAGCCGGCGCCGATACCTTGGATCTTGTGCGGGCCGGCCTGGCCCTTGGAGAGCACTGGGGAGGTAGCGGGCTCGACGGCGACGATCTGAATCTCGGGGTTCTGCTCCTTGAGGAACTCGCCCACGCCGGTCACAGTGCCGCCGGTGCCAACGCTGGCGACGAAGATGTCGACCTTGCCGTCGGTGTCATCCCAGATCTCGGGGCCGGTCGTGGCCTTGTGGATGGCGGGGTTGGCGGGGTTCACAAACTGGCCGGCGATGATGCTGTTGGGCGTCTCCTTCTGCAGTTCCTCGGCCTTGGCGATGGCGCCCTTCATGCCCTTGGAACCGTCGGTGAGCACGAGCTGTGCGCCATATGCCTGCATAAGCTTGCGGCGTTCGACGGACATAGTCTCGGGCATGGTGATGATCACCTTGTAGCCGCGGGCAGCCGCCACCGAGGCGATGCCGACGCCGGTGTTGCCGCTCGTGGGCTCGATGATGGTGTAGTCGCCACCGCGCACGAGCTTGCCGGCCTTCTCGGCCTCGTCGATCATGTTCTTGGCGACGCGGTCTTTGACGGAGCCGGCGGGGTTGAAGTATTCCAGCTTGACGAGCACGCGGGCCTTGAGGTCCTCATCGGCCTCAAAGTGAGTGAGCTCCAGAAGCGGGGTGTGGCCGATAAGCTGATCGATGGACGTGTAAACGTTGCTCATGGTGAACCTCCAAAGTGTTCAAATGACTGGATACCGTGTGGTTTTACGGTGTGTGTAGCAGCGAAACCCACAAACCGTATAGGTTGTTCGTTTTGCTGTTGGCAAGCATAGTAGACACTAAAGCCTAGTAACGCAATAGGAAATAGAAGATTATTACGAGTCGATTAACCATCTTGACGGCAATAGGTATTTTCAAAACCAATTTTTCGGCTAGAATTTCTACGGACTAAATGACCGAAAGGCAGCACTATACATGTTGGTTTCTACTAAGGGCAGATATGCCCTGCGCGTTATGGTCGATCTGGCCGAGCACCAGGCGGCCGGTCGCATCCCGCTCAAAGAGATCGCGGCGCGCCAGGGGATTTCGGAGAAATATCTGGAGAACATCTTGGCCACGCTCGTGCGCGCCAACATGCTTTCGGGCATGCGTGGTAAGGGCGGCGGCTATGTGCTCACGCGCCCGCCCGAGCAGTACACGGTGGGCGAGATCTTGCGCCTGACCGAGGGCAGTCTGGCGCCGGTCGCCTGCCTGGATGGCGACTGCAAGGGTTGCTCGCGTTCGGATGAGTGCCCCACGCTCGACGTGTGGAAGAACTTGGACAAGCTCATCAACGACTACCTCGACGGCGTGACGCTCGATCAACTTGTCGCTCCCAACCATGGCTACGACTACGTCATCTAACCCACACCTGTATTTGGGGACGGGGTAGAAATGGTAGATCCTCTCGTCCTTTGAGACTTGGCAAATAAGAAGGCCGCCCATTTTTGCGATGGGCGGCCTTCGTTTTGGGCTGTTGAGACGGACACGGCCGGAATGGCCGTTTTAGTCCTCGGCGATGCTGTCGAGGATGCTGCGCATGATGGATACCAGGATGCTGCCCATAAAGGCCGATCCAAAGCCGGCAATGGAGATACCCGCGCCCAGCAGATTGACCGACAGGTAGCTGGCCAGCTCGAGCATAAAGCTGTTGACTACGAGCTGAAAAATACCAAGCGTGATAATAGTGAGCGGCAGCGAGATGACCGTCAGGAACGGCTTGACGAGCGAGTCGACGATGTTGAGGAACAGTCCCACAAAGGCAAAGCAGACCCAGGCCTCGGCAAAGCCGAAGGGTTGGATACCGGGGACGAGGAACGTGGCGATCGCGATGGCGATCGAGGTGAAGAGCCAGTTAAGCATAAAGCGCATGGCGTGAATCCTTTCTTGCGCCGGGGTTGCTGGCGTCGCGTGAAGCGGCTTGCGGCGGCGACCTGGATGGTTGCGCGGGCGCGCCGCGGTGTTTGGGCGCCCATTGTCTCAAATATTCGTGGAGCTTACGTGCGCATACGGTTTCTAAACGGCGTTCGTCCTGAAAAACGCGCCGCTGGCAGAGAGTCTTGTCGCTTTAGTTTGGTGGTGTGCTACACTGCTACGGGCAAAAGCCACAGGCGTTGCCCTATTGCATAGAACGGGCGAACGATGCCCGATGTCAGTATCAACTTCGATGCCTTTTGGCGGGTTTGGCGGTGATCGATGAATATCGAGAACATGTTTGACAAGCCTGATGTCAAGCAGCTGGTCCACGCATTTAGCCTTTTGGACGACGAGAAGGATATCCAGGCGTTTTTGACCGATATCTGCACGCCGCGCGAGATTTGCGATCTTTCGCAACGCCTGCAGGTCGCGCGTTATCTGGATGAGGGCGAGCCCTATGTTGAGGTTCAGGCCCGCACGGGCGCTTCGTCCACCACGGTGAGCCGTGTTTCCAAGGCGCTCAACGGCGAGTACGGTGGCTATCGCAAGATCCTCATCAAGCTGGAGGATGGCGAGTAGGCCAACGGCAACAAACGAATCAGCTGGAGCCGCCCCTTCGGGGGCGGTTTTTGTGTGTCGAAAATTGATTCCCTGGGGACGGAGGAGAACGGATCATCGAGGGGGTCTGGTGCAAAGTAACCTGACCCCGATGCGCCAAAACATGTTGGTGTGGTGCCATGTTGTCCGTGCGGGCGGGTAGGATAGATGCGTTGAATATTGCGAACAGTTTGAGTGGAGGACCATGCCTGTTCGAATCTATACCACCAATGCCGGCACGGATTTGAGCGATGCCGAGGCGGCGCTGCTGGCCGACCTGGTTGCCCGCCACGGGCGCGCTGTTCTGTTGGCTCCCTCGTTTGCCGAGCTCGACTTGTGCCGTCATGATGCGGCAGAAGCCGGGGTTTCACTGGGTATCGATTACAAGACGCCCACATCGTGGCTCCGCTCGCTGTGGGAGCTTATGGGCGATGGCCGCAGCTTTGTGGATAACCTGCAGCGCCAGATGCTGTTCTCGGACATGGTCACGCGTCTCGACGATGCCGACCTGCAGCCGCTTTCGCACAGTCAGGGCACAGTGCGCATGCTCGCGCGCATGGCCCGCGACGTGTTGCCGGGCGTTGCGGGGACGGGTGCCGAACGATGCCGTGGCGACAACTGCCAGCCTGAGCCAAAAAGCGATGCCGAGGCTCGTGTGTTCGAGCTTTTGCGCGCCTACGCGGGCGGTTTGGACCGTCGAGATATGGTTGAGCCCTGCGAGGCAGCTGACATTATGACCAGTGTCCTGGCCGATAGCCTGCCGGCGTGCACTCGCGCCGTATGCGTGCGCGGTATCACGTCGTTTACGCACGGTCTGCTCGAGCTGCTGTCTGCCGTGGCGAACAATGGGGGAGAGGTCGTCGTGCTGCTTGCCCGCGAACAGGCGGCGATGCGCGAGGAGCTTGCCGCGGCATTTGATGCCCGCGATGTGTTGTTTGAGATCGCGCCGCTAGGGGAGGATGTCGGCGCGTCTGATGCCGCTTGCGGGACCGCCGCTCAGCCTGCCTTTATTGAGGTCGCTGGCCCCCATGCCCGTGCTCATGCTTATGCGGACGCAATTGATGATCTGGTAAAAACGTGCCGGGGTTCCGAGGTCGACGGCGCCTCTGCCGACCCCGTGCGCGTGCTTGCCGTTTCTGCCCGGGCACCCCAGCTGTTCGGTGAGCTCGCCTCTCGTCTGGCGGCTCGTCATATCGCTGCCGAGACAACTGAGTTCACGGCGTTTTCCCAGTCCATCGCGGGCAGGCAGTTTGCGGCGCTTGCCGGCCTGATCGAGCGCATGAAGGCCGCCGATGAGGGCATGGCGTCAAAGACCGAGTGGTGGCCCGCGCCGGAGCTTACCGACTGGATCTACAGTCCGCTTTCGGGTGCCGACGCCGCGAGCGCCCGCGGCTTCGACAAGAACATGCGCCTGTCGCGCAGCAAGACCGCTGCGGGCGTCAAGAGCCTGCTGCAGAGCGTGCAGGGCCAGGTGAGGGGCGCCCGCAAGGCCGCCAGCGACGATAACTGGTTTAAGAATGTGCCGTGCGTGGTCTCGGACGTGTTTCAGGCGCTGTGGCGCGACAAACCCGTGACGGCGCTCAAGGCCATGCTCGCCGTTGCAGAGGCGCTGCCCGATCGCGCTCTAGGCGGTCTTGACGGCCAGGCCCGTCGTCAGGCAGAGACGGCTTTGCTGCGCCATGCCATCGACATCCTTATGAACGATGCTCGCGCGCTCGACGTGTCGCAGGCCGCGACCGTGCCGGTTCTCGACGGCGTTCGAACTAAGGTGGACAAGCGCAGCACCGCTTACGATTACGAGACCTACGAGGTCGATCGCACCCCGCGTGCCCAGGTGCGCTTTGTGTCTCTTGCCGATGCGGCAGCGCTGCGTCCCAACAGCTACGATGCGGTGTTGTTTGCCGATGTCGACTTGGACAGCTATCCGCTCTCGCATGAGGAGGGCCCGTTGGCCACGTTGACGGAAGAGCTGGATCGCGGCGGCGTGACGCTTGAGCCCGCCGCCCTGTTGCGCGTGCGCTTTGGCCGTGCGATGCAGGCGGCGAGCGGTCCGGTCGCGCTTGCCCGCGTGACACACGATCGCCAGGCGCGCGAGTGCTACCCGGCAGCCGTATGGACCGAGCTGCGGGCACATGCCGAGGCCGCTGGCGCTGCCAAGCCCACGTGCGTGGGCGAGGGCGATATCATCGCCGACTTTGATCCCGCGGCAGGTGAAGGCCTCAAGCGCGAGCGCGTGACCTGTGAAGCCCCTCAGCATCTGAGTGCCGAGGCCGTGCCGTATTTGGTCCTGCGCCGTCGCGATGGCGAGGGTGAGGACGCGCCGCTCGTGCCGCGTCTGACGTCCGCCTCGCAGATCGAGGCCTATTCTACCTGCCCACTGTGCTGGTTCGTGTCGTATCGCGTCAAGCCCCAGTCGATCGACGCGGGCTTTGGCAACATGGAGAAGGGCAACTTTGTCCACGACGTGCTGGAGCATCTGCATGCCCGTCTGCCCCAAGAGGGCATGGAGCGCGTGACGCCCGAGAATCTGCCGCGTGCACAGGAGCTGCTGCACGAGGTCTTTGACGAGACGTTGGCCGAGCACGCCGGCAAGCGCGGCACGGAGGGCCCGCTGGTGCCGCTCTCTGCGGTGGAGGAACGCCAGGTGGCCGAGATCTTGCCGCAGCTGGAGGGTGTGCTTGCCTACGAGTCCGAGGCACTTGCCCCCTTTGCCCCGCGCTACCTGGAGTTCGCCTTCAACGAGCTCAAGGTCGAGTATGCCGGTTGGCCGCTTGGCGGGCGCATCGACCGCGTGGACGTGGACGCCGAGAATCGTGCCGTGGTGATCGACTACAAGCATCGCACGGGCGTTGAGGAGTTTAAGCTCGCCGACCCCACGGTGCGTGACGAGGAATCGGGCACGGCGCCCATCGACGATCCGCGCTGGTTGCCACCACATACCCAGACGCTCATCTACGCCCAGGCCATGCGCCGAGCGCTGGATTTGGACACCCGCGCGGCGCTCTACTTTTCGACCAAGGGCGGCAAACCGGCGTTGCGAGGCGCAGCGAGTGCCGAGCTGCTCGAGGAGGAGCGTGGTGACGGTCGCATCCCGGGCCTTAAGAAAGGTTTCCCCGGCGAGGGTGGCAGCATGGACTTCGACGCCCTGCTCGATCGCGTGGAGACCGGCATCGCCGAGCGTCTGCGCGAGCTCGAGGCGGGCAACGTTGCCGCCGTCGACCCGACGTCGGCTCAGGCCGCGCATGCGCGCTGCTCGTATAACCACGAAGGAACGTTTGTAAGGAGGGACGTGTAGACCATGGATCTTTCGACTTTGATGCCGCAACAGCTGCAGATCGTCAAAACGCTCGACCGTCCGCTGTTTGTCTCGGCGGGCGCCGGTTCGGGCAAGACCTTTACCCTCACGCGCCGCATCGTCTACGCACTCTCTCCCGAATCCGGTCCGTTCGTTGAGCATCTGGACCAGGTGCTCGCTATTACCTTTACCAAAGATGCCGCGGCCGAGATTCGTGACCGCGTGCGCCGCGCGCTCATCGACGAGGGCATGGACGAGGAAGCACTGACCGTCGACGACGCGTGGATCTCGACCATTCACGGCATGTGCTCGCGTATCCTGCGCGCGCACGCGCTGGAGCTGGGCATCGATCCCGAGTTCACAGTGCTCACCGATACCGACGAGCTCATGGATCAGGCTGTCGAGCATGTGCTGGGTCGCGCAACGGCGCCCGATGCCGCCCCCGAGCTCGCGGCATCGCTCAAGGCCCTTTACGCCTGGTATCCCATGGCGGGCGAGGGCGGGCCGTTTGGTACCGGCACGACCATTAAGGGCCTGGTGCGCGAGCTGCTGGAGCTGTCGAGCCAGTTGCCGGGCGGCATGGACGACGTGCGCGTGGCGCGCGGCCAGGCCGATACCTCGGCACTCGCCGATGCCTATCGTGCGGCGCTGGGCGCAAGCAAGGCCGCGACCGAGAAAGCGCAGGTGGCGCTCGATGCCATCGATGCGTTTGAGGCGAGCGGCAAGACCATGGCCGATGCGGCGCGACTTATGATGTCGTGCACCATGCCGCGCGCGAGCAAGGCGTTTCCTAAGGAGCAGGTGGAGCTACTCAAGGCCGAGGCGGCTGATGCGTTTATCAATATCGTGCTTGCCTGCGGCGGTTCGGCGCTCGATGCGCTGGTGGGGCTCGCCCGTGCCGTAGAGGCGGAGTACCGTGCGCTCAAGGCCGGCCAGTCCGCGCTCGATAACAACGACCTGCTGCGTATGGCTTACGAGGCGTTGCGCGATTACCCTGCCATCCGTGCTGCGTACGAGGGCCGCTTTAAGATGGTCATGATCGATGAGTTTCAGGATACCGACCAGATGCAGGTCGATCTGATCCGTTACCTGACGGGTGCGGGGGAGCGCGCGCTGTGCACTGTGGGCGATGCGCAGCAGTCCATCTATCGCTTCCGTGGCGCCGAGGTCGAGGTGTTCCGTCGTCAGGAGCGCAAGGTGGGCTCGTCTGCCGCGCCCGAGGCGACTGCCGTGGCCGACGCCCCTGCCGGCGAACTCGTCAAACTCGTGCGCAACTTCCGCAGCCATGACGAGGTACTGCGTTACGTGGCACGCGTCTTCGACGGCGATGACGGCGGCCTGATGCAGGGCTTTTTGGATCTTGAGGCGAGCGACGGCCGCAAGGACACGCTGGTGGCAGACGCCTCGCGTCGCCAGGCCCTCTTTGTTGCCGGCGGCAGTACGCAGGAACGCACACAGGCCAAGGCCCGTGCGATCGCCGAGCGATTCCGCGCGCTTGCCGATGCCGGCCAGCCCCAGGGCGGCATGGTGCTGCTGCTGGGCCGCATGACCAACGCCGACGTCTACGCCCAGGCCTTCCGCGACCAGGGGCTCGACTGCGTCATCGCGGGTGGTTCGGTCTTTGCCCAGGCAGCCGAGGTGCAGACGGTGCGCGCCCTGGTATGTGCGCTCGCCAATCCGGCCGATACGGCGTGGGGCCTTATGCCGCTGCTCGCCTCGCCGATGTTTGCGCTCGGCGCTCAGGAGTTCCTGGCGCTGGCGACCAAGCTCGATAGCGAGACAGGGGAGACCTCGCGCCGGAATATCGACATGGGCATCATGAGCGATTCCGACGTGCCGGGTTTGCAAGACCTGCCGCTCGTGACGCGTGCCCGCGAGGTGCTGCGCTATGCACTGCGCCGCGTGGGGCGCGATTCGTTCGCCGCCATCGCGCGCGACGTGGTCAATGCCTCCGGCTGGTTCGTGCGCCTGGCGCAGCGCGGCCCCGAAGGCAAGGCCATTGCCGCCAACGTGCTCAAGGCGCTCGACGCCGTGGCCGAGGCAGAGGCCGAGCTCGGCAATTCTCCGCGTTCCATCGCGCTGGCCTTCGACCGCTTCTTGGCGGGCAAGGAGGCCCCGGGTGCCCTCAACGAGGAGGGTGACGGCGCGGTGCGCATCATGACGGTGCATGCGTCCAAGGGTCTGGAGTATCCGGTCGTGGCGGTTGCCGAGTGTTTTGGCGTGCGCAAGCCGTCCGGTGCGGCGCAGATGGGTCGCGTCGAGGGCGGAGCGCAGGTCGTGGCGCTGCCGGCACGCTTCGACGGCGTTAAACTCGCGGACGGTACGTTCGTGAAGGGCGATGACGTCAAAAAGCAGTTTGAACACGCGTTTAAGGGCAAGGGCACGTCGCTGTGGTTGCCGCCAGAGCTTATGGAGGACGTATGCGCGACGGGCTCTCCCGCCGAGGCATTTGCCCGTCTGCGCAACGACGACCTGCAGCTCTCGCTCGAGGAACGGGCCCGCCTGCTCTATGTCGCCATGACGCGAGCACGCGAGCTGGTCATTCTGGCGATGGATGCCGGTGTGAGCCGTAGCAAGGTGACGGCGCCGACCTTCGATGTCGAGACGGATCTGACCTACGACGTGCTGCGCCGTATTTTGCCGACCGACGCTCTGGACACGCCGCAGCTCGATAGCGACCGCCTGGTGTTCGACAACTCCCAGCCGGGCGACTACGAGCTCATTTCGCTCACGGACTTTACCTTTGGCGAGCAGGCGTTTGAGGCAAACGCTTCGCTGGATGCCGAGGGCAGGCTTGTCCGCGGCGATGCGGAGCCGGAGGGTGCCGGTGCAGATGCCCGCGCCGCCGTTCCCGGTCCTGCCGGCCCCGAGCCCGATGCGTTTGAGCTCGTGTATCCCCAGGCGGTGGGCGTGCGCATGGGCACCTGCCCGTATCCGGAGCGCGATTCGTACAGCTACTCGTCAATTGCCGCGGCGCTGCATGCCGAGTCCGAGGACCGTGCCGCCGAGGCGCACGTGCCCATGGACGAGGCTGGCGATGATGCAGAGTCGGATGGCTCGGAGATGGCCGATGCGGACGTGGCCGTCGTTGAGCCCGCCGGCAACCCCATGGCGCTGGGCTCGGCGTTCCACGCCGCCTGCCAGTGGCTCATCGAGATGGGTGCCGACGCGTTGCCCGCTGCGCGCGCCGATGCACTGGCGCGTCTGTGGCGCCTGACGCCGGAGCAGCGCGAACGCTTCGACGTTGCCCTGAACCGCTGGCTCAAGTCGGCTGTTCGTGCCGACCTGCTCGCGTGGCCGTGCGTTCGCGCCGAGGTGCCGTTCTTTTCGCTGGGCTGCGAGGACGAGGACATCGCTCGCTACGGTGCCTATGCCGAGGGCGCCATCGATGCACTGGCCACCGACCCGGCCGATCCGTCGCGCGCCCTGGTCATTGATTACAAGACGGGTGGCACGCCGGATGAGACGCCGGAACAGCTGCTCGAGAAGCACGCCCTGCAGGCGCGCGTCTACGCCGACGTGTTGCACAAGGCGGGCGTTGAGGCGGTGACGGTCAAGTTCGTTCGCGTGGAGCAGACGAATCCAGCCATCTTCGTCGAACCCGCCGAACCTCAAGTAGTCACCTACAATCTCTAGCCCTCAGATAACTTGCGGTGGAATACGGACTGTTTTGGCCAAAAAAGCCGCCAAACAGTCCGCATTTCACCGCAACTGCAAGAGGAGCCGTGTTGGTTTGGCTAGGTTCGGGTGCCGTCCGCGCCGTGCGGTAAAATCGTTCAGTCAGAACACGAACCCGCATCGGAGCTCATCACATGGCATTCGTCCATCTGCACAATCACACTGTTTTCTCCATGCTCGACGGCGCAACCCGTATCCAGGATATGGTCAATCGTGCCGTTGAACTTGGCATGCCCGCCGTGGCCATTACCGACCACGGCTACATGTATGGCGTGCCCGACCTGGCGCTGGCCTGCGACGCCGTCAATCACAACACGCCCGAGTACAAAACCTGGAGCCACGACAAGGCCTTCTTGGAAAAGGACCGCCGCGACGAGCTGGTGGAGCCCGATCCCGAGGAAAACCCGCGCGAGCATGCCCAGTATGTGAAGGACATGGCCATGTGGGACGAGAAGGGCAACATCGACGAGCTCAAGCCGCCCCTGGTCATCAAGCCCATCTTTGGCTGCGAGGTCTACTTTACGCCGGACGAGACGCTCGCCCGCGACCACAAGCCCGAGCTCTACCACATGATCCTTCTGGCCAAGGACCAGGAGGGCTACGTCAACCTGATGCAGACGGTTTCCGAGGCCGCCGTGCAGGGCTTTTACTACAAGCCCCGCGTGACGCTCGACAACCTGCGCCGCCACGCCAAGGGCATGATCTGCACGAGCGCCTGCATCGCGGGCATCATCCCCAAATACATCGACCGCGGTGACATGGAGGGCGCCATCAAGTGGGCCGAGACCTTCCGCGACACCTTCGACCCCGGTGACTTCTACATCGAGATCCAGGAACACGGCATCACCACCGACAACGGCCTGACCGACGAGCAGATGGACCGCACGCTCATCGACATCGCCAAGCAGGTGGGCGTCAAGGTCATCGCCACCAACGACTTCCACTACCTGCGCCGCGAGGACGCGCCCGTGCAGGACGTCATCATGTGCATCGGCATGAACGCCAAGGTCGACGACCCCAACCGCATGCGCATGACCGGCTCGGAGTTTTACATGAAGACCGAGGAGGAGATGCGGGCGATGTTCCCGTATTGCCCCGAGGCCTGCGACAACACGCTCGAGATTGCCGACAAGTGCTACGTTGAGCTGGACTGGGACTCCATCATCCTGCCGCGCTTCCCGTTGCTCGATCCCGGCGAGACGCACGAGAGCCAGTTCCGCCGCGAGTGCGAGAAGGGCCTGCGCCAACACTACGGTGACGACTGGGCCACGCGCGAGATCTGTGGCGTCAACATCAAAGAGCGCTTTGAGTACGAATACAAGGTCATCTGCGACAAGGGCTTTGCCGCCTACTTTTTGATCGTCGCCGAGTACGTGCAATGGGCCAAGGACAACGGCATCGGCGTCGGTCCCGGCCGTGGCTCGGCCGCCGGCGCTATCGTCGCCTACGCCATGAACATCACCGCGTTCGACCCGCTCGAGAACGGCCTGATGTTCGAGAGGTTCCTGTCCCCGCAGCGTACCGAGATGCCCGATATCGATATGGACTTCGACGATGAGCGGCGCCTCGAGGTCGTGGAGCACGTTCGCCAGCTCTACGGTCCCGAGAAGGTCACCCACGTCATCACCTACTCGACCATTAAGGCCAAGCAGGCCATCAACGACGCCGCGCGCGTGCTGGACTACCCGGTCTACATGGGCCAGCGCCTGTCCAAGATGGTCTCGAGCGACCCCAAGGTCAAGCTCAAGCAGGTGCTCGAAAAGCAACCCGGCAAAGAGGATCTGTTTAACCCCGACTTTGCCGAGGCCTATAAAAAGGATGACGACGCCCGCCGTATCATCGACACGGCGCTCTCGATCGAGGGCCTCACCCGTGGCGAGGGTGTGCACGCGTGCGCCGTCCTGATCTGCCGCGATCCCGTCAACGAGCATGTGCCCACCAAGCTCGATACCAAGGGCGGCGTCGAGATTACCCAGTACGAGGGCCATACCGTTGCCGACATGGGCCTGCTCAAGATGGACTTCCTGGGCCTGCGCACGCTGACGGTTATCTCCAAGGCTAAGGCAAACATCAAAAAGAATTTCGGCATCGACATCAAAGAGGAAGAGATTCCCTTTGACGACCCCGAGATCTTTAAGCTCATGGGCTCCGGTCACACCGCCGGCGTCTTCCAGGTCGAGTCCGCCGGCATGACGGCCACGATCAAGAATATGAAGCCCACCGAGTACAAGCACGTTGTGGCATTGATCGCTCTATACCGCCCGGGCCCGCTGGGTGCCGGCATGGTTTCGTCCTACATCAACCGTATGAACGGCAAGGAGCCGGCCGTCTCCTACGACGACCGCCTGGACGACATCCTGGGCGAAACCTACGGCACCATGGTCTACCAGGAGCAGGTTATGCTCATCTCCGTTGAGATGTGCGGCTTCTCCAAGGGCGAATCGGACTCGCGTATCCGTAAGCCCGTGGCTAAGAAAAAGATCAAGCTGCTCACGTCGACGGTGCTCCACTGGGAGGATGGCTCGGACGAGACCACCTACGACCACTGGATGAACGGCGCCATCAAGAACAACTACACGCGCGAGGTCGCCCAGAAGATTTGGGACGATGTTCTCGAGTTCGCGTCCTACGCCTTCAACAAGTCGCACTCCGCCGGCTACGCCATTCTGGTTATGCAGACGGCATGGCTTAAGGCGCACTATCCGCACGAGTACATGGCGGCCGTTCTGACGTCCTACACGGGCAAGACCGACAAGATCGTTCACTACGTCTCGGCATGCCGTTACGACGGCATCCCCGTGCTTTCGCCAGATGTCAACGAGTCCGGCACCGAGTTCACGGCTACCAAGGAAGGCGTGCGCTTTGGCCTGGCCGGCATCCGCGGCGTGGGCACCGGCGTGGCGCAGGCGATTATCGCCGAGCGCGAGGCGGGCGGTCCGTTTAAGACGCTGCACGACTTTGTCGAGCGCGTGGACTCGAGCCAGGCCAACCGTCGCGTGATCGAATCGCTCATCAAGGCAGGCGCCTTTGACTCCACGGGGTATCCGCGTCGCCAGATGATGCACTTTGTGGACAAGAACAACCCCGAGAACATCATCGATGCAGCGGTAAAGCGCCAGAAAGATCGCGCGAGCGGCCAGACGTCGTTCTTCGACATGTTCGGCGACGTTGAGGGCTCGGGCTTTGAGGTGAGCGTGCCCGATCCGGATGGCCAGGAGTGGGACCGTCACCTTAAGCTGAGCCAGGAGAAGGAGGTTCTGGGCATCTATGTCTCGGACCACCCGCTGCGCCCGTTTGAGTATGCGCTCAGTAAGGCGCGCGACTTCTCGTTCTCGCAGATCGATACCGGCTACGAGGTACAAAACCCCACGGGCGGCACCATCAACCAGGAGATTCCCGAGGGCAAAGCACTGTGGTGGGCCGGCATGGTCTCGAGCGTGTCCAAGCGCGTGACCAAAAACGGCGACCCCATGGGCATTGTGCAGCTCGAGGACATGGAAGGCGAGGCCACGGTCGTGGTGTTCCCCAAGACCTACAAGGAGGCCGAGGGGTACCTGTACGGCGAGGTCGATCCCGAGACCGGCGCGCAGCTGTCCGATGCGTTTGTGCGCATTAAGGGCAAGCTCGAGCGCTCGGACCGCGGCGACCAGATCATCGCGCAGGAGATCGTGCCGCTTGAGCTCAACGAGGAGAACAACAAGCCCAAGGTGTTTGAGGTCATGGTGCCCAACAGCCGCTTTAGCCAGGGCAATATGGCGCGTCTTGCCACGGTGCTTACCGCAAACCCGGGCGGCGACCGCGTGGAGATCTTTATCGAGCAGGTGGACGGGCGCGTACTGCGTGCCGAGGTGCCGGCCAAGGTCAACGCACGCTCGATTCCGCTGCTGGCAGAGGCAAAGGCGATTGTGGGTAACCAAGGCAGAGTGACGGTAATTTAAGGACGGCGTTGGCGGGGTAGCTAATTTGGGACGGGGCTATTTTAGCTACCCTTTGACTGACGGCGAATGAGTCGGGGTCGGAATGCATCTCAACCGACATATGGGGGTAGCTAAAATAGCCCCGTCCCAAATTAGCTACCCCGGGTGAGATTGGAGGAAGTGATGGCGCAGGGGACGTTTGTGCAGGCGCTTCGTAAGGAGGCGGCGCTTAGCAGCACCTTTATGAAGGGGCGCTCGCTCATGCTCAACGGTGCCGTGCTGTCGTTTGAGGACTCCGGCTCGCGCTTCTCCAAAAACGTGAACATTGAGGGCACGGTGCGTGGCTCGCGCGGCGACCTGTACAAGACGCACGTGGCGCTCGATATGGACGAGCACGAGGTTATTGACTACGACTGCGATTGCCCCGCTGCCTTCCGCTATTCCGGCATGTGCAAGCACGCCATCGCCACGGCGTTGGCGTATCTGGATGCCAGTGGCGCCGAGCCTGTCGAGGGCCTGCGTACGCCGGTCCGCACGTTTACGGCACCGCCCGCACAATCCAAACAGTCCGCACGCCCCGCGCCTAGCGCATCTTCGGTCAACCCCAACTTTCCCTTCCCTGCGCCCGTCCCCACGAGCCCGAGCCTTGTGGCGGCGCTTTCCGATCTTTCGGACGCGCGCATGGACGAGCTCGCGGCCATGCGTCGCAAGCTCGCCGGCACCATTGACCCCGATGCGCCCAAAGCGGTGCTGGAGCCCTCGCTGGTGCCGTACTACAATCCGCTGTTTGCCGATCGCTTTAACTGGGCGCTCGAGTTTCGCATTCGCTGCGGTTCGGTGTCCTACGTGGTTAAGGATATCGACGGCATGGCCGATGCCTATGTGCGTGGTGGTACGTTCTCCTATGGCAAGAAGCTTACGTTTGCCCATGTACCCGAGGCTTTCGATGACGTGTCGACAAAGCTGCTCGACTTTGTCGCAATGACGGTCGCCTACCTGAGCGACATCACGAGTTCGCGCTCGGCATCGTATGACTTTGCTCGCAGCGGCTTTGTTGCCGAGCGTCAGTTGCCGGTATCCGAGTATTCCATCGTGTCCGTGCTGGACCTGCTGCGCGGCAGGACCATGTCCTTTGAGCCTGCTTGGTCGCGGGGGACGACGACGCATCGCTCCTACGAGGTGGCGGTCGAGCCGTCGCCGCAGGGGGAGGGCGAAGTCCCGGCTAAGCGCCCGCCGCTCCTTGCCGCCAAGATTGCACCGGCGGCGGGAGGCAGCTACGACTTGCGCCTGCCGGCCGATACGTACTGCTTTGTCGCAGGTGACGCAACCTATCTGGTCGATACGCGCCGCGCGCGCCGTACCGACGCGGCGTTTGCCCAACATGCGGCGCCGTTCCTATCGCACTTGTTGCCCTGCCGCACGCCGGTCCATATCGCTGCCGACCAGGTGGGTGAGTTCTGCCGCATGGCGCTGCCCATCTTGCGCGACTACACCGACCTGACCGCTCCCGCCGTACTTGACGCCGTGGCGCCCGAGCCGAGTTTTGCCATGGCGATTGGCGTCGACGATGGTCTTGTGACCTGCAAGATTACGGTGGCCTACGGCGATTGGTCGGCAGATCTCTTTAGTCTTGGTGCTCCGGGCAGTCCTTTCGAAGAGCAACGCCCCGGCGTTCCGCCCCGCGATACGGTGGCGGAGTTTCGCGTTATGGACACGGCTGCCCTGTATTTCGACTTTTACGAGGGCGGCCTGGCATTTGAGGAGCGCGATGACGAGAGCCTGTTCCACTTGTTGACCGAGGGCCTGTCTGCTCTGTCCGAGCTGGGCGAGGTCATGCTCAGCGACCGCCTGCGCCAGATCTCGGTGCGCCCTGCGCCTAAGCTCTCGGTGCGCGCCACCGTCAAGAGCAACTTGCTCGACGTCGAGCTGGGTGCGAGCGGGCTTTCGGCGGCCGACCTTGCCATCTATCTCGATTCGTATAAGCGCCACCAGACGTTCGCGCGCCTTACGTCTGGCGACATCGTTCGCCTGGACGAGGGAGCGCGCGCCGCGTTTGGACTTGCCGAGGACCTGGGCGTCGATGCCGTCGACCTGCTCGACGGCATGTCGCTTCCCGCGTCGAGCACCCTGTTTGTCGATAGCATGCTCGCGCGCACGCCAGCGCTTGAGGCCGATCGCGACGCTGCGTTCCTCCGTACCGTCGAGCGCCTGGACACGCTCGGCAAGATGGACTTTACGGTGCCCGCCTCGCTCAAGGCCACACTGCGTGGCTACCAGGTCGACGGCTACCAGTGGCTCGGCTCGCTTGAGCACCTGGGCCTAGGCGGCATCTTGGCCGACGATATGGGCCTGGGCAAAACGCTGCAGATGATCGCGCACATTCTGGCGCGCGTGGAGGCGGGGGATACCAAGCCCACGCTCGTGGTATGCCCCGCGTCGCTCGTGTACAACTGGGCTGCCGAGCTGGAGCGCTTTGCCCCCTCGCTTGATGTGTGTGCCATCGTGGGCGCCAAGGCCCAGCGTCGCGTGCAAATTGCCGGTGCCGCCGAGCACAACGTGGTCGTGACGTCGTATGATCTCATGCGCCGCGATATCGACGAATACGTCGAGCAGGACTTTGCCCGCGTGGTACTCGACGAGGCCCAGTACATTAAAAACCCGCTCACCCAGGTGGCCCGCGCCGCCAAGCGCCTGCCGGCCGGCGTGCACTTTGCCCTGACGGGCACGCCCATCGAAAACCGCCTGTCCGAGCTCTGGAGCATCTTCGACCTTTTGATGCCGGGCCTTTTGGGTACGCGCGACTCATTTGCCAAGCGCTTTGAGAGTCCCGTCGAGCATGCCGAGGGCGACAGCGCCGCTCGTCTGCAGGCGCTTGTGTCGCCGTTTGTGCTGCGTCGCGTTAAGGAAGACGTGGTGACCGACCTGCCCGAGAAGATCGAAGACACGGTGATGGCGCAGCTTACCGGTGAGCAGCGCAAGCTTTACCTGGCAAACCAGGACCGCATTGCCCAGCAAGTGCAGCACCGCGAGGCATCCGAGTTTAAGAAAGACAAGCTCAAGGTACTCGCCGAGCTCACCAAGCTGCGCCAGATCTGCTGCGACCCGCGTCTACACTACGAGGATTACAAGGCGGGGAGCGCCAAACTCGATACGTGCATGGAGCTCGTGCACGGCGCACTCGACGGTGGTCATCGCATCCTGTTGTTCAGCCAGTTTACGGGCATGCTCGATATCATTGGCAAGCGCCTGGCCAAGGAGGATATCGCCTTCCTCAAGCTCACGGGCGCATCGTCTAAAGAGAGCCGCGCCAAGATGGTCGCACAGTTCCAGGCGGGCGAGGTGCCGGTCTTTTTGATCTCGCTCAAGGCGGGCGGTGTGGGCCTTAACCTGACGGCGGCCGACGTGGTCATCCACTACGACCCGTGGTGGAACGTGGCGGCGCAGGACCAAGCGACCGACCGTGCGCATCGTATTGGCCAGCAACATACCGTGACCGTGTACAAGCTCATCGCCAAGGACACGATTGAGGAACGCATTATGCAGATGCAGGAGTCCAAGCGCGACCTGGTCAACAGCGTGCTCGGCGGCGACGGCATCTCGTCGGCGCTGTTTACCCGCGAGGATGTTCTGGCGCTGCTCGGCGGCGACGGGCGCTAGCCGCGCGCGGGGTGGGACTGCTGGAATGGGCAGGACGGTCGACGCATTTTGGCCCGACCGCTTGCCTGATCCGTTATGTGTTCATTTGCAATGCCGTGGATGGTTTGTCTGCCTTTGGGCATAAGAACCATCAAGAACATTGGCACATCAGCAAAGGAGAACATCATGGCGAAATTCTTTAAGGACCCTGACGGCAAGCTCATCGCTGCCCTTGGCGACGGCGTTGCGACCCCTGCCGGTTGCACGGAACTGACTGCAAACACTGAGGACGCGGCGCACGAGAAGCACGTGCCTGTTGTCGAGACCGAGCGCGACGGTCACGTGATTCGCGCACGCGTTGGCTCGGTCGAGCACCCCAGCCTGCCCGAGCACTGCATTGAGTGGATCGCGCTTGAGGCCGAGGGCCGCTTAGAGGTCCATTACCTTGAGCCCGGCATGAAACCCGCGACGTTTTTCGCGGGCGGCTCCAAGACCGGTACCGTCTATGCCTACTGCAACCTGCACGGGCTGTGGTCCGCGACATTCTAGGAGCGCGCCCCCGCTCGGGGTATCATAGCTAGCATATGCACATGCAAGCGCCGGCTGCATTATGCGGCCGGCGCTTTTACTACGATTTCGATGGTTTACGACGGAAAGGGCTGAGCCATGAAGCTCGCGCTTGCACAGATCGATATGCGCCTTGGGGATATTGAGGGCATTTGCGGCCGCATCGAGGACCAGGCTCGTCTGGCCCACGAGCGCGGGGCGCGCGTGCTGTGCGTTCCGGCTCCGCTCTTTATGGGCGCCATGCCCGGTGGCCTGGTGGGCGCTGCTGACTTTGAGCACGACGTGCTTGCCGGTTTGACTGGTGTCGCCGAGCGTATCCAGGAGCTTGACATGATCTGCATCGTGCCCGCGGCGGTTTCGTTTGAGGGCCAGCCGCTGCTCGACTACATGATGCTCAAGGACGGTCATGTGGTGCCGGCGCGTTCGAGCATTGCCCTGCAGCGTGGCGAGAACAACGACACGCGTTGGGCGCCGCCGGTGTTCGACGTGGACGGCGTGCGCATCGCCGTGATTTTTGACTTGGACCGCGAGCTCGAGATGTTGCCGACCGGCGTCGACCTCATTGCCTATTTCCAATTCAACGCGTTTGACATGACCGACCGCGAGACTGCCGCCATTGCCGCCGTTCGCAGCGGCGCCTACCGCAAGATCGCATCCAAGCGCAGCGTGTGGTTTGCCTGCATGGTGCCGGTCGGTGCCTATGACGAGTCGGTGTATACCGGCGGTTCGTTTGTGCTCGACGACTGCGGTCGCGTGGTGGCCCAGGCGCCGTGTTTTGAGGAGAGCCTGCTGGTTCAGGAGATTCAGCGCGGCGTGATGCTCGATGCCCTGGAGGATCACGAACTGCCCGAGTTCCGTTCCGAGGAGTGGCTGTGGCAGGCGCTGGTGCTCGCCGTGCGCGACAACGCCCGAGCCCACGGTACGTCGCGTGCTGTGGTGGCACTCGAGGGCGACTTGCCGTCGTCTTTGCTGGCGGCGCTGGCCGTCGACGCTCTGGGCCCGCGTAATGTGATTGGCTTGGTGCTGGGGCGCAACCGTATCTTTACGCCGGCGCAGGAGGAGGCCGAGGCTGCCCGCTGTGCCGCCGTCCGTGCCATCGCCGAGCGTTTGCACATTCGCACTGTCGAGCGCGATGTACCGGATGCGGCGCGTGTGCTCGATCGCGACGTGTCGGCGGGCGATGCCGAGCGTCTGCGCTTGCGCACGCTGGGCCTCATGCTGGAGGACACGGCGCTCGAGCTGGGCGCGATGGCGCTGAGCCCGCTGTCCAAAACCGAGTATGCGCTGGCGGCGCCGGCGCTTTGCGGCGGTTACCAGGGCGACTTTGCGCCCTTTGGCGATGTGTACCTGTCGACGCTTGAGTTTGTGGCGCGCGTGCGCAACCGCACGTCTGCCGTGGTGCCCCAAGAGCTCGTGACGCTCAACGCGGTGGAAGACTGCATGGAGCGAGTGTTGGCGCAGGCGCTCTCGACGCTCGATGGTCCGGTCGATATGCTCGACCGCGCGGCACAGCTGCTCGGCGGGCTTGAGCCGGGTGAGGTCGATGGCGCGCTCGAGGCGCACGTGGACCGCAGCCGACCCTTCGACGACATCCCGATGGCCGCTGGCAAGCCTGAGGCCTGCTCGCTGCTGCTGATGCTCGTGCGTCAGGGCGAGGCCGCCCGCCGCATGCTGCCGACGGCGCCGATCGTCTCGGCCCGTTCGTTTGCCGAGCGTGCCTGGCCGTATATGCTCGCGTGGTCCGACCTGGGGCTTAACGGCAAGGAGCGTATGACGGTCGATTCGCTGGCGCGCGCCGAGGTGCGCCGTTTTGCTGACGAGGATACGAGCGAGCGCGTGCGAAACGAGATGATGGGCGTGCTGGGCGAGCTACTGGGTATTTCGCCCGAGCAGATGGAGGAGCTGCGCTCTGAGGACGGTCAGCGTCGTTTGCATGAGGGAATGAAAAAGTTCGAGGGCGAGGTTCAGGACGCCATCGATAAGATGATGGGCGGTCAGGGCGGCTCGCAAGGTAGTCCCCAGGGTGGTCCGATGCCGCATCCGCCGGTGGATCCGAGGCAGTTCCCCTTTTTCTCGCAGAACTAACTATGGGATAGGATTCGCTTCCAACCCCGACACTTCAACTGAGCATCTTGGCCCCGTTGTGTTATTCTAGAACAGACGTTCGTGAATGATGCGCGGGGCCTTGTCTTGCGTTGTGCTTGTGGCGAGGGGAGGTTGGCTTGGTTATCTTGGGCATTGACCCCGGTTTGGCTCATACGGGTTGGGGAATTATCGAGGAGCGGCGTGGCGAGGTTCGCTGCCGTGCCTATGGCTGCATCGAGACCAGTGCCGGAAGTCCGCTCGCGGTGCGCCTGTCGCATATCGCCCGCGACCTCAAGGATGTCGTCGAGCGTTATCGACCCGACACGGCTGCTGTCGAGAGCATCTACTTTGGCGCCAACGTTCGTTCGGCCATCCCCACGGCGCATGCCCGCGGTGCTGCGCTCGTGGCGCTTTCGGAGTGCGCGCTCGAGATTGGCGAGTACACGCCCATGCAGATCAAACAGGCTGTGGTGGGCACCGGCGCCGCGGACAAGCGGCAGGTCGCCTACATGGTATGCACGCTCACGCAGCTCGACCACGACCCGCATCCCGACCATGCCGCCGATGCCCTGGCTTGCGCCATATGCCACGTAAACCTCAGCCGCACCCGCGCCCTCACCGGTGGCGAGTTCTATCAACAGAGAGGAACCGGATACTGATGATTTCCCAGCTCCACGGAACGCTTGTCGAGTCCACGATGAGTTCTGCTGTCGTCGATGTGTCGGGCGTTGGCTTTGAGCTCGGCATCTCGGGCAGCACTGCGGCCACGTTGCCGGCGCCCGGCGGCGAGGTCCGCCTCTACACGCGTATGCAGGTGCGCGAGGACGCCATGACACTTTTCGGTTTTTCCTCAAAGGATGAGCGCACGATGTTCGACCGGCTCGTGTCCGTCTCGGGCGTTGGCCCGCGCTTGGCGCTCGCCGTGCTTTCCACCTATACCGTGGGGCAGCTGTATTCGCTGGTGATGGCCGAGGACGACAAGGGCATGTCCAAGGTACCCGGTGTGGGCAAAAAGACAGCTCAGCGCCTGATCCTGGAACTCAAGAGCACCTTTGCCAAGGATAAGGGCTTTGTGCCGGTCGACGTGATTCCCGGCCAGGTTGCGATGCCGGTTCCCGCCGCCGCTCCTTCGGCGATTGATGATGCCCGTGCGGCACTCCTTTCCATGGGCTTTAGCCCGCGGGAGACCGATGTTGCCCTGAGCGGGTATGATGGGCAGGATATGCGTGTCGAGGATCTGCTCGGCGCGGCGCTTAAGCGACTCGGAATGGATGCGTGATGTGGGAAGCCGATGACTCTCAGGACCTGTGGGCGACGCCCGGCAACTCGCCGGCGGCATCCATGGCGCACGGCGAGCGCATGGTGGGCTCGGAGCTGACGGCCGAGGACCTCGATGTCGACCGCACTTTGCGCCCCCAGCGCTTGGATGACTACTGCGGTCAGGAGCATATCAAGCAGAGCCTTCGCGTGCTCATCGAGGCAGCGCAGAGCCGCGGCGAGACGCTCGACCACGTGATCTTCTCGGGTCCTCCGGGCCTGGGCAAGACCACGCTGGCCACCGTTATCGCCAACGAGCTGGGCGCTCAGATCAAGACGACGAGTGGTCCGGCCATCGCGCGCACCGGCGACCTGGCGGCCATCCTTACTAACTTGCAGCCGGGTGATGTGCTGTTTATCGACGAGATCCACCGCCTTAACCGTTCGGTCGAGGAGGTCCTGTACCCCGCGATGGAGGACTTTGCCCTCGATATCGTGATTGGCAAGGGTCCGGCGGCGCGCTCGATTCGCCTGGATATCCCCAAGTTTACGCTGGTAGCGGCAACGACCCGCTCGGGCATGTTGACCGGCCCGTTGCGCGACCGCTTTGGCATTTCATATCGCCTGGATTACTACACGGTCGAGGAGCTCGCCCAGATTGTGACGCGTTCGGCAACCATCCTGGGCGTGACGATCGACCACCCCAGTGCACTCGAGATCGGCTCGCGTTCGCGCGGCACGCCACGTCTTGCCAACCGCCTGCTCAAGCGCGTGCGCGACTATGCGCAGGTGCGCGGCAACGGCCCCATCGAGCTCGATATCTGCCGTCAGGCACTCGAGTTCTTTGAGATCGACGAGCTCGGTCTGGACTGGATGGATATTCGCATTTTGGAGACGCTTGCCAAGACGTTCTCCGGTCGTGCCGTGGGACTTACGACCCTTGCCAGCGCGGTGGGCGAGGACCCGGGCACGCTCGAGGATGTCTATGAGCCCTATTTGCTGCAGTGCGGGTTGATGATTCGTACGCCGCAGGGCCGTCAGGCAACCCTTCGCACCTTTGAGCACCTGGGGATTGAACCTACCGTTTAGGGCGCTTTATTTTGGCGGGCTGTTGGGCTATCGCTGGGCATCGGGTAAACATATCGCCGTTCATCGGTTATGGGCGTTTTACTATTGCGCGCCCGTGCTATGCTGAATTGGTCTTTTTCTCATTCGGTAACGAAAGGACCGCCCATGCCTACTGACATCGAAATCGCACGTTCTGTCACGCCGCTGCCCATTACCGAGGTGGCCAAGAACGCCGGCGTCGACGTTAAGCACCTTATTCCGTACGGCTTCGACAAGGCTAAGGTCGACTATTCACTGCTCAACGAGCCGACTGATCACCAGGCCAAGCTTGTCCTCGTGACCGCCATCAACCCCACGCCTGCGGGCGAGGGCAAGACCACCACGACCATCGGTCTGGCCGATGGCCTGCGTCGTCGCGGCGTCAAGAGTGCCGTGGCCCTGCGCGAGCCTTCGCTCGGCCCCGTCTTTGGCGTTAAGGGCGGTGCTGCCGGCGGCGGCTGGGCTCAGGTCATCCCCATGGAGGATATCAACCTGCACTTTACCGGCGACTTCCACGCTATCGGTGCCGCCAATAACCTGCTGGCCGCCATGCTTGATAACCACATCCAGCAGGGCAATCAGCTCGGTATTGACGTTAAGCGCATCACTTGGAAGCGCGTCGTCGATATGAACGACCGTCAGCTGCGCCACGTCATCGACGGCATTGGCGGTAAGGCCCAGGGCGTGCCGCGCGAGGACGGCTTCGATATCACCGTTGCCTCCGAGGTCATGGCAATCCTGTGCCTGTCCACGAGCATCAACGATCTTAAGGAGCGCTTGGGCGAGATCGTTGTCGGCTACAGCTATGCCGGCGAGCCCGTCCGTGCCCGCGACCTCAAGGCCCAGGGTGCCATGGCCGCGTTGCTTAAGGACGCGCTCAAGCCCAACCTGGTGCAAACGCTCGAGGGCACGCCCGCGTTTGTCCACGGCGGTCCCTTCGCCAACATTGCCCACGGCTGTAACTCTATCATGGCCACGCGTATGGCGATGCGCTTTGGCGATGTTGCCATTACCGAGGCCGGCTTTGGTGCCGATCTGGGTGCCGAGAAGTTCCTCGACATCAAGTGCCGCATGACGGGCGTTCGCCCCAGCGCCGTCGTGGTCGTCGCCACTGCCCGCGCGCTGAAGTACAACGGTGGCGTCGCCAAGGCCGATCTCAACGAGGAGAACCTCGAGGCACTCAAGGCTGGCATGCCCAACCTGCTGCGTCACGTCGACAACATCCAGAACGTATATGGTCTGCCCTGCGTGGTCGCCATCAACCGCTTCCCGACGGACACCGAGGCCGAGCTTGCGCTCATTGAGTCCGAGTGCCAGAAGCTCGGCGTCAACGTTAAGCTTTCCGAGGTCTGGGCCAAGGGCGGCGAGGGCGCGCTCGAGCTTGCCGATGAGGTCATGCGTCTGATTGAGCAGCCGAGCGAGCTCAAGTTTGCCTACGAGGACGGCGCCGATGTTGCCGATGCCCTCGAGGCCGTCGCCACCAAGGTCTACCGCGCCGACGGCGTTGACTTTACGCCGGCTGCCAAGCGTCAGCTCGCCGAGCTGCGCGAGAACGGCTTTGGCAACCTGCCGGTGTGCGTCGCCAAGACCCAGTACAGCTTTAGCGACAACGCCAAGGCGCTGGGCGCCCCCGAGGGCTTCCGCATCACCGTGCGCGAGCTCAAGGTTTCCGCCGGCGCCCACTTTGTGGTCGCACTGACTGGCAGTGTTCTGACCATGCCGGGCCTGCCCAAGGTCCCTGCGGCCGAGAACATCGACGTCGACAACGACGGCAACATCACCGGCCTGTTCTAAGCTCGCTGCTCATAGCCGCTTGCCCGCCCCGTCGCGCCTACCAAGGCCCGGCGGGGCTTTTTGATCCTTAGGCCCGCGCATGTCTTGTAGATACCGACGGACTCTGCCCATCATAGGCTTTTGCGCTGGTAGAATGCATGGATAACTTGATGCTTACAGGCGACGGAAAGGAATCGTTGCATGGATCAGGACAAGACAACCGTGATGGGCGGCTACGGTTCCGCGCAGGCTGGCGATAGCGCCGATGCGACCCGCGTTGTTCCCAACCCCGGTTATGTCGACCCCGCCGCGACGCAGCCTTCTGCCGAGCCCACACGAGTTATGGGCTATGGCGACGCGGCGCAGGACCCTTACGCTGCATCTTTGCAAAGCCCCTATGGCAACGCGGCGGCAGACCCGTTTGATTACGCGCCGCAGGATTCTTATGCCGCCTCGACGCCGAATCCCTATGATGACCTGCCGCAGAATCCCATTCCGCAGCCTCAGCAGACGACGTATATGCCTCGCACGGCGCAGCCTCGCTACGAGTCGCGCGAGCCGTATCGCGAGTACCCCAAGTCGATTCCGCAATATGGCGAGGACGAGGAAGAGGCGCCGTCGCGTTCGTCGAGCGTGATTAAGAAGATCCTCATCGTGCTGGCGATCTTCTTTGCGCTGTCGGTTGTGTTTGCCATCGTGTCGGGCATGCTCAACAAGCGAGGGAGTTCAACGGCCGATACCGCTGCCGAGCAAACCGAGTCCGCCTCGTCTAGCACCGTCGATCTGAGTGATATCCCGGGGCAGTACTGGTCCAACGCCAAGAAGATCCTCAAGTCGCGCGGCGCCGATCTTTCGAATGCCGTGGTCCTGACTGATGATGGCTCAACGCCCGTCGTCGATGCCAACTGGGTCGTTACTTCTGCCTACTATAACGACAACGGCAACCTCGAAATTCAACTCACGCACAAGAACAGTTCGGGCAACTCGTCCGACGGCCAAAGCGGTACCGACAGCTCGAGCTCCAATACGCTGGAGGACTTGAGCAACAAGGCGCAGGAGTTGGGAGACAAGGCGCAAGAGCTGGGCGATACGGCACAAAATCTGGGCGATACCGCGCAGAACTTGGGCGACATGGCGACGGATGCCTGGAACGCCCTACAAAACGGCATCTCGGGCGCGCAGGGAAACTAGCTGTTAAGTGGGCTACAGCTGCTCGGCCGGACGGTCGGGCGAGCTAAAGCCCGAGTCAAACGTAACGACGCATGAGGCATCGGGTCGGCGCTCGTGCACGATGCGCGTGACGAGCTCCAGCAGCTCCTCGTCGGATATGTCAAAGCCGTCGGGACGCACCAGGTCAAACGAAACGAACCCGTCGTGCTCGTGCAGATCGTGGATGGAGAGCGCGGGATCGATCTGCATGACGCCGCGCTTGACCCAGCCGCGCAAGTCATCGCCGGTTGTCGCGATGGGGTCGCAGTGCAGCGTGATACCAATGCCCATCTGGCGCTTGATGTCGTGCTCGATGGTGTCCAGAATCTCGTGGTGCTCAAACGCGTCGCCCTCGCCGGGCATCTCCACGTGGGCGCTGGCAAACTGACGACCGGGGCCGTAGTCGTGCACCATGAGGTCGTGTGTGCCCAAGACCTGCGGATAGGACATGATCTTGTCGCGGATTGCCTGGACGAGCTTGGGGTCGGGCGCTTGCCCCAGCAACGGGCTGATGGCGTCGCGCACCAGGCCCAGACCGCTGATGCAGATGAAGATGCCCACACCCAGGCCTGCCCAGCCATCGAGATCAAAGCCGGTCGTCTGCGAAATAAGCGCCGCCACCAAGACCGAGCCCGAGGTGATGACGTCGTTTTTGGAGTCCTGCGCCGTGGCGATGAGCGTCTCCGAGTCGATGCGATCGCCCAGCGTGCGGTTGAACGCTGCCATCCAGAGCTTAACGAGCATGGACGTAGCCAGTGCCGCAAGGGAAATAAACGTGTAAGCGGTGGGCGAGGGCTTGATGATCTTGGTGACCGACTCGAGAATCAGGTTGATGCCGACGGCGCAAACCAGGACGGCGACGAACAGGCCGGCTAGGTACTCGTAGCGGCCGTGACCATAGGGGTGGCCTTCGTCTGCCGGGCGGCTGGCAAGGCGGAAACCGAGCAGGCTCACAATGTTGCTCGAGGCATCGGAGAGGTTGTTGAAAGCGTCGGCGATGAGGGAGACGGAGCCGGCGAGCAGACCCGCGATGCCCTTGGCCAGGCACAGGGTGATGTTGAGGCCAATGCAGACGAGGCTTGCGGAAAAGCCCGCGTTGGTGCGGCAAGATGCATCGACCGGCTCGCTCTCGCTGCCGGGAACAAGCGTATGTACCAGCCGATTTACAAATAGCATAGCGGTCGTCCTCACAATCATGTTTAAGGGGATAGTGTAGCTCGCACGGGGGCGCCGTGCGCCGATGCTCAGAAAATGCAGCAATAGTCTGCCGGTGCTAATGAGCGAGCCTTCTCGTCTGCCTGGGTGGTCCATTTTGGGCCACATGGGTATGGGCATGTGCCTGCTTGCTCGACATACTTAATGTCGACAGCCCCTGTGCAAAGGAGGACGTTTCCATGGACGAGATGTTTGCCGTTAAATGTCAAAACTGCGGCGGCCCTATGTACTCGCACCAGGCTAAGCGCAGCTTTGAGTGCGCCTATTGCGGCACGGTGGTTCCGTGGCAGGCGGACGCCGGAGAGCCCAAGAGCGCTTTGGGTATTCGCCATACGCCGTTGACGGTGGTGGATGGACTGCTCAAACTCACGCATGTGTCGCAACTCGAGCGCCCGCAGGACCCGGACTGGTATTTCTTCAATGCGCACTGGCGCAATCAGTCGGTCCTGGAACATCTGCTGTGGGAGGATCGCGGCACGGCGCAGGAGTTCCAAGAGGCCACGCATGTGAGCATTCCTTGCCCCTTCTGCGGAGCGTCCTTTGAGGGCGAGTCAACGCAGCGTGTGTTTGAGTGCCCGTCCTGCGGCAATAAGATCGGCATTGCGGACCTGCTCAAGCCGGGGACGTTTAGCAAGCGCCTGACCATGGGCGTTGGTGCGGAGTATGTGCCCGAGCAGGGTATTCCCTGCGAAATCTCGCCGCAGCAGGCACGTGCCAACGCGCTGCAGCTGGTGCGCCAGTATCCGGATGCCTTTGCCGGGCACGACGTGGAAGACGCGATCCAAAACGACATGATGCTCTTCTATTTCCCCATGGCGCTGGCGGACTTGCGCATGATGGCGAGCTTCCCGGGCAAGGGCCTGAGCAAGGAGGCCTTGGTGTACTACGAGGTGCTCGACTGGGCATACCCCAGGGCAAACTACCTGGACGTTCGCCTCATGGGCATTTTGGAGCCGTGGGACTTTGCCAAGGTCGGTCCGTTCGATCCCGCCATGCAGGAAGGTGACTTTCGCGTTGTCTCAGTCGATGCGTCTACCAAGGACCAGGTGGTCATTGATAAGTTGGCGCTCGACGTTGCGGGCAACGACGCCGAGGCTGTACTGGGGCTCAATAAAAAGAGCATTCGCATGTGGGCGCGCAAGGCCCGCAAACATAAGGACGGCCTGGTGATGGTGCCGGTCTACTTTGTCGATCGTCCGGCGACAGACGGCCGCGATGGCGAGCAGGTGCGCATTGCCGTAAACGGCCAGACGGGCCGCGCGGCCGCGGTGGTGTTTAGCGACAAGCGCGAAACGCATATCGTGGCGTCGCTCAGCCCGAGCCTGCATCTGTCCGGCGAGAGCACCGTGCACGCCACGCCCGTCGAGGTCAAATACGTTAAATCGCCCTTCCTGTACCAGATCGTGCGCCGTGGAGGCGGCGAGCAACCGCGCCAGGTTGCAGCCGCCGTCGAGGGTTCCTACCGAGAGGAGAAGCCCAAACGCCGCGGTCTGCTGGGTGCGCTATTTGGGAAGTAGGGGAGTAGCACCGGTTGTTGCCGTAAGGTGATGGCCGGGGGTGCGGGGCAGCTCTCAGGAGTGCGGGCTGCCGTCTGATTGTTTGAGGGTGCCAGATGTAAATAAACAGTGGAGCGGCTGCAAAAGAGCCTCCTCACTGGGTAAAATCAGGTTGTGCCGCGGAACCCGCTCCTCAGCTAGTCACACTTCGGAAGCGCGGGCAACGCAGGTATTATCGTCTAAAGGGCCGGCTGCAACCGGCCCTTTTCTGTGGCAGCCAATGGACCCACATCAGACGAAGGCCGCGTCTTTGCCTGTCAGGTCACGCTCGCCAGCCACGGCTAGAATGTCGTTGCCGGCGTCCATGACCGGTATTGTTTCGTAGCGTGCGTCGCAACCGCGAGTGCGCCTGCGACGGCTGCGGTGGCTTCGGTCGCAACGTGCTGCTACCCTTGCGTTTCGCCATTAGTCGCTTCGTTGATGGCGCGGTACTCGGCGCTTAGTTCGCGCGCCAGCTCTTCCTTGCTTGGAAGATACGGCAGGTATTTGGCGGCAAACACTTGGTCGTTGTCTTCGGGCAGCGTGTACTCGACAATCGAATCGCTTTTGTCCGCGCAGAGCACGATGCCTATGGGCGGATTGTCGCCTTCGTTCATGAGCTCGCGCGTGTAGTAGTTCACATACATTTGCATCTGGCCCAGGTCCTGATGCGTAAGGTCATCGGTCTTAAGGTCGATGAGCACGAAGCAGCGCATCAGATAGTTGTAAAACACAAGGTCAATATAGAAATGGCGTCCATCAAAGGTGATGCGCTTTTGGCGCGCCTCGAAGGCGAAACCACGGCCAAGCTCCAGCAGGAACTTCTGAAGATGCGTGATGAGCGCCTGCTCTAGATCGCTCTCGCGAAACGCAGTATCGTCCGAGAAACCTAAAAACTCCAGTACATATGGGTCGCGGATGATATCCTCGGGGCGACGAGCCGGGGCGCTCTTTTCGATTTCCTGGGTGACGGCCTCCTTGTCCTTGCTGGCAAGCAGGCGCTCGCGGAACATGGTATTGATTTGGCGTTCGAGTTGGCGCGTGCTCCAGCGAGAGTCGGCGCATTCGTTCATGTACCAGGTGCGAGCTTCGGGTTCGGGAATGCGCATCAACCTGCGGTAATGAGTCCAGCTCAATTCGCTACGCAGTGCGTCGCGAATTGGAAACGCAAGAAAGAACTGACGCATATTGCGAAGGTTTGCGATGCCAAAGCCTCTTCCGAAATCCGCGGTAAGCCTTCTGGAGAGGCCCGCAATCAATGCCTCTCCATATGCTGCGCGCTCCTCTCCGCCCTGCTCATCAACAATGCTCTTGCCGATCTCCCAATACGCCTCAACCATCGCAAAGTTAACGGCGGTATAGGCCTTGTCGCGAGCGGCGTTGAGAATCGAGGAAACCTGCTTGTAAAAAACTTCTGGCACGATTGCCGATTCTCCACGGTTTGCCAGTTCGCCCATCACTGTCGCCCCACTTTCCTCTTGTGGAATGCATCTTTATTGCATTTAGTTTAAAGCCTCGCGCGGACACGAATTGCTGTGCTGTCTAGCACCTTCGCATGGGAGCCTTGCGGTGACTTAAATGTGGCCATAGAGACAGTTTTAACGAGCCCTATGGAGGTGACGCGCATGGACAACAACACTTTGCTGTTCCAGGACAAAGGTTCGGGTAGGTTTAAAGACGTCATGATCTACCCTAACCGCATTGAGGTACTCAAGAAGGGCACTTTTGGAGGCAAGCACACCGAGATTGTCTACCTTAAGGACATCACGGGGGTCAACAGGATTAAGGGCCGCGACGTTTTTCTGCGCAATCGACTGTTAACCGCTTGCGTCTTTAGCCCGAGCAGTCGTGCGAAGGCCCAGGAGTTTGTTAACGCGCTGAACATGGTGATGTAGCCGATAACGGCGTACGGGCCAAGGTGAAAATCGGGGCGCAGAACGGTATTCTGCGCCCCGATTGAGTTGATGCGCCCAAAAGACTGGCTTGCCTATTCGCTAGCACCTTCGTTGTCTTCGCGGTCATTGGCAAGCATTGCTGCGCCGGCAACCGTTGTTGCCACGGCGGCAGCGGCGAGCCCGGCGGCGATGCCAGAGCCGTCGCCCGTGTCGGCGAGCTTTCCGCCCGAGCCCTTGCCCTTGTTGCCCTTACCGTTCTTATCAGCGCTGCCCGCGTTGGCGCCAGTGCCGGTGCCGGCGCCGCCTGCACCGTCCGAGGCCGCTACGGTAAAGCTTGCGGCTCCGTCGCTGGCAAGCGTGTAGTTCTGCGCCGCGTCGCCCAAAAGCCCATTCGCACGCACCCAGTACGTTCCCGCGGTAAATGCCTCGCCCTCGGCCATTTCCGTGCCCGGAGCGCCGTTTGCATCGTGCATAAACTCGAGCTGGGCGGTGCAGGCATCGCCTTCGAGCTTGCCCTCGAGCGGCGCCGCGATCTTTGCGCGCACGTCCTCGCCGGCCTTAAGGCCCTCGAGCCCTTCAAAGTGGGGCGTCAGTGCGCGCGGGTCGATATCGATGGGCACGGAACCCTGCAGTTCCGTAACGGTCTCGTTGCCCAAAGCGTCGACATCCACGTATTCGATGGCAAACGTGTTGCCCGAAGCCGTCACGCTGAGTACGTTGCTGCTGTCGACAAGGCGGAAACGACCCTCGCCAACGGTCTTTCCATCCTGGAGTGAGGCATCGCTCAACGAGTCGCCGTATGTCATGCGTATACGGGTCGGGAGGTAGTACGAAACGGTCTGCTTGTGCTTCGCATCGTAATTGCGCTGGTAGATGCTTCGGGCCAGTGCCGCATCAACAAAGTCGGACGCAATGATGCCAATGTGCTTGAGGCAGTCCTCCTTTGTGCTCTCATTTCCGGTGCTGTTTATATACTGGCTCTTGTATAGATGCTCGTTGACCACTCGTGCTGCGGTAAAAGGATTGCTTCCTTGCTTGTAGTTCGTGCAGCTGGTGTAGTTGATACACCAGCTGTGCTCCAGGACCTTTACCTTGGCCCCGTCATTGTCCTCGACGTCCACCATGATGCGGGCGAGCTTGGTTGTCTCCTGCAGCGCCATATCGACCCAGCCGATTTTGTCGGTTCCTGTGCATTCGTAATGGTCCTGGGCGTATACCTTGGTGCAATAGGGCTCTTCGTCACCCGTTTTCCCCACGGCTTCAAAGCCCCGCTCGTTTCGAACGAGACACATAGAGGTGCTGTCGGTGTGTGCTGCGATTTTGTCGTCCCATTGGGTGAGGTCGAGGCCCCATGTGTGGCTGCTTACGCTGTTGCCGGCGAGCCCAAACCGACGCAGCAGGACGATCTTTCCGCGCACCTCGCCCAGCGTGGGGATGCGGCTCGATGTGTAGAACAGGTCGGGGTTCTCATCAAAAACCTTGCCCAAAGCCGTCGTGAGGCTTTCGTCGGTAGCCTCGCCATTGCCCCGCGACACGAGCATGATGAGCGCTTCTGTCGGGTTTTCGCTCAAAAACGTATTGAAGTACCCGATGACATCGGAGAGATGCATAAAGTTCCCGTCTTTTTTGAGCAGGTAACAAGCTCCGTGGTCGATGCCGGGGTTCTCACCCTTTCCGAGTCGAATATCAAAATAGCGAACGCCTTCGAGCAGCTGCGTGGGGATGTAATCCTGCTGGCATTTTGCTTGGGAGGATTGGGGCTCGGTGTCGTTGTCCACGCTGCAGGTGCCCGAATCGTGCGTGCCCGGGATGCTCAGTTCGTCGAGGAACTTGTTGTTGTCGACGTATTTCATCCAACAGGGCCCGTCGACGTAGCTGCTATACGTGGTCCAGTCGATACTGCTAACCGTGGTATTGGTCTTGCCCATGTCGTAACCGACAAGTTCGAGCTCCCACGGAATGCTCTTCCTCTTATGGCAGATCTTGTTGTTGTCCTGGTCTTTGCCGTCCTTTTCTATGGCCAGGTAATTAATGTCTTTTTTCTCGTTTGTGCGGTCTCGGATGATATAGGTTCCGTTTGACTGGCGTTCAAACGCAAAAGCGCGGCTGGGCTTGTTGTCATACTCGCCACTCCATACGTGGATGACCTTTCCATCTTTGTCCGAGTCGCCGTCGACCGACCAAATGCTGTAGCCCGTCTTTTTATGCTCTTCGAAATTGAGCAAGGTGCGGATAGCATACCAGTTTGTATCGTCATTCTTGGTCGTTACGTTCTCAAGGATGAGCTTGCTGGACGTGCCGTCATTAAACAGATGGCAGACGTTGCCGATGACGTTGCCGTCTTCGTTAACGCTTGCGGTACGAAAATAGCCCGCGGGGCGAAGGCGAATGACGAAATTGTTGAGGCTGACCGACGCTGTGGCAGCGTCGTCTGCAAATGCCGCTCGTGGGCCAATGCCCAATGCCGCGGTTTCGGGCAGGCTTGCAAGTGGCGACAACGCCGCGAGTCCAAGGCCCAACGTAAATGCTCGGCGGCTGATGGCGTGGTGTTCGGTCATAACTTCTCCATTCGTAGAGTGCGGTTATGCGATAGTTTTGGTCACTATACTGCTCAGATGTTTAAAGATGCTGGTTTAATTGTCTGCGCGGCGCAATAAATCGGCGGGCGGACGTGTTGGGGTGTTTGTCGTTTTCGTACTGTTGCTACATTTGGAGCGGTTCCGGCGTCCGGCATCCTCGCGTTCGTTGGCTACCGGCATAAGAAAGGGAGGGTCGGTTTACCGGCCCTCCCTGGGTACGAAGCACTGGGGTACCGCCGCTTGTTAGCACTGCGCCCGTGTTTCCCGCTGCGCTCGCCAGTTACTTAGCGCTTGATCTCGATATCGTCGAGCTTGACGTCCATGGCCTCGGTCTTGGCCTCGGCGATGTCGTCGGCAAATTCCAGAGACTTCATCATGGTCTCGACGGCGTCCTTGTGCTCCTCGACGTTGTCGATGCGCACATACACGCTGCCACCGTCAACGTCGGTGAAGTACTCGGTCGTCACGCCGCCCGAGTGTGTGTAGGAAGCGTTGCGCCAGGTCTTGCCGTTGTACTTGACGGGGTCATTCTCGGTCCACTCAAAGCTGGCATTCCACTTTGCCTCGTAGTCGAACAGCTCGTCGGCGTTCTTGTCAGAGTCGAAGACGGGGATGAAGCGATCACTGGCGTGCTCGCTCTCGGTGAACTTAAACTGGGCCCTGTCGGCGGTGTCGCCGGCAACGTCGGTAATCTCGACGCCCTCGGGAACCTCGACCTTAAACCAAATGAAGTCGGTCCTCATATCCACGGCTGGCTTTTCTGCCCCGCCGCCACCGCCACTTCCGGTAGCGTCGCCGCTGCCACCGCAGCCCACCAGGGCAACTGCGGCAAAGAGACTGATGCAGAGGGTGAGAATCGCAAAGGCCTTCTTTTTCATGGTCGTGTCCTCCTCGATCTGTAACCGCCCACGGATTACCTGCCTTTACTGTACGCGTGGACGGCTCGCTAGGGTGGGCCATGTGTCCCATTCTGAGGGCCGGATTTGCGCCGTTAAGTGGCAATATGCACGGGTCCAAAAGAGGGGAGGGCCGGTGCTGTCGGCCCTCCCCGGGTTGGGCGCCCGTTGTTTTAATGGGGCGCATGTGCGCGGGTGCGCGTAGGCGCGTGCGGGTGTCCCGTTACTTGATCTCGATGCTCGAAATCTCGACTTCGCGTGCCTCGGAAACTGCCTCTTCCATGTCATCGGGGAACTCGATGGAGTTGAGGAGTGCCTCGGCTTCTTTCTTGTGCTGGTCGAAGTTCGAGATGAGGACGTAGACGCTTCCCGGCTCAACATCGGTAAAAAGCATGGTTGAGATGCCGCTGTTGTCCTCGTATGTTCCGACGAGCCACGTCCTGCCGTTATACTCGACGGACCCGCCATCCTTCCACTGGAACGTATCCCCCTTCTTTTCCGCCTGGTCGGCGTGGGATTCCTCGGCCGTCAGCGCTTTTTTCCAAACGGGGATAAAGCGATCGGCCGAGGCGTTCTCGTCTTCGGGGAAGGTGAGCTGGACCCTGTCGGCATTCTTGCCGGCAGAGTCGCTTACGCCGACGCCCTCGGGCATCTCGACCTTAAACCAGATGTAGTCGGTCTTCTTGGCGACGGGGGCCTTTTCCTTGCTCTCGCTCTTGGGGGCGCTGCCGCCGCCCGATGCGCTCCCGCCGCAGCCCACAAGGGCGAGCGCGGCAAAGAGGGCGATGCAAAGGGAAAGGATTGATAGGGTCTTTTTCATCATGGTGGCGTCCTCCTTGTCTGCTGATGACATCACGGCGCCGCATGCTGTTGGGGTACTGATTGCGCTGGCGGCGGATGTCTCTGTGTACTGTGCGACTTATGCCTCCGTTCATCGCTTGTGGCCGTTGCGCGGCCGTTCCCCAACGGGTTCCTTACTTATAGATATGCCCCAGCTTGTGCTGCTCGGGAGTCTCGAAAGGTGGGCCATGTGTCCCATGTTTGCGTTGGCATGGCCTATCGTGTGCCATAGAAATCCGCGATGGCCAGGTGCGCTGACGCTCGCGTACTTATGGGCTAGACTTAGCACCATTACGTGATCGATGCGGTCGGCCGGCGTCGGCCGCCCGACCGATATATATGACTTGAAGGTGCGTGTGCGTATGAGCCAAGAGATGATGGATAAAACCTGTCGCGGTTTTGCCGAGGCGCTGGCCGCGCGCGAGCCAGTTCCCGGTGGTGGCAGCGCGAGCGCTTTTGTGGGCGCGCTGGGCGCCTCGCTGTGCGGAATGGTTGCCCGCTACGGTGCGACCAATCCCGCGCTTGCTGATCGTGCGGATGACCTGACGCGTGCGTTTGCCCAGGCAGACGAGTTGGCGCAGGAGCTTGTGGGTCTGGTCGCCGAGGACGTTCGTGCGTACGGCCAGGTGTCCGCTGCGTACGGTATTCCGCGTGAGGACCCGGCCCGACCGGCTGCGATTCAGGATGCGCTGCATGTGGCCGCTATGCCGCCGTATCGCATTATGGATGCCTGCGGGCGCGCACTGGCGCTGCTCGAGGACATGGCCGACAAGGGTTCGCGTCAGCTGCTGTCCGATGTGGCGTGCGGCGCCGTATTCTGCCGCGCCGCCATGCAGGGCGCGAGCTTGACGCTCTTTGCGAACACCACGTCTATGAAGGATCGTGCACGCGCCGAGGAGCTCGAGACGGCGTGTGATGAGTTGCTCGACACATGGTTGCCGCGCGCCGATGCGCTGGCGCGCCGCGCCTCCGACGCTGCAAGAAAGAGGGGATAGCCATGGCTGAGCTACTGAAGGGTGCTCCCGTCGCCCGCGCTTTGACTGAGGAGCTCGCTGCCCGCTGCGCTGCGCTGCGCGAACGCGGTGTTGTTCCGACGCTTGCTATCGTGCGTGTGGGTGAACGCGAGGACGACCTATCCTACGAGCGCGGCGCCCTTAAACGCTGCGAAAAGGTTGGCATCGAGGCGCGTCGCGTGTTGCTTCCTGCCGGTGTTTCGCAAGACGAGCTGTTGACGGCCATCGAGGACATCAATGCCGACTCGGCTGTTCATGGCTGTCTGATGTTTCGCCCGCTGCCCGCCGGCCTTGACGAGAACGCCGTCGCCGCAGCGCTCGATCCCTCCAAGGACGTTGACTCCATGACGCCGGCTTCGCTGCTCACCACGCTTTCGGGGCGCGGCGAGGGTTTTGCCCCCTGCACAGCTGAAGCCGTGCTTGCTTTGCTGGATCATTACGGCGTTGAGCTGGACGGCGCCAAAGTTGCCGTGGTCGGACGCTCACTGGTAATTGGCCGCCCCGTTGCCGCCATGCTTACGGCGCGCAACGCAACCGTGACGACGTGCCATACGCATACGCGCGATCTTGCCGCCGAGTGCTGTGCTGCCGACATTGTGGTTGCCGCCGTTGGACGCGCGCGCACGATTGGCGCAGATGCGGTCCGCGAGGACCAGGCGATTATCGATGTTGGCATTAATTGGGACGAAGCCGCTGGCAAGCTGGTCGGCGACGTCGATTTTGATGCCGCGGAGCCGGTTGTTGGCGCAATCACCCCCGTGCCGGGTGGCGTGGGCGCCGTGACGACAGCAATTCTCGCCAAGCACGTGATCGAGGCGGCTGAGCGCGCGGTAAAATAGGCGTTTGGAGGCTGTTTAGGGGGTTGGTTAGATACCCCGTGGTCAAAAAATGCCAAATATGAGTACTGTTGCCAAGTTAGTCACATATGTTTGAGATCATTTTGGCTCTTTAACGATAAGTAATATCGTTAAAGAGCCAATTTTATTGGACGTATGGGGAATTACTAGACTCAGTTTTTGGACAGGTGAGGATTCCCGGCGCCCGGAACAGTGCAATTTGCTGCCACTAAATTGGTGACAGTACTCATATTTGGCATTTTTTGACCACGGGGGCTGCCGAGGCCGTGGTTTCGCCCTTTTTGCGCCGAAGCGATACACTGTTGCCGTTTGATTTCTTCGCTCAAGGAGGATGCGCATGCCGTGCACAACGATTTTGGTTGGTAAGAACGCGAGCTACGACGGGTCGACGCTGGTTGCCCGCAATGAGGACTCGTCCAACGGGGTGTTTGAGCCCAAGCGTATGCGCGTGGTGCATCCCGACGAGCAGCCGCGCGTCTACACGAGCGTCCTGAGCCACCTGACCATCGAGCTGCCCGATAGCCCCATGCGTTATACGAGCGTCCCCGATGTTGTTCCGGGCCACGGCATCTGGGCCGAGGCCGGTTTCAACGAGCTCAATGTGGGCATGTCCGCAACTGAGACGCTCACCACCAATGAGCGCGTTCGCGGCGCCGACCCACTCGTGGACTACGTGCCCGCCAAGGGCAACGAGGGTGAGGACGGCTATGTGCCGGCGCAGCCTGGTGGCCTGGGCGAGGAGGACATGGTGACCTTGGTCCTGCCGTACGCTAAGTCCGCCCGCGACGGCGTTCGTATCCTGGGCGACCTGCTCGAGCGCTACGGCACCTACGAGAACAACGGCATCGCCTTTAGCGACGTGGGCGAGATCTGGTGGCTCGAGACCATCGGCGGTCACCACTGGATTGCCAAGCGTGTGCCCGATGACGCCTATGTGACCATGCCCAACCAGCTGGGTATCGACAGCTTTGATCTGGATGACGCCGAGGGCGCCCAGGCCGACCACATGTGCTCTGCCGACCTGCGCGCCTGGATGGCCGAGTGGCATCTGGATTTGACGCTGGGCGTTGAGGGCGACGGTCCGGCTGCGGTCTTTAACCCGCGCGAGGCCTTTGGCTCGCACAGCGACAGCGACCACGTCTACAACACGCCGCGCGCCTGGTACATGCAGCGCTGCCTCAACCCCAGCGACGTGTGGGATGGTCCCGAGGCCGACTACACGCCCGAGAGCGACGATATCCCCTGGAGCCGCGTGCCCGAGCGCAAGGTGACCATCGAGGACATCAAGTACGTACTCTCGAGCCACTACCAGGGCACGGAGTACGACTGCTACGGCAGCAAGGGCACGCCCGCTACGCGCGGCGCCTATCGCCCCATCGGCATCAACCGCAACAGCCAGCTCGCCGTGTTGCAGCTGCGCCCCTATGCGCAGCCGGCGTATCGCGCCGTGCAGTGGATGGCCTTTGGCTCCAACTCGTTTAACGCGCTGGTCCCGCTGTACGCCAACGTCGAGACCATGCCCGAGTACTATGCCGACACGCAGGCTCGCGTGACGTCCGAAAACTTCTACTGGGCCAACCGCCTGATCGGCGCCCTGGCCGACGTCCGCTTCCATGAGTGCGGTCGCGCGGTCGAGGATTATCAGGAGAAGGTCGGTGGCATGGGCCACAAGCAGATCCATGACGTCGACGCTGCCGTAGCCGCTCTGCCCGAGGCCGAGGTGCCTTCCGAGCTTGCACGCGCCAACGAGGCCTTTGCCGAGCGTGTTCGCGTGGAGACCGATGCCCTGCTGGGCAAGGTGCTCTTCACCACGAGCTGCGCCATGAAGAACTCTTTCGCGATGAACGACAACGTGAGGTAGGGATTTCTCGTCGATCGAATAGTGCTAAAACGCTTTGTCGCTTTCGCTCAATCTTGGGTACAAGAACGCCAATGCAGTTGTTTGTGATTGGAGACAACCATGGTTATGAAACTCGATCAGCTTGTTAACGGCGCCATTAACGTGGGCTTTGGCGCTGCCGCCGTTGCTGTCGAAGGCGGCAAGAAGGTCCTCGACGACCTTAATACCAAGGGCGAGCAGGTTCGCAAGGACGCCGGCACCCCCGATATCGCCCGTAGCGTGTCCGACATGTTCGAGCAGGCCGGCGGCACCATCTCCGACCTGACCGAGCGTCTGGGCATGCAGGGCGAGACCGCGGCCCAACGCGTGCTCGACGAGCTCATTCTGGCTCGCGTCCGCGTTATGACCGCGCCCGAGCGCACGGCCTTCCTGGCTCATGTGCGCGACATCGTCGATTCGGTCGAGGACAACGTGACCTCGGTGCCCGTCGAGTCTGTTGAGGCCGACGATGCGAAGGATACCGAAGAGGCCGAGTAGCAGCGCAGATGGCAGATTCCACCACCGATTACAACAATCTAGATCCTCTGGGTAACGAGGCGGCGGTTGTCGATGAGGTCGACGCTGCCGTCTCGGGCGCTCGCAAGAAGCCACGCGCTGTCGATATGGTGCCCGAGGAGCCCGACGCGATGGCACCGGACGAGGAATACCAGCTCACGCCGGCGGGTCGTCGCGAACGCATTGGGCAGATTGTTCGCCTGGTCAAAAAGTACCGCGTGTGGGATAACCTCACGCCGGTTCGTTTGCGCCGCCTGCTCGAGGAACTCGGCCCCATGTTCGTCAAGATGGGGCAGATTCTGGCCAACCGGTCCGAGATTCTGCCGCAACGCTTTTGCGACGAGCTGCGTCGTCTGCGCTCCGACGTGGAGCCGGTGCCGTACGAGGTAGCGCTTCGCTGTCTGGAGGAAGAATACGGCCTGCGCCTGGGGGAGATGTTCGATGCGATCGATCCCAATCCGCTTGGTAGCGCATCGCTCGCGCAGGTGCACCGCGCTCGTCTGGTGACGGGCGAGGACGTGGCCGTCAAGGTGCAGCGCCCCGGTGCGCAGCAGGTTATGGCGCAGGACATCGATATCATCCGCTCGGTGGTGCGTATCGTTTCCAAGTTCGTCAACACCGATCAATTCGTTGACCTGCACGGCGTGGTCGAGGAGCTGTGGACCTCGTTTCGCGAGGAGACCAACTTTTTGGCCGAGGCCAAAAACCTCAACGACTTCTACGAGTTCCATAAGAGCGTTCATGGCGTGACGTGCCCTAAATCCTATCTGGACCTGTGCACCGAGCACGTGGTGGTTATGGATTACGTCGACGGCATTTCGATCGCCGATCCTGAACGCTTAGTGGCCGAGGGCTATGACTTGGAAAAGATCGGTGCCGCAATCGTCGAGGACTATTCGACGCAGGTGCTCGACGACGGCTTTTTCCATGCCGACCCGCATGCGGGAAACATCATCCTCAAAGACGGAATTGTCTACTTTATCGACTTGGGCATGGTCGGACGCATGTCGAGCCACGACCGTGGCATCGTCAAGGATATGATCTTTGCCGTGGCCGAGGGCGACGTGCCAAAGCTCAAGGATTCGCTCATGCGCTTTGCCGTGACGCGCGGCGATTCGGCCGAGCTTGACCATTCGGCCTTTTTGTCCGACTTGGACTTTATTGTTGCCGACTTTGCCGGGCTCGACCTTAAAGACCTGGATATCGGCGAGTTTTTGACCTCGCTGTTAAACCTCGCGCGCAAAAATGACGTTGAGCTGCCGAGCGTGGTGACGATGTTCGCCCGCGGCATGGTGACGCTCGAGGGCCTGTTGACCGAGTACATGCCCAACGTCAACATGATCCAGATCATCCAGACGCATATTAAAAACGAGAAAAGCACCTATGCGCGCATGCGCGAGATGAGCCGCGACTTTGCAGCGAGCAGTTATCGCGCGGCGAAGGGCTCGCTCGAGGCGGCCGAGTATCTGGGCTTGGCTTCGCGTATGCTTACGCGCGGCCAGCTTAAGGTAAACGCGCAGATCATGAGCAGCGATAAGGCGCTGCGACAGCTAGGTGGGATTATCGACCGCATGTCGATGGCAATTGTGATCGCCGGTCTGTTTATCGGTTCGTCGGTGGTGTACTATGCGCGCATCGAGCCGGTTGTGTTTGGTATCCCGGTCATTGGCTTTATGGGCTACGTGAGCGCGCTGGTGCTGGCGCTTATGCTGGGCCGCAATATCTGGCTCAACAGTCACGGCGGCAAGCACTAGAGGCTGCGGCCGTCACCGCATTTTCCTATCGCAAACAATAGCTTTTACCTTGGGCTTCGCCTGCGTGCGAGGCCCTTTTGCGTGATACCATTTTGACGGTAATAATCGATGGCCTAGATGGTGGTGCGGAGACGCACGAATGCGCGGTTATCCTGCGCATTTGGGAGAATCGGGGTGCAAGTCCCCAGCTGTACCAGTAACCGTAATTCCTCTTGGCTCGGGATGCTCGCGTCGCAGATCGGACGACGTGCCCGAGTCGTTAAGGTTAAGTCGGATCGCCTCCCGTCTTGCATGCGGCTGCGGCTTTTGCCGCCGGTGTGCATAGGGCTCTGGAGGGAAGGGGGGCCCCGATGGGGGAACTCGAGCGCAACATGCGCGATGACGTGGGGCAGTCTCAAGGCAACGCTCCAAGTACAGACAGTAGGAGACAAATGGATATGTTTGAGGACGAGCGCCAGCGCGTCTCGCATCGCCGTGGCGCGATTGCACGCGGTGTAGCCAAGCGCGGCCTGGTGGCATTCCTGGCCTTCGCGATGGCCTTTGGCACCACGCCGGCTCAGCTGTGGGCCGAGGGCGCCGAGGGCATTGCCGAGGCTGTGGCTCAGGCTGCGACGCCGGGCGAGGACGCAGCGCTTGCGGGCGGTACCGCTGAGCAGAGCGGCGCCGAGGTTTCGGATTCCGAGGGCGCGCCTGCAGCTAGTGCAGCCATAGCAGAGGCAGCAACTGGCGGCGAAGGCTCGGCGACGGGGGAGAGCCCTGCCACGAGCGAGCAGTCTTCGACGGCATCCGCTGGCCAAGCGGGATCTGCCGCCGCGGCTGCCGTTCAGACAGAGAACCCGACAGAAACCGGCGATGTCGCCAAGAAGCAGGTCGAGGTCTCGTTCTCGATTATCGGCACCGATGCTGACGGCAAGGCTCAGACCTGGGTGGCACCTACGCAGCTCAAGCTCGACGAGGGCGCGACGGCTGCGGATGCCTTCGTTAAGCTGCAGCAGAAGACGGGCTTTAAAGCGGATTACGAACCGAACACGGCATACGGCTTCTACCTCAAAAGCATCACATCTCCGAGCGATGGTCGCACGCTTGCCTACGATCCGACGACTTATGCCTTCTGGCAGCTGTTCGTCGACGGCGCGTCTTCCTCGGTTGGCGCGAGCAGCGTCAAGCTCACCCAGGGGCAGAAGATTGAGTTTGCCTATACGGCTGGTAGCTCGTCCCCTGTCGTTAAGGACCAGGTTGCCGCAAATGTGACCGTCATTGGTCGCGATGCCCAGGGCAAGACTCAGACTTGGGTCGATAACGCGCAGTATGTGGTGACGTCCGGCTCGAGCGCGCTTGACCTTACGAAGGTCGCGCTCGAGGCGAATGATATTGACGCCGTTGCTGCGGGCTCCTTCATTCTGAGCCTTAAGTACAACGGTGTTGAGCTGGGTACGCCCCAAGATTATTCGACCTATTGGCAGCTGTTTATCAACGGCAAGTCGAGTGACTATACGGCGGACAATGTCACCATCCATGCCGGCGATACCGTCACGTGGTTCTACGGTGGCTGGGGCGACCAGTTGCCGTCCGATTCTGTCCATGCTTCTGTTCAGGTTCTCGGTAAGGACAAGGACGGCAAGCAGCAGGTTTGGGCTTCGACGGGTCAGACGAGTCTCAAGGCGGGCTCTACTGCCAAGGATCTCCTTGAGCAGACCGGCCTTAAGCTCGATGCTAGCGAATCGTCTTGGGGCTGGTTCCTCAACGGTATTACTTCGCCGTTCGACAGTAAGTCCTATGGCTGGGATGCTGCGACCAAGAGCTATTGGCGCTTCTACGTAAATGGCAAGTTCGCCGACGTTGGCGCCGGTGCCTACAAGCTCCAGGAGGGTGACGCCGTCACCTTTATGTATGGTGCTGACGCCGATGCCCTCCCCGGTCAGGTGCTTGGATCCGCCGATGTTATCGGTCCCGATGTCAACGGCAACAATACTCGCTGGGGCTCGGCAAGCAGTGTTTCTTTGCCTGAAGGCTCTACTGCCCAGAACCTTATTGAGACGGTTCTGAAGGCCAAGGGCGTTACGTACAACGGCTCCCAGAGTGGCGAGTACTGGTTCCTCAATTCCATCAAATCGCCGTTCGAAGACAAGTCGTACGGTTATGATGCTGCGACCAATAAATATTGGCACCTGTATATCAATGGAGAGCCCTCCTTACTCTGCGCCAATCAGATTACGCTCAAGAGCGGCGATAAGGTCACGCTTGCCTATACCACCGACGATTCGCCCATGCCCGATCCCGACAAGGTTGTCGTGGACCCGAGTGCGACGACTCCTGATTGGGATGCCGAGTGATCCGGCTACGGCAACAGTGGCAACGGTTCGACCGTAACGGATGCCAAGACGCCTGCGCAGGCCGCCGGTCTTAAGTGGGCCTTCGATTGGAAGGCCGAGTCTGGTCAGCAGTATGCCAACTGCAGCGAACCTGTCATCGCCAACGGCTTTGTGTACATCGCGACCGAGAACGAGCTCATCAAGATCGATTCGTCCACGGGCAAAAAGGTTGCCTCTGCGCCGCTTGCCTCCAAGGTGAGCTATACCTCTCGTCCGATCTATACCAATGGCCTTATCATCGTTCCGCTCAACGGCGGTGCGGTCCAGGCGATTACTGCAGACAAGCTGATCTGCAAGTGGCTGACGCCTGGTTTGACGGACTTGACGCAGAGCTCCTGCACCGTCGTTTCGGACGGCGAGTACGTCTATGTAGGCTCGGTCGATATTTCGTATGACGAGAATTACAACGCGACCTACGGCAACGGCTCCTTTGCGCGCATTAAGATTGCCACGGGCGAAGTTTCTTGGCAGAACATCGACCCTGCCGAGGGCTATTACTGGACTGGTGCGGCTTTGACGGATAAGTATGCCATCGTTCCTACGAGCGCGGGTACGCTTAAGTGCATTGATAAGACGACGGGCGATGTCGTTTCGACCATGAAGCTCGGCGCTGTCGCAAATGCCGATTGCATTGCCGATCCGTCCAATGGTTCGACCTTCTATCAGATGACGCACGACGGAAAGCTCCATGTGATTTCGCTTTCGGCGAAGGGCGTGCTGAGTGAACAGAAGACGGTTGATCTGGGCCTTACGAATAATCTGAGCGCCCCTGCGGTGTCTGGTGACAATCTGATTGTCGGCGGACAGACGGCTACTGGCTCTGCTCTGGTTCTCTATAACCTGAAGACGGGTAAGACCACGATGGTCGCTGCTGCCGACGGCAAGGCGCTGCCGGCTGGCCTCAACGGTATTGCTGCTACTCCGCTGGTGAGTGTTCAGGGCGGCAAGACCTATGTGTACTTCACCGTTAACAGCGCGGATAGCAAGGATTACGTCAACTACTCTGCTGGTGGTGGCGTGTATCGCTATACGCTCGGCGATGCAGAGGCGACGCAGATTTATGATGCGGCTGGCCATTACCAGTACTGTGACTCTCCGGTCATTGCCGATGCTTCTGGCAATCTCTACTACATTAATGATTCGGGCACGCTGTTTAAACTTGGAGCTGTCGAGTCTTGGACGGTTGCCTTTAACTCCAACGGCGGGTCTGCTTGCGACACTAAGTTTGTTGCTACGGCCGATGGCAAGCTGGTCAAGCCGGTCGATCCGACGCGCGATGGCTACACTTTCGGCGGTTGGTATACCGATGAGGCTTGCACGCAGGCGTATGACTTCAGTACGCCGGTGACGGCCGACCTGACGTTGTATGCCAAGTGGACCAAGAATGCCGTTAACCCTGGCGGTAATGGCGGTTCAGGCTCCAATGGCGACAATGGCGGCGTTGGTTCGAATGGCGGCGGCGGTTCTAGTACCGGTACTGGTTCCGGCACTGGCGCTGGCGCTGGTTCTGGCTCCGGCTCGAAGGGCGGCGCTATTGCCCCGGGCCAGAAGCCGGTGACCAAGACGACGGTGTCGACCAAGACCGAGACCAGGGACAACAAGTCCGACAAGAAGGACTCCGATAAGTCCGATAAGAAGGACGAGAAGAAGTCTGACAAGAAGTCTGACAGGAAGTCTGACAGGAAGGACGGCAAGTCCGACAAGAAGTCCGACAAGAAGTCCGATTCCAAGTCCGATACGGGTGCTGTTTCCACGACCACTGCTAAGAAGTCCTCTAGTGCTTCCGAGCAGGAGACTGGCACCAATCCGCTCGCCATCGTTGGCATCGCCGCCGGCGTGATTGGCCTCGCGCTCATCGCCGTCTTCGTGCTGACCAAGCGCGGCAAGGGTGACGGTAATGCCCGATAAGCCCAAGGAGACCAGCGGGCAACAGCCCGACTCCTCGTTTATCCAGCTCGATGATCCAAAGCAAAAGGGCGCCGCTTCGGCGGCGTCCGCCTCTCGTCGCAAGGCGCTCCTTGGCGTTCTTGCTGCCGCGTGCACCATTCTGATCGTCGTCTCGCTGGGCTTCGTCCATCCTTCCGAGAGCGGCGCCTGGTCCATTGACTGGATCGTTCAGACCGTGACGGGGGAGAGCGTCGTCGCCAAGGACACCAAGGGGTCTGGCTCGTCTGCCGCTTCGGGCGAGGCCAGTTCCAAGGATTCCAAATCTTCGAATGATGCAAAAGACGAGCCCAAGGGTTCGAACGACGCCAAGGACGATTCCGAGTCTTCAAACAAGGAATCGGACAAAAACTCGGATAGCAAGAAGTCCGAGGACCGGGGCGGCAAGAAGTCTGGCGATAAATCCGCTGCCCAAAATACGGGAGCCGGTGATACTTCCAATGCGTCTGGCGGTGCTTCTTCGGGCGGTGGCCAGTCGTCTGATGGAGCCTCGTCCTCTAATGGTGGAAACGCCTCCTCGGGCAGCCAAAGCGGCTCACAGGAGTCCAGCTACGTTACGGTGACGGTTTCGGTCACATCGAGCGCTGTGGGCAATCCTGTGTCCTCTGGCGGCACCTTTACCTTTAACGAAGGCGCCACCGTTTACGATGCCCTGTGCGCGCTAGGCCTTTCTGTCAACGCACACGGCTCGTCGTACGGCACGTATGTTTCCGCGATTGGTGGTTTGGCCGAGAAACAGTACGGCGGCACGAGCGGCTGGATGTACTCCGTCAACGGCACAACGCCCATGACGGCCTGCAGTAACTACGTTCTCTCCAATGACGACAACGTCGTTTGGTATTACGTAACGGGCTAGAGGCCTCGACATAGCGCGCCAGACGGGCGGTTCGGGCCAACATCCGGACCGCCCGTTTTTCATGCGAATGGGACTGGGTCGCCGGGTCTCTCTGCAAACAAAAAACCGGTTGGAACGGGAATTCCAACCGGTTATACATTCAAGCAAATAGTGAATCGACTACGACCGTGCGCCCTCGAGGAAGAAGCGACGGCTGAAGTAGTTGTACCAGGTGACAAGGAACGTGGCGATGGCCTTCATGGCTTGGTAGCCGATGCTCAAAAACGTGACGCCCACAAACATATACAGGTCGTTGAGGCCCAGGCCGATCACCGACAGGATGGTGAAGATCGTGAACTCGCGCTTGCGGCTCATGCCTTCGCGGTGGTCGAACACGTACTTCATGCTGAGCCAGTAGTTGACCACGACGGACGTGATAAACGAAACCGTGGTGCTCATCAAAAAGTCGAGGTGGAACAGCTCGACGAGCGCAATGAGCATGCCCCAGTCGATGCCAAAGGAGATAAGACCCACGACAGCAAACTTGAGGAACTGCTTGGTATGAGGTTGTGCCAGCGCCTTGCGCACGTAATCACATCCAATGCGTTGATGAATCGAGCAGAGGATACTTTAGAGCTTTTACAAGGGAAACGTAAGGTCTTTGCCAAGAACTATATGAACTCGCCAAATTTTCAAGAGCTAATCCGCAAACGTTGAAAATTTGCCCGTAAACGAGCGGCACCCACGGACGATACTGCGCTGAGTGCACGTCGTCCGTGGGCGCCGTAATGCTGCAGGGGTTTCGAGCTACTTGGTCTCGTCGCCCTCCAGGAAGATTTTTCGGGTCACAAAGTTGTAGACCATGACAAGCGCGGTGGCGCAGATCTTGGCGATATTGGCCTCGAGTCCCAGGCCGGCGTTGAGCGCCAGCACGATGCCGTCGTTGAGCACCAAACCGATCACGGACAGCACGACAAAGATGATGAACTCGCGGCGGCGGCTCATGCCTTCCTTGTGCGCAAACACGTACTTCATGCTTGCGAGGTAGTTAAAGATGAGTGAGATGATAAAGCCGCTGGTGTTGGCGATTAGGATGTTGAGGCCCAGACCGTAGTGGAGCAGATTCATAATGCCAAAGTCGATAACCGTGGCAATGACACCGACGACGCCAAATTTCATGATCTGCGCAAGGAGCTTTTGCATGGTACCTGCCTTAGGGTGGCGCGGGGACGCCGTGGGGATGACAAACTCAGCAAGTTTAGCCAATCCCCGCGGGTGGGGCTAGACGCGCTCTTCGATAGCACCGTTTCTATATGCATCGAGCAGCTGGCGCAGATCCTGGGTCTGGCTGCGAATCTTGGCGCCAGTATCGGTGTCGCTCACCATGCGGCGACGGTCTGCTTGGTCAAAACGGTTGGTCTCGCTTTCGATGTCCACGTTGCGCGTGAGTGCCTCGGCAACCGTCGTAAAGGCCCGGTGCGACTTGAGGCGGCAGCCGCGCGAGCTCGAGATGAGCGTATAGCCGGCGATGCCCGTCTTGGGATGGTAAGCGCGGCAGAAGCCGCCATCGATGACCAGCAGCTTGCCCTCGGCGCGGATGGGCTGCTCGCCCTTGGTGGTTTTAACGGGCGTGTGGCCGTTGATGATGTGGCCGGTCGGCGAGCATGCCATGGGCGCGACGCCAAACTCGCGCATGATATCATCGCAGACCGAGGGCGACTTGGTAAGCGTAAAGTACGGGTCCATCGGCTCGACCCAGGTGCTCTTATCGGCGATATAGGCGCGCTCAAAGGTACGCACCAGGCGTCCGCTGGCGGGTGAATTGAAGCCAATCCACAGGTACCACATCCAGTCGAGGGCATCGCGGTCGCCCACGCGCCACGCGCGGCGGGCGATGTGGTCGCAAAAATCGAGATAATCGCGGCCAGCGTGCCAGGTGCCCAGGCAGTTCATGCTGCTAAAGGTGCCGTCTTCGTTGAGCGGAACGCAGCCGTGGAAGAGCAGGTTGCCGTTGGCGACCTTGTACATCGAGCCGTGGGTGTAGAGGAAATCGATATGGCGATGCAGGTGATCGGCGGTTACAAACTCGGACACGAGCTTGTCGATGATGTGCTGCTCCTGAGACGTGAGCGTGTAGGGGTCCGCCGGGTCGACGGTGGGGAAGTCGTTGGTCGTGAGCGGCCACACGCTGCCGTCGGCGAGCGTGATCGTGCCGGTGTCGTGGTCGATCTTGTCGAGTAACAGGCGGTCGGTCATATCGAACTCGGGGTGGCGCTGGATAATCTGGCCCTCGAGCTTAAAGAGCAGCACGTTGATGGCCTTGATCAGCGGGGTGATGGACTCACCGGCGGTGTAGGTGGCATCGGCAAAGGCGACAAGCTCACGCAGCGAGATGCCGTAGTCGTTCTCCAGGATCTCGTAGTTGTCGTAGCGTAGGTTGTTGCGCAACACCGTGGCGATGCAGGCGGGCTCACCGGCCGCAGCGCCCATCCACAGCAGGTCGTGGTTGCCCCACTGGATGTCGAGTGAATGGTAGGTGAGCAGACGGTCCATAATTTTGGCCGCGCCGCCGCCGCGGTCGAAGATGTCGCCCACCAGGTGCAAGTGGTCGACGGCCAGGCGCTTGATGAGCGAGGCGAGCGACTCGATAAAGTCGTCGGCGCTGGCGGTCTCTAGGATGGACTCCACGATGCGCTCGTGATAGCGCACGCGATAGTTGTTCTCGTCCGGGTGCGTGTGCAACAACTCGTCGATGATGTAGGCGTAGTCGCGCGGGATGGCCTTACGCACCTTGGAGCGCGTGTAGCGGCTTGAAAGTGAGCGAGCGACCATGATGAGCTGGTCAAGCATCGTCTTGTACCAGGTTGGCGAGTCCTCGCGCCGGCTGCGGACCAGGTCGATCTTCTCGCGCGGGTAGTAGATGAGCGTACACAGCTCGCCCTTTTCGTCAAAGGAGAGCGTGTCGCCAAAGATCTCGTCGACATGTTCGCGCACGACGCCCGAGCAGTTGTTGAGGATGTGCATAAAGGCTTCGTACTCACCATGCACGTCGCTCATAAAATGCTCGGTGCCCTTGGGTAGGTTGAGGATGGCCGAGAGGTTGATAATTTCGGTAAATGCGGATTGTTCGGTGGGGAACTGTCTCGACAGCAGGCGCAGATACTTGAAGTCTTGCGGGTTGCGATCGAATGCGACCATGAAACACCTTCCGATGGGGCTGGTAAAACTGATAAACAGCGTCAAACGTTTACCAGTATGCGCCGCTTTTGTTTCGATTTTGCGCCAGCGGCTGAATTGTCGGCTGAACGGTTTGGTAAATCGATTTAGTGAAGGTAGATGTGTTGGTCGGGTGGAGACGACAGAGGGTGTTTTCTCAGATATTTATGCGTCGGGTCGGTGGAGACGATGGTGGTAAAGATGTTCACTATTTTTGGTTCGATTTGGTAAATAGTGGACATATGTACCGCATGTAGGCTCACTGTGCGATAATTTGCGCAGCAATGAGTAAGGAGCCTCATATGAGTGATTTTGTCTTGACCTGTGAATCCGCCGCCGATCGAACCCGTGAGTTCTTTGCGTCGCGCAATATCCCTGTCGTGTGTTTTCATTACGAGATCGACGATGTTGTCTATACGGACGATCTGTATCAGTCGATTACGCCGGACGAGTTTTTTGCCCAGATTGCCGCGGGCGCCATGCCCAAGACGTCTCAGGTGAGCGTGGGTGAGTACGAGGAGTTTTGGGAGCCGTTTGTTGCCGAGGGTAAAGACGTGCTGCACCTGACGTTGTCGTCGGGTATTTCGGGCACGTATGGATCGGCCTGCGTCGCGGCGCAGATGCTTGCGGATCGCTATCCCGAGGGCGGCAAGGTGCGCGTCATCGATTCGCTGGCGGCGTCTTCGGGCTTTGGCCTGTTGTTGGAATATGCCGCCGATGTGCGCGATAGTGGGGCTTCACTCGACGAGACGGCTGCCTGGATCGAGGAGCACAAGCTCAACCTGCACCACTGGTTCTTCTCGACCGATCTGTCGAGCTACCTGCGCGGCGGTCGCATTTCGGCCGCGAGCGCGATCATCGGCACGGCGCTTAAGATTTGCCCGCTTATGACGGTCGATTGCGAAGGTAAGCTGTCGCCACGTGAGAAGATTCGCACTAAGAAGCGCGCGATTTCCGAGATGGCTAAGACCATGATGGCACACGTACAGGACGGTGCAGATTATTCGGGTAAGTGCATCATGTCGCAGTCGGCGTGCCGCGAGGATGCCGAGGCGGTCGCGGCGCTGATTGAGGAACAGGTTCCGCAGCTTAAAGGCAAGATTGAGATCAATGACATCGGTACTCTGATTGGCTCGCATACCGGACCTGGTACGGTGGCGCTCTTCTTTATGGGCGACAAGCGCGTGGATTAATTTGCCCCATCACGTCGCTGCATGATTGCTCAAACGAAAACGGCCCGCCTCACGTTTGTGGGGCGGGCCAAGATGTTTTGCTAGCGTTTCTTTCCGCGGAAGAAAAAGCCGTGCAGTGACGGCTTGAGGCCGCGGTTGGCGCGATGCTCCTCGACGCGCTCGTGGATCGAAGCGACGCGCTCGATGACTTCGTCGGGAATCGGCACATCGGGATTCATGTTCTCGACTTGGCTGACCTCGGCGGCGGCGACCTGGTCGATAATGGGCACGTCGTCGCGCGAGATGACAGGTGTGGCGTCTTCCTTCATCTTGCGATAACGCTGCATCATGTCGGTCTGTAGCTGCTGGGCCGAAGGCGGTGTCCAGATGATGGCGTTGGCGCCGGCGGCGATGGTCTCGCGAATGCTCTCGGGCGTCTTGCCGCCCGGCGCGATAAGCGGCAGGTTGGGATAGTGCTCGCGCAGCTCGCGTAGGACCTGGGGCGTGTTCTTGCCGGCGGCGATGTTGAGAATCTTGGCTCCAGCGCGCACCTTGGCGTGGGCATCGTCGTCGCAGCGAACGACCGTGGCGATGACGGGGATGTCGGCGATGTTGGTGATGTGCTCGACCATCTCGGCAGTAGCGGGGGAGTTGACCACGCAGCCCGCCGCGCCCTGCATCTCGGAGACGGCTGCCATCTGCACGGAGCGCTTACCGGTCGTAGTTCCGCCACCCACGCCTACAAAGACCGGGCACTCGGCGACGGTCAGCAGCGCTTGCGTAATGGCGGGCTGCGGCGTGAAAGGGTAGACCGCAAAGACGGCGTCGGCGTTGGAGTTGCGGATAACCGCGACATCGGTGGTGTAAATGAGCGACTTGATGCGTCGGCCAAAGAGCGTGAAGCCGCTGGCCTCCTCGATCTCGTCGGGCATGCGAAGGGCAGCCTTGCGTAGGCGTCCGTCGATGGGCAGGGGCTCCATAGGGAGCAGGCCGTTGGGCGTGACGGCTATTTGGGGCTCGGTGAACTCGTCTGCAAGCTCGACCTCGGAAAAATCGACCGAGGCGACGATGTCCTCGTGCACCTCGGCGGGCACATCGATGGGAGCTTGGTCGTTTGCCGCCGCAGGCGTGTCGAAGGAGCTGGTGCCGACGAAGGCGTCGACGCGCTCATTTAGATCGTTGAGGGTATCCATGGAGGCTCGATTCTATGTGATGATGGCCGGCGCGATGCAGCCGGAATTGCGAATGCTAAATCGTTTGACGAGTTGATTTTTCCCCGCCGCGCCATCCGTTAGACCGAAGGGCCGGCGAACGTGAAGGAGCTGTGGTGGCGGGTATCGAGGTGCTATCTTGAAAGCCCCGTTTAAAAGAGAGGTGACGCGGTATGGAATTGACAGCAATGTTTGGCTCGATCGGCCTGTGTGTGGCCGCAATCGTTGCCGCCGCGGTCATCTACTTTGTGGTCACGGCCATTAAGGGCAAAAGGGCCGAACGCAAGGAGCGCGCGATGCTTAAACAGCATCGCGACCAGCAGGGCAAACGCGCACAGAGATAGCTTGTTGAGTTTTGGATCCGTGCGCTAGCTGCGTTTTCGGATCAGGGCAATGTAGAAGCCCTCAAAGTCGCGGCTAGGCGGAATGGTGAGCGTGCCGGGCAGGCCGTTGACGATGGCCGATACCTGACCCGCGGCAATGGCTTCGGTCAGAGCGTTGGACTCGATGCGCGGCTCCTCACCAGCTTCCTGGGTGCGTCGTGCTTCACTTTCGCTTGGCGTGCCGTCGAGGGGGATGAGCTCGCAGTCCATATGCTTGTCGAGGGCCTCTTGCAGGGCGTCCTCGTTTTCCTGCGGCAAGATCGAACAAGTCGAATAGACGAGCGTGCCGCCCGGTTTGAGGGCCCCCATGGCGCGGTCCAGAAGTGCTCGCTGCGAGCGGGCGCACTTGCTCAGCAACTGCTCGGTGAGGCCGCGCAGGCTTTTCTCGTTGCCACTGATGACGGTGCCCGTGCCGGTGCAGGGAGCGTCGAGCAGGATGCGGTCAAAGCGGAAGAACTCGTCGAGCTCGCGTGCGTCGATGCGCATGACGGGCACGTTTTTGGCACCCTGGCGATGGAGGTTCGACTCGAGCTTTTCGGCGCGGGGAATGCTCATCTCACAGGCGGTGAGGTGCGCCTGTCCCTGGGTGAGGGCGGCGATCTGCGTCGTCTTGCCGCCGGGGGCTGCGCACATGTCCAGGATGTCCTCGCCTGCCTGGGCGCCCAGGACCAACGGCGGCATCATGGATGACAGGCTCTGCAGGTAGATTTTGCCGTCGCGGTAGATGTCGAGATCCCACAGATCTGAAACCTGGGCCTCGGGCAGGATAAAGGCGTCTGGGTACCAGGTGACGGGGTTGTGGGCGATGCCGGCGGCATCGAGCGCCGCAGCGATGTCCTCGACGGTTGCCTTGAGCGTGTTGGCGCGCAGCGTGACCGGGCGTGTGGCCGCGGCGCCGAAGCCCTCGATCATGAGCTCGGCATCGGCGGGCGCATAGGCGCCGGCGACCGTGTCGACCATAAAGCGCGGCAGGTCGGCGGCGCAGGGAGGGGCGGCAAGTTGGTCGGAAAGCTCGGTAGCAGCAAACTGCCTGAGCTTGAGCTCGGCCTTGACCTGCTTTTTCTGCTTACGACGACGCGGCTTGGACATCCGTCTTTCCTTCCCATTCCATTACATGTCGAGTGTTTAGTACTGGCTCTCGTGCTTGCTGAAGAAGTCGAAGCGCGGGGGCAGCGGCTTCACGCGGTGCTCGCCGGGCTTCTCGCCCAGGCTCTCCACAAACTCATCCGTGGAGGCGAAGATGTTATCCCAGCTAAAGAAGGCGACCGGGTCAACGTCGAAGTACTCGCAGATGAGCTCGCAGCCGACCGGCACAATACCGTGCATCAGGACGGTCGCCACGCGCAGCTCGGTAAAGGCGTCGACGAGCGCCTGCGTCATCGCGGCATTGGCCGGCTCGCCCTCGAGCTTGTTGGCGGCCTTGGAGGCATCGCTCCAGCGCTTGTTGGCGGCACGCAGGTAGTCGTCGCACACGGCGAGCGCGCGGTGCGTCTCGAACTTGTACATGGCCTGCTCAAAGGCGAGGGCAGCCTGCTCGGCGGCCTCGACCACGGCGGCAGAAGCCGCGCCGGCGGGGATACAGCCGTTGCGATAGGGGCTCTCGTCGCCCTCCTTGACGGCGACGCCGTAGAAGCAGCTGCGGGCCAGACGGTTGAACACGCCGGTCAAAAGGGCGCTCTCCTTAAGGGCCGGATCGATGACGCGCTTGTCGTCGCAGGCGCGCACCTCGTTGCCGTCCTTGTCCTTGCCAGTCACACGCGTGTCGTATGCCTTGGGGCTAAAGCTCACTGGCTTCTCGGACAGGCCGAGCGACAGCCAGTGCGCGCGCATCTGCTCGCAGGTGTAGTGGTTGAGCAGGTCGTCTGCCGGCGGGGGAGGCGTCTGCGAGGACGAGCTGGCCTTTTTGCCCATGTAGAGCAGGTGGTAGCAGGCGCTGACGGTGCTCTGCGTGAGGTCCCAGCCCAGGGCCTCCCACATGGCGGTCTGCGCGATGCAGTAGAAATAGATGTTGTCCTGACCGATAAACTGGTAGATCTGTGCGTCGTCCGAGCACCACCAGTCGCGCCAGTCGAGCGAGCTGTGCTGGTAGGTGGGCGCGGGCACCTGCGTGGAGTCGGCAGCGGGCTCGCCCATGAGGGCGGCATCCTGGGCGGCGACACCCTCGGTCACGCCGGCGGCCTTGGCATCGCGTGCGAGCACGGTGCGGGTGTAGCTGATGGGCGCCCACAGGCTCTCGGGCCAGCACCAGCAGGTGACGTCGTTCACGCCGTCGACCTCGGGCACCGGAACGCCCCAGTCGATGTTGCCGGTGATGCGGAAGGGCACGAGCGCCTTGCCGCTGCGGAAGCGCACGCCGCCGTTGGCGAGCACCGCGTGGGCGTCGTCGCGCTCCTTCCAGCTGGGGAAGGTGACGGTAAAGCTGCTCTTGTTGCCCTCGGGCTCCAGCACGGTGTGCTCAGGAAGCTGAACCTCGACGGCATCGAAGGCCTCGCGGAACTTGTTCTGGATGTAGAGCTGGGCCGGCAGCAGCCACTCCTCCATGGTCTTGGAGACCACGGAGCGAACCTGCGGGTTCTGGGCGAGCTTGGCGGTATAGGTCTTCATAAAGTCGAGGTAGGCCGGCAGGTCGAAGTAGAGGTTGTCGACCGGGCGCAGCTCGGGCACCTCGCCGGTGAGCTGGCTTTTGGGCGCGATGAGCTCCTCGGGCTCAAACTGGTGGCCCAGGTCGCACTCGTCGGCATAGGCCTTCTCGGACTTGCAGCCCTGGATGGGGCAGCGGCCGATCACCTGACGGCCGTTGAGGAACGTGCCGGCCTTGGCATCGTAGAACTGCAGCGTGGAGCGCTTGGAGATGGTGCCCCGCTCGTGCAGGCGCTTGATAATCTCGGCGGTCACCTCGTTGTGAATCTGCGCAGCCGGCTCAAGGCCCGAGCCGCCGTAGATGTCGCAGCTGATGTTGTAGTTGTTGAGGGTCGCGGCCTGGCGGGAGTGATTGGACTCGACATACTCGCCGATGGACTTGTCGTAGCCTTCGTTCTCCTTGAGCTTGCGGTAGCTCTCCATGATGGGCGAGCCGTAGCAGTCGGTGCCCGAGGTGAAGATGACGTTCTCGCGGCCCAGGCGGTCGCGCAGGAAGCGGGCGAAGAAGTCGGCAGGGACAAAGACGCCGCCAACGTGGCCAAAGTGAAGGCCCTTGTTGCCGTAGGGCTCGCCGGCGGTAACGATGGCGCGGCGAGGCCAGCTGGGACGGTCGTTCATGGAGTATTTGGATGCCATGGGACTCCTTCGCATATGGTGAGAGCGCGGCCGGGCGCAAGGCCTGGCGACGCAGTGGTCAATTCGTGCATATCGTTCGACATTATCGCACATGCGGGCGGGTGCGTGGCAGGGGCGCTATCCTAAGATGCTATGAATGAGATTTCCAACATACATGCGTTTGAGGACGAGGATTTTCTACACGCTTGCTTCGTGTGGGGGATGGCCGTGATTGCGGTGTTTGCCGTGTGCCTGGTGCCGGTGTTTATGCTGTTGGGCGGGCCTGCGGACTTGGACGCGGCTGAGGCGGGCGGCTGGATGGCTGTCGTGGGCTGGATAGTCGGCTTGGCTGCGGTCTCAATGGCATCGTTTGCCGTGCACGAGCTGGTGCATGCGGTGTTTTTTAAGCTGCTGGCGCCTGCGGGCGCGCAGGTGACCTTTGGGGCGAATCGCGAGACGGCGATGATCTATGCCTGCGCCGAGGGCGTTGTGTATTCGCGCCGGCGGTACATGGCGGTTTGTCTGGCGCCGACGGTTGTTGTGACGACAGCGTTTGCCCTGGGGTTTGCGCTTTCGGGCTATCCGCTGCTGTGCTATCTGGCTGCCGGCTTGCATTTGTCGGGCTGTGTAGGCGACTGGTATTACGTGCGGACCATTTTGCGCGACCGCCGCATTATCGCCTGCGAGGATACGTCCTTTGGCGTGCGCTTTTTTGGGTGAGGAGATGTCGATGAAGTCGTTGTTGCTGCATGCGTGCTGTGCACCATGCTCGCTTGAGCCGGTTCGCCTGCTGCGCGAGGAGGGGTTTGAGCCCACGATTTGCTGGACCAACCCCAATATTCAACCGCGCGATGAATGGCAGCGCCGCTTGGACGAGCTGCGCCGGTGGTGTGCCGATGGCGACATCGAGCTCATCGAGGCAGGGGAGGACCGCGATCGCTGGGAGACCGGCGTGGCACCGCTGGGTGCCGATCGGCCTCGTCGCTGTCGCGCGTGCTATGCCCTGCGCTTGGCCGAGGCGTGCCGCGTGGCCCAGGAGCGCGGGTTTGAGTTTGTGGGCACGACGCTCGCCGTCTCGCCGTACCAGCTGTTCGATACCTGCAATGACGTGCTTGAGCGCTTGGCGGCGGCACATGGGCTCACCCCGGTGATTCGCGATTTTCGCCCGTATTACCCCGAGGCGACACGCCGTTCGCGCGAGCTTGGCATGTATCGGCAGAACTACTGCGGTTGCCGCTTCTCGGCTGTCGACGCGGCCATGGACCGCGCCCGCATCCGCGACGAGCGCAAAGCCGCCAAAAAGTAGTTCACTTGGGACGTCAGCCTGCTAGGATGTAGAGCGGACTTTAGCTATATAAGGAGTATCCGACGTGTCTATGCGTACCGATGATTTTGACTACAACCTTCCTGAGGAACTGATTGCCCAGGCTCCTGCCGAGCCACGCGACTCCTGCCGCCTGCTGGTGGTTGATCGCAAAGGCTCCGAGACAGGAACGCCGCTAGAGCATGGCGGCACCGTCGAACACCGCATCTTCCGCGACATCATCGACTATATCGAGCCGGGCGACGTGCTCGTCATCAACAAGACGCGCGTGATGCCGGCCCGCCTGATCGGTCGCAAGGCCGGCTCGGGCGGCGTGGTCGAGACGCTGCTGCTCAAGCGCCGCGAGGATGTTGACCCGCTGGGTCACGTTTGGGAGTGCCTGGTCAAGCCGGGCAAGCGCCTGAAGCCCGGTGCTCAGATTGAGTATCGTGCGGGCGGCGCTCATGCGCCCGAGGGGGCTCCCGTGGTGCTGACGGCCGAGGTCATCGACTTTGTCGCCGATAGCCGCGGTGGCCGTCTGGTGCGTTTTGAGCCGGCCGGTTGCAATGCCGCGGGCGATCCGCGCACGCTTGACGAGGCCATCCACGCTGCCGGCCACGTGCCGCTACCGCCCTACATTACCGATTATGAGGGCGATCCCGAGAAGTACCAGACCGTCTACGCCATGAAGGAGGAGCACTCGGCTGCCGCTCCTACGGCTGGTCTGCACTTTACTCCCGAGCTCATGGCCGCTATCGAGGCCAAGGGTGCCAAGTTTGCCGCCGTCGAGCTCGAGGTGGGCATCGATACCTTCCGCTTGGTGGAGGAGGACGACCCTACGCAGCACGTCATGCACACCGAGCGCTACCACGTGTCGCAGGAGGTTGTCGACGCCGTGCATAAGGCCAAGGCCGAGGGTCATCGTGTGATCGCCGTCGGCACTACCGCGGTGCGCTCGCTCGAGAGCGCGTTTGACGCGGACGCGCCGGTGTCCGATCCGGCCGTGACGGCGCGCTATTTTGAAGGCCGCGAGGACGGGGCCGATACGCTTGGCCGCGGTGACATCGTGGTGCGCGAGAACGCCACGACGCAGCTTTACCTCATGCCCGGCTCGACCTATCACGTGGTCGATGCGCTGATCACGAACTTCCACGTGCCGCGCTCCACGCTCATGATGCTCGTGAGCGCGCTTGCCACCCGCGACCAGATCATGGATGCCTACGCCGCCGCCATCGAGGAGCGCTACCGCTTCTTCAGCTTTGGTGACGCGATGCTCATTTGTTAGTTACGCGGTTCTACGAACCGCGTAACTACTCGACGCTGCGCGGGCCGCATTTGGACAATCTGACGTTCAACTTCAAGGGCGCGACCAGAAGGTCAGCGCCCTTTCGTTTCACGTCACCTTGTCTCAAATGCGGCCCGCTCGCTGACTCTGCCATAACATCGGCATTTCTTTGGTTGTCAAGAGATTGGTGCAAAGGGGTCAGGTTACTTTGCACCAGGTTGGTGCATGTTAACCTGACCCCTTTGTAGTCATTGGGGACGTTCTTAAACGACTACTTGCTTGCGAACAGCCAGACCAGGATGATCACCAGGATTGCGGCGACTATGCAGACGATGGCGCCGGTGAATTTGATGCGTGAGTCGCGGGTACGCTCGCGCACCGCGTCCTCGGTGGCCTCGAGCTGGGCGACTTCTCGCTCGGTCTCGGCGTATTCGGCTTTGTCGCGGGCCAAGGATCCTGCAAGCGACTCAGTGATCTCTGGGTGGTCGTGCACCTCGGTCGCCTGTTCGATGATCGACTGCGCGTGTGCGGCATCTGCTTGGGCGTTGGCGATGGTCTGCTCTTGGTCGTGGCGTGCCTTGTCCTCGGCGGCGATTTTCTCGCGCAGTTCGCGCTGGCGCGTCGCGGCGGCAGTCTTTGCCGTCTGCAACTCGTCGCGCGCGGCATCGGCTTCGGTCGTCACGGCTTGGTGCGCGCGTTTTGCGTCGGCGATAGGGGCTTGAGCCTGCTCGACGGCCTGCTCGGCTGCGGCAAGCGAGTGCTCAAGATCGGCGGTGATGCGCGGGACATCTTCTTCGGCTTTACGCAGGGCATCTGCCGTGTCGGAGATCTGCATCGAGAGTTCGCTGGTGCGCACCGTATAGTTGGCGGGATTTGCCGAGGGATTGCGTTGCAGCTCGGCGTACTCATGACGCAGCGTCTCGAGCTGGGCGCGCGTGGCGTCGACGGTTTGTTGTGCGGCGGCAATGCCGGCGTCTCGCTCTGCCTTCACCTTGTCGCGGATGCGCTTGGAATCCTCAAGACGTCGAACGAGGCGGTTGCCGGTCTCGCGTGAGCTCGCCTCGCGGGCCTCCACGGCGTCGAGCGCGGCCTTCAGACGGAGCTCAGTCGCGTCATCCTCTGTCTTCATTTGTTCGAGCTGACCCTTGAGCTCTGTCGCTTTGGAGGCGTGGGCATCACGATCAATCTCGGCGGCCGCTGCAGTCTTTTGGGCCGTGGCAATCGCCTGGCGCTGGTCGGCGACGATCTGGTCGTAGCGGCCTGCGATATCCTGGCGCGTCTCGAGTTCCTCGGCCTGATCGGCAATGCGCTGCTCAAGTTCGGCCAGGTGGGCGCGGGCATCGGCAAGTGCCTTTTTCGCGGCGTTCATCTCGCGCATGGCCGAGGCGCCCTGGGCGATAAAAGTGCCCACGGCGTTAGCGGTGTTTGAGACGGCGCTTCCCAGATCGCGACTGGCTGCGGGGGCTTGTGGGGCGGTCGGGTGAGCGGCGTTTTCCGTGCCCGCATCGGGCACCTGTGACGTGGCGATGCTGCCGGTGCCGCCCTCGACTACGGAAAAGCCCGCTGCATGCGGGTCAACTGCATCGGCACCAATGGTAGGATGTTCGAGCTGCAAAAACGAGGGCATGGTGCTGCCCTGGTCGGCAACCGGGGTCTCGCCGGGCACAAAAGTCGAGGCAGCCTCGGCGGCTTCCTCTTCCTCGGCGTCGACATCGGCATCGGCGACGGCGTCTTTCATCGCTTTGACGGCATCCATCATGGAGTCCATGACGGCGTCGAGCTCTTCTTCCGAAGAAACCTCGATAGGGCCCGCAGCTTGCGGAGCAGCATCCTGTACGGGGCGGTCGTCCTGAGCGGGCGCATCGTCGTTTTGCTCGTCTGCATCTTCGGCGCCAGGGGTTTTCGCCGTAGCGTTTTCGTCCAAGAATGGGCCGTCGAGGTCAATATCATCGCAGGTCACAGCGTCGGCATCTGCAGTGACGTCTGCGGAATCATCAATATGCTGTTGAGTCTGGGGGTCCAGCTCGTCTGTCATAGGCATGTGCTCCTCATCGTTGTTTGTCACCCTATGATAAAGTCTCGCGCCGACATCCCGCGCGCTGCAGCAAAGTTTCAAAACGTGTTCGATGGCTCGCGTCGATAGCAAAAACTCGGCCACTTTATCCAGTTTGTACTTGACATTCCCTTCGCCGAAAGACGTTGCGCCGTTCGCCTGCCATGGGCTTTATTTTTCACTTGAACCCGCTAAAGTTGCATTTCAGCTTTTGGCGCGTGAAGTTGGATGCGCGCAGTCGACGGGCAGGCCCGTCGCGATTTGAAAGGACTTTATATGGGACTTTTCACTGGTAAGACCGTGATCGTCACCGGCGGCGGCAAGGCCACGCTCAAGGACGGCTCCGCTGGCTCCATCGGCTACGGTATCGATATCGCTTTTGCCAAGGAGGGCGCAAACCTCGTCATTACCGGCCGCAACGTTGCCAAGCTCGAGGCTGCCAAGGAATCCCTCGAGGCCGAGTACGGCGTCAAGGTTCTGCCTGTTCAGGCCGATGTCTCGGCTGGTCAGGACAACGAGGCCGTCGTCCAGAACGTCATCGACAAGGCCATTGAGGAGTTCGGCCGCATCGACGCCGTCGTCAACAATGCTCAGGCCAGCGCTTCGGGCGTGACGATCGCCGATCACACCATGGACCAGTTCAACCTCGCCATTTACTCCGGTCTGTATGCCACCTACCTGTACATGCAGAAGGCCTACCCGCACCTGAAGGAGACCAAGGGCTCCGTGGTCAACTTTGCTTCGGGCGCCGGCCTGTTTGGCAACTATGGCCAGTGCAGCTACGCCGCTGCCAAGGAGGGGATCCGCGGTCTGACCCGCGTCGCTGCCAACGAGTGGGGCAAGGACGGCATCAACGTCAATATCGTTTGCCCGCTTGCTTGGACCGCCGCGCTCGAGAACTTCCAGGATGCCTATCCCGAGGCGTTCAAGGCCAACGTCCACATGCCGCCGGCGGGTCACTACGGCGACGTCGAGAAGGAAATCGGCCGCGTTGTCGTTCAGCTCTGCGGTCCCGACTTTAAGTATATGAACGGCGAGACCGTCACCCTCGAGGGTGGCATGGGCCAGCGTCCCTAGGGGTTACGCGGTTCTACGAACCGCGTAACCAGTTGACGCTGCAAACCCGCCAGAGCGGCAATCTGCCTTTCAACTTCGGCGGCATGATCAAAAGATCAATGCCGCCTCGTTTCAAGGCACCTTGCTCGCTCTGGCGGGTTTTCGCTGTCGGTGCCATAACATCGGCGTTTGCGTTGCTGGCGAAAAGTAGTCGTTGGGGACGTTCTTAAACGACTATGACCCCTTTGCACCAGTTTCTGTCGAGTCGGTGCTTCTTGCGGGTTGCCCGTATAATGGTTTGCGTATGAACCGCAACCAAGGAGTTCCAGTTTATGGACCAGAGCCTTTTTAAATTCGATCTGATCGCCGAGGATCCGACCACGCACGCGCGCGCCGGCGTGCTGCACACCCCGCACGGCGACATCGAGACACCGATCTTCATGCCCGTGGGCACCAAGGCAAACGTCAAGGGCATTCCTACCGAGACCGTCAAACAGCTCGGCGCCCAGATCGTGCTTGCCAATACCTATCACCTGTCCATGCGTCCCGGCGAGGACACCATCGCCGAGCTGGGCGGCCTGCACAAGTTTATGAACTGGCACGGCCCTATCCTCACCGACTCGGGCGGTTTCCAGGTCTTCAGTCACAACGATGCCGTCAAGCTCACTGACGAGGGCGTGCGCTTTATCGTCAACGATTACGACGGCCGCCACGTGTTCTGGACACCCGAGGACAACATGGAAATCGCCATGAAGCTCGGTTCCGACATCTGCATGCAGCTCGACCAGTGCCCGGGCTATCCCGCCACGCGCGCCTACGTTGAGCGCGCCGTTGAGCTGTCGAGCATGTGGGCCGAGCGCTGCTATAAGGCGCATACCCGCGACGACCAGGCGCTCTTTGGCATTGTTCAGGGCGGCATGCACCTAGATCTGCGCCTGCGCTCGCTGCGCCATCTGGAGGAGTGCGGCGACTTCCCCGGTTACGGCATTGGCGGCTACTCGGTGGGCGAGGACCACGAGACCATGTTCGAGACCCTGGCACCACTCGTAAGCGAGTACATGCCCAAGCACAAGCCGCGCTACCTGATGGGCGTCGGCAACCCGACCACCCTCGTGCGCGGTGTGGGTGTGGGCATCGACATGTTCGACTGCGTGCTGCCGACGCGCACCGGCCGCATGGGTACGGCGTTCTCCAGCGAGGGTCGCCTCAACTTCCGCAACGCTCGCTTTGCGCACGACGATGGCCCCATCGATCCCACCTGCACCTGCCCGGTGTGCACGGGCGGCTACAGCCGCGCGCTCATCCGCCACATGGTCACGCAGAAGGAGATGCTCGGCGGCATTTTGCTGTCGATGCACAACATCTACTACCTGCTCAACCTTATGCAGCGTGCTCGCCAGGCCATTATCGAGGGCCGTTACGGTGCGTTCGTGAGCGACTGGATGAACAGCCCTGCGGCGGTGGATTACTAAGGGCGACAGATACGCTTGCAGAGCGTGGACAACGGCAATGGTCGAGCGCCAGTCGGTCGTCGCATTCGCTGACACCGGCTGCGCGACCGCTGACCGATAGCTTGCAAGTGCTTGATGCATCGTGGGTACCATACCGAATAGTTGATGCTCGGGCGGGTGTTTGACGCATGGCGTCGACCCCGCCCGTTTTCTTTTTCTCGATAGGAGTACCCATGATTAAGAATGAGAACGTCGAGGGCGAGCCTGCCTACGACGAGACGTACCGCCGCGGCCCCGTGGTCATGCGCGGCCCCATGATTCCCAAGGACAACACCTACGCCAACCTGCTGGCGCCCGAAGATTCGACTGACTGGCTGCATGCCGATCCCTGGCGCGTGCTGCGCATTCAGGCCGAGTTTGTCGATGGCTTCGGCGCGCTTGCCGAGCTTGGCCCCGCAGTGACCATCTTCGGCAGTGCCCGCACGCCCAAGACCGATCAGCTCTACAAGGCGGCGCGTACCGTCGGGCGCAAAATCGCCCAGCGCGGCGTGGCGGTTATCACCGGCGGCGGTCCCGGCGTCATGGAGGCAGCCAACAGGGGAGCGGCGAGCGCCAACGGCAAGTCGGTCGGCCTGGGTATCGAGCTTCCGCACGAGCAGGGGCTCAACAAATACGTGAACCTCGGCATGGACTTCCGCTACTTCTTTGTGCGCAAAACCATGTTCGTTAAGTACAGCTCGGGCGCCATCGTATTTCCCGGCGGCTTTGGCACGCTCGACGAGATGTTCGAGGTTCTCACGCTGGTGCAGATGCACAAGGTCAAGCGCATGCCGCTCGTGCTGGTGGGCAGCGAGTACTGGCAGGGCCTATTCGACTGGCTCAACGGCCCGGTGATGAGCGCCGGTATGATCAGCCCGCTCGATCCGGATCTGGTACACATTACCGACGACCTCAACGAAGCGGTCGACGTCGCCCTGAGCGGGCTGATGTAGAGCAATCGTGCCGCTGCGACATGAATATGCATGGCAATCTGATGCTATCTAACATCAGATTGCCATTTTTATTGGGTATACTGATGCAAAAGACGAGGGCGAGGAGGTCGCGTATGTCTACTGCAACGATTAAGCCCACGACGGTCCGCATCGAGGAGGGGCTTAAGGAGCAGGCGACTGAGTTTTTAGATTCGGTTGGCCTGAACCTTAATTCGTATCTCAACCTTGCTGTTCGGCAGCTTGTGAACCAGCGGAAGATTCCGTTTGAGATTGTGGGGCGGCCGGAGGTACCCAACGAGGCGACGAGGCGCGCTATGGTGATCGCCGAGGCTCGTGAGCTGGGGATTCTGCCAGACGACAGCCCGTCATTCGATAACGTCGATGAGCTGATGTCGTTCCTCGATGAGGACTAGGCGATGTTTGAGATTAAGGTCGAAGCTCAGTTTAAGGCCGACTATAAGCGAGCGATGCAGAGCCACCCGCAGCTAAAAACCGAGTTTAAGGCGGCAGTTGCCGAGCTTGCGGCACACGGCGTGCTTCCGGCAGAGTACGGTGCCCACGAGCTCTCCAACCCGGGCGGCAATTACAACGGTCACATCGATTTTCATCTTTCCGATGGCCTGGTCGACGTGGTCGTTCTCTACCTGCCGCATAAAACCAATCCGGTGATTCGACTGGTAAGAATGGGTTCGCATCAAGAGTTATTTCAGGGCCCACTGAGCTAGCCACTCACTTCTAAGTTGCGGTGAAATAGGGATTGATTTGCGGCTTATAAGCCAAAAACAGTCCCTATTTCACCGCAAGTGATGGAGATGTTCCGTCTGTTGACGCGGCATCTGGCTTTCCCTTGTGGCTGACTTCGTCTAAGAGCTCCGCTGCGATCTCGCTGTTTTTGAACCTGATGCTGCAGTCTTCGTTCTTTGGGAAAGCTAGCAGCGGGATCGTTCCGTACCAGACAGTTTCTTCGTCAATTATCGCTGCACACAAACGTCCTTCTGCTCTGATGGCATACTCGACGTTCATTTCGGCCAAAGTCTCTTTTGCATCTTCACGCGGAGTCGAGGCAAGGTAAATCTCAAGGGCAATCCCTCGGGCAGCGGCGCCTTTGATTGCATCGCCGAGCTTTGCAAGGCAGGCGGCAGATACGTAGGGCGCGGCAATGAAGATGCTCTTGGCGGCGTCGACGATGTCTTCAACCAATGTCTCTACGGCATTCGCCGGCTCTATGAGAATGTTTTGATCGGGCTGCTCGCTGCCTCCGGTCACGTAGACTTCGTACCCAAGCTTGGCGTACGTCTTGAGTCTCTTCTGGTACATGCGGGCGAGCATGGGTATCGACAGGTCGACGTAGTCGAATATCTCAACCCGCTGTTTGCCGTCGTAGTTTCTATGCAGCCTGCCTGCCTGTTGCGTTACGCTGCCATCCCAGGCTATCGGCGTCGCAATAAACAAGTTGTCGAGATATGCAAGGTCGAACCCCTCGCTCAGGAGGCTTTCGGTGGCAACAATGATTCTGTGCTCGTGCTCAAAGCCGGGAAGCTTGCTCAATATCGCTTTCCTCTCTTTAGCATCGATTTCCCCGGTTAAGAGGATGGGCTCGTGTCCGCGGTCGCGAAAGAGCCTGCAAAGCTCCTCGGCATGCTTTTTCCTTTTTGAAAGCACAAGTGGATGTCGACCGCTTGATGCGGCTTCGAGGGCGTCGTCGACAATCAATTCATTTCTTGCCGTATGCGCGCACAGAAGGTCGAGAATCTGATTGAAGCTTGCACCGGGCTCGTAGGCCGGTAGTCGAATTCCGGTAAAACGAGGCCGTACGATGCGCTGGATGCCCTGCTGGATCGCTTGCGTTTTTGGATCGATGACATAGCGAAGCGGGCCGCAGAGCATGGAGAGTGCCCGCGTAAGACCGTCGGAGCGCTCGGGCGTTGCGGAAAGGCCGTATACGTATTTGGCCGGGGCAGACTTGAGAACAAGCTCGAGCTGCGGCGCGGCGGCATGGTGGCATTCGTCGCAGATAATGAGGCCGTAATTGCGAACAAGGTCCTTAACTATTGGCTCTCCGGTTTGGCGGTCTTTGCCAGACAGCGATTGAAATGAAGCGACGTCGATGAGGCCACTTACGGCGGTCTTGCCTCCTCCAATTTGCCCGATGAGCGGAGGCTGCTTTTTGCTGATTCGTCCTTTTGGGGTTCGGACGGGCTCCCTGTTGTCCGTAATGTCGACAAATCGCTCGAGCTGGGATTTCCATTGGGTTATGAGCGCGATCTTGGGAACGATGACGAGCGTTGGAAGACCAATGGCGGCAATAAGGTAAGCTCCGATGACGGTTTTACCGAAGCCTGTCGGAGCGGACATGATTCCGTCTTCGTATATGAGCATCTGATCAGCGGCGATTTGCTGCTCAGGGCGAAGGGCGCCTTTAAATGTCATCACAATTTGATTGTCAGATTTGCGTTCGTCTGAATAGTGGACAGAGACGCCGGTTTCTTGGAGCAGTCGCTCAAGTTGAGCTTTGCAGCCTCTGGGAATCGCGACGCAGCCGCCTCTAAGCTCGCTGAGGTCTATGAGCCGCGGTTTACCGAATACTGATTGATGCATAGATTGCGCGCGGAAGAATTCCGGGTTGGCGAATGTTGCGAGCCCGCGGATTTCCATTTGAGCCGCTGGACTCAGAGACTTCTCGGGGATGTACAGCATATCGGCTTGTGTGACGGGCAGCGATGAAGGAAAGTCCCGCGATGTGAGCGGTAGCCGTTTGCGGGGCGTTTGGGCATACCGTTTGGTCTTGTTTGCCACCGTAACTGTTGCTAGCCCGTGTGGGTTGTCCCCAGTGGTTTCGATCAGATTTTGCACTGTCGAGCGCGGAATCAGCTGGACTTGCGACAGATAAAGCCATTGGTCGGGAAAGGGCTCGAATTGTTCGTCTACAAATACGCTGTTTCCTTCACGTTGTGCCTTGCCTTGAAAGGGAAGTGCGATGAGGTTTCCAAAGCCTCCATCGGGGATAGTGACCTGAGCGGGGAGCATTCGATCAAAGGCCTCGAACGTGATTGTTTTATTAAGCACCGCGGCTTCGGTTATGAGGTAACTTCCAAACTCTCTGGCAGCCTTTGCGTCGATTGGCTCGAGGAAGAAAAACCAGATGTGTGCGCCGTTGCCGGACCTTGAGCGCTCAACGGCGGCGTTAATGCTCCGTCGTTTTGCAACAAGCCGTACGGCATTTGTTGCCTCTTTCCAGTCCGCTTTGTCAAAATCGATGACGAGAACTTTCGTGTTGCAGTCCCTGTCGAGAACATATTGCCCAAGGACATCGCGGAACCGGTCATCGTTGCCTTTAAAGTGAGCAATGATTGCGGCATCGCTTAATTCGGGGAAGATGCGATTGCCGCATTCTGCGCATTTGACTCTTTGATGGGCTGCTTTGGGGCAAATTCCCGACTTCCACTCGTTTGCGCAAGCGGGCGTATAGCCGATACCTCCGTCTTTTCTGCGATATCCATGAGCGTAAACATCTTTACGTCCGGTAAAGAGACTGCGAAAGAGCTCGAGTTTGTCACGTGCTGGGCTCGCGCTGGTGACGATGCCCTCGATTCGCGCTCGTTCATCGAACAAAGCGCCAGCTTCTTCCCACTCTTCAAGTGTGGCGTAGCGTACGTCTGAACCGTTGTTGCAAATGACGATTTGTCGGTGTGGGTCGGAGGTGTGCGCGATCGTCTGATCGTATTTAAATTGTGCGGTCCCAAAGAGGGCGTATTGATGTAAAGGCTTGGACATTCGAATGCCGTACTCTCGTCTTAAAGGAGTTTATTGAGATGAGAGTACGGCATTTCGTTTTTTTGGGATACTCGACATCGATTTTGGTTCGGCAACGGTGGGTTGTCGCTCCGTGAACGGTGCCTGGCCCGCGCCGGAACGTGTGGCTGCTGGTCTTAAATGGCTTTAGCGGTCATGAGATGGGCTGGAGGCGTGGGGGTCAAGCCACCAGGAGACCCCGTGGTCAAAAAATGGCAAATATGAGTACTGTTGCTAGGATAGAATCATATCATTTGGAAAGTATTTAAGACCAATTGGCTGCGATTGCATATATCAACCCCCTAAATACGACGATTCGGTGCTTTATGGAGCTTGAAAATCGGTGGAAGTGGGCAATTTCAGCGAAATTTTGCTGTTACTAAAATTGTGACAGTACTCATATTTGCCGTTTTTTCCCACTGGGTATCGTCGGGGGCCAATTAGAGCTCCCCGTACAGCTGGGAACGCGCCGATTGCCAGCAATATCTTGTATGCGGATGGCGCAGCAAAAAAGTTGCGGTGGAATAGGGTTTGATTGGCGGCTGATAAGCCAAAAACAGTCCCTATTCCACCGCAAGTGGTAAAGGTGCCCCTAGTGGATGGACTGGTAGCGGGGGCAGTAGCTGATGGCGATGGCGTCGACGCCTACGTGGGTGGCGATGGTGCAGCCGATGGGGCCGGTGCCGGCGTCTACGTAGTCCTGACCCGCGAGCGCCTGGTTGACGAGCTCTTGCTCCTCGGCGGCGCCGGTCGTGAGCACGCGCACGCTCGAACCCGGGTGTTCAGCCAAAAATGCGAGGCAGTCGGCCATGGTGTTGGCGACGATGCGCTTGGCGCCGCGACCCTTTTTGATGGCCTTGATCTCGCCCGATTTCCACTCCGGCGAAACGGCCAGGCGAATGTTGAGCATCTGCGTGAGCTGGCCGGCGAGTTTGGGCGCGCGGCCGTTCTTAACGAGGTTCTCGAGCGTGCGGGGAATCAGCAGCAAGTGGGCGTCGGGCAGCGTCGCGCGGATCTGCGCCTCGGTCTCGTCCAGGCTGCGGCCGTCCTCGCGCATGGCCAGCGCGTACTCCACCAGCAGGCCCTCGGCGCCCGAGCCGGTGCGCGAGTCGATGCAACGCACGTCGAGCTCGTGGGTATCGGCCACCTGGCACGCGTTGGCGTAGCAGGCAGACCACTCGCTGCACAGCGAGATAAAGATGGCGTTGTCGTGGCCGTCGGCACGCACGCGATCGAAGAGCTCCTTGAACTCACCGGCGCTCGGCTGCGAGGTGTGCGGCAGTTGCTCGGAGCCTGCCATGCGGGCGACGTATTCCTGGGCGGTGATCTGCACCTGGTCGAGCAGGTCCTCGCCCTCGATAATCACATGTAGCGGAATCACGTAAATGCCGAGCTCTTGGGCGCGGGCGGGGGAGATGTCCGACGTGGAGTCGGTTATGATGGCAAAAGACATAATTGCACCTTTCGTTGGGGCGCTTGCGCGCCGCCTTCTGAGAGCAAAGTGCGACAAGTATAGTGGAGTCGTTCCACATTGCCAGCTTTAATTGTTGAATAGTCAACAGTTTGAAGTGTAAGTGTGGAAATCACCAACTGGGGAAGAGGGATGCCGATGGAGGCGCTGGAGATATGCAGACGGCCGATTGTGCTGTTCGATTTTGACGGCACGGTGGCAGATACGGGCCGGGCGGTGATGACCTCGACGCGCAAGACGCTGGCTGCGCGCGGGTTTTCTGAGGCGCAGATGGGTGACCTGCGCCGCATGATCGGGCCGCCCCTGTGGAAGAGCTTCCACGACTTTTACGGCTTTTCCCGCGAGGAGTCGCTTGTGGTGGCCGACGAGTACCGTGCCTTTTTTGATGAGCTGGGGCCGGAGGAGTACCCCGTGTTCGATGGGATTCCCGAGCTGCTGGATGGGTTGACCGCCCAGGGCAAGCGTATGGCCGTGGCGACGTCGCGCATGGAGGCGAAGTGCATCGATATGGTGCATGAACTTGGGCTTTGCCAGTTCGAAGCCGTGGTTGGCATGAATCCGCCGCAGGGGCGCGAGACCAAGGCAGATTCGGTCCGCGATGCGCTGGCGGCGCTCGGTGCGACGGCCGACGAGGCCGTGATGATCGGCGACCGCTTTAACGATGTGGAGGGCGCGCACGCGATGGGTGTGCCGTGCATCGGCATCTATTCGGGCGCGGCGGCGCCGGGGGAGCACGAGGCCGCGGGTGCCGATGCAGTGGTGCACTCGGTGGCCGAGCTTGCTAAACTTTTCGCTATATAAGTATGTGATGTGAGGGGCGGGCACGCTCGCCCCTCATTGGTAAGGAGGTCGTCCATGAATCAGGTGGAGCAGAGCGTCGCCGAGTATGTCGACGAGGTCTGGGAAGATGTCGTCGCCGATATCGAGCAGCTGGTGAGCTATCCGTCCGTGGCAGTTTCTGCCGATGCGGAGCCCGGCGCGCCGTTTGGCCGCCCGGTCCGTGATGCGCTCGATTGCGCGCTCGGCATTGCGCAAAAGCTCGGCTACCAGACGAGCGACGACGAGGGCTATGTGGGCATTGCCGATATCCCTGGCCGCGGCGACAAGCAACTCGCGACCATCTGCCATGTGGACGTGGTGCCCGCCGGTCCCGGTTGGAATACCGATCCGTTTGCGATGGAGCGCCGCGAGGGCTGGCTGCTCGGTCGCGGCGTGATCGACGACAAGGGTCCGGCTGTGCTGTCGCTCTACGCCGGCGTCTATCTGCTCAAGCACGGCATCACCCCGCGCTATACCTTCCGCGCGCTGCTGGGCTGCGATGAGGAAGTGGGCATGTCCGACGTTCACCATTATCTGGAGAACCACGCAGACCCCGACTTTCTGTTTACGCCCGATGCCGAGTTCCCGGTCTGCAATGCCGAGAAGGGCCAGTTTGGGGCGACGTTTGTGAGCTCCAAGATTGACGGCGGGCGCATTGTGTCGTGGAGCGGTGCCGAGGCGAGCAACGCTATTCCGTCGCAGTCTATCTGTGAGCTTGCGATTGCCGCCGATGAGCTGCCGGCGCCCGTTGAGAACGCCGACCGCCTGGAGATCACGGCGCTCGAGAACGGCCATGCCCAGATTTTTGCGCACGGTATCGGTGGCCATGCCTCGATGCCCGAGGGGACGATCAACGCCGTCAGCCTGATCGTGACGTACCTGCGCGAGGCCGAGGACGCGTTTGGTGCGCGCGACGAGCGCCTGCTGACGCCTGCCGAGCACGAGTTTGTCAAGTTTCTGGCCTTTGTGCATGCGGACGCCTATGGCCGCGGCCTGGGTATCGACGCGACGGGCCCTGCGTTTGGCCCGCTCACCTGCAACCCCGGCGTCATCCGCGTGGCGGATGGCCACATTGAGCAGGTCATCGACGTGCGCTTCCCCGATAGCACCAGTGCCGATACCATCTGCGAGCAGCTCGAGCCGCTCGTGGGCCGCTTTGGTGTGACGTGCCAGCTGGGTCGCGCGAAGGTGCCGTTCTCGGTCTCTGCCGATGATCCGGCCGTGAAGGCGCTCATCGATACCTATAACGAGTTTACGGGCAAGCATGCCGAGCCTTTCGCCATGGGCGGCGGCACATACGCGCGCAACTTTGCCCGAGCCGTCTCGTTTGGTCCCGAGGAGACCGGCCTTGAGCTGCCCGCATGGGGCGGTCAGATGCACGGCCCCAACGAGTGCGCCAACGAGGAACAGCTCAAGCAAGCGCTCAAGATCTATATCGTGGCAATCCTCCGTTTGAATGAATTAGAGCTTTAAGGTTACGCGGTTTCCCAATCTAAGTTGCGGTGGAATAGTTCCTAGAATGGGCCTTTTGATGGCCAAACAGGAACTATTTCACCGCAACTTTGTTTTTATTGGTGTAAAAGGTGCGCCATGTTCGGCGCTGGATTGTTATCCGTTTGTAAAGGCTGGGCAGAGCTTGCGGTAAGGGTCTATCAGATGCCCGTAAGAAACCGTAGTTGGCGCGGGCGATGCCCGGTCGGGGCCGTATCTTTCCAAACAGCAAAGCGGGCAGGGTGCCCGCGAGTCGCATGTATGAAAGGAAGATCATGCTCGATCAGGCTTATTCTCGTCGTCAGTTCCTCGGCCTCGCTGGTGGTCTTGCCAGCATCGTCGGACTCGGTCTTGTTGGCTGCGGTGGCGCAGGCGCTTCTAGCGCCACCGACAAGGGTAGCGCCGCTGCTGCCGAGTCTGTCTCCGGCGAGGTGACCTACGACGGCGCCTCCTCGTTCCAGGCTCTCGTCGAGGCTGCTGCCGAGAAGTTCATGGATGCCAACCCGGACGTCTCCGTCTCCGGCTCGGGCAACGGTTCGGGCAAAGGTCTGACCGCTGTTGCCGCCGGCACCGTCACCATCGGTAACTCCGACGTCTTCGCCGAGTCCAAGCTCGAGGCCGATCAGGTCAAGAAGCTCGTCGACCACGAGGTCGCCGTCGTGGGCATGGGCCCCGTCGTCTCCAAGAACGTGACGGTCGACGACCTGTCCCTCGAGCAGCTCAAGGGCATCTTCTCCGGCCAGATTACCAACTGGAAGGAGGTCGGCGGCGACGACGCCAAGATCGTCGTTCTCAACCGCAAGGCCGGCTCCGGTACCCGCGCCACCTTCGAGGCCGCTGTCTTTGGTGACGAGGCTGTCGACTTTAAGGGCGACGCCGAGCTCGACAAGTCCGGCGACGTCCAGACTCAGATGGGCAGCACCGACAACGCCATCTCCTACCTCGACTTCTCGCACTTCGATGACTCCAAGTTCAACGCCATCAAGGTCGAGGGCGTGGAGCCCAAGAGCGCAAACGTCACCGACGACTCCTTCAAGATCTGGGCTACCGAGCACATGTACTGCGCTAAGGATGCCGACGAGGCCACCAAGGCCTTCCTGGAGTTCATGCTTTCCGACGACGTCCAGGGCAAGCTCGTCGAGGAGCAGGGCTTTATCCCCGTCTCTGCCATGAAGGTCGTCAAGGACGCCAGCGGCAAGGTCTCCGCTAAATAAGTAATCGCCCCCGGAAAGGTTTGCAATGGCAAAACAGCTGCCAAAGCGCGACCTTGAGAACGTGGGCCTGGGCGTCACGGGCGCGTGCGTAGCGCTCGTGACGCTTGTCGTTGCCGCGCTCATCTTTATGGTCGCCCAAAAGGGCCTCTCGGCTTTTGTTAAGGACGGCGTCTCAATCGTTGAGTTCTTCACCGGCACCAAGTGGGACCTGGCCAACACGGCCGAAAACGGCCTGCCTTATACCGGCGCCCTGCCCCTGATTGTCACCTCGTTTGCGGTCATGGTGCTCTCCACGCTCATCGCGCTGCCCATCGCCATCGGCTCTGCCATCTTTGCGGTCGAGATTCAGCCTAAGTTTGGCTCCAAGATCTTTCAGCCGCTTATTGAGCTTTTGACCGGCATTCCCTCGGTCGTCTTTGGCTTGATCGGCTTTCACGTGGTCGTCGGCCTTATGAAGAGCGTTTTCCACGTGAGTACGGGTCTGGGCATCTTGCCCGGCGCCATCGTGCTGGCCGTCATGATCCTGCCGACTATGACCACGCTTTCGGTCGATGGCCTGCGTGCCGTGCCCGACAGCTACCGTCAGGGCTCGCTCGCGCTGGGCTACACCCGCTGGCAGACCATCTGGCACGTGGTGCTCAAGTCTGCCATGCCGTCGCTCATGACCGCGGTCATCCTTGGCATGACCCGCGCCTTTGGCGAGACGCTCGCCGTGCGCATGGTTATCGGCGGTATCGAGGCCATGCCGACGTCGCTGCTGTCGCCGGCGTCCACCATCACCACCACGCTCACCACGTCCATGGCGGTCTATGCCGAGGGCTCGGCCCAGGACGATGTCCTGTGGGCGCTCGGCCTGCTGCTGATGGGCATGAGCCTCATCTTCATCCTGATCATCCACCTCATTGGCCGCAAGGGGGCGAAGGCTCGTGGCTAGCACGCGCATCCATATCGACGAGGCGAGACTCGGGCGTGTCCAAAAGCAGGACCGCATCGCCACGGGCGTGCTGACGGCGATCGCCGCTATCGTCATGCTCATCGTCATCTCCATGGTGGCCTATATCCTGTTCGAGGGGGTCTCGACGCTGTTCCAGCCGGGCTTTCTCACGCAGCCCGCGCGCGCCAACGGTACCCAGGGCGGCGTACTCTACCAGCTATTCGACTCGTTCTATCTGCTGCTGATCACCCTAGTCATCTCGGTGCCCATCAGCTTGGGTGGCGCGGTCTTCCTGGTCGAGTACGCGCCGGACGGACCCATCCGCGATATCGCCTCCACCGCCATCGAGACACTGTCCTCGCTGCCTTCCATCGTCGTCGGCATGTTCGGCTTTCTGGTGTTCTCGGTGCAGCTGGGCTGGAAGTACTCCATCATCTCCGGTGCCGTCGCGCTCACCATGTTTAACATCCCCATCCTGGTGCGCGTGATCCAGCAGGCGCTTGAGGACGTGCCGCAGGCCCAGCGCGATGCGTGCCTGGCCATGGGCCTCACCCGCTGGGAGGCCACACTGCATATCCTGGTCCCCGAGGCCATGCCTGCCATCGTGACCGGCATCGTGCTTTCGGCCGGCCGCGTGTTTGGCGAGGCCGCGGCGCTGCTCTTTACCTCGGGCATGAGCTCGCCGGTGCGTCTGAACTTCTTGAGCTTTAACCTGTCGAGCCCTACCTGCGCCTGGAACGTGTTCCGTCCCGGTGAGTCGCTCGCCGTGCACATCTACAAGATTTACGGCGAGGGCAGCCCCGAGGCACAGCAAATCGTCTGGGGCACCGCGGCACTGCTGATGATTTGCGTGCTGTTGTTTAACGTAGTCGCCCGCATCGTGGGCAAGCAACTGGCAAGGAAGATGACGGCCGAATGAGCGAGATGAAAGCAACGCCCGCAACCGAAGTGGCATCGTCCGAGACCCAGGACTTTCTGTCGAGTGTGGGGGAGAGCGGGAAGCGCGTGCGCGTGAGCGGCAAGGCCGTGAGCGACGAGGTCGTGCTCTCCACCAAGGACGTCAACGTGTACTATGGCGACCACCATGCGCTGCACAATACGTCGCTTGATTTTCACAAGGGCGAGATCACGGCGCTCATCGGGCCTTCGGGCTGCGGTAAGTCGACCTTTTTGCGCAGTCTCAACCTGATGAATCGAGAGATTCGCGGCTGCCGCGTGGAGGGCGAGATCAACTACCGCGGGCGCAACGTGAACACCAAGACCGAGAACACGTACGAGTTGCGCCGTTCCATCGGCATGGTGTTCCAGCAGCCCAATCCGTTTCGTAAGTCCATTCGTGACAACATCACGTTTGCGCCTAAGCGCCACGGCATCACCGACCGTGACGAGCTCGACCGCATGGTCGAGGAGAGTCTGCGCGGCGCGGCGCTGTGGGACGAGGTCAAGGACAAACTCGACAAGAGTGCCTACGCGCTTTCGGGCGGCCAGCAGCAGCGTCTGTGCATCGCGCGCACGCTGGCGCTCAACCCCGACGTGATTCTGTTCGACGAACCCTGCTCGGCGCTCGACCCCATCTCGACGCTGGCGATCGAGGACCTTATGTCGTCGATCGTTGCCGAGCGCGCCATTGTCATCGTGACGCACAACATGGAGCAGGCGTCGCGCGTGTCCAACCGCACGGCGTTCTTCTACATGGGCGATATGGTCGAGTACGACGAGACCGACGAGATATTCCAACGGCCCAAGGACAAGCGGCTGAACGATTACCTCACCGGCATGTTCTCCTAGTCCGGGACATGCTTGAGGCCCGCGGCGGCCACGGTCGCCACGGGACTGATTGGAGAGGCGGGTCATCTCTTATGGGAGATGGCCCGCCTTTTTGTGTCGTGTGCGGCCTGCCTTTTCGCTGCTATCATGGACAACGTTGAATTTCTACGAAGGAGCAGGGCATATGGCGATTCTTTTGGGATGCGATTCCGTCAGCCTAGAGTTTCCCACCAAGCATATTTTCGATAGCGTGACGCTCGGCGTGGGCGAGGGCGACCGCATTGGTATTGTCGGTAAAAACGGCGACGGCAAGTCGACGCTGCTGAGCGTGCTCGCCGGCACGCTGGAGCCCGACGATGGCCGCGTGACGCATCGCCGCGGCACCACGATCGGTCTGCTCGGCCAAAAGGACAACCTGGCCGATACCGACACCGTGCATCATGCCGTCGTGGGCGACACGCCCGAGTACGAGTGGGCCTCGAGTCCGCGTACGCGCCAGATCCTCGCCGGTCTCATTAGCGATGTTCCCTGGGAGGGCACGGTGGGCGAGCTTTCGGGCGGCCAACGCCGTCGCGTGGACCTCGCGCGCCTGCTGATCGGCGACTACGACGTGCTCATGCTCGACGAGCCCACCAACCACCTGGACATGCGCACCATCAACTGGCTCGCGCGTCACTTAAAGGCCCGCTGGCAGCGCGGTCAGGGCGCCATGCTCGTGGTCACGCACGATCGCTGGTTCTTGGACGAGGTCTGCACTAGCATGTGGGAGGTCCACGACGGCCAGGTCGACTCCTTCGAGGGCGGCTACTCGGCATATATCCTTCAGCGCGTAGAGCGCGACCGCATGGCCGCCGTCACCGAGGAGCGCCGCCGCAACATGGCGCGCAAGGAGCTCGCGTGGCTGAGCCGCGGCGCCCAGGCTCGTTCCACCAAGCCCAAGTTTCGCGTTGAGGCTGCTCGCGAGCTGATCGCCGACGTGCCGCCCGTGCGCGACGAGCTGGAGCTCAAGCGCCTCGCCGTGAGCCGCTTGGGCAAGCAGGTTATCGATGTGGTCGACGTGGATGCCGGCTATGCCGATACCGACGGCGCGCCCAAGCAGGTGCTCACCGATGTGACCTGGCTCATTGGTGCGGGCGACCGCTATGGCCTTTTGGGCGAGAACGGCGCCGGTAAGTCGACGCTGCTCGACGTGATCCAGGGCAAGATTGAACCCACGCGCGGCCGCGTGAAGATTGGCCAGACAGTGCGCTTTGGCGTGCTGTCGCAGCAGCTCGAGGAGCTCAAGCCCTACATGGGCGACACGATCCGCGAGGTGCTCGGCAACTATAAGAAGTACTACGTCATCGACGGCAAGGAGACTTCGCCCGAGAAGCTCTGCGAGCGTCTGGGCTTTACGACGCAGCAGCTCTGGAGCCGCATCGGCGATCTTTCGGGCGGCCAGCGCCGTCGCCTGTCGCTGTTGCTGACGATCCTGGACGAGCCCAACGTGCTCATCCTGGACGAGCCGGGCAACGACCTGGATACCGACATGCTCGCGATTGTCGAGGACCTGCTGGACGGCTGGCCCGGCACGCTGATCCTGGTGACGCACGACCGCTTTTTGATGGAGCGCGTGACCGACCAGCAGTGGGCGCTGCTCGACGGCCACCTGACGCATATGCCCGGTGGCGTGGACCAGTACCTGCGCCTGTGCAACGCTACCGCCGAGGGCGAGCCCGTGGGCGCGCCGAGCGCCAAGACCGGCACGTTCGACACCGGTGCCGCGGCAGCTGCGGCCGAAAAGCCCAAGTCGAGCGGTCAGCCCAACGGCCTGTCCAACGCCGAGCGCCAGAAGCTCCGCCGCGAGGTGAGTTCGCTCGAGCGCAAGATGGAGACGCAGCGCGCCCGCGTTGAGGAGGCCGAGGCAGCAATGGCCCAAGTCGATCCCACCAACTACACGGCGCTCGGCGAGCAGCAGGCAAAGATCGACGAGGCTCACGCTGCCATGGACGAGCTGGAGATGGCGTGGCTCGAGGCGAGCGAAAAGCTCGAGGGCGAGGAGTAGGCGAGAATGATCAAAGCCGCGTTTTTCGATATCGACGGCACGCTGCTGAGCTTTAAGACCCATCGGATTCCGGCGTCGGCGCAGCAGGTGCTCGACAGCTTTCACGAGCAGGGGATTGCGTGCGTGATCGCCACGGGCCGTCCGACCTACCAGATGCCGGACTGGCTGTTCGACCTGGGCTGGGATGCGTACATTACGCTTTCGGGCCAGCACTGCTTTGATGCCGAGGGGGTTTACCGCAGCTGCCCGATCGATTCGGACGACGTCGCGGTGATTGTGGACCAGGTGGCGCAGGGGCGCTACGACTCGCTGTGCATGCAGGGCGAGAACTCGTTTGTGAACCGCCTGTCCGAGCGCGTGGTGACGGCTGGCAGCAACGCGGGAATCGTCTACCACGAGGAGCCGTTTGAGCACGCCTTTGACGCACCGGTCTACCAGTTTTGCGCCTTTGTGGACCCGGCCGACGAGCATATCGTGACCGACGCCGTGTCGCATTCGCTCACCACGCGCTGGTGCGACCTGTTCTGCGACATTATTCCCGCTAACGGCGGCAAGGACCTGGGCGTGGCGGCGACGCTCGAGCGGCTTGGTATCGACGCGAGCGAGGCGATTGCCTTTGGCGACGGCGAGAACGACCTGTCGATGTTTGCCGCCGTGGGCACGAGCGTGGCCATGGGCAACGCGCAGGAGACCGTGAAGGCCGCCGCGACCTACGTAACGACCGCTGTAGACGACGACGGCATCTACAACGCCGCCAAGCACTTTGGCCTGATCTAGCCGCGGGCCGGCACCCGGCACTTGGGGACGTCCCTTTTCGGCCGGCAGCTGGGGACACTCCTTGGGGGGGGGTGCGCCACGTGCCGCGCGCCGGGGTGTCCTGCTTCACTCGCGCGTTTTGTGAAACACGGCTAACTTTTTGGTCAATGTAGTAAGACATGTGCAACTTTTGCGGTAAAGTAAGCCAAGGAAAGTATCCAAAGGCTAACTAACAATCATCGCGAAAGGCGGCCCATGGCCCTACGTGAATCCGGAGAAGACTACCTCGAATCGATCTACGTTCTGTCGGAACGTCAGGGCATCGTGCGCTCGATTGACGTTGCGGAGTACCTCGGCGTAACTAAGGCGAGCGTTTCCAAGGCCATGGCGACGTTGGAAAGCAACGGCTATGTCGAAATGGGCAAACGAGATGTTCATCTGACAAAGCGGGGGCTGGAGGTCGCTCGTCAAATGTGGGAGCGTCACTGCTTTTTCGTGGGGCTGCTAGAGGACGCGGGTGTTTCGGCTGAGGTCGCGTCGCAAGAGGGCTGCCACATGGAGCATTGCCTGAGCGAGGAGAGCTTTGAGAAGCTGAAATCGATGCTGGGGCGGGACGGCGACCGGGATCAGTAACCCCACCAACCAAGTCCAACTCAGACAAGGAACCCCGCCAGCAAGCGATGCCCAAGAACCACCAGCAACGTCACCGTAGGCCGGGACTGGGCTTGGTTTTGAAAACATTCCGCAGGCCAGAATCGCCCCCGTTCGTAGCTCCGAAGGAGCAGAACGGGGGCGATTCATTGGTCGAGGACGTTTTCAAAACCAAGCCCGGTCCCGGCCGGAGGGACCACAGGCGCTACAGGTTCTTGACACCCATCGCGCGCATGGCGTTCAGGATGGCGATGATCGCCACGCCCACGTCGCCGAACACGGCAAGCCACATGTTGGCGATGCCCAGTGCCGCAAGCACCAGAATCAGCAACTTAATGCCCAGCGCAAAGATGATGTTCTGCCAGACGATCGCCATGGTCTTGCGTGCCACGCGGATCGCACGGGAGATATTGGACGGCTTGTCATCCATCAGCACGACGTCCGCCGCCTCGATCGCGGCGTCGGACCCCATGGCGCCCATGGCAATGCCCACATCGGCGCGGGTGAGCACGGGCGCGTCGTTGATACCGTCGCCGACAAAGGCGAGCTTGCCCTTGCCGTTCTCGCTCGCAAGCAACGCCTCAACACGGTCGACCTTGTCGCCCGGCAGCAGCTGCGCGTGGAACTCGTCGAGGCCGAGCTGCTTGGCCACCGCAGCAGCCACTTCCTCGCGGTCGCCTGTGAGCATGACGGTGCGCTTGACGCCGGCGGCGTGCAGGTCGCGGATCGTCTGCTCGGCATCGGCCTTAACGGTGTCTGCAATCACGATGTGGCCGGCGTACACGCCGTCAACGAGCACATGCAGAATCGTTCCGACGACCTCGCAATCGGGCGCTTCGACTCCGGCCGCGGCGAGCATCTTTGCGTTGCCGACGACGACGTGCTTGCCGTCGATGGTTGCCGTCACGCCGTGGCCCGCATCGTTGGCGGAGTCCTTCACGCGCTTGGGGTCGACCTCGCCCTGGTAGGCGACGCGCACGGACTGCGCGATGGGGTGATCGGAGAACGACTCCGCAAGGGCTGCGACCTCAAGCAACGACTGCTCGGTATAGCCTGCCTCGGGGTGTACCGCCACGACCGAGAACGTGCCGTTGGTGAGCGTGCCGGTTTTGTCGAAGACGACGGTGTCCACGTCGGCGAGCGTCTCGAGGTAGTTGGAGCCTTTGATGAGAACGCCCAGCTTGGACGCGCCGCCGATGCCGCCAAAGAAGCTCAGCGGCACGCTGATCACGAGCGCGCACGGGCAGCTGACGACCAGGAAGGTAAGGCCGCGCAGAATCCAGTCGGACCAGGTACCGGTGACTAGGCCGCCGCCAAGCGCGAGCACCGCGGCCGCGCCGGTGACGGCGGGGGTGTAGACGCGGGCAAAGCGCGTGATGAAGTTCTCGGTGCGCGCCTTCTTTTCGCTGGCATTCTCCACGAGCTCCAGGACGCGCGCGACGGTGGATTCGCCAAACGGCTTGGTGGTGCGCACGTGGATGAGGCCCGTCATGTTGATACAGCCGCTGATGATATCGTCGCCGGACTTGGCGGAGCGGGGGACTGACTCGCCCGTGAGCGCGGCGGTGTCGAGCTGGGTTTCGCCCTCGACGATGACGCCGTCGATAGGCACGCGCTCGCCGGGTTTGACCACGATCACGGTGCCGACGGCGATGTCATCGGGAAAGACCTGTTCGAGTGTGCCGTCGGCTTGCTCGACGTTAGCGTAGTCGGGCGCGATGTCCATCATGGCGCTGATCGACTTGCGGCTCTTGCCCACGGCGTATGCCTGGAACAGCTCGCCGACCTGGTAAAACAGCATGACAGCGGCACCTTCGGCCATGTGCGGGTCGGTATCGGGGAAGAGCACCATGGCAAACGCGCCGATAGTCGCGACGGCCATGAGGAAGCTCTCGTCGAAGGCCTTGCCGCGGCGGATGTTATTGAATGCCTTTTGCAGTACGTCGTAGCCGGCAATCAAAAATGGCACGAGGAACAGCACGAAGCTGGCGTAGATGTCGCCCGGGGTGCCGAATGCGGCGGCGAGGGTGCCGAGCTCATCGAGGGCGTACACCACGGCAAAAATGCCCAGCGCTACTAGGATGCGGTTGCGCTTATGCTCGAGTGACTCTTTTTTCTTGCGCTTCTTCTTTTTCTTCTTGGGGTCGGCGGTGGCCATGACTCGTATCCTCCCATTTGAATGTATGAACACTCACTCATATAATTTCGCGTGCAAAGGCCGCGGCAAGCGCGGCCTTTGCAGGTTGGCGTAAACCTGGGCTAGAGAATGATCTCGCAGTCCGGCTCGGCGTCGGCGGTGAACTCCACGACACGGTCGAGGACCTCGTCGAACTCGGTGTCATCGGCCTCGAGCGTCAGCTTCTGGGTCATAAAGTTGACGGACACGGATTTGACGCCCTCGAGCTTGGCCAGCTCGTCCTGAAGCTCACGCGCGCAGTTGGCGCAGTCGATCTCGTCGAGTTTAAACTGCTTTTTCATGGTGGATTCCTTTCCCCGTATTTGCGGCTTGGGTGCAGGCCGCGCTGGTACCGTGGTTGGTCGCTATTCGCAGATGTGGCTCATGCCCTGGTTGAGCATGGTGTAGACGTGGTCGTCGGCGAGCGAGTATAGGATATTGCGCCCGTCGCGCCGGAATTTAACCAGGTGCGACTGCTTGAGTGTGCGCAGCTGGTGCGACACCGCGGACTGCGAGGTTTCGGTCGCTTCGGCGATGTCCGCCACGCAGAGCTCGCGGCCCATGAGGGCATAGAGGATCTTGATGCGCGTGGTGTCGCTGAAGACCTTGAACAGGTCGGCGAGGTCGTAGAGAAGCTCCTCGTCGGGAAGGTCCTCGGGCGAGCAGGTGGTGGGGATCGCGGGTTCGGTGGCCTCGATGTCGGGTTTCGTTTCATCAACGCGGATGCTCATTGCAATATCCTTTCATATGAACATGCGCTCATATAACTTGCTTCCGATTATATGAGTATATGTTCATATGTCAATGACGTTCAGGTAATTCGTTGCACAAAATGATGGGGAATAGTGGACGAGATCCCGGACTGAGCGGTTTTGATAGCCGATGCCGGGGTGGGTGCCCCTGAGCCGTGCAAAAATTGGAGTATTCTGCAACGATAGGGGGTCCGTTAATTTATTGCAGGCCATATAATGCAGTTCAAGAGTTATCTTAGGGTGTTAATCCGATGAGTTCTTCCTCAAATGTTGCCTAACGCTCTAACGCAAGAGTGATTTCGCTTCACATTTGGATCCACTCGAGGGTGATAGACACCCGGCTCTGCTGAATACTCGCAATTTTGCACGTCGCTAAGGTGCCCACCTTGTTAGCCGGTCTAGCTTCCGGCCCCGAAGATCCTGCCCTCGGGCGCGAGGCTGCTTGTTTGGGCAAATGATGGGCTGTCGGATTCGACAGTCTGCATGTCATCGATTGCCGGAACTTCATTAATTGTCGGGTCATCCAGCGTGATGCCTTCGAGCGTTGCTTTTTCAAGGTCGATTCGTTGACGCTCTTCGGAATCCTGGCGAAGCTGCTTCTGAATTCGCTTTTTCTCTTCTATAAACCTTCTGAGCACAAACTGTCTCAGGTCCTCTTGCATGATTTGAAAGTCTTTTGGCAGACGCGAGGGGCGTACGCCCTCTTTCCGCTGGATTGCTTCCATGACCCTAACAAAAGAGCTGGCATGCATAAAGGAATAACGGCTGACGGTGATGATTCCGTACCCCATGGACGCAAGTGCATTCTTGCGCTCCTCATCGATGGCGCGGTCTTCTTCCGCGTCATGATAAAAACCGTTGTATTCAATGTCTGTGCGAGATTTCTTTAGATACGCATCCATAAAGAATTTTTTGCGTCTCGTGAGATTCTTTGCGGCAGTGGTGACCTGCACCTCGTAATCGGTCTCAATTCCCTTAATACCAAGCCCTCCTTCGCTTTTGGGCAGCGTTAGCATCATGACAAATGCCGTTTCCATGGGAGACCGGCATCCGTCGCGCACACATTGGATCGCCTTTCGGGCAAGGGCCAGACCGTCGCATCTGGTAATGGAATTAAAGAACTGCTTTAACCTCTCGGTCGAGGTGAGCGTGAAACGCTCGGTATAGGAGGTGGAAGAGTCGGTTCCAAGGGAATAAGCGCCGCACAGTTCAAAGTAGTACTCCACTAGTTCGCGAAAAGAAAGATAGGTGGCGGCCTGAAGTGCACAAAGCTCAACGCCAACAACGAAGATGCCATCTTTAAGCTCTACAAAGCGTGAGCTCGAGAATCGTTTTGAAGAAACGTGGCATTGACAGTTCATTGCATAGCGCGCATTCCTGCGATCAAACACCATCACCTCGAGGGAATCATTTGCGTCGAGGGAAACATCATGTTTGGTGAGCCATTCTGCGGCTGCGTTAAGGAGCGTTCCGGTGGGACATGATCCGTAAATCGCGGCAGGACTACAGGACTCGATGCCTTTCGCAGACACCGAATGCGCGGCCTGGTAGACCGCTTTTGCAGTGGTATGTGACAATACGATACTCATGATATATATCGTGTCAGCTAATGCCGTGTTGACGGTGCTGAGTGGAAAAGCCGTTTTAGAGGTCTAACCAAATGCTGTCCAAAAGCTTGACGCAATTATGAGTTGGTATGCCCTAAATAAAAGTTTTCGCAGCTTAGCTATAGCATATAAATACTCAATTGCTGCACATTTGATATCGATGCATCACCATCCAACAACGAATTGCGTGTCGGGAATTGGTCGAAATCGTTCAAAATGAGGGTTCAGAATTTGTGATGGCAGATCTATCTGTGGAACGTAGGGCGGCCTCGCTGCGGGGTTTTCCGCTGCGAGGCCGCTTGTGATCTACGCCGGGGTTTGTCGCAGGCGTTTCTACTTGGCAAACAGGTTCTTGAGGTTGAACTCGGCCTGCACCGTGCGGAGCATGAGGTCGGTGTCGTCGAGGCCTAGGTGCTGCTCGTTGGCGTCGACGGCGAGGGTGCCACGGCGGCGCGCCCAGTTCTCGAGCGCGGCGGGGGCGGACTCGCGGGGGAGCGAGCGGACGTCGGCATCCAGGCTGCGGCAGATCTGGCGCGAGTCGATGACGATGATCTTGCCGGCGCGGCGTGCCTCGGCGTAACCGTCCAGGTGGATCTTGAACCAACTGTCCTCGAAGGCGGCGTTGTGCGCCATGTACGGGTACTTCTTCATAAGCTTGAGCAGCTGCTTTTGCAGCTCTTTGTTCTCGCGGAAGGGCGTTTTGCCGTCGATGTCGTCCCAGGTGATGTGGTGGATATTCGACAACGGCACATCCTCGCCGCGGTAGATGTCGGGCAGACCGCAGTAGTGTGCCTCGGCGTCGTGCGGGACGGCGTCGCTCGTGAGGTCCATGATCTCCCAGCCCACGTTGATGATATAGCCGCGCTCGGGTGCACGGCCGGTGGTCTCGATGTCGATACCGAGCACGGTGCCCTGGATGGGCTTGCGGGCGTAGGCCACGCCGAGCGCGTCGCGGTCGCCGCGGATTTCGCGCATGACGGACGCGGCGGTGCGTTTTTGCATCTTGCCGATGGCGGCGCAGGTGTCGGCATCGGACAGGCCGCGCGAAAGCGTCGCGGGCGTCACGTTGCGCAGGCGTGCCTCGCCAATCTGGTCGCACAGGTCGCGGTTGCGGTCGGCCAGGTCGCGCACGGTGGCAAAGTCGAAGCCGGGGTCGCCCTCGGCGGTAAAGTACTCGGTCTCGAGCACCTTAAGGGCCTCTTCGCCTTTCTGGCGCTCGGACTCCATGGCGCCGTGATCGCCATAGATAAACATGGGGATAAACGGCTGGCGCTCGTATTCGAGTGCTTGCGAAACGTTCATAGACTGCTCCTTGGACGGGCCGCGTCGCGCGGCTCGGTGGCATTGAGTTATGGCGAGATGATAGTTTACCATGGGCAACTATTGGCATCACGCCTAGGACAACTACAATACCCTAGTTGACCGCTAGGACTTTTACAATGCTGCCGAAAGACACGAAAGGTTCCATCCGTCATGGATTTGCTGATTGATATTCTGCTCGACGCCGGCAAGGACACGCTCTCGCTGGTACCGTTCTTATTGGTGACATATTTGGCCCTCGAGACCCTGGAGCACGTCGCGGGCGACAGCGTTAACGGCGCCATCAAGCGCGCCGGTGCTGCGGGCCCCGTGGTTGGCTCGTTGCTGGGCATGGTGCCGCAGTGCGGCTTTTCGGCAATGGCGGCCACGCTGTACGCCGGTCGTGTCGTGACCTTGGGCACGTTGGTGGCGGTGTTCCTTTCGACCTCCGATGAGATGCTGCCGCTGTTGCTCGCCGAACAGGTGCCCGTGCAGACCATGGCGATGCTTTTGGCTTCGAAGGCACTGATCGCGCTGGTCACGGGCTTTATCGTGGACGCCGCCATTCGCGGCCTGCGTCGTAACGCTCGCGCGCATGCGGCGATTCGCCGCACCGTGCTGGGAACCGCGGCCAACCCGGCCCACGTGAATTGCGCGCACGACGACCACACTGGCGGTGACATCATCGACGAGGTGGCCGAGGCGGGCGTGAGCGCCGACCACATCCACGAGCTGTGCGAGCGCGACCATTGCGGTTGTGATGAAGACGAGGACGAGCACGAACACGGACATGGCCACGATCACGGTCATGAGGGCGAATATGAACACCATGATGGTCACGGTCACTCCCATTCCCACGAAGGGACGCCTGTCCTGTCGATTATCCGCAGCACCATCTCCCACACCGTGCAGGTATCGGTATTCATTTTCCTGGTGACGCTGATTCTGGTTGCCGTGCTCGAGACGTTCGGCGAGTCCGCAATCGAGCAGTTCCTGCGCGGCAACGAGACGCTTGCGGTCCTGGGCTCGGCACTCGTCGGCCTGATCCCCAACTGCTCGGCCAGCGTCGTCATCACGCAACTGTACCTGGAAGGCGCGCTGCAGCTGGCCCCGATGCTCGCCGGCACGCTCATTTCCGCCGGCGTGGGTTATCTGGTGCTGTTCCGCACCAACCGCAGCGCCCGCGAAAATGCCGTGTTCCTGATTATGATGTACGTCATCGGCGCGGGCTGGGGTCTCATCCTTTCCGCCTTTGGCCTCTAAGTAGATGTTTGGGATAGGCCGTAAAAACTGGGGTATACCGTAAAATCTACCGCCATGACTTGGGCGTTGGATGCGCGTCAATCGCCAAAACAAAAAGGTAGATTTCCGGACATGTCCCAAAAATCTACCTTGGTTAGCGCAGCAGCTCGGTGAGGTTGCGTTTAAAGCGGGCGCGGTCTTCGCTGGTAAATGCCGCCGGCCCGCGAGTGCGTCCGCCGGCGCGGCGCACCTTCTTTTCCTCGTGGCGAATAAACAGCTGCATGTCGATGGTTGCTTTGTCGTAGACGCGCCCGCGCACACCGATAGCGGCGGCATCGCGCCCGAGCACCATGCTCGCCAAGCCAATGTCCTGCGTCACGACCACGTCGCCCGCCTGCAGGCGTTCGACAATGGCAAAGTCGGCGCTGTCGGCGCCCACGCTCACGTCGAGCGTCGTGACCCAAAAGCCGCGTCGCGCGTGCTCGGCATCGCGCGGGTCGTCGCGGCGAATGTGCCGTTCCAGGTTTTGCGTGCTGTTGCCGGCGATAACAACGGCGACGCCCGCCCGCCGCGCGCAGTCAATCGACTCGCGCGTGACCGGGCAGGCGTCTGCATCAATAAAGAGCGTTCGTGGCATCTAGCGCACCAGTTTGCCAAATTGAATAGCGCGAACAATCAGCGTTACGCCAAACACCAGCAGCGCGGCGCCGCTAAAGATGACGAGCATCTTGGCCGACCACAGCGGATAGATAAACACGAACATGCCGGCGATGATGGAAAGTGCGCCGCTCAGGATGGCGAGGGCGCGGTTGGACGAAAGCTCGGACTCCAGAATGGACATGACACCTTCGACAATCCAGCCAAAGCCGGCCACGATAACCACCATCGTGGTGAGCGTCGCGGTCGAGAAGGCCTGGTTGCGCAGGATTATGACGCCGCCCAAGATAATGAGTAGGTTGGAGATGATGCTCGTCACGCGCCAGCCGGTGGGCAGCAGCGGCTCAAAAATGGCAGTGAACAGTCTGATGGCAGCAGTGATTACAAAGTAAAAACCCAGGACGGTCGTCAAAAAGACGAGGGACTTGGCGGGTGCAAAAAGCAGCGCGATACCAGCAATGAGTGCTAAGACGCCCGTGATGGCGTAGATCCAGCGTACGGCCTTGACGGCTTTGCCCGCCATGCTTTTCTCGTCAAATCCAAACTGGCTCGATTTTTGGTCATCGTTCTTAAAGATGCCCATAATGTCTCCTTTCCGTGCGGTGCACGTCGCGTTCATTGCTCTCCGTGCGGCGTACGCCAAAAGTGCTGCAACAAGTATCGCCTAAGGGCGCCGATGCATGGGGCGGGAAGGACGAATTGCCGCCCCACATTCCCGTAATTGTTACTTTTGTTCCCGCTCCAGTGAGGATTAATCAACAATTGTAGAACATTACGCTGCTATATGTAATCGCCTACGTTTTAGGTTAGATTCTCCTAAGAACAATTGCCCGAAATTGGGGGTCCCTATGAACGAAACAGTTCCCGCGGCGCCGGTAAGCGCTGAGTCGATGGCAAAGCAGGGTTGCGAAAAGCTCGGCTTGGACGCGTTTGATGCGTTGGTTCGCCGCGCCCGCACGTGCCGTCGCTTTGACGAGTCTATGCGCGTGCCGCGCGAGTTTTTGCTCGAGCTGGCGGAACTGGCGCACCTGGCTCCCTGCGGCGCCAATGCTCAGCGTCTGCGTTTTCATGTGGTAAGCGGTGCAGAGGACTGCGCGCCTGTATTTGACGAGCTTGCATGGGCCGGTGCGCTCAAGGATTGGCCGGGTCCTGCCGAGGGCGAGCGCCCGACCGGCTACATCGCGATCCTGGCCGAGCGCGCCGTTCCGGGCAAGCCTGCCGCTCCCATTACCGAGGTCGACACGGGCATTGCCGCGCAGACGATGATGTTCGCCGCCCGCAGCGCCACGCCCGAGGTGGCAGCCTGCATGTTCAAGGCCTTTACGCCCCACGCGATCGATGCCATGGGGCTCGATAACGACAAGTATGAGCTCAAGCTGATCATGGCGTTTGGCGTTCCGGCCGAGACACAGGTGATCGATGCGATCGATTCCAACCCCGACGGCTCCATCAATTATTGGCGCGACGAGGCGCAGGTGCACCACGTACCCAAGCGTTCGCTCGCTGACGTGCTGGTGTAGCTGAGCGTCATCGCGGCGTGATCAGACGGTAAACCACCACAAAGGTGCCTGTCCCCTTTGTAGTGGTACGAGGGGAGGGTGTGTGGCAGATCTGTATTTGGTGCGGCATGGGCAGACTGAGCTCAATGTGCAGAGCATTTTGCAGGGCTGGCACGATTCGCCGCTTACGGCGCGCGGGCGCGAGCAGGCGCTGACGGCGCGTACGGCGTTTGCGGCGCGTGGCGTGGCCTTTGATCATGTGTATTCCTCGCCGTTGGGCCGGGCGCGGCATACGGCCGAGCTTATCGTTGGCGAGGGCCGTTCCATTGAGCTGGTCGATGACCTGCGTGAGTGGCATTTTGGCTCGCTGGAGGGCACATCAAATCGCGATATGCCGCCGCAGCCCTGGGGTGATTATCCGGTTGCCTTTGGTGGCGAGTCGGAAAGTGAGCTTCGCACACGTATGGTCGCGGCGCTGTCCCGCATCATGGCCAGGCCGCAGCACGACTGCGTGCTGGCGGTTTCCCACGGCTCAGCCTGCCAGGAGTTTCTTGAGTATGTGACTGGCGGGGGAGAGCTACCCGACAACGGGGCCGTGCTTCATTTTGGCTATTGCGACGGGGCGTTTTCGCTCCTTGATTGGTAACGAACGAAAGGACCCCCTATGAATAAAGACCTGTATCTGGTTCGTCATGGACAGACGATATTTAACCTCAAGCGCATTATTCAGGGCTGGAGCGACTCGCCGCTCACGCAGCTGGGTTGCGACCAGGCGGCGCGCGCCGGCATGTTTTTGCGTGCGCGCGGCATTGAGCCCGACCACGCCTACACCTCGACGCTGCATCGCACCGAGCAGACTATCGCCAACCTGTGGCCGGGCCTTGCCTACGAGCGCCTAGACGGCCTGCGTGAGTGGTTCTTTGGCGATTTTGAAGCCGAGCGCGTGATGTTGATGCCCGAGCGCCCGTGGTGCGATTTCTATCGCCAGTTTGGCGGCGAGGGTCAGATGCAGGTGCGTGAGCGCATGGTGGCGACGCTGACCGAGCTCATGCGACGCCCGGACCACAAGTGCGTCCTTGCGGTGAGCCACGGATCGGCCATCAAGGAGTTTTTGGACCACACAAGGGGCGCTGCGGCCGACGAGCGCGATCGCGTGCCGGGCAACTGCTCGGTGCTGCACTTTGCGTTTGACGATGTTGCGGATACGTTTGAACTGGTTGAGGTCTTTACGCAGGAATACTACGCGCGCGAGCTGGGGCTTGAGCCGCTCGTGGCTGCCGCGGGTCCGCAACGTGGCTAGTGCGGGCGCGGCGATACGGGTTGCCGACATAATCGCTCGATGCGAAAGGGGCGGAGATGCATGCACATGTATTGCATCTCCGCCCCTTGTTTGTTGAGCTGCCGAGTCTTTGTGCTAAGCGTTTACGCCCGGCTAGAACCACCGTGCGATCTGGTGGGTGAGCAGACCCGTTGGAACCTGCGGTGCGCCGCCGGCGACCTGCACGGCGGGGAACAACGCGGCAATGGCAAAGTTGAAGGGCTCTTTGCCCGTATAGGTGCCGGCTGCGAGGGCCTCGTCTGTCAGGAGCTGTGCCGCCCCTGCCAGCGCGGCGGCGTAGGCAGCGTCTGCCGGCGTCGGCTCCGGCGCCTGATCGAGCATGGCGCGGATGGCGGCAACAGCGTCCTCGCGTTTGACCTCCCACACGCGATGCGTAATGCCGGCGGGGTCGGTGACGGCATAAAGCGACGCTCCTTCTTTGGCGGCGCCAAGGATGATATCCATGACGGGCGAGGCTTCGTAGGCGAGTGTTACAGGGCGGGGCTGCACCTTAAGCTCGGCGATCGCGCGCGCGGCGGCGAGTGCGTCGACGCTCTCGGCGGCAGCCTCGTCGCTACCCGTCAGTACGTTAACCGGGCAAATCGCCACGACGCCCGTCACGCGACCTGGCTCCCCCGAGCATTCGTACACGTAATACGCCGCACCCGGGTCCTTGAGCATCAGGCCATCGGCAAGGGCTCCGCGCAGAGCATCGTTGCCGCTCAGGATGCTGCCCATTGCAGGCAGCGCCTCGAGCACGCGGTCCTGAGCCGGGCGGATGCAGGGAAACGGAAGTGCTTTCATGGGCGGTCCTAACGCGCGAGTCGGTTTGTTCGCGGCTTATTATGCCCCAACTTGGCCGCTTGCGTCCCAGAGCGTGTTATCGGCAAGCGCGATGAGCACGTTTTGGCAGCGAACGATATCGGCATGGGGCACATACTCGTCGGGCTTGTGTGCGAGCGCCAACGAGCCGGGGCCGTAGCTCATACAATTGCGGTTGCCTGTCTTGCCTGCAATGACGGCGTTATCGGTGTAGCCGGTAAAGAAGCCGACGGTCGTGTCCGCGTCCGTCACGCCATCGGCGGCACGCTTGAGCGCTGCTAGAAGGGGAGAGCTCGGGTCGCGCTCGATGGCGGGTCGGTCGCCCGTCACGGTGTAGCTGCCATGGCAACCGGGAACGGCGTCCTCGGCGGCGGCAATGGCCTGCTCGACCATGTTGATCGCGGCGGTCGTGTCGGTCGGCGGTGTCAGGCGCATGTCGACCCAGACCTTGGCGTGGTCGGGCACGACATAGGGGCGATAGCCGCCCTCTATCTGTCCAAACGTGATGGTCGATGGCCCCAGCTCATCGTGTACGGGCAGCGCCATGAACGCGCGGCGTAACGTGCAGACGACCTCGGCCATGGCGGCGACGGCATCCGCGCCCTTCCAGGGCTGGCTCGCATGCGCCGTCACGCCAGCCATTTCAATCTCGAACCACGTGCGCCCCTTGTGCGCCACCTGAATCTGTCCGTCGGTGGGTTCGGTATCCAGCACCCATTCGCGCGAACCGACCCAGCCGGCATCAATGGCCGCCTCGGAGCCGCGCATAAAGTCTTCCTCGTCGACCGAGCATATGAGCGAAAAGCCACGTCGGGGCAGCTCGCCGCTTGCCGTCGCGCGCTCGAGCGTATGGACCAGTGCGGCAATGGCGCAGGCCAGGCCACCTTTCATATCGCAGGCGCCGCGGCCATAGAGTTTATCGTCGCGCACAACTGCCCCAAGCGGTGCGATGTCTGCGTCCCAGCCATCGCCCAAGGTGACGGTATCCATGTGGCAGATATAGACCAGCCGCGGCTCGTCGCTTTGGCCCGGCACGGTGACTATAAGGTTGCGGCGCCCGGGCAGCACCTCGAGTTCCTCAACCTGCACGGCATGGAGTACCGGACGACTCAACCGCTCCAGCTGAGCCTCAACCAGCGCTTTGATATACCGCTCAATTTCATCCTCATACGCGCCCGGGTCTGAGCTGTCGATCCGCAAAAGCTCCTGCGCAAGCCGCCAGGCAAAGTCCTCATCAACCATATGTAACCTCACAATCAGTTTGCTTTCCAAACCGATTGTAAGCCTCCTGAGAGATTCGCGACGCGCGCGCAGCAGCATTTACCGTTCGCAGGCCGAGCCAGCGCGTTTGCCGTCCAAGCGGGTTTACAAACGGCGCGGTGGGTACGTAGCCTTTATGGACGACATGCTGTGCGACATATCTGCCTTTCGGTATCACCGGATACCTCCACAGGTTTTGGCGATAATGCCGGACCTGCCCGATTCTGCGGACGATCCGCGCAGGGAGCGCCTTTGCGAGCATCCGCTCGTCGTGCATTTCCTGGGCACCCCGTTACACGTTTTGGCGCAGGGCGGCTGCGGGCGTAAGGGCGATCGCATTGTCAGGCATGTTTGGAACGGGGAGAGGCCGTTTGATTCCGTGCGGCAGACAGAGTTTGGCCTCGATGTTGCGTCCCCACTCTTTTCCCTGCTGACCCTGGCTTCCTCGGTCTCAAACGAGCGTCTGATCATGTGCATGTATGAGATGTGCGGCACCTTTGCCGTGTGCAAGATCGCGCCTCAGGTAAAGTCGGCACTTGTGCAGGCATATGGGGGCCAGTGGGGTGACGCACGGTTGGGTTGGGAAAATGTAAAGGATGTCTCGGGGAATCCAACGGACCTGTGGAAACGACCGCCCTTGATCGAGTTCTCTGAACTTACAGAGTACGTCGATAAGATCCCGGGGCTCCGTGGTGCTAAATCGTTCACACGTGCCGCGAAATGCATTACGGGGGTGGCGGCATCGCCGCTTGAGGTCCAGGCTTCGATGCTGTTTGGCCTTACGAGGTTGCGCGGCGGCGAAGGGCTGCGCCTTACCAATAACGTTGAGATTCGTATGACGCGCAGTGCCCGTCTGATTTCGGGGCTTGATAGGCGCTATGCCGATATCCTGCTGGCAAATAAGGACGGCAGCCGAGAGTGCCTGGTTGAATGCCAAGGTAAAGCCATTCACGGATCCATTGAATCCAAGATTTCGGACTCCGATCGAACGACGGCCTTGCAAGCCATGGGATATCCCGTCGTTCTGATGACCTATGGTCAGCTAGCCGACTCCGATGCCTTCCGCGTGGTGATGGAGCTCATCATGTCCTATCTCGATGTGCCGCTGAAAGACAAGACACCGCGGCAGCAGGAGCTCGAACGGCGGCTTCGTGAGGAGATTTTTATCAATTGGGCGGAAATGTAGTCGCGCGGGTGGAAAACGGTCGCGTGAACTAGAGTTTTGGTCGCGAAAAAGGCTTCAGTTTCGCCTTGGAAGGGCTTTAAAAATGCTATCCAAAACAAGTTGTTTCGGAAAATCGACAGTCAACTTGAATGTGATATATAGAGATCGATTTTTACCTACTAAAGCCCCTGATAAAGCTGTTTATCAAAGCAGGTGTGCTCAGTGATTTGGGCATGACTATCGATTATCCGAAAAAACTTATTCTGGGTAGCATTTTAAAACCAGCCGGAGCAACGAATTCGGCCCCCGTTTCGTGAAAACGGGGGCCGAATGGGCTTCATGGCCTTCCTGGCAGGCTTGGCGCCGGCGCTATTTGATCACGCGCACGCGATACATCGACGGAATCTGCTTGAGCGCCTCGATCGTGCTGCTGTCCAGGTGCTCGTCGGTGTCGAACATGGTGTAGGCGTTCTCGCCAGCGGACTCGTTGGTCATACGCTGCACGTTGGCGTTGTCCTTGGCGAGAATGGCCGTGATCTGGCCGATCATGTTGGGCACGTTGGCGTGCAGGCAGGCGATGCGGCTTGCGGCGCGCGCCTTGCCCATGCTGCAGGCGGGGTAGTTGACGCTGTGCGCGATGTTGCCGTTCTCCAGGTAATCCTTGAGCTCGCTGATGGCCATATCGGCGCAGTTGGCCTCGGCTTCGCCGGTGCCGGCGCCCGAGTGCGTGGTGATAAACGTGTTGGGCATCTTGACGGTCTTGGGCGTGGCGAAGTCGCAGCTAAACCAGCTCAGCTTGCCCTCGCGCAGGGCAGCGTCGACGGCGTCCTCGTCAATGATGGTTTCGCGCGCGTAGTTGATGAGCACGGCGTCGGGTGCCAGCAGGTTAATCTGCTCGGTGCTGATCATGCCGATGGTGTCTGCCTTGCTTGGCACGTGCACGGTGAGGTAGTCGCAGCCGCGGCACAGATCCTCGAGCGTGCCCACGCGCTGCACCTCGCGGCTCAGCACCCACGCGTGCTCGACGGAAATGAACGGGTCGTAGCCGTAGACGTCCATGCCCAGATCGACGCAGGCGTTGGCGACCTTGGAGCCCACGTTGCCCAGGCCGATGACGCCGATGCGCTTGCCCTTGAGCTCGCGGCCCACAAAGGCCTTCTTGGCCTTCTCGGCATCGACCTGAATCTCGGGGTCGTCGGCGTTGTCGCGGACCCAGTTCATCGACTGCACCACGCCACGGCTCGAAAGTACCAGCATGCCCAGGACGAGCTCCTTGACGGCGTTGCTGTTGGCGCCGGGGGAGTTAAAGACGACGACGCCCTTCTTGGCGTACTCTTCGACGGGGATGTTGTTGACGCCGGCGCCGCAGCGGGCGATGGCGCGGATGCCCTCGGGCAGCTCGTAGCCGTGCAGGTCGGTCGAGCGCATCAGGATCGCGTCGGCCTCCTCGGCGGTGCTTACAAATTCGTAGCCCTCGCCAAACTCGACTTTGCCGTCTTTAGTGATGTCGTCGATAGTCTTAATCTTGCGCATGGAAAAACTCCTTAGCAGGTTTTGATCTAAACAGGGTGGTCTGAGGTGGCTGGTCGGCCCGCGCGTTGCGGGCTAGTTAGATCGCGGACTCAAACTATGCTGCGCTTCGAAGTCTTTCATGTACGTGGCCAGCGCCTGTACGTCCTCCATGGTGACGGCGTTGTACACGCTGGCGCGCATGCCGCCGACGAGGCGATGGCCCTTGACGTTTTGAATCTGGTGCTCGGCCGCACCTGCGACAAAGGCCGCGTCGAGTTCGGCATCGCCGGTACGGAAGGTGACGTTGGCGATGGAGCGACTGTCTGTCTGCGCGGTGCCGTGGAATAGTTTGCTGTTCTCGAGCAGGTCGTAGAGCAGCTTGGCCTTGGCCCAGTTGCGCTCGGCCATGGCGGCAAGTCCACCGGTCTGTTCAACCCAACGGAACACCTTGCCGCACACGTAGATGCCAAAGGTGTTGGGCGTGTTGAGCATGGAGCCCTTGGCGGCCTCGGTCTTAAGGTCCAGGTACTGCGGCGTCTGCGCAAAAGCCGGGCCGTCGGCGATGAGGTCGTCGCGCACGATGACCACGGTCACGCCCGCGGCGCCGGCGTTTTTCTGAGCGCCGGCGTAGATGAGTCCGTAGCGCTCGACGTCGAGCGGCTGCGACAAAAAACAGCTTGAGACGTCGGCGACCAGCGGCACATCGCCGCAAGCGGGCAGCTCGTGGAACATGGTGCCAAAGATGGTGTTGTTCTGGCAGATGTAGACGTAGTCGAGCCCGTCGCCCGCGGCCTCGGCGGCAATGCGCGCGTTGATATCGGCCATGTTGGGAATGCGGTCGAAATTGGTGTCCTCCGAGCTTGCGAGCAGCACGGCCTCGCCGTACTTGGAGGCCTCCTTGTACGCCTTGTTGGCAAAGTTGCCGGTCACGACGTAGCCGGCGCGGCCGCGGCGCATGAAGTTCATGGGGATGCCCGCAAACTGCAGCGTGGCGCCGCCCTGCAAAAACAGGACACGGTAGTTGTCGGGGATGCTCAGCAGGCGGCGCAGGGTTGCCTCGGCGTCGTCGATGATCTGCTGGTACATGCTAGATCGATGGCTCATCTCGAGCACGGACATGCCGCAACCGCGGTAGTCCATCATCTCGTCGGCGATCTCGGCGAGCACGCTTGTAGGCAGCGCGGCCGGGCCAGCTGAGAAGTTGTGCACACGTGCCATCTTCTAGTTCCCCTCGTAGTCGTTTGAACGTTCGGGATACTTTAGCACAGTGGAGCGCCAGGCGCGACCGCATCACGGTAAAACTCGAGTGCGCCGCTATGATTTACAGGATGGTTACATGGGGGAGGGCTTATCTCGAGGCTAGCATCCGATCCGCCTCGGCCTTCGCTTGTTTCCAGGGGCGCACACGACCGTTGGTGAGGTCTTCGTGACCATGAGCGATGGCACGTTGAATGTGATCTTCGCGTTCCTGAATGGTAGTTAGTGCGCGCGTCTGATCAGAAATAGGCTTTACGACAGGCATACGAAACTCCTTACATAGAAGCATATGTATAACTCTATGTTGAATATAGCGGAGGGTGGCGTTGGGCGTGTGCGTGCCTGCATTCGTAAGCGCGGTTGTCTGGCAAGTGTGATTTGGGGCGACCTCGTTAAAGTTTCTAAGCTGCGAAAATGACCGTTAACCGGATTAAATTTTGTTGCTCAACATTTGACACTCTGGGCGTGGTAACTTTTTTACCAACAGGTATGATTATTGTCATGTGCGCCGCGCCTGCCTGCCGGGTTGCGGCGCACTTGTGACAGCCTTTGACACCCTTGGAGCGTGTACTGTGGATATAACCACAAAAAGCGTTCGGGGGGGGGGTGCTCACCCGCGAGCAATTCCTCCCGCATGAGATGCGCATCGTCGCTGCCCTTCGTATGCAGGGCGCAAGCGACGAGCAGGTCATTGTACGCGTAAAGAGCGAGAACCTCTTTCAATATCCCACGGAGCGCATGGTCGCCAACCGCGCAACCGTGTGCCTTCGCCGCCTTGACGCCATGGTGCCCACGGACGCCGTATGCGCCGCGCGCGGCATCGACCCCAAAACCGCCGTCGAGGCTGCGTCATCCCTAACCAGGCTCATGGCATCCGGCACTCCCACGCAGGCGGACCAGGCCATCTTCTACAGCATGATCTGCCGCTACGATATCGTGCGCGAGCTCGTGCTCGTCGAGATAGGGGAGCGCCTACAAAACTTCGATTATGCCTTTACGGCGGTTGACCTCAACGCCTTTATGACACGCTTTACCACGGAGTATCCGGACGCGGCCCGCTGGACTGAGGCCACGGTCAAGCGCATTAAGGGCTCGCTCCGCCAGACGCTCCGCCATGCCGGCCTTATCGGCGAGGGCCAGGGCCCGGAGTCCGAGCGCCTGTCACCACTCTTCCTCGATTCCGATGTCGAGCGAGCCTTGGTTCAGCTGGGCGAGCAGTCGCTTATCGCGGCCCTTACCGGCAGGGCGGTGATGTAGCGTGGCTCCCGTCAACAGCGCCGCCGAACCTGCTATCACCCCGGCGACCGATCTCACCACCAATATCGGCATCCATTCCCGTAAGAGCGTCGTGGCGGCGCATGCCCGCTCCGAGCGCGCCTGTCAGGAATTTGAGCGCCGTGCGCAGCTTCTGCGCGAGCGCCTGTGCAGCGAGGACTTTTTGGCCAACAAGGGCATAGGCAATGAGATCGGCTTCCACACTTTTTGCTATGACCCCGCGCTGGAGTTTGAGGCGCGTGCATTATTTGACACCCTTTCACGCGATGCCGAGGCCGACAAGCTTCCGTGCACGCTCAAGGTCGTGAACCTTTACGACGCCGTGCTGGCAATTCTCGAAAAGCGCCGTGTCCTCAAGGCTATCCCGCACCAAGAGGAGCGCCGCGGTACCCAGCGCGTGCTCGAGGACGTGGCCAAGTTCGCCTCGCCCGAGAAAGTCGCCGCGTACATCCTTGAGCAGACCGAGCCGCACGCGCCTGGAGACGTCGTTCTCCTCACCGGCGCGGGCGAGGTTTTCCCGTTCTTTCGCATACACACGCTTCTCCACTGCATGCTTGCGGATTTTGATGAGGTGCCTGTGATCGCTGCCTATCCGGGCAGCTTCAACGGCTCTTCTTTCCAACTCTTTAACCGTCTGCCTGCCGATAACTACTACCGCGCCATCGATATCTCGTAAGCACGGCTCCCCGCAGGCAAGTCCCTGCCGCCGGTAACAACCCTTTGCCATAACGTTCCCAAACCCAAAGGAGCACCCATGGACAACACGATCATTCGCGACCTCTTTGCAAAAGACATCAACCGCTCCATCAACGGCGTGGTCAAGGTCCAGGATTCAAAAGATGGGTCCATCCGCCAGGAGCTTGACGAGTACGTGGTGACGCGCGAGTTGCAGAGGCACTTTGCCACGTTCTTCAAGGCCTACGGCGATGCCATCGATGCGCGCACCGACAAGATCGGCGTGTGGATCAGTGGTTTCTTCGGTTCCGGTAAATCGCACTTCCTCAAGATGCTGAGCTACCTGCTCGAGAATCGCCAGATCGGCGGCAAGAGCGCCATCCGCTACTTTGACGGCAAGATCGTCGACCCCATGGTCGCGGCTGCCATGGAGCGCGCCTGCTCGGTGCCCACGCAGGCCATCCTCTTTAACATCGATAGCAAGGCGGGCCAGTGGAAGCAGGGCGATACGGCTCCCACGGCGCTGCTTCGCGGCTTTGAGCGCATGTTCTACGAGGCGCGCGGCTTCTACGGCGAGGACCTCAAGCTTGCAAAGCTCGAGGACTACATCGATTCCCTGGGCAAGACCCAGGAGTTCCGCGAGGCCTTTGAGCGCATCAACGGCGAGTCCTGGCTCCAGGCCCGCGACACCTACAGCTACTTTGAGGACGACGTCGTCGAGGTGCTGCAGAGCGTGCTCGGCATGAGCGAAAAGGCCGCATGGAACTGGCTCGAGGGTTCTGAGGACGAGGTTTTGGCCCCCGATGTCTTTGCCAAAAAGGTCAAGGATTACGTGGACGCTCAGGCAGCGGCCCACGGTGGCAACTTCCGTTTGCTCTTTATGGTCGACGAGGTGGGTCAGTTTATTACAAACGACCAGGACCCAAGCCTTATGCTGAGCCTTCAGACCATCGTCGAGGAGCTGGGTGCCGCCTGCGGTGGCCGCGTGTGGGTGATGGTTACGAGCCAGGAGGCCATCGACAACCTGAGCCTGCCCGTGGGCAACGACTTTTCAAAGATCCAGGGCCGTTTCAATACCCGCCTTTCGCTCTCCAGCTCCAGCGTGGACGAGGTCATCCAGCGCCGTGTGCTCGAGAAGACCGCGCCGGCGGCCGATATGCTTGCACGGGTCTACGAGCAAGACACCGCCGTGCTCAAAAACAACTTTACCTTTGAGGGTGGCTCTCGCTCCGACCTTGCCGGCTACGCCAACTCCAAGGATTTTGTGGCCAGCTACCCGTTTGTGGGCTATCAGTTTAAGCTCCTGCCCGACGTGATGACCGAGGTGCGCAAACACGGTGTCAAGGCTAAACACATGTCCACAGGCGAGCGCTCCATGCTGAGCGCGTTCCAGGAGAGCGCTCAGGCCATCCAGCATGACCAGACCGGTGCACTCGTGCCGTTCTGGCGCTTCTTCAACACTATCTCCAAAGACCTTGAGCACGGCATCATCCAGGTGGTCGATCGCGCGGTCCGCGCGGCCGAGGACGCAAAGGGCCTTGAACCCTACGACGTTCAGGTGCTCAAGCTCCTGTACCTGATTCGTTACATCGGCTACGTCAAGGCCACGGTCGAGAACATCTCCATCTTCATGATAGACGGCCTCGACGTGGACAAGCGCGCCCTCAAGGACCGCGTCAAGGAGTCCCTTGCCCGTCTGGAGCGCGAGAACTACGTGGCGCGCCAGGGCGATACCTATAGCTTCCTCACCGACGAGGAGCAGGAGATAGCGCAGGAGATCGCACACACCCCGATCGATAACGCGCAGGTGATCGAGTCTATCAAAAAGCGTCTGTTCGACAGCATCTATACCGCGCGCAAACTCAACCGCGGGGCCAACGACTTTCCGTTTGACCGCTATGTGGACGGCTCAATCCACGGTACCAGCATGGGCGGCATGGAGCTTTACGTGGCGACTATGGCGAGCGACCTGGGCCGTGCGGACGATACCGAGCTGGCCTTGGCTTCTTTGGGCAAAGCCATCGTGGTCTTGAGCGACGAGGCGGATTATTGGGAGACGCTCGTCAACGCTGCCAAGATCCGTAAGTACGCCAAGACGCGAAATCTCCAGGAGCTTCAGCCGAGTACGCGCCAGATCGTCGAGTCCAAGATGCGCGAGGCGGCCTATAACGAGAAGGAGGCCGATACCCTTTTGAGCGAGGCTGTGCTCCACGCACGTTGCGCAGTCGACAGCCGCATGGTTGAGGTCCGCGCGACCAAGCCCGCCCAGGTCTTTGAGCAGGTGCTGGCGCAACTGTGCGACGTGGTCTTTGAAAAGGCCGACTATATCGGCGCGCCGGTCACGAGCGATTCCGATATTCGCTCTACGCTGGCGGGCAACGTTCAAGTGGGGCTCGCTGGCATGGATGCAGGTAACGCGCGTGCGCTCAAAGAGGTCGAGGACTACCTCAAAGTTCAGCACCAGCGCCACCTGGATACCGCTATGGGCGATATCCAGCGCCAGTACCAGCAAAGGCCCTTTGGCTGGCGCGAGGTCGACATCGCAAATGTGGTGGCACAGCTTGTGGTGGAGCAGCGCGCACAGGTGCTGTTTGGCGGTCAGACGGTTCAAGCTAACGACAGCCGCATGGTGGCACTCCTTCGCAAGGATGCCGATAAGGCCCAGGTGCGCTTGCGCATGCGCATGAGCGACCGGTTGCTGCGCGCCACGGGCGAGCTCATGCGTGACCTGTTTGATCTCAAGACCGTGCCCTCCAACGAGGATAAGCTCGTGGCCGAGCTCAAGGAGCGCCTTGAGGACTTGCGCGAGGCGTGTCTCGCCATAGCACGCGACTACTACACGGGCATCAAGCCGGCCTACCCGTATCCCGGCGAGAACGAGTGCGAGAGGATGCGCTCGGAGGTCGCCGACGTCCTTAAGGACCAGAGTGAGTCCGAGGCGTTTTTGACTACGTTTACCAAGCATGAGGACCGCTTGCTCGATGCCAAGGAAGACTTTGACAAGGTGGTTGAGTTCTTCGAGTCCAACCAACGAACAGCGTTTGACCACGCCAAGGATTTCTTGAGCCGCACCGAGGGTATCGAGTATGCCTCCGATGACATTCCCAGCGCGGTTGAGAACGTGGCAAAGGTTCGCGAGATCCTCAAAGATCCCAAGCCCTACGGCCGCATTAAAGACCTGCAGCCGCTTATGAATCCCGTCGAGGACGACATGAAAAAGCTGCTGGGTATCCGCCGCAATGAGTTTTTGTGCCGCATCGAGAGCGATCTGCAAGACCTGCAGGCGCAGGCTGAGAGTCAAAAGGGCTTTGTCAATCAAGCCAAGGATGCCATAGCGGATGCCGGCGCCAAATACGAGTCGTTCAAAAACCGTGCCCACAGTGCTCAAAGCCTCAACGAGCTGAGCGTTGCTGCGACTAACTGGGGCGACTGGCTCAGCGCGGCAGCCAACGAGATGTACGACGCCGTGGATGCGGCCCGCATGCGTATGGACAACGAGCGCCGCACCACCGAGGTCACGAGTACGGGTGAGGTGGTCAAGAAGATTTCCAACAAGGCCGTTGCGTCGTCAGCGCCCACGCCTGCACCCGTGCCCCAGCGCAAGATTAAGACTGTGCGCCGCGCCGATCTGGCCAAGCCGAGTCGTCTCTTGTCCGCAGAGGACGTGGAGCGCTACGTGGACGACCTGCGCTCCCGCCTTATGCAGGCGCTCGCTGCAAACGACGAGATCCGTATCAACTAACCCGCGGAGCCGCCGGTGCCAAAGCGCGCACCGGTGGCTTATGGCGTTTAGAAAGGCTCATCAACCATGAACGATTCTGCTCTTAAGAGCTTCTGCACCTGGGCCCGTACGGAGCTCATCAAAGGCGTGGAGGCGCAGATGGTGCGCTACGGCATCACCGAACCTGCACCCGCGCCCGTTGGGTCCGAGACCGTCAACGGCCTGCCCCTAAGTCCGGCTGAGATTGAGCAACGCGACGAACTGCTGCGCATGCAGGCAGAGGTGGGTCACGAGGCGCTGCGCGACCGTGCGGCCTACACCTGGTTCAACCGCATCGTGGCCATTCGCTTCATGGATGCACGCGGATGGCTTCCCAGCCGTATGCGCATGCTAAGTCGTGCGGACGGCAGCCATGGCAGCGAGGCCGTGGAGAACGCACTGGACGTGGAAATAACGACGGCCGATACCGATCGCATAGCCGAGCTCAAGATGGCGGGCTTGGATGAACCGTTGTGGCGCTACCTGTTTGTTGCTCAGTGCGAGGAGCTTGCCGATTGCCTGCCGGGCGTCTTTGAACGCGTGGGCGGAGCCATGGAGCTGCTGTTGCCCCAGGGCCTCATGATGGCTGACAGTGTGGTGGGCAGACTCAATGCCGTCCTCGCTGACGAGGACTGGCGCGAGGGCGTGACCGTTCTGGGCTGGATGTATCAGTACTACAATGCCGACGTTAAAGACGAGTTCTTCAAGTCCAATCGCAAGGCAGCGGCGGCGGACATCGCGCCCGCCACGCAGCTCTTCACCCCCGAGTGGATCGTGCGCTATATGGTCCAGAACTCGCTCGGCCGTCTGTGGATGCTCAACAATCCGGGGAGTTCGCTACGCGAGCGCATGGAGTATTACATCGAGCCCGATGCTGAGCACGAGGACTTCATCCGCATCTCGAGTCCCGAGGAGATAACCCTCTGCGACCCCGCATGCGGCTCGGGCCATATCTTGGTCTATGCGTTTGAGCTGCTCTTCCATATGTACGAGGAGCGCGGCTATCGTGAGCGCGAGATTCCCGAGCTCATTCTTACTAAAAACCTTGCAGGTATGGAAATCGATTCCCGCGCGGCACAGATCGCGGAGCTGGCGCTTGCCATGTGCGCCCGCGAGCACGACCGTCGCTTCTTTAGGCGTGGCGTTCGCGCCGACGTTGCCGTGCTCTCGAGCATCCCGCTAGGGGAGGACGAGCTGCCGGGTAACAAGAAGCTCGCCGAGGAGCTGAGTCATTTGGGCGAGATCGGTTCGCTGCTCAATCCCTCAGAGGACGAGATCGACGAGCTCAAGGCTGCCGCCGCGAGTTGTTCCGATGACCTTTTTGCCGCTACGGCCAAAACTAAGCTCGAAAGCGCTGCCGCCATCTGCGAGAAGCTGTCCCGTCGTTTTACCTGCACCGTTGCGAATCCTCCGTATATGGGCAGCAGTAGCTTTAACCCCTTCATGTCCAAGTGGGTCAAGAAGAACTACCCCGACGTGAAGAGCGACCTGTGCACGTGCTTCATCGAGCGCGGGTTCAGCCTTGCCAAGGACCGCGGTTACGCGGCCATGGTCACCATGCAGAGCTGGATGTTCCTGGGCAGCTTCGAGAAGATGCGCTCCTCGCTCATCGACGGCAAGACGATCGTCTCGATGGCGCACCTCGGCCCCCGCGCATTCGACGCCATCGGCGGCGAGGTCGTCAATGTGACCGCCGACGTCATCTACAACGGCCGCGCGGCATGCGGTGGCGCCTACGTTCGCCTCGTCGACATCAACGGCAGCGAGGCGAAGCGCCTCAAGCTGCTCGAGGCGATTGAAAACCTCGACTGCGGCTGGTTCTACCGCCGCGACGCCGACACCTTCAAGCAGATTCCCGGCACCCCCATAGCCTACTGGGCCAGCGACGGACTACTCTCTGCGATGGCTGATGGCGTTAAACTATCTTCGTTCGGAAGAACGTCTAAAGGAATTATCACTGGTAAAAATGATAAGTTCATTAGGCTTTGGTGGGAGTGCGCCGTTGGGACTATCGGTTTTTCGTCATCATCTGTATCCGATTTATTTAGTGGCAGAAAATGGCACCCCTGCACAAAGGGAGGCTCTTATCGTAAATGGTTCGGTAATCTTGACTCTGTAATTGATTGGTCAAATAACGGTCGCAGTGTGTTTGAGTCGGCCTCGCGTGAAGGAAACCATGCGCAAGATTATTCGGATGAACTGAAATTCAAGCCCGCCATTTCATGGTCGGCGATTACTTCGTCCATCCCTTCGTTTAGGTATGCGTCCAATTGTCTTTCAGAGCATGCCGGCATGTGCCTTTTTGTTACTGAGGATAAAATCGGTTATATGTTGTCGCTGCTTAACTCCAGCGTTTCTAAAGAGTATTTTTCGTTAATCGCTCCAACTCTGAACGTTAACGCTGGTGATGTGGATAAATTTCCCGTCCTACTGAGTTGCTTCAATCTCGTAGACGGGTTATTTAAGGAAAGCAGAGGATTATCAAAAACCGACTGGGACTCGTTTGAAACCTCCTGGGATTTCAAACGTCATCCTCTCGTTTAGGAGTCCACATGTCGCAGAAGAAAAAGGCTAACAATAATAAATGCGCACATCCACCTCTTAAGAATGATGTGTCGTGGATAAAACAGGTTCATGAATCGTATAAGGACGATGTCTCTAAGAAAAAACTACGCATATATTTGCAAAGATTTGTATCCGAATCAGAAGCTATTGATGCTACGAGGCAGACCAATGGGTTTATTACTGATTTGAATATTTATACTACTGTTCAGGCAAATGCGTTTCTTGAACAGATGTGTTTCGACAGTGCCGTTAAAACAAGATGGGCATATACCCCTAATGACCTTGCAAAAGCGGCCCACGAAGCAGGTAGCGATTCATCTGATTTTATTAAACGAGATTACGAGTTTGCCCTCATTTGCTTATCAACAGCGGCTTGTCTTAACAAAAGGATTGCTGGGCTTTCAGAATTCAAGCCGGGTGCGAAGACCAAAACAGGCAGGAGAAAACAGAATAAAAGTTCATTTAGAAGACTTGACGCCGTTTTTAGACATCTGAGGAATGCTCTCGCTCATGGTCAATATTTGCGAGTTGTTAAGCCCGATGGATCAGTGTGGTGGGCTTTACAGGACGCAAACGGTAAAGGAAACGTCACGGCAAGAATGCTACTGAAAGAGCATACGCTTGATGCATGGGTGAATCTGCTCTCGCTAAGAGACAAGAGATATAGAGATAAAAGCTAGTAGCTAGAATAGGTGCGAAATTGCATCGACTTAGTTCCTCAAGCTTCCTGTACAGAGGGGAGAGCGTTTTAGCGGTTTTTTGGATACTGCAATCCGTTTTTTCGCAGTGGTTTCCAACAGCAACGAAAGGATGGCCTACCATGGCCACTTTACTTCAAGATAAATACGAGGCTCGCAAAGCCGAGGTCAATGCTCGCTTTGAGCAGCTTCGCGCTAACGAGGAGGAGCTCAACCGAATCTTTGCCAAGATCTACAACATGGAGGGCGAGGTGCCCATCGAGGTCGAGGATAAGTACGTATCGGTGGCGCGCATCTTTGATACCGCTGACGAGATCCCCGAGAGCTACAAGGGCAACAAGTACGTGCGCACCAAGCGCGACGAGATCACCTCGCTCATTAGCTATGCCGTGGGCTGCATATTTGGCCGCTATTCGCTGGACGTGGACGGTCTGGTTCTGGCCGACCAGGGTGCCACGGTCTCTAACTATCTGGCCAAGATGCCCGATCCCGAGAACGTGACCTTTATGCCCGATGGCGACAACGTACTGCCCATTACCGATGACGAGTACTTTGACGACGACATCGTGCGCTACTTTATCGACTTTGTGCGCACCGTGTACGGCGAGGAGACGCTCGAGCAGAACCTGGCCTTTATCGCCGAGGCGCTCGGCGGCAAGGGCACCTCGCGTGAGGTCATTCGCACCTACTTTTTGAAGGACTTTTTTAAGGACCACTGCCAGACCTATAAGAAGCGCCCTATTTATTGGCTGTTCGATTCGGGCAAGAAGGGCGGCTTCAAGTGCCTTGTTTACATGCATCGCTACCAGCCTGACCTGTTGGCTCGCATCCGCACCGACTATGTGCATGAGCAGCAGGAGCGCTACCGTGCCCAGATCGGGTATGCCAACGATGCCCTTGTCAGTGCCGAGCGCGGCGAGCGCGTGCGCTTGGATAAGCGCATCAAAAAGCTCAACGACCAGCTCAAAGAGACCATTGCCTACGAGGAGAAACTGCACCACTTGGCAGACCAGATGATTAAGATCGACCTGGATGACGGCGTCAAGGTCAACTACGCCAAGTTTCAGGATGTGCTGGCGAAGATTAAGTAACTGCAGATACGGTAAGGATATTCATGCCCAAGATCGATGTAGAAGAACAGCTCAAGCTGCGATTTTTGCAGCCGTTGTCCTCATGCGCGCCGCGCCGTGTTGTGGTTTGGCACGATGCGGACGGCGAGTTTGCTCCTGAGTTTGAGCGATTGGCTGCTGAGGGTTTCGACGGCGTGGGGGCCGATGCCGGCGTAATGCCTGCTCACAGTGACTTTGAGCGCCCGGTGCGCTTTGTTGAGGCCTGCGAGGGTCGCATGTTTGCCGTCAAGAAGCTCGTCAACCGCGATGACCTTGTGAGCGATATCTTGCTGTATCGCCGTTGCCCGCGCGGCAGGCTTGAGGGTGATTGGCTTGCCGATGTTGAGCTGTATGCCGATCAGTTCCAGGCTGACTATCTTTCGCTTTTGGCCGATCAGCTAGGCATCGAGAATATCGACGCCGTGCGCGAGAGCCTGCGCGAGCACAAGACGTTCTTTGATGCCAAGACCCGCTGCGCTAAGTTTGCCGCGTGTGTTCCACATGCCTCGAGCGCATCCGATATCGAACTCGGCATCCTTACGGTGATTTTTGGCGGTAAAGAGCTTGGTGACGCGCGCCCCGCGTTTGTGCTGCGTGGCTGTATGACCATGCTGCTGCACGAGGGTCCCGAGGCGCTGGCCGAGTTGGTGGACAAGTACTGCGTGCGTGATGTGCTCTCTGCCTTCATCGTGCGTTGCTATGGGTTTGATGGGCCGCTTTACGAGCGTGACTCATTGCTTATGCTTGCATCCCATGTGCTCCTTACGGCGGCATCCACCGCGCTTCCCGAGGAAGCGCTCAAGGGGCTTGAGAGCCATGTGGCTCCCGCCTACGGGCCCTATTGCCTTGAGGCGGTGCGTACGTGGGACCAGACCGCCGATACCCAGGCATCGAGCGAGGACCTATTTGAGATTGGCCGTTTGGTTGAGGACGCCCGCGGACTCTTTGCACGGTTCGAGACCTTGCCGATCGATGTGCTGACCTCGCTTGATGTGTTTCCGTGCGTCAATGAGGCTGTGCTCTCGCAGCTGTTCTGCTCGTTTGCGCAAGGTGCAGACCGTGTTGAGGATGCGCGTGCCTTTGTGGCGCGTCGCTGCGACCTAAGCTGGTACCGTCGTGTCGAGAGCTACTTTGACCTGCTTGTCGCTGTGGCCGATATGTGCGCGTTTAGGCAGACGCACGCGGGCGGGTTCCATCTGGCGCAGTCCCAGCAGGTGTGGGATGCCTATTCGTCCGATTGGTATGCCATGGACGCTGCCTATCGCCATATGTGCACCGCGTATCTGCGGGCACGCTCCGTCGAGTGCGATGCGCTCGAGGAACCTGCCCGCGCCGTGGCGGACTGGGCGGAGAATCTCTACAGCAACTGGTTCTTGGCGGATGCCAATGCCTGCTGGGCGGCTGCTGCGCAAGGGGAGTGGGCCGATTGCGGCTACATCGATGGTCCCGCACGGCAGGATGAGTTTTACTGGCATGTGCTGCCCGCCTTTGTGGGTTCTGCCAAAACAACGGTCGTTATCGTGAGCGATGCGCTGCGCTATGAGGTTGCCCGCGACGTTGCGGCGCTGCTCGAGCGCGAACGCGGCGGCAACGTCAAGGTTTCTAGCATGCAGGCGGTCTTTCCCTCCATTACCGAGGTGGGCATGCCCGCGCTGCTGCCGCACCAGGTGCTTGAGCTTGCAGAGGATGGCGCGTTTGTGTTGGCTGACGGCATGCCCACTGCGACGACTCCGCAGCGCGAGGCCGTACTTACCCACGTTGAGCCCACGGCCCGCGCTTTGCGCTCGAGCGCATACCTCAACATGGCGGGAACCGAGCGCAAAGCGCTGCTCAAAGACTCCAGGCTCGTTTATCTCTACCACAACAAGATCGATGCCACGGGCGAGAAGGCAGCTACGCAGGATGACGTTTTCGATGCCTGCGCGGACACCGTGGAGGAACTTGCCGCGTTGGCGCGCCGCGTGTGCACCGACGCCCCGGGCGCGCGTGTTGTTATGACGGCAGATCACGGCTTCATCTACACGCGTCGTGAGCTCAACGAGTGCCAGATGCTCGGCAAGCCAGACCTTCCCGTCCTTGACGCTCCTGTCATGCACGGCAAGCGTCATCTGGTGGTGCCCAACGAGGCCGTGGCCAAGCTTTCGGAAGAGGCATGCGAGGTGTTTGTTAATGTTGGCATGGGACGTTTAGGTGCCGGTTTTGAGGGATGTGCCCCGCGCGAGAACGTGCACTTCAAGCGTCCCGGCGGCACTAACAACTACGTCCACGGCGGCATGAGCCTGCAGGAGCTCTGCGTGCCCGTTATCGGATTTTGGCGTGCGCGCTCGGGTTCCAAGGACTTTGTCGATACGCGCGTGGCGACGCTGCGCGTGCTAAGCGAGGGACGCCGAGTGACCAACTCGCTCTTCTCGGTCAACTTGATCCAGGAAGAACCCGCCCAAGGCAAGGTCTTGCCATGCGAGTATGAGCTGGTGTTTACCGACGCAAGCGGCAACGAGGTGAGCGATACAGTCAAGGCGCATGCCAACAAGACTTCTGCTAACTCGCAGGAGCGCGTGGTGCATGCCAAGTTTGCGCTGCGTGCAGCGGATGGATTCTCGGCCAAGGGTCCGTACTATCTGGTCTGCCGCGAGCGCGAGACGGGCAAGATCGTTTGGCGCGAGACGTACACCATCGCTGTTTCGTTTGCCCCTGTTGCTGACTTTGGTTTTTAGGAGTGTGCCCTATGTTTGATAGCCATGACTGCGGTCTGTGGGAAGTTCCCTCGATTGATGTGGATGCGCCCGTGGAGGCTGCGGCGCCCGTGGAGGCCCCGGCTGAGGTTATTGCGTCTGCCTCGGAGTCGGTGGCTGCTGCGCCCGTTGGGGCTGCCGCGCCCGCCGAGGACGAATCCTCGACTGATGACTATGACCAGGCTGTGGCCGAGACTCCCGAGGACGACGGCTACGACATGGATGGGTTGGACGGCAAACTGCTCGAGCACTTTGCCGGCAAGATCGTGCGCAAGGACCTGACGGCCCTTATGAAGCGCGGCGCCAATGTGCCAACCTTTGTGCTGGAGTATCTGCTGGGCATGTACTGCTCAACCGACGACGAGGATGCCGTGGCAGAGGGCCTGGACCGCATCCGCAGGATCCTCACCGATAATTACGTGCGCCCCGACGAGTCCGAGCGCATTAAGTCCAAGATCCGCGAACTGGGCCGCTTTACCATCATCGACAAGGTGACGGCCAAGCTTGACGAGTATAAAGACATTTACGTGGCGTCGTTTGCCAACTTGACCATCGAGCCGTTTGTGATGCCGGCCGAGTACGTGCGTGACTATTCCAAAATTCTGCAGGGCGGCATTTGGTGCATTATGAGCATCGAGTATCGTCACCCCTTGGATGAGGAGGACGAGTTTGGCATGGAGGTCTTTGGCGACGATGCGCCGCGCCGCTCCAAGGCCAAGCGCAAAAAGCGTGGCCCCGAGGACTCTCCGTTTAGCGTGGCGTCCCTAACGCCCATCCAGATGCCCAATCTGGACCTGGATGCCATGGTCGACGAGCGCCAGTACTTTACGCGCGACGAGTGGCTCAACATGCTGCTGCGCTCGGCTGGCTATGAGCCCAGCGAGCTTTCCGAAAAAGAGCGGCTGCACTTTATCGAGCGCATGGTGCCGCTCATCGAGCGCAACTACAACCTGTGCGAGTTGGGTCCCCGTGGCACCGGCAAGAGCCATATCTACAAAGAGGTCTCGCCCTATGCCATCTTGCTTTCGGGCGGCCAGACCACCACGGCCAACTTGTTCGGCCGCATGAACTCCATGCGCGCCGATCGCGTGGGCTTGGTGGGCCATTGGGATTGCGTGACGTTCGACGAGGTCGCCGGCATGCGCTTTAAAGACACCAACGCCGTGCAGATCATGAAGGACTACATGGCGAGCGGTAGCTACGCGCGCGGCCGCGACCAGATTAACGCCGATGCCTCCATGGTCTTTGAGGGCAACATCAACGACACCGTGCAAAACGTCCTTAAGACCACGCATCTGTTTGATCCGTTCCCGCCGGAGTTTAACAACGATTCGGCTTTCTTCGACCGTATCCACTATTACCTGCCGGGCTGGGAGATTCCCAAGATGCGCTCGAGCCTGTTGACCGGTCATTACGGTCTGATCACCGACTGCCTGTCGGAGTATTGCAAGGAGATGCGCCGCAAGGACTTTACGCACCATATCGACCGTTACTTCCGCTTTAACAGCGACTTTAACAAGCGCGACGAGATTGCCGTGCGCAAGACCTTTAGCGGCCTGGCCAAGCTGCTGTTCCCCGACGAGGCCATGGACAAGGACGATGTGCGCTGGCTGCTGGACTACGCCATCGAGGGCCGTCGCCGCGTAAAGGAGCAGCTCAAGATTATGGCGGGCGTCGAGTTTATCGACGTTAACCTGGGCTATATGGATGCCGACAATCCGCAGGACGTGCATGTGGTGCGTGTGCCCGAGCAGAGCGAGGACACGCTGATTCCCGACGGGCCGCTGCTGTCCGGCCACGTGTTTGGCGTAGGCAGATCGCAGGACGGCGAGGTTGCCGTGTACAAGCTGGAGAACAAGGCCGTTGCCGGCGAGTGCAAGTTTAAGCACGAGGGCGTGGCCTTTAACAAGCCGGTGCGCGATACGCTGGAGGCCGCGTTCGACAACTTTGTGAACCTGGCGAACCGCGTGGCGCCGGGCATGCACATTGGCTCCAAGGATTATCTGCTGTTCTACAACGACCTGCAGAGCAAGGGCCTGTCCGAAGAGGTTTCGCTCGCCGAGTTTGTGGGCCTTTGCTCTGCGGCGTGTAACCGCCCGGTGATGCCCGCGCTGGCGATTCCGGGCATCTTGCGCATGTCGGGCTCTATGGACGAGATTCGCGGGCTCGAGGACATTATGCGCGTGGCCAAAAACGCCGCTGCCAAGCGCGTGATTTTGCCGCTGAGCGCCATCGCGGGCCTGCAGAGTGTGTCGTCCGAGATTATTTCGGGCCTGAGCCCGGTGTTCTACATGGATGGCGACCCGGTCGACGCCGCGAAGAAGGCTCTGGATCTGTAGGAGTGCGGCGAGCGGGCTTGCGTACGCGTGGGCCCGCGGGCGTGTTGGCGTGTTCGGGTAAGGAGGCCTTGCCATGGCGGACGAGCGTTGCGTTGGCGAGTTGCTCGACGAGCTGTTTGGCTTTGAATCGGTAGCCAAGCGCCAGACGGCGCTTGAGCAGTACGATCGCGGGGAGTTGGTGCGCAAGGCGCGCTCTCACGAGCTGCTGGGCGTGCTTAGGGGCGTCGAGGCTGCCGAGCACGCTGCGCGCGAGTCTGCCGTGCGGGCTGTTGACGGGTACGTGCGCCGCGTTGAAAGCGCTGCACTTGCACGCGCTCGCAAGCAGGCGGGTGTTGTGGGCTCGCTGCAGATGGAGCGCCGCTATGCTGCCTTTTTGCGCATGGAGGACAAGGCCGAGTTGCTGGCCCGTTTGGAGCAGACGCTTGCGTTTATCGAGGTAAAGTTACGTGTGAATACGGCGGCCAGGGTCCGTGCGGCGTATGATGCCGCGGGGGCTTTGGTGTTGCGGGGCGTGGCGCGCCTGAGTGACGTGCGCGTTGCGGATGCCGTGCCCCTGGATGCCGACCTGCTGTGCACGCAGCTGGAGCAACTTCGTTGTGCCGCCGACGCAACGGACCTTGCGGGCATGATCACAGCGACGTTTGAGTCCGAGCTGAGTGCGACTGGGTCGCAGCACGCTGATGGTTTTACGGGTGATTTGGCTGGCGATGTTGCTGGTGACGTGGCGCTGGAGCGTGAGCTTACTAACGTGCGCGGCGCTGCGCAGCGAGCGCGCTTGGCGGCGCAGGCGTATCGGGCCAAGCGCGCCGCCCGCGTTGCAGGGAGCACGGTGGAGCCTTCGGGGCTGCCGAAGCCTGCGTGCGTTGCGTGCGAGACGGCGTGCGATGCCGGAAAGCTTTCCGAGTTGCTCGCTCAGGTTAAGAAGTCGTTTGAGACCTACCGTCGTGTTGTTGCCGACGGCGGGTTGTTCTGTGCGTTTGGCTCTGGCTCACCGCATGGGATTTGCCGGGGCTCGAGCTATTTAGACTACGATTCACGGCTTGACGAAGACATGCTGGTGGGCGAGTACGATGGCGCTACAAGGCATGATGTTCGCCGTGAGGTTCCGATTCCCGAGCTTGTGGATGAGGCTTCGGCCGAGGGCGGCGACTCGCTCGAGGTTGCCGTGGCACGCATGCGCGAGTTCAATGGACGCCGTTATGATGGCGTGCTGGATGAGGACCCCGCGCGTCATGTGAACACGTTTTGGTATGGACTCAAAAAGCTCAGCCAGTATTGCGAGGCCGCCGTGCGTGTGGACGAGCGCGCTTGGGATTGCTTTATCGATAAGGTTCAGTTTGCCTACGATGAGCCCGTGGGGCGTTTGACCACACAGATGGACGACAAGCAGGTTGAGGCTTTTGTCGCTGCCGTGGATGCGCTCGGTGCTGACGAGTAAGGGCCTGGTTTGGCGGGAGGTTTCACCATGAAGATCGACGTTGATGTAGACCGGTTGCGCGAAGACCTGCTCGACCGCGCGGGGAGTGCGGCAGGCGTTGGCTTTCCGCCCGCCATGCTCGACGTGATGGATATCGAGGACGAGTTACCTCAAGAGCTCCTAGCCCGAGCCGAACGCGAGGGCCTCGACCTCCGTGCCTTCGCCGTCGACGATGACTAGGGTAGCTAATTTGGGACCGGGCGTCTGCACCCGCAGCTGCGCGAAAATGCACGATAAGCCGTCGCAATGGGGTCTAATGGGCTCGCGACCGTTCTATTTTGGCTGCACGCTGGCTAAGTGAGTAGGCTTTATTGGAGATCCTGAGCACCCGACTAATTAGCTTCAACAAACCCGCAGGTCACATACTTGTGTTTTGGAGACGTGGTCGGCGATTCGGCAAAAGTCTACTCACTTAGTTTTGAGAGACGCTAATTGTCCGCAACGAGACCCCAGCCGGGGCGATTGATGCTCAAATGTAGCCAATTCGGGACGGCTTTCCCTGGCCGCTACGACGCCAGCGTGGCGATGACGGCTTCGTCGCCGGCGTATATTAGGGTGTTGCCGTCGGGGATGATCGTTTGGCCGTCGCGCTTGAGCATCACCACGATAAAGGGGTGCTTGCCCTGCGGCACATCGCGAAGACGCTGGCCGGCCAGGCGACCGTGGGGGGTTACGGTGACCTCGCGCAGCGTAACCTCGGCACGCTCTTCGAACGTTGGGGCGGCCATCACCAGCAGATCGCCTTCCTGGATCACGGTATCGCCGTTGGGCAGCACCGGGTGCGCCCCGTCGCGCAGCACCAGGACCACGAGCATGTCCGTCGCGCTGCCAATATCGGCGAGCGAGCGCTCGGCAAACGGATGGCCAGCACCCACCTTGAGCTTTACAAATGACATGCCGTCTTCGTCGCGATAGTCGTTAAAGGTGCGGCGCACGTCGCCGGTCGCATCGATCATATCGAGCTTCTTCGCCACCGCTGGCAGCAGCGAGCCCTGCACCACAATGCTCGACACGGCAATCACAAACACCAGGTCAAATAGGTCGTGTCCGCCGGGAACGCCGGCCACCACGGCAAAGAGGCTAAACACGACCGAAGCTGCTCCGCGCAGGCCCGCCCAGCTTACGAGCGCGACCTGGCGGGGGTTCGTCTTAAAGGGCGCCAGCAGCACGCCGACGGCGATGGGACGGCTCACGTAGAGCATAAACGCCATGAGCGCCAGGCCCGGCAGCAGCATCTGCGGCAGGCGTGCGGGCGTGACGAGCAGGCCGAGCAAGAAGAAGATCGTCATCTCGGCCATCTCGGTGAGGGTGTCAAAGAAGTGCGCCATCTCGACCTTGCCGGTGATGTCGCTCGCACCCAGCACAATGCCGGCCAGGTATACGGCCAAAAAGCCGTTGCCGCCCAGATAGCTTGGTAGCGCGTAGGCGACGATCGCCACGGCGAACAAGAAGATGGTCTGCGCGCCCTCGGCCGTTGCGTGTGCGCGTTCAATCAGACGGCCCGCCGCCCAGCCGATGGCAAGGCCCAGGCCCGCGCCCAGGATAATCTGCTTGGCCAGCAGTGCGGGAATGTTGATGTCGCCGCCGGCCGCGAGTGTGGCGAGCACGGCGGTGAGCATGTAGGCGACGGGGTCGTTGGAGCCCGATTCGACCTCGAGCAGCGAGTCGGTGCCGCCCTTCAGCGACAGGCTGTGCTCGCGCAGAACGCTAAAGACGCTGGCCGCGTCGGTGGATGCCACGACTGATCCCAGCAGCAGGCCGCCGATCCAGTCGAAGCCCAGCACGAAGTGGGCGAACACGCCGGTGATGCCTGCGGTGATGACGACGCCGAGCGTGCTCAGCAGCACCGCGGGCACGGCGACGGGCTTGGCGCGGTCGATGTTGGTGTTAAAGCCGCCGTAGAACATGATGAACAGCAGTGCCGTGCTGCAGACGGTTTCGGTGAGCGCGTAGTCGCTAAAGTCGATATGCGCCGGGCCGTTGACGCCCAACAGCATGCCGAGCGCGATAAAGATGAGCAGGGTGGGGAAGGGGAGTTTTTTGCCGACGGGTTTGATGGTCAGGCACAAAATGATGACGAGGCCGATAAAGAGAAGGATCTGGTTCATAGATGGTGTCCGCTCCTGGGTGGTTGGCGTGGCACGGTCAGTTGCCTGCGGTTATTTGTACCCAAAGATGGTGGGTTTATGGGGTTGGATTGCGGGCGTGCGCGATATCGTCATAGACGGCTGCCGTCTTTGCCTCTGCTCGGAAACCCTTTCCAGCTTTATTGCAACGGAGTACAATGGGTAACGTTTAAGTTCAACTTGAAGTTTTAGTTGCGGCACCGGGCTTCGGCCGCAATGCAAGGAGAGGCGTACCATGGCGATCTATGTGACATCTGACGCTCACGGGCACGTGCGTGCGCTTGACGAGGCCCTGTCTAAGATCTCGTTGACGTCCGACGACACACTGTACGTGCTGGGCGACATGATCGATCGCGGGCCCGATCCGGTCGGTGTTATTAAGCTCGTGCGCTCGCTGCCCAACGCCCGCGTGCTCAAGGGCAATCACGAGCAGATCATGCTCGATGCCATCATTGGCCAGGATCCGCTCGATGCCGAGACCTGGGATATCAACGGTGGCTGGACGACGCGCGAGCAGCTCAACGACATGGAATTTGAGGCATACGAGGAGCTCGTGCGATGGATGGCCGCGCTGCCGCTCTACGCGGTGGTCGAGACTGCCGAGCGGCCGTACCTGCTGGTGCACGCCGGCATTCAGACCGAGGCGGCGCGTGCGTTTTTGCTTGAGCATGGTGTCGATTGCGGCGACGGCAGGGGAGCGGTCGATGCCGATCGCGAGCTGCTGCAGCAAATGCTCGCCGTACAGTCGTCCGATGACTTGCTCTGGATTCGCCATGGCTATTGGGATGCCCCGACGGGGCTGCTTTCTGCCGAGGGCAAGGGTTCGGTCGTGGTGAGTGGCCACACGCCAACGGTGTCGCTCGGGCGTTATTGCGAGGTCGGTGGTCTTGCGGGGCTCGATGAGGAATCGGGACGAGGGCAGATCGTGCGCTTGGGCGGCGAGGACACTGCCGGCGTGCCCGATCGCATCGATATCGATTGCGCCGCCGCCACCGGCTCCGAGTTCGGTCGCGTGGGCATCCTGCGGCTCGATGATGGGGCGGAGTTCTACGCGAATATCAACCCGGGCGAATAATCGGTGCAAGGGGTAGCTAATTTTGGACGGGGCCTTTTTTGACTACTTTTGCCCTTCTGCCCGCAAATTGATTTTTCAGGGACGGGGATTAAATAAGGCTCTGTTAGACCAGGATTGACATGCCGACCTGCCGGCTAACTCGCCGTCTCCC